>NZ_JYMS01000002.1:0-368 GCF_000938285.1 Bradyrhizobium sp. LTSP857 | reverse complement strand
CCTGACGGGTTCGACGGCAACGACCGGCGCCGGCGGCACCACCGCCCTGACTGGCACCATCACCCTGATCGCCGCCAGCGGCACCAGTGCGACCGGCCTGGCCGGCAACGCCCAGCCCGCCGACGGCGACACGCTGACCGTCAACGGCAAGACCATCACCTTCCGTGCGGGCGCTGCCCCGGCGAGCACTGCGGTTGCGTCCGGTTCGGGCGTCAGCGGCAACCTCGTCACCGACGGCAGCGGCAACACCACCGTCTATCTCGGCACCTCGGGTACGCCGACTGCGACCGTCAACGATCTCTTGAGTGCGATCGATCTGGCGAGCGGCGTGAGGACGGCTTCGATCACCGCAGGTGCTGCGACGATCA
>NZ_JYMS01000019.1:0-308728 GCF_000938285.1 Bradyrhizobium sp. LTSP857 | reverse complement strand
TAGAGCGTTTCACATTTTGATTGAAGCGTATCCTGCATTAGCGAAGTAGTTGCTGCATTCGCGGGGATTGAAGGTGCCGACGAGATGGCCGATATGACGCCATGTCTCTTCGACGGTGCGTTTTTGTGCGACACGCATGCAGTGCTTGATCTTGGCGAACGCCTGCTCGATCGGGTTGAGGTCGGGCGAGTATGGCGGCAGATACCAGAGCCTTGCGCCGGCGTCGGCAATGAGGCGGCGCACCGCTGCGGATTTGTGGCTTCCCAGATTGTCCATGACGACGATGTCGCCTCGCTTCAGCACCGGGACGAGCTGATGCTCGACATAGGCGCGGAAGCTGTCGCCGTTGATCGGACCGTCGAACACGCAAGGGGCGGCGAGCCGATCGCAGCGTAACGCACCCAGGAAGGTCATGGTGCGCCAATGGCCGTGCGGCGCGAAGCCCCGCAACCGCTCGCCTTTTGGCCCCCAGCCACGCAGCGGAGCCATGTTGGTCTTGATCCAGGTCTCGTCGATGAACACCAGCCGCTGCGGGTCAAGGCGAGCCTGGAAGCCATGCCAGCGCTGCCGCCGGCGCGCCACGTCAGTTCGGCCCTGCTCAAGGGCGAACAGTGTTTTTTTTAAACCGCAGGCCTTCGCGCCGCAGAAACATCCACACCGCGTTGTGCGAGACCTTGATGCCTTGCGCGACGAGTTCGTCCTTCAACTGGTGCAGCGTCAGATGCGGCGTCTGCTTGAGCCGCTCGACGATGAATGCCCGATGCGGCTCCAAAACCGGCTTGCGATGACCGCCCATCTTGCCCGGTGCCACTGAGCCGGTCGCGCGCTGGCGCTGGCACCACTTCACGACCGACGACACCGCAACCCCAAAACGGCTCGCCACCGCCCGGCAGCTATCTCCGGCCTCGACTGCCGCCACCGCCCTGACCCGAAGATCATTCGAAAGAGGTCGGACCATCTGATGCTGGCCTCCAATCCAGCCAGCATCTTGAATCATAAACCGACCTCTGAAGGAATCCCTCTCGATTCAATTAATCAAGGAAACGCTCTAACGCGCAGCAGGTCGCCGGCGACGCTTGCGACACCATCCGCTGTCCGGCCGGAGAGACCCTTCGTCCGTCTGGTCTACACACCCGGAACCGGGCGATCCGATATCGCACGTCGGCCTGCCCGAGCTGCAGGTTGAAGCCGCGATGTACGCCCGGTGTCCAGCGCACCATCCATAGGTTGGTCGATCTGGGCGCTCTGGACCGAATGGAGGCGAGAATTTGCGCCGACCCCAGCTTGATGACGATCCGACGATGTACCGTTGAGCGCCCCTTCGGGACGATCAAACGCATGTCGGGCGGTGGAAGGTTCCTCACCAGGGGGCTTAGGCGGTGAAAGGGAACGGAAAGAGCTGTGCCGTCGGCCGAACTCGACCAGACTTCAACCCATCACGCTACAGGCGCCTGGTAAAGCCGTTGCTCCGTCGGGCAAAACAGGAGCACGATGCCATCGTCGGGCACGTTGGCTTTTTTGCGTCATTGCGATTGATCCCGTCAGGCGCAATGTCCTCGCCCGCGCCCGACTTTCCCAATCGCACGAATTTCGTCATCGCATGATTTTGCGCATTCGCACGATCATCTGCGGCCGTCACCAGCGCATCTGACGAAAACGCGTCAAAACATGACGATTATCATCTCAATTAGCCCAAAAGCGTAGCACGTAGCGCCGCACAAAGTCGTGAACGTCATGGCCTGACGCGTCAGTCGCGCAAATATGCATTGCTGAAATTTCGATGCTTCATCGTTTGCATCGGTATAATTGTGGTCGCGCCAATTCGCCGACCTGATCGCCGTAAGCGATCGCCAGGCAAGGAGATGCATATGGCAACTGTTCTCACCATCAACGGCGAGACGAAATCCTTCGATGCGCCGCCCGAAATGCCGCTGCTCTGGGTGCTGCGCGACATCCTGGGGATGACCGGCACCAAATTCGGCTGCGGCATCGCGCAATGCGGCGCCTGCACGGTGCATGTCGACGGCAAGGCCGTGCGCTCCTGCGTGCTGCCGGTCAGCGCGGTCGCAAACCGCGCGATCACCACCATCGAACATGTCGGCACCACGCCGTCGGGCGCGAAGGTCCAGAAGGCCTGGCTCGATGCCGAAGTGATCCAGTGCGGCTATTGCCAGTCCGGCCAGATCATGTCGGCCGCGGCGTTGCTGGCGGCAACGCCCAACCCTGACGATTCCGACATCGACGCCGCGATGGCCGGCAACATTTGCCGCTGCGGCACCTATGTGCGCATCCGCGAGGCCATCAAGCTGGCCGCCTCCGGCCGTCAGTCGTGAGGCCCGCTATGATCACAGAGAAGACTCTTCCGAACGTTTCCCGCCGCACGCTGCTGACCGGCGGTCTCGCCACCGGTTTCCTGCTTGCCTTCCATCTGCCGTTGCGCGCCGCCGTCAACGAGCCGGTTCAGCGCGATGCGACCGACGGCAAGTTCGCACCCAACGCCTTCATCCGCATCGACGAGACCGGCCGCACCGTTCTCATGATGCCGCAGGTCGAAATGGGCCAGGGCACCTACACCTCGATCTCGGCGGTGCTCGCCGAGGAGCTCGACGCCGACTGGAGCAAGGTCGAGGTGCAGCACGCCCCGCCCAACGACAAGCTCTACGCCAATCCGACCTTCGGCCTCCAGGTCACCGGCAACTCCAACTCGATCCGCGCATGGTGGATGCCGCTGCGCAAGGCCGGCGCCACCGCGCGCGCGATGCTGGTGCAGGCCGCGGCCAGCCAATGGGGCGTTGACGCCGCAAGCTGCACGGCATCAAAGGGCGAGGTCGCGCATGCCGCAAGCGGCCGCAAGCTCGGCTATGGCGAGTTGGCGCTCGCCGCGCAGGGCCAGACGCCGCCCAAGGACGCCGCGGTCAAGGACCCCAAGGACTTCGTCCTCATCGGCCAGCCGCTGAAGCGACTCGACACGCCGGACAAGGTCAACGGCAAGGCGCTCTACGGCATCGACGCGATCCTGCCCGGGATGAAGATCGCCGCGATAGCCAATTGCCCGGTATTCGGCGGCAAGGTCGGGAAGGTCGACGACAGCGCCGCGATGAAAGTTGCCGGCGTGCGCAAGGTTGTCGTGCTCGACGACGCCGTCGCCGTGATCGGTGATCACATGTGGGCGGCAAAGAAAGGTCTCGAAGCGCTCAAGATCGAGTGGAACGAAGGCCCGCACGCAGGGATCAGTACCAAAGACATCTGGCAGGACCTGCGCGATGCCAGCGCCAAGGATGGAGTGGTCGCGAAGTCCACCGGCGACATCGCCAAGGCGCTCGCAACCGGCGACAAGTTCGAGGCAAGCTTCGAACTGCCGTTCCTCGCGCACGCCTCGATGGAGCCGATCAACGCCACCGTCCACGTCAGGCCGGATGCCTGCGAGATCTGGACCGGCACGCAGATCATGACGCGCGTGCAATCGGAGGCCGCGAAGGCGGCCGGCGTTCCCGCTGACAAGGTGATCGTCAACCAGCACCTGCTCGGCGGCGGCTTTGGGCGCAAGCTCGAGCCGGACATGGTGGTCGCGGCGGTGAAGATCGCCAGGCAGGTCGACTATCCCGTCAAGGTGATATGGACCCGCGAGGAGGACATCCAGCACGACGTCTACCGCCCGGTCTATCGCGACCAGGTCACGGCAACGCTGGTCGACGGCAAGGTCGCGGCCTGGAAGTACAAGATCGCGGGCTCGGCGATCCTGGCGCGCTGGCTGCCGCCGGCGTTCCAGAAGGGCATCGACATCGACGCGATCGATGCCGCGGTCGATGCGCCCTACGACTTCGCCAACTTCCACGTCGAATATGTCCGTGCTGAACCGCCGGCGGTGCCGACCGGCTTCTGGCGTGGCGTCGGTCCGAACAACAACGTGTTCGCCATCGAATGCGCGATGGATGAGCTGGCGCGCAAAGCCGGCAAGGATCCGATCGACTTCCGGAAGTCCATGCTGACCAAGAACCCGCGCATGCTCTCCGTGCTCAACCAAGTGGCTGAAAAATCCGGCTGGGGCCAGCCGCTGCCGGCGCGCGTCGGCCGCGGCGTTTGCGTACAGCCGTCATTCGCGAGCTTCATCGCGACCGTGGTGGAAGCGGAGATCGACGACATCGGCGAGATCGTGCTCCGCCGCATCACCTCGGTCGTCGACACCGGCATCGCCGTCAACCCCGATACGGTAAAGGCGCAGATCGAGGGCGGATTGATTTTCGGCCTCACCGCCGCACTCTATGGCGAAATCACCATCGACAAGGGTCGCGTGCAGCAGTCGAACTTCCACGACTACCGCATGATGCGCATCAACGAGACGCCGAAGATCGACGTCACCGTGGTCAAGAGCGGCGAAGCGCCCGGCGGCATCGGTGAGGCCGGCGTCAACGCCGGACCGCCGGCGCTGCGCAACGCGATTTACGCCGCAACCGGCGTGGCGCTGCGGCGCCTGCCGATCGACCGCAAACTCCTGGCTGCCGGGAGGAAGGCATGAGCAAGACAATGCGCATCCTCGCAAGCCTGGTCGTGATCGCCATCGTCGCGGTGGCGCTCGGCGTCTGGATCATCCGCGGGCCCGGCCCGCTCGATTTCGCCGGCGGCACCAAGGTGGCACTGGCGGATTATCGCGCCGGCAAGCCGACAGGCGTGCCGGCTTCGCTGGAGAAGGCGAGCCTGGTCGAACGCGGTGAATATCTGGCGAAAGCGGCCGACTGCATGGTCTGCCATACCAAGCCCGGCGACAAGGAATACTCCGGCGGGCTCGGCTTCAAGCTGCCGTTCGGCACGCTCTATTCGACCAACATCACGCCGGACAAGGACACCGGCATCGGCAATTACAGCGACCAGGATTTCCTCAACGCGGTCCAGCATGGCAAGCGCCATGACGGCGCGCGGCTCTACCCGGCAATGCCGTACACGTCCTACACTTTCATGACCGACGAGGACGTGCTGACGGTGAAGGCCTATCTGTTCAGCCTGCCGGCGGTGGCCGCAAAGGCGCCGGAGAACACGCTGTCGTTCCCGTTCAACCAGCGCTGGGCGATGATGTTCTGGTCGGCCGTGTTCAATCCGGACACGCGCTTTGCGCCTGATGCCTCGAAGAGCCCGGAGTGGAATCGCGGCGCGTATCTCGCCGAAGCGCTGGCGCATTGCGGCGAGTGCCACACGCCGCGCAATCTCGGCTTTGCGCTCGACAACCGCAAGAAGTTCGCCGGCGCCATCACCGCCGGCTGGCACGCCTTCAACATCTCCTCCGACAAGGCGACCGGTCTCGGCAATTGGCGCGACGAGGATCTGATCGCCTATCTGTCGCTCGGCCACGCGCCGGGCCATGGCTCGGCCTCGGGTCCGATGGGCGAAGCCGTCGACCACAGCTTCAGCCAGTTCGCCCCCGAAGACATCCGCGGCATCGTTGCGTATCTGCGCAGCGTGCCGCCGGTGCCCTCGCCCGACCTTCCGGCCGGCACCGCGCCGATCGCGCCCGCCTCGCACAAGGACGGCGTGACGGCGGATGCCCGCGGCAAGAAGGTGTTCGCCAGCGCCTGCGCCAGCTGCCACGGCTGGAGCGGCGAAAGCCCGGTGTCGCCGATGGCGACGCTGACCGGCACCTGGGCCGTCAACGACCCCGCCGCCACCAACGTCGCGCAGATCGTGCTCTCCGGCACCAAGCGCCACACGCCCGACAGCGCACTCTCGATGCCGGCGTTCGGCAATGCGTATAGCGACGACGAGATCGCAGCCGTGGCGAACTACGTGACGGCGCGGTTTGGGACGAAGGGCTCGAAGCTCACGGCAAAGGATGTCGCGGAGCTGCGGGAGCAGACGGCGGAGTGATTATCGTCGTCCCGGCGAAGGCCGGGACCCATACCGCGTGATCTATCGATTGAGGACGGCGCCAGTCCCGAAACAACCAGTCTTCGCCAAACTACTGCCTGTGGTTATGGGTCCCGGCCTTCGCCGGGACGACACTGAATGTGTGGCTGCGCCGTTCAGCTCAACCAGAACTTCGGCGTCGCCGGCTCCAGCCGGCCACCTGCGCGCACCGGCGCGATCCGCAGCGCGAGGCCCGTCGCGTCGTCCGTTTCCACAGCCACGCCACTGAGCGTCGCGACACCCGCTGCCGGCTCGAACCTCCCCGACGGAATCCCCGACGTGAACCGCCGCAGCGGCTCTTCCTTCTGCATGCCGATGATGGAGTCGTAGTCGCCGGTCATGCCGGCGTCGGTCATGTAGGCGGTGCCGCCGGTGAGGATCTGGTGGTCGGCGGTCGGCACATGGGTGTGGGTGCCGACGACGAGGCTGGCGCGGCCGTCGCAGAAGAAGCCGATGCCCTGCTTCTCGCTGGTCGCCTCGCAATGGAAATCGACGACGATCGCGTCCGCCGCAATGCCGAGCGGGCAGGCGCCGAGCTCGCGCTCGAGTGCTGCGAAGGGATCGTCGAACGGCGTCATGAAGACGCGGCCAAGCGCGTTGACGACGAGCGCATGCTTGCCGTTCTTGGTCTCGACCAGCGCAGCTCCACGGCCGGGCGTGCCGCGCGGATAGTTTGCGGGCCGCACCAGGCGCTCGGCGCGCTCGATGAACACCAGCGCCTCGCGCTGGTCCCAGGAATGGTTGCCGAGCGTCACCGCGTCGGCGCCGGCGTCGAGAAACTCCTGGTAGATCGCTTCCGTGATGCCAAAGCCGCCGGCGGAATTCTCGCCGTTGACGACGACGAAATCGAGCGACCAGTCCTTGACCATGCCGGGCAGATATTCGGCGATGGCATTGCGTCCCGCACGGCCGACGACATCACCCACGAAGAGAATGCGCAACTTCAGAGCTCCGGAAATCAAACACGTCCGATTCCGTTAGCACATAATCCAGCGCGACGTCGTGGGATAGTGCCGGAACGGCTTCGATCTCTTGCGCTGCAAAAGCAAGCCCGATCCCGACGATCTGCTTGGTCTTGCGCAGGTGCGCGAAGGTGAAATCGTAATGCCCCGCGCCGTAGCCGATGCGATGGCCGAGCCGGTCGAAGGCCGCGAGCGGCGTCAGCATGATGTCCGGGATGATCTCGGCCGCTGCCGGCGACGGTTCGGGAATCCCGAGCGGGCCGAGCATCAGCCGGTCATTCGGATGCCAGATGCGGAAGACCAGCGCCTGGCCGCGTGCGGTGACGCAAGGCAGCGCAAGCCGCGCGCCCTCCTCGGCGAGCATCCTCATTAGCGGCACGGGGTCGATCTCGCTGCGGATCGGCGAATAGCCGGAGACGATGCTGCCCGGCAGGAGCTTGAACGGCAGCCCGCGCTTGGCGAGCTTGGTGGCGGAGGCGGTGCGCTTCTTCTCGCTCAGCGCGTCGCGTTTAGCGAGGGCTTTGGCGCGGAGTTCGGCTTTGGAGTTGGACATGCGCTGGGTCTCCGTCGTCATCACCCGCGAAGGCGGGTGATCCAGTATTCCAGAGGCGATGGTGTTCACACTCGAACGCCGCGGCGTACTGGATGCCCCGCCTGCGCGGGGCATGACACCGAAATTGAACCGTAAGCATGCCGGGGACGCAATTTCGACAGGCACGAACCGGAAGAAAACAAAGTGCGAAGCCGCAAACGCCGTTGAAGCGGCGATCCCGGAGTTCCCTACGAAAGTAGGTGGGCACCATATGTCCGGGCCCACGGGCCCGGCCAGGGACAGTTCCCTAAAGGATCGATAAGGCCCCGGGGATATATGGCTCCGGACGCGCGTCGCAGCCTCGCCTGGCCAATGTAACAACGATACTGACGAATCACCAGCCCGGTGAACGGTCAGCCGATGGCGATCCCGTTGCCGACGGTCCGGTTCAGGACCTGGGTCGACTTCTCGATGCGCTCGGCGGCAGAGTTCAGCGCATTCACCACCGCGGTCTGGGTCATCCGGGCGCGCTCGACGGCGGCATTGCGGAAATCCCGCAGCTCGCCCATCTCCTGCTCCATGGTGCGGATGCGGTTGCCGGCGTCCAGCAGCTCGTCGCAGACGGTCAGCGCCGCCATCACGGTGAGCCGCGCATCGCCGATCTCGCCGAATTTTCCGCGCAGCGACTGGATCCGTGTCTCCAGGCTTTCGGCGAGCTTCAGCAGCCGCACCTCCTGGCCCTCCTCGCAGGCCATGCGGTATTGCCGGCCGTTGATGGTGACGTTGATGTGGCTCATCCATCCTCTCCGGTATCAAGTACCGAGCGTATCGTGACGATCGCGGAATCCAGCCGATCGGAGATCTCGCGGTTGGTGCGCTCGAGCTTGCGCGCCTTCACCAGCGCGCCGTCGAGCTCGTCGGCAAGCCGCGAGCGGTCCGCGCCCAGCGCCTGGATTCGCGTCGCAAGCTCGTTCTCGTCGCGATCGGCATCGCGCCGCCGCTCGACCGCGCTCTCGAGCGAGTCGAGCGCCGCCATGAGCCTGCGGGTCGCAATCTCGATCTCGACGGCCGAGGACTCCGTCATGGCGGAACTGTTGGAAACGCGATCGTTCATGCAGTCAGCGGCGGACCTTGTGGCCTTTGAATCCGGGCTTGCCGGCCGGCAAAAGACTCGGTTCGGCAAGCGGTTAGAAGCAGAAATTTACGTGGCAAGCTAGCGAAGCGCAACGCCGCCGCGAAACTATGCACTGCTAAGCAACTTTTACGGCCAAACCAGCGTTTGATTGCCTTGGACTCCCGGAACCGAGGTGCTATTTCAGCCCCGACCTCCAGTGGCCGAAAGGCTCCTTCCCGCGCGGGCGTACACCGTCGCCAAGCGCCTCATTTCAGACGGATTTCAGACATGACGCAGGTCGACCACACCCGTATGGCCAACGCGATCCGCGGCCTCGCAATGGATGCCGTCGAGAAGGCGAAGTCCGGCCATCCTGGCCTGCCGATGGGCGCCGCCGACATGGCCACGGTGCTGTTCACGCAGTTCTTGAAATTCGACGCCGCCGCAATTGACTGGCCCGACCGCGACCGCTTCGTGCTCTCCGCCGGCCACGGCTCGATGCTGCTCTATGCGCTGCTGTATCTCACCGGCAATGCGGACATGACGCTGGACCAGCTCAAGCAGTTCCGCCAGCTCGGCTCGCTGACGCCCGGCCACCCCGAGAACTTCCACACCAAGGGCATCGAGACCACCACCGGCCCGCTCGGCCAGGGCATCTCCACTGCGGTCGGCATGGCGCTCGCCGAGAAGATGCTCGCCGCCGAGTTCGGCAAGAAGATCGTCGACCACCACACCTATGTGATCGCCTCCGACGGCGACCTGATGGAGGGCGTGTCGCAGGAAGCGATCGCGATGGCCGGGCACTGGAAGCTCAACAAGATGATCGTGCTGTACGACGACAACGGCATCTCGATCGACGGCCCGACCTCGATCTCCGATTCCGTCGACCAGGTGAAGCGATTCAAGGCTTGCGGCTGGGCCGCCGAGAAGATCGACGGCCAGGACCAGGCCGCGATCGCAGCCGCCATCACCCGCGCCAAGAAATCCAGCAAGCCGACGCTGATCGCCTGCCGCACCACCATCGGCTACGGCGCGCCGCACAAGGCCGGCACCGCGAAGGCGCATGGCGAGGCGCTCGGCGCCGACGAGCTCAAGGCGGCCAAGGAAAATCTCGGCATCTCGCTCGAGCCGTTCTCGGTGCCGGACGACGTGCTCGAGGCCTGGCGCGCAGCAGGCAGCCGCGGCGTAGCCGCACGGCAGGAATGGGAGGGACGGCTCGGTGAGCTCGGCAGCCGCAAGCGCGCCGAGTTCGAGCGCCGCCTGCGCCATGAGCGTCCGGCCGCGCTCGCAAAGGCGGTGCGCGCCTACAAGAAGGAGCTCTTGGAAAAGCCGATGACTGCGGCGACCCGCAAATCGTCGGAAGCCGTGATCGAAGTCATTGCTGGCGCCATGCCGATGGAATTCCTGGCCGGCTCGGCCGACCTCACCGGCTCCAACAACAACAAGGCGAAGTCGGCGACCGGCTTCTCGGCCAAGACGCCGAAGGGCCGCTTCATCCATTACGGCATCCGCGAGCACGGCATGTGTGCCGCCATGAACGGCATCTTCCTGCACGGCGGCTTCGCGCCGAACGGCGCGACCTTCCTGGTGTTCACCGACTATGCGCGGCCGGCGATGCGCCTCGCCGCGCTGATGGGCGCCGGCGTCGTCTATGTGATGACGCATGATTCCATCGGGCTCGGTGAAGACGGCCCGACCCATCAGCCGGTCGAGCATCTCGCAGCACTTCGCGCCATTCCCAACATGCGCGTGTTCCGCCCCTGCGATTCCATCGAGGTTGCCGAGTGCTGGGAACTCGCTCTCAATCGCATCGACGGGCCGACAGTCCTCGTCCTGACACGGCAGAACCTGCCGCAGCTCCGCACCAATGCGCCGAACGAAAGCCCTTGCCAGCAAGGCGCCTACGAGCTGGTCGCGGCCCAAGGCGAGGCCAAAGTATCGCTGTTCGCCTCGGGCTCCGAGGTCGAGATTGCGGTCGCCGCCCAGAAGCAGCTCGCCGAGCGCGGCATCGCGTCGCGGGTGGTCTCGGTGCCCTCGCTCGAGCTGTTGTTAGCGCAACCAGAGGCCAAGCGCGCCGCCATCATCGGCAACGCCCCGGTGAAGGTCGCGATCGAGGCCGCCGTGCGCTGGGGCTGGGATGCCGTGATCGGCCAGGATGGCGAATTTATCGGCATGCATTCCTTCGGCGCGAGCGCGCCGGCCAAGGACCTTTACAAGCACTTCGGCATTACCGCCGAGGCCGCGGTTAACGCTGTCCTGAAGCGCGTTTCCTGAGAGTTGAGCTTGCCAAAAAAAAGGACTACGTAATTCCTCATATGATCAAGCTCCGCCCGGCCGAACCGGGCGTCCGCCCTAAAAAACCCTCGCTGACGCGTTAGCCGCGCGTCCGGCGGGATGACAACGGTCATTGAAGGAGACGAAAGATGGTAGTCCGCGTTGGAATCAACGGTTTTGGCCGCATCGGTCGCAACGTCCTGCGGGCGATCGCAGAGTCCGGCCGCAAGGACATCGAGGTGGTCGGCATCAACGACCTCGGCCCGGTCGAGACCAACGCCCATCTGCTCCGCTTCGATTCCGTTCACGGCCGTTTCCCCGGCACAGTGACCGTCGATGGTGACTCGATCAGCCTCGGTGGCAACAAGATCAAGGTGACCGCCGAGCGCGATCCCTCGAAGCTGCCCTGGAAGGATCTCGGCGTCGACATCGCGATGGAGTGCACCGGCATCTTCACCTCGAAGGACAAGGCCTCCGCGCATCTGACCGCCGGCGCCAAGCGCGTGCTGGTCTCGGCGCCCGCCGACGGCGCCGACGCCACCATCGTCTACGGCGTCAATCACCACGTGCTGACCAAGGAGCATCTCGTCGTCTCCAACGGCTCCTGCACCACCAACTGCCTCGCGCCGGTTGCCAAGGTCCTGAACGATACCGTCGGCATCGAGACCGGCTTCATGACCACGATCCACGCCTATACCGGCGACCAGCCGACGCTCGACACCATGCACAAGGATCTCTATCGCGGCCGCGCGGCGGCGATGTCGATGATCCCGACCTCCACGGGTGCTGCCAAGGCGATCGGCCTGGTGCTGCCGGAACTGAAGGGCAAGCTCGACGGCGTCTCCATCCGCGTGCCGACCCCAAACGTCTCGGTGATTGATCTCAAGATCGTCGCCAAGCGCGCCACCGACCCGAAGGAAATCAACGAGGCGATGAAGCGCGCCTCCGAGCAGCAGCTCAAGGGCATCCTCGGCTTCACCACCGCGCCCAACGTCTCGATCGACTTCAATCACGATCCGCACTCGGCCACCTTCCACATGGACCAGACCAAGGTGCAGAACGGCACGCTGGTGCGCGTGATGGCCTGGTACGACAACGAGTGGGGCTTCTCGAACCGCATGGCCGACACCGCCGTCGCGCTGTCGAAGGTGATCTAAGCGTTACTCTCGTGTCCCGGACGCGATGCAGCGTGAAACGCTGCGTCGCAGAGCCGGGACCCATTCAACCGCGGGACTCGCCGCAAGGTGGGTCCCGGTTCTGCACAGCGGCGCTACGCGCCGCAGTGCGCCCGGGACAAGGGCCTTCCAATGACGAAATCATTCCGCACCCTCGACGACGTCGACGTGAAGGGCAAGCGCGTGCTGCTGCGCGTCGATCTCAACGTGCCCATGGACAATGGGCGCGTCAGCGACGCGACCCGGCTCGAGCGTGTGGCGCCGACCATCACCGAAATCTCGGGCAAGGGCGGCAAGGTCATTCTGCTGGCGCATTTCGGCCGACCGAAGGGCCGCGATGCCAAGGACTCGCTCAAGCCCGTTGCCGAAGCGCTGTCCAAGGTCGTGAACAAGCCCGTCGCCTTCGCCGATGATTGCATCGGCGAGCCCGCGGCGACTGCTGTGGCGGCGTTGAAGGACGGCGACATCCTCTGTCTCGAAAACACCCGCTTCCACAAAGAGGAAGAGAAGAACGATCCGGCGTTCGTCGCGGAGCTCGCAAAGCTCGGCGACATCTGGGTCAATGATGCCTTCTCGGCTGCGCACCGCGCTCACGCCTCGACCGAAGGCCTAGGCCACAAGCTGCCGGCCTATGCCGGCCGCACCATGCAGGCCGAGCTGGTGGCGTTGGAGAAGGCGCTGGGGTCGCCGACCAAGCCGGTCATCGCGATCATCGGCGGCGCAAAGGTCTCGACCAAGATCGACCTGCTCGAAAACCTCGTCACCAAGGTCGACGCGCTGGTGATCGGCGGCGGCATGGCCAATACCTTCCTGCACGCCCAGGGCGTTGGCGTCGGCAAGTCGCTGGCCGAGAAGGATCTTGCGCCCACTGCACTCCGCATCATGGAGAAGGCCGAGGCCGCCAATTGCGCCATCATCCTGCCGGTCGACGCCACCGTCGCCTATCATTTCGCGGCGAACGCGCCGTCGCATGCCTACGGCCTCGATGCGATCCCGGCCGACGGCATGATCCTCGACGTCGGCCCGCAATCGATCGTCCGCATCCATGCCGCGATCGACGATGCCGCCACGCTGGTCTGGAACGGACCACTCGGCGCCTTCGAGATGCAGCCATTCGACCGCGGCACGATGGCGGCCGCCAAGCATGCCGCCGAGCGCACCAAGGCCAAGAAGCTGATCTCGATCGCGGGCGGCGGCGACACGGTCGCGGCCCTCAACCAGGCCCATGTGGCCGGTCAATTCACCTATGTCTCGACCGCAGGTGGCGCATTTCTTGAATGGATGGAAGGCAAGCCCCTGCCCGGTGTCGAGGTCTTGCGCACCAAGTAGATAGCGGCCGAACTGGCCCAAACGGGAGAAAGATACAGATGGCTCGGATCACGTTGCGTCAATTGCTCGATCATGCGGCGGAACACGATTACGGCGTACCGGCCTTCAACATCAACAACATGGAGCAGGCGCTGGCGATCATGGACGCGGCCAACCAGGTCGATGCGCCCGTCATCATCCAGGCCTCGCGCGGAGCACGCTCCTACGCCAACGACATCATGCTCAAGCACATGATGGACGCGGTCACCGAGATCTATCCGCACATCCCGGTCTGCGTGCATCTCGACCACGGCAACGAGCCGGCGACCTGCATGACCGCGATCCAGGCCGGCTTCACCTCGGTGATGATGGACGGCTCGCTGAAGGCCGACGGCAAGACCCCCGGCGACTGGGGCTACAATGTCGGCGTCACCAAGACCGTGACCGACATGGCCCATCTCGGCGGCATCTCGGTCGAGGGCGAGCTCGGCGTGCTCGGCTCGCTCGAGACCGGCATGGGCGACAAGGAAGACGGCCACGGCGCCGAGGGCAAGCTGAGTCACGACCAGCTCCTGACCAATCCGGACGAGGCCGTGAAGTTCGTCCAGGAGACCCAGGTCGACGCGCTCGCGATCGCGATGGGCACCTCGCATGGCGCCTACAAGTTCACCCGCAAGCCGGACGGCGACATCCTCGCCATGAAGGTGATCGAGGAGATTCACCGCAAGCTGCCGAACACGCACCTTGTCATGCACGGCTCGTCGTCGGTGCCGCAGGACCTCCAGGACATCATCAACGCCTATGGCGGCAAGATGAAACCGACCTGGGGCGTGCCGGTCGCCGAGATCCAGCGCGGCATCAAGAACGGCGTGCGCAAGATCAACATCGACACCGACAACCGCATGGCGATGACCGGCCAGATCCGGAAGGTGCTGAAGGACAATCCGGAAGAGTTCGATCCGCGCAAGTACCTGAAGCCCGCCATGGAAGCCATGGTCAAGCTGTGCAAGCAGCGGCTCCAGGAGTTCAATACCGCAGGCCAGGCCTCCAAGTTCAAGAAGGTCCTGACGCCCGCCGACATGGCCAAGCGCTACGCCAAGGGCGAGCTCGACCCCAAGATCGCTTAGCGATCGCGCACCCTCTCCCGTCATTCCGGGCACGCGAAGCGTGGGCTATGATGCGCAATTGCGCATCTGAGAATCCATAACCACAGCCTGGGGTTATGGATTCCGGGCCTGCGCCTTTTGGCGCATCCCGGAATGCCAGAGTACGGCTTTACCTTGCGACGAACGTTAACTCGGCAATTGCCCGAGAACGGTCTATTTTCGCAGGCAAGGCAGAATCGTTTTGGGAGGACCTCTCGATGAATCTGACTGAGCTCAACAGGATCGCGACCGCCATGGTCGCCCCCGGCAAGGGCCTCCTTGCCGCCGACGAATCCTCCGGCACCATCAAGAAGCGGTTTGACGCGATCGGCGTGGAATCGACCGAAAGTAGCCGCCGCGACTATCGCGAGATGCTGTTCCGGTCGAAGGACGCCATGAGCCAGTACATTTCCGGCGTGATCCTCTATGACGAGACGATCTGGCAGGACGCGAAGGACGGCACGCCGCTGGTCAAGCTGATCGAGAGCAGCGGCGCCATCCCCGGCATCAAGGTCGACGAAGGCACGCAAGCCTTGCCGATGTGCCCGGGCGAGCTCGTCACCGTCGGGCTCGACAAGCTCGCCGAGCGCCTGACGAAATACTACGAGCGCGGCGCGCGCTTCGCCAAATGGCGTGCCGTGATCGACATCGGCAGCGGTATCCCTTCGATGACCGCGATCGGCGTCAACGCCCACGCGCTGGCACGCTATGCTGCGCTGTGCCAGGCCGCGCAGATCGTGCCGATCGTCGAGCCGGAGGTCCTGATGGACGGCGATCACGATATCGACCGCTGCTATGAGGTGACGCAGCGCGTGCTCAACAAGACGTTCCAGGAATTGCGCGTGCAGCGCGTCGCGCTCGAAGGTATGGTGCTGAAGCCGAACATGGCGATCTCCGGAAAGAAGTGCGCAAAGCAGGCCTCCGTCGAGGAGGTCGCCGAGAAGACGTTGCGGCTGCTGAAGGCGTGCGTGCCGGCGGCAGTGCCAGGCATCGCCTTCCTCTCCGGCGGGCAGTCGGATGAGGAAGCAACTGCGCATCTCAACGCCATGCACAAGCTCGGCCCGCTGCCCTGGGGCCTGACCTTCTCCTACGGCCGCGCGCTGCAAGCCGCGCCGCAAAAGGCCTGGTCCGGCAAGGCCGAGAACGTTACGGCTGGACAAAACGCTTTCAGTCATCGCGCGCGTATGAATGGCCTCGCTTCCAAAGGCGAATGGCAAAGCAGCCTGGAAAAGAAAGCAGCCTAGATCTTGTCGAACAAATCGCCTCCACCGCGCCCGGCGCCGCGCCTCTATCTCGCGACGCCGCGGGTCGATGATCCCGCCTCGCTGGTGGCCGAGTTGCCAGGCCTGCTCGCCTCCGCCGATGTCGCGGCCGTGCTGGTGCAGCTGACGGAGACCGACCAGCGCACCATGATCTCGCGCATCAAGGCCTTGGCGCCGGTGGTGCAGAATGCGGGCGCAGCCCTCCTCATCGATGGCCATCCTGAGCTCGTCGCGCGCGGCGGCGCCGACGGCGCACATCTGGCAAACATCGCGGCGCTGGAAGAGGCGATGCCATCGCTCAAGCCCGATCGCATCGCCGGCGTCGGCGGGCTTGAGACGCGGCACGAATCCATGAACGCTGGCGAGATCGGCGCCGATTACGTGCTGTTCGGCGAGCCCGATGCGAAGGGCCAGCGGCCGTCGTCGCAAGCCATCGCCGAGCGGCTGGACTGGTGGGCGGAGCTGTTCGAGCCGCCCTGCGTCGGCTTTGCCACCTCGCTCGATGAGGCCCACGACTTCGCCGCCAGCGGCGCCGATTTCGTGCTGGTCGGCGAGTTCATCTGGGCCGATCCGCGCGGGCCCAAGGCCGCGCTGGTCGAGGCCGACGCCGCGATCAAGAAGGCTCATGCGGCTCTCGCCGTGGGCCAGAGCTAGCGCCCGAGATGAAGCTTTCGCGCATCACCTGTCTGGCCGCGCTGCTCTTGACGGCGCCTGCGGCGGCGCAGCTCCAGATCACGCCGCCGGCTGCGATTCCGAGCCCGCCGACCGAAAAGCAGAAACCCAAGGAAGCGGCAAAGGAAAAACCAAAGACCGCGCCGCACACGATCACCAGGAAAAAGGAAGCCGCGCCGGCGCCAAAGCCGTCCGCCTCGCCGAGCCCGGCCGCGACCGTGATCCCCGCGCCGGCGACCGACAATTCCAACGTCGATCTGGTGTTCGGCGCCTATCAGCGTGGCCAGTACAAGACCGCGTTCGACCTCGCCACTGCGCGCGCCAAGACCGGCGATGCCAAGGCCATGACCATGCTCGGCGAGCTCTATTCCAACGCCATGGGCATAAGGCGCGACTACGCCAAGGCGGTCGAATGGTACAAGCGCGCTTCTGATGCCGGCGACCGCGAGGCGATGTTCGCGCTCGCCATGATGCGCATCGCGGGCCGCGGCGGCCCGGTCGACAAGGGCGAGGCGGTCAAGCTGATGGCCTCCTCTGCAAAACTCGGCGAGCCCAAGGCCGCCTATAATCTCGCTTTGCTCTATCTCGACGGCCAGACCCTGCCGCAGGACGTCAAGCGTTCCGCCGAGCTGCTACGCCAGGCCGCCGATGCCGGGCTTCCCGAAGCGCAATACGCGCTCGCGACCTTCTACAAGGAAGGCTCCGGCGTGCCGAAGGACGCCGACAAGGCGGTACGGCTGCTCCAGGCGGCGTCACTGGCGGACAATGTCGATGCCGAGGTCGAATATGCCATCGCGCTGTTCAACGGCACCGGCACGCCAAAGAACCAGCCGGCGGCCGTGGCGCTGCTCCGCAAGGCGTCACGCCAGGGCAGCGCGATTGCGCAGAACCGGCTCGCCTGGGTCCTGATCAACGGCATGGGCGCGACCACGGACAAGGTCGAGGGGTTCAAATGGCACCTGGTGGCCAAAACCGCTGGCAAGGGCGATCCGGAGCTGGACAAGCAGCTCGCCGATCTGCCCGCCGACGATAGGGCCAAGGCCGAGGCCGCCGCCAAGAAATGGCTCGGGACCAAATGACTTGACGTTTGGCCCCTCGCGGGGCACCCAATCCCCTCAAATGGCGCGATCGCGCCCCTTCCCCCGATCAAGACCAGAGCTCATGCTGTATTCCGCCACTATCAACGTCATGGTCAAGGCCGCGCGCCGCGCCGGCCGCAGCCTCAAGCGCGATCTCGGCGAGATCGAGCATTTGCAAGTCTCGCTGAAGGGTCCGGCGAATTTCGTCTCGCTCGCCGACAAGCGTGCCGAAGAGATTCTCTACCAGGATCTCGCCAAGGCGCGGCCCGGCTACGGCTTCATCGGCGAGGAAGGCGGCATGCGCGAGGGCGGCGACAAGAGCCACACCTGGATCGTCGATCCCCTCGACGGCACCACCAACTTCCTGCACGGCATCCCGCAATTCGCGATCTCGATCGGGCTGTCGCGCGAAGGCACGATCATCGCCGGCGTGATCTACAATCCCGCCAATGACGAGCTCTACATCGCCGAGCGCGGCAAGGGTGCCTTCCTCAACGACCAGCGCCTGCGCGTAGCCGGCCGCCGCCAGCTCAACGAATGCGTGGTGGCCTGCGGCCTACCCCATCTCGGCCGCGGCGACCACGAGGAATTCCGCCGCGAGATGACCGCGATCCAGGACCGCCTCGCAGGCCTCCGCCGCTTCGGCGCCGCCTCCCTCGACCTCGCCTTCGTCGCCGCCGGCCGCCTCGACGGCTACTGGGAGCGCAATCTGCAATCCTGGGACATCGCCGCCGGCCTGATCATGGTGCGCGAGGCGGGCGGCACGGTGAGCGACATCGACACCCCGGGCGACGCAGTGGTGACGGGTGACGTCGTGTGCGGGAATGAGTTTGTGCACGGGGAATTGGTGAAGGTGCTGCGGAAGTAGGGGTCCTGTCCTCCACTACATGCAGAAGCAAAACGGATCATTCGGATCGCAATCGCAGTTCGATAGCGAGTGAGGCGTCGCGAGCTTCTCGTGCCCGGCGAGCTCCTTGAGTTTGTCGAAATTGTTCCGGTTGACCTGAACGAATACCGCCTTCTTGGTTTTTCCGATCGCACTTTTGAAATCTTTTGCAAGTCCCGCCTTGCGGGCTGCCTTCTTGAGGCTCTCCAAGCTCTTCGCATGGATATGAACCGTCGCCGGCGCGACCGTCTTGCTCTTCTTCGCGCCCTTCTTGACTGCTTTCTTGGCCATCTATTCCTCCATCGTCACTGTTGAATAACTATTGTCGGCCTGAATATCTTCTGTTGCAGGAATTGCTCAACCGCTCTCGCAGCGCCGAGCTCCGCTCGTCCTCCGGTCGCCGTAATCAGAAAGCCCGAGAAGCCGTCGAACAAGGCAGTACGGACATTCTTGACCTCCTTGGCGCCACCCTTATCGAGGTAGAGGCCCATGGTGAGCTTATGGGTGTCCCTTCGCATGGCTGAAACACCGAGGGTCGCATCGGAGACCTGGAACGCCGGCCCGATCGGGGCGAAAACCACCTTGGGCGTCGCCGACCCTCCAATCGTGGTCTGGAATTCGAGCTGGTCGACCATCGTAGGTGGCGCGCTCGCGCTGAGGCTGATGAAATCTTTACTTCCGTCTCCGGTGAGGTTTCCGAAGAAGGCCAGCAACATAAAATCATAGACCATCTTGTGGACGCCAACTTTGCCGTAGATCGGATAGATGATGTTGGCTTCGACAATGGAGTTGGTGCAGTAGGATTCGGGAACGTTCTTGATCAGACCGTAGAAATTGTCGGTAATCGTGAACGACCGCTCATTCTGGCGGTATCGATCGAAATTTCCTTTGAGCCCCAACTGCACCTGGGTCGAGACGGGCAGCGGACGGATGAAATTGATTTCAGGATCGATATTGTTCTGCTCGTACCCGGTCAGGTCGAAATTGTAGGCAACGCCGGTGGCAAGCAGGACATCGACGACGTATCGCGCGAAGCCGGTAAGTTTTCTCGGATCAAATTTAGCGATCGAAGCTTTATCGACCTCGTACTCATCAAATGTCGTCACAGCGTATCCATAGGAATTATCATCGACCTTCTGAAATGTTCGGCCACCAGGCACCGAAATGACCTGCCGGTCCTTTGGATCCAACAGGAAATTGCGAAGAGATTCGATGACCGCCTGACGCGTCTCGCAGCGGATTTGCCTGACGATGTTGTATGTCGATATGTGAGCCGTATCGTCCGGCAACGGATGAATCGCGCATCCGCTGATAATCAAAGCGCAAAGGACAACAGCAATTGCGCGTCGGCAATTCGCGAAATCTCGCGCCAACATGACCGCCCCCTGAAATATTCCCCAGAGCGATTATGCACGGAATCAAATCCACCGAAAGTTGAATCTTTTGCGCAAACCACCCAGGAGGATCGAATTACCATCCGGGCCTTTTGTGCGGCAGCGAAGTTCGCGCGCTATGCGCTGGGCCAGCATGCAATATCTTACGCCGCTCGCGCCGGCGCGGCGGGACAGTCAGCGGCATCAAAGCCCCGGGCGACGCGCTGGTCACGGGCGACGTTGGATGCGGGAATGAATTCGTGCACGGCGAGTTGAGGATTTTGAGGAAGCAGGAGAAGCTTTCCTCACGTCGTGCCAGAACTGAATGTCGTTGCGTGAGACCAAAGGAATGGAGGCCGCAAAATCGCGGCCTCCGGTCTTATGTCGATCAGCGACCTACCACGCTACCCACTTGTGACCGCGCCAATAGCCTCGGCCCTCGTGCTCCTTGAAAGCAAACTTTTCGTGCGGTCCCGACTTCCAATTGTCCTCATGAACGACGACACCCGCTTCGTGAGGGAAGTCGTACGCTTCGTGCGTATGCCAGCAGGTGTGGCCCTGACATACGATCGCCGCCGATGCAGTAAAGGTCGACATCATCAGCACGCCGGTGCCGACAGCGGCAGCGGAAAGGATTTTCTTCAGCATTTCTGCGATTTCTCCGTGGAACCCCTAACCCCGCGTGCAAACACATTTGCCGGCGTTGGGTTCCGTCAGAGAACGTGAAGCTTTCGTAAGGATTCTTGCGTGGAGTGCGCCCGCGTTTATGGCTTCACCGGCGCTGGCGGCCCATACGCCTCGCCTTCCTTCTCCGCCGCCTTCTCCCGGTCCCCCGCCAGCACGCGCTGCACCGAGACGAAGAACACCGGCACCATCAGCAGCGCCAGAATCACCACCGCGATCATGCCGCCCATCACGACGGTGCCGAGCGATTGCTGGCTGGCGCCGCCGGCGCCGTGGGCGATCGCCATAGGCAGGACGCCGCAGATGAAGGCGAGGCCGGTCATCAGGATCGGGCGGAAGCGCAGGCGGCAGGCCTCGATGGTGGCATCCACCAGCGGCTTGCCGTCCTTGCGCAGGTCCTTTGCGAACTCGATGATCAGGATCGCGTCCTTGGCGGCCAATCCAATGATGGTGATGAGGCCGACGGTGAAATAGACGTCGTTGGGCAGGCCGCGCAACATCGCCGCAACCACCGCGCCGACGATGCCGAGCGGCACGGTCAAGAGCACCGCGAGCGGAATGGTCCAGCTCTCATAGAGCGCGGCCAGACACAGGAACACCACGAACACCGACAGTGCCAGCAGGAACGGCGCCTGCGAGCCCGACAGCTTTTCCTGGAGCGATTGGCCGGTCCATTCATAGCCGAAGCCGCGCGGCAATTTCCCCGCAAGCCGCTCCATCTCGGCGATGGCGTCGCCCGAGGTGAAGCCGGGCTTGGCCTCGCCGGAGATGCGTACCGCCGGATAATAGTTGAAGCCGGCGATCTGCGTCGGGCCGCGCGCCCATTCGATCGTGGCGAACGACGAGAACGGCACGAGCTGGCCATGGCTGTTCTTGACGTTGTAGTTGAGGATGTCCTCGGTCTTCATGCGATCGCGGCTATCGGCCTGCACCACGACGCGCTGCATGCGGCCGCGGTTCGGGAAGTCGTTGATGTAGTTCGAGCCGAGATTGGTCGAGATCGTGTTGTTGATGTCCTCGAAGGTGACGCCGAACGCACCGGCCTTCTCGCGGTCGATCACGAGATTGACCACGCCCGCCTCGGGCAGGCCCTCGACATAGACCTTCTGGAGCACCGCGCTCGCATTGGCCTCCGCGATCAGCTGGTCGGCGGCGCGCATCAGCGCCGGATAGCCCTTCTGACCACGGTCCTGGAGCCGGAACGAGAAGCCCGAGGAGTTGCCGAGATTGTCGATCGGCGGCGGCTGCAGCGCGGAGATCTTGGCGTCGCGGATCGACGACGACAAATCGCGGTTGATGTCGGCGACAACAGCAGCCGCCGACTCCTTCGGCCCGCGCTCCGACCAGTCCTTCAGCGTGATGAAGGCCTGTGCGGTGTTCATGCCCTGGCCGGAAAAGCTGAAGCCGGTGAGGAAGGTGACGTTGTCGACGCCCGGCCGCTGCGCCAGATATTTTTCGACCTTCTCGATCACGGCTTCGGTGCGGCCATAGGACGAATCCGACGGCGTCTGCACGTCTGTGGTGACGAAGCCCTGGTCGTCGACGGGCAGGAAGCCGCCGGGCAGATTGACGAACGCCCAGGACAGGCCCGCGAGCAGCGCCACATAAACCAGCATCAAGCGTCCGGTGCGCTTCAGCGAGAAACCGACCGTGCGGGAATAACCTTCCTTGCCGCCTTCGAGCATGCGGTTGAACCAGCCGAACACGCCCTTCTTGGCATGGCCGTGCCCCGCCGTGACGGGCTTGAGCAAAGTCGCGCACAGCGCCGGCGTCAGCGACAGCGCCAGGAACGCGGAGAAACCGATCGCGGCGACCATGGTCACCGAGAACTGGCGATAGATGATGCCGACCGAACCCGGGAAGAACGCCATCGGCACGAACACCGCCATCAGCACCAGGGTGATGCCGATGATGGCGCCGGTGATCTGCGACATCGCCTTGCGCGTCGCTTCCTTCGGCGGCAGGCCCTCCTCGGCCATGATGCGCTCGACGTTCTCGACCACGACGATGGCGTCGTCGACGAGGATGCCGACCGCCAGCACCATGCCGAACATCGACAGCATGTTGATGGAATAGCCGGCGAGCAGCAGCGTGGTACAGGCGCCCAACAGCGCCACCGGCACCACGATGGTCGGAATGATGGTGTAGCGGATGTTCTGCAAGAACAGGAACATCACCACGAACACCAGCACCACGGCCTCTAACAGTGTCGTCAGCACCTTCTTGATCGAGGCCTCGACCACGGGGGTGATGTTGTAGGGGATCTCGTAGCCGATATTGGCCGGGAAGAAGCGCGACAGCTCCTTCATCTTCTCCTCGACCGCGCTCGCGGTTGCGAGCGCATTGCCGGTCGGCGACATCAGCACGGAGAGACCGGCGGTCGGCTTGCCGTTCAGGCGGGTGTTGAACTGGTAGCTGAGGCCGCCAACCTCGACGCGCGCGACGTCGCGCAGCCGCACGGTCGAACCATCGGCATTGGCGCGCAGGATGATGGCGCCGAATTCATCCGGCGAGGACAACTGGCCCTTGACCAGCACGAGTGCTGAGGTGCGCTGGCTGCCCGTCGACGGCTCGGCGCCGATGCTGCCGGAGGCGACCTGCGCGTTCTGCGCAGCAATCGCCTTGTTGACGTCGTCGGCGGTGAGCCCATAGCCGACGAGCTTGGCCGGATCGACCCACACACGAAGACTGCGCTCGGTCGAATAGAGCGTGGCACGGCCGACGCCGGGAATGCGGCGGATTTCGCCGAGCACGTTGCGGATCATGAAGTCGCCCAGCCCAACCTCATCGAGGCTGCCGTCGGTCGAGTTCAGCGTGATGATCTGGAGCACCGCGCTGGAGGCTTCCTCGATCAAGATGCCCTGCTGGATCACCGCGCGCGGCAGGCGCGCTTCGACGCGCTTGATGCGGTTCTGCACCTCGACCGAAGCCGCGCTGGTGTCGGTGCCCGGCACGAAGTTAGCCGTGATCTCGACCTGGCCGAGCGAGTCGCTGGTCGATTCGAAATTGAGGATGCCGGAGGCGCCGTTGAGCTCCTCCTCGATCAACCGGGTGACGCTGTTGTAGAGGTTCTCAGGCGACGCGCCCGGATAACTCGTCGAGATCGAGATCGAGGGCGGCGCGATGATCGGATATTGCGCGACCGGCAGCAGCGGGATCGAGATCGCGCCGATCAGACAGATGAACAGCGCAACGACCCAGGCGAAGATCGGCCTGTCGATAAAGAAGCTGGCCATGGATGCGTTACCGCGTGAGCTTCTGAGCGTGACGATTGTCGGCGGTCGCATCGGCTTCCGACCAGGATTGCGGCTTGACCTTGTCGCCGGCTGCAAACTTCTGAAAACCTTCGACCACGACCTTGTCGCCCGCCTTCAGGCCCTCGGTGACAAACCAGATGCCGTCCTGCACCGAGCCGGTGCGCACCGGCTGTACTGCGATGCGGTTGTCGTCCTTGACGACGAACACCTCGCTGCCGCCGCCGCCATTACGCTGCACCGCCTGCTGCGGCACCGCGATCGCGTCGGAGTCGAGACCCTGATCGAGGCGGACGCGGACATACATGCCCGGCAATAGTTCACGCTTGGGGTTGGGAAACTCGCCACGCAGCGTCACCTGGCCGGTGTGGGCGTCGACCTTGGCCTCGGAGAACAGCAGCTTGCCGTCGAGCGAATAGACGGTGTTGTCGTCGAGCACGAGGCGCACCTTGACGGCATCGGCCTCGATGCGATCGAGGTCGCCGCTCTCGAGGGCGCGGCGGAGCTGGTTGAGCTCGGTCACCGACTGGGTGAAGTCGGCATAGATCGGATCGAGCTGCTGCACCGTGGCGAGATTGGTCTCATTCTGGACCGCGAGCGCGCCCTCGCTGACCAGGGCAGCACCGACCACGCCGTCGATCGGCGCGCGCACGGTGGCGTAGTCGAGATTGAGTTTTGCGCGAGCGAGATCAGCCTTGCGCCCCTCGACTTCGGCCCGGGCCTGTAGCTCGGTAGCGATCGTCTTTTCGTTCTCGGCTTCGGGCGCGGCACGCTGGCTGGTGAGCGTCGCGATGCGGCGCGCCTGCTGCTGGGCCTGCATCAGCGCCGCCTCGGCCTTGGCGACCGCCGCGTCGTTGGCCATCACCTCGACCTCGAACGGACGCGGATCGATGCGGTAGAGCGCATCGCCCGCCTTCACCTCGCTGCCCTGGCGGAACAGCCGCTCGACCACGATGCCGGACACGCGAGGGCGGACTTCGGCGACGCGCGTCGGCGATATCCGGCCCGGCAGCTCACGCACCACGGCGCGGGCCTGCGGCTTGACGATGACGATGCTGACATCCGGATCGGTGGACTGGGCAGCGGAGACGGCGGAGCTGGATTCGTCGCAAGCACCGAGCAGCGGCGCAAAGGCCGCGAGCATCATAGCAACGCAAACCGATCGCGCACGAAGTCCTGACATGAAATGGGGTGCCCCGAAATTGTTGAAACTGATTACACGTCGCGGCAAGCCCGTTCTGGGCAATTTTGCGCGACTGATGCCATCAAAATAGGAGGGACTTGCTGCAACGCAACGCGTTGCGCAGGCGGCTCAATGTCACACGAGGTATCAGGCTGAGTTCAGGCCGCTTTTTGGGACTCACCGGATTGTGAGTCGGGTTCCATCGCGGCGCGCTGCGACAGAACATCGCAATGCTGAGAGCGGAATGGCTTCAGGTTAAGTCGGTTGAGCCGCGCTCTCTCCACTCCCGCATGCGGACCGTGCTATCGCATACGACGTTTGATGTCCGCTCACCTAGGCTTGCCTCAATGTGAACTATGGTTTACAGTGCCATTCGTGGTCGCTGTTGTACAGACAGAAGCATTTCGGGGCTGGCTTGCCGGATTACGCGACCGCCGTGCCGTCGCGCGCATTGCAAGCCGAATCGCATTGATCGAACGCGGCTCGCTTGGCGACGTGAAGTCTTTGGGCGCGGGCCTTTCTGAATTTAGAATCGACTACGGCCCGGGATACCGTCTCTATGCGGCGCAACGCGGAACCGTGACGGTCATCCTGCTCTGTGGTGGCGACAAGCGAAAGCAACAGGCGGACATTAAGCGGGCACGGGCGATGCTTGCGGAACTGGAGTAGTGCAATGGCGCTGAAAACAACACCATTTGATGCGGCGGAATATTTGGATACGCCGGAAGCACAAGCTGAATTCATTACGGCAGCGCTGGAGACTGGCGACGCGGCATTCATCCGTGACGCTGTGAATACGATTGCGCGTGCCCGCGGCATGAGCGAGATCGCAAAGTCTACAGGGCTGAGCCGCGAAGGGCTGTACAAGGCACTCGGTGAGGCCGGAAATCCGGAGTTTTCAACAATGCTGGGGGTGTTCCGCGCACTGGGCTTAGGTCTGACCGCACGTCCCTTACCCAGAAAGCCCGGTAAGCCGCGCAGGTCAGCGAAGCCGCGAGCCCGCAAGGCTGCTTAGGCTCGACACTCCGCCGCCTTCATCCGGTAGTGGCTCACCCCCCACTCCGTTCCGTCGGCATAGCCGAACAGGCCCGCGGTCGCGAGGAAGAACCAGCGCCAGCGGCGCATCCACAATGCGGTGTCCTCGCCATAGACATTGCGCAAGCTCGCCTCGATCGTGTCGCGATGTGCGTCGAAATTGGCGAGCCAGTCATTGGCGGTGCGCTGATAATGCGTGCCGCTCCAGCGCCATTCCTTCTCGATCGCGAAGATGTCGTCGTATTGCCGGACCAGATGATGGCTCGGCATCACGCCGCCGGTGAAGAAGTGCTGCGCGATCCAGTCCTCGCGGTTGGCGCGGTCGAACGCGTAGGAGCCGGCGCGATGGGTGAAGATGTGCATGAAGACGCGCCCCTCCGGCGCGAGCCATGCGCGCACGCGCGACATCAGCTTGCGCCAGTTCATCATGTGCTCGAACATCTCGACCGAGACGATGCGGTCGAACTGGCCCTCGGGCGCGAACACGTTCATGTCGGCGGTGACGACGCGCAAATTGAGCAGGCCGCGCAGCCGCGCCTCCTCCTCGATATAGGCGCGCTGCGACTGCGAGTTCGACACGGCCGTGATCTTCGCATGCGGGAATTGCCGCGCCATCCACAGCGACAGCGAGCCCCAGCCGCAGCCGAGCTCGAGGATGGTCTGGCCGTCGGCGAGAGCGGCATGCTCGGCGGTCTGGCGCAGCGCCTCCTCTTCCGCCTCCTGCAGGGTGCTCGCATCGGTCTTGTAGAAGCAGGACGAATATTTGCGGTTGGGACCGAGCACTTGCGCGAAGAAGTTTTGCGGCACTTCGTAGTGCTGGGTGTTGGCTGCATCGGTGTGCTCGGCAATTGGCCGCAGCATCATCCGCCCCGCAAAGGCGGCATCGTCGGCCGCGTCGTGCGCGGCGAGGCGGGTCGCGGTGCGCGAGCACAGCCGCTGGATCGCGGCGCGGATCACGATATCCGGCAGCGGCACGCGTTCGGCAGTCCCGATGATCGTGGAGACGACGCTCATGCGGCCATTCCCTCTCTGGGTGGCAGGGGAAAGAACATGCTGGTTCGGGATTGATAGGCGCGGTAGCGCTCGCCGCGCGAGGTCAGCATCTGCGCTTCCAGAGGCGGGATGCCGGTGACGTGGACCAGGATCCAGTACATGAAGATTGGCGCGAGCAGGCTGGCCCAGCCCCACGGATATCCGCTCGCGAGGCCGATCACGGGATAGGCGAGCCAGCCCAGCCATTCGAAAAAGTAGTTCGGATGGCGCGACCAGCGCCACAGCCCAACATCGCACACCCGGCCCTTGTTGGCGGCGTCATGCCGGAAGCGGCGCAACTGCGCATCCGCCAGCGCCTCGCCCGCGATTCCGATCAGCAGGATCACCGCACCGAGGACGTCCTGAACGCGCAAGGCCGGCTCGGGGACGTGCGCGGCGACGAAGATCGCAAACACCAGCGGCACAGAGCCCAAGGCCTGGTTTTGCAGGAAGATGAACATCCGCCGCGGCGCGTTGAGGCCCCACTCGGCGGCAAAGCGGGGGTCGTCGGTGATCCCCTTGGTGCGGATCGCGATATGCGTCCCCAGCCGGATCGACCACAGCGCGATGAGGCCAGCGACCAGCCATTGCCGCGCATTGGGGCCCTCGCCCGCCAGCGGCCAGAGGGCCGCGCCTGCGCCCGTCAGCCCCACCGCAAAGGTCCAGATGGTATCGACCCAGCCGGAATTGCCGGTGTGCTGCTGCACACCCCAGGCGAGCGCCATCAGGATCGCGAGCGAGAGCGCGATTGCCGCCAGCCCCCCAAGAAACATCGCCATGCAAAAAATCCGAGCTAAGTCTGTGGAATGCCGAAGTTTTGCAAAATACGTGGATATCAAAGCGCGGTTTCAGGATTGGGTTCCCGATCGGGCCCTGAAATCGGCACATCCGGCGCTTTTTTTGGGCTGGCGCTGTGCCATAGTGCCGACGCAAGCAAGCTTTCGTAACGGATGATACCGGACATGCCGTCAGGCGCCTCGCCCCGCTCCACCATCGATACCGAGTACACAAAACTATCCTCGCCCAGCGTTTTCCTGGTGCGGATGCTGGTCTTCCTGGTGCTGTGCGCGCTGGTCGGTGTGGTGCTCTACAAGCAGATCATCCAGGCCTTCTTCGCCAATCCCGGGCTCAACGCCCTGATCGGCGGCGTGATGTTCATCGGCATCATCCTGGCGTTCCGCCAGGTGATCCGGCTCTATCCCGAGGTCTCCTGGGTCAACAATTTCCGCATCGCCGATCCCGGCCTGGCGCCGGCCCGGCACCCGAAACTGCTGGCACCGATGGCGATGATCCTGGGCGGCGAGCGCACCGGGCGGATGACCATCACCCAGACCACCATGCGGCATCTGCTCGATTCGATCGCAACCCGCCTGGACGAGGCCCGCGACATCTCGCGCTACATGACCGGCCTCTTGGTCTTTCTCGGCCTGCTCGGCACCTTCTGGGGCCTGATCGAGACGGTCGGTTCGGTCGGCAAAGTGATCGACGGGCTCAAGGTCGGGGGCGATTCCGGCGCGCTGTTCGATACGCTGAAGGAGGGGCTGGCCGCCCCGCTCGGCGGCATGGGCATCTCGTTCTCCAGCTCGCTGTTCGGCCTCGCCGGCTCGCTGATCCTCGGCTTCCTCGATTTGCAATCGAGCCAGGCGCAGAACCGCTTCTACACCGACCTCGAGGACTGGCTTGCCACCACCGTGCGCGAATATGGCAGCGGCGAGGTGGGCGTTGCATCAAGCGGCGGCGTTGCGAGCGGCGAGCTCCAGGCGGCGGTCGAGCGGCTGCGTCTCGTGCTCGAGGAAGGCACCGCCAGCCGCAGCACCACCGCGTCGATGGCCAGTCTCGCCGAAGCGATCCAGGCGCTGGTGTCGCACATGCGCACCGAGCAGCAGATGATCCGCGAATGGGCCGACGGCCAGGGCGAGCAGAACCGCGAGATCCGCCGCCTGCTGGAACGCATCGCGCGCCAGCCGGAAAAGAGTTAGCTGATCGAGAACGGCCATGCTGGACCACGTCACCATCGGCATCACCGATATCGAGAGATCGAAGGTATTCTACGATCATGCCTTGCGGCCGCTGGGGATCACGCGCCTGTACGCCGAAGGTGAGCGCTTCGCCGGCTATGGCATCCGTCCGAAAGCCTTCTTCTGGATCGGCCTGCGTGAGCCGACCCAAACCGGCGCACATATCGCCTTCGCGGCGTCCGACCGGGCGACCGTGAAGCGCTTCTACGATGAAGCGATCGCCGCGGGCGGCAAGGACAACGGACCGCCCGGATTGCGTCCGCATTACCATGCAAACTACTACGGAGTCTTCGTGCTCGATCCGGACGGACACAACATCGAAGCCGTCTGCCACCTCCCATAACGCCAGGGCAGACAACAACAACGCAAAGGCACTTGAATGGCTCTAGCCCGTGGCCGCCGCAGCGAAGCCGGCTTCAACTACTGGCCCGGATTCGTCGACGCACTGTCGACGCTGGTGCTGTCGATCGTGTTCCTGCTGTCGGTGTTCTTGGTCGTGCAGTTCTTCCTGTCGCAGGAGGTCACCGGCAAGGACAAGGCGCTGGAGCAGCTCAATGCCAAGATCGCGCAGCTCAACGAGCTCTTGTCGCTGGAAAAGCTCGGCAAGCTCACGCTCGACGACCAGGTCTCATCACTCAAGGCAGGCCTCGCTTCGGCCGAGAGCGAGCGCGATCGCATCAAGGGCCTCTATGACGGCCTCGCCGCCGCCGGCAATGACGCGCAGGGCAAGAGCACCGAGCTCGGCAAGGCGCTCGACTCCGAGAAGTCGGTCTCGGCGCGAGCGCTGGCGCAGATCGAGGTGCTGAACCAGCAGATCAGCGCGCTGCGGCGGCAATTGGCAGCACTCGAAGAGGCACTCGACGCTAGCGAGAAGCGCGACAAGGAATCGCAAAATCGCATCGCCGATCTGGGTTCTCGTCTCAACGTGGCATTGGCGCAGCGCGTGCAGGAATTGTCGCGCTATCGCTCCGAATTCTTCGGCCGCCTCCGCGCCATTCTCGGCAACCGCCCCGACATCCGCGTGGTCGGCGACCGCTTCGTGTTCCAGTCCGAAGTATTCTTCGACACCGGCCAGGCGACGCTGTTGCCGGAGGGCCGCGCCGAGCTCGACACCGTCGCGAACGCGCTGATCGAGCTCGACAAGAAGATCCCGACCGAGATCGCCTGGGTGCTCCGCGTCGACGGCCACACCGACGTGCGGCCGGTGAGCGGCGCGAACTTCAAGTCGAATTGGGACCTGTCTGCGGCGCGCGCGATCTCGGTGGTGCAATATCTCATCACGCTCGGCGTGCCGGCGCAGCGCCTAGTCGCCGCCGGTTTTGGCGAATTCCAGCCGCTCGACAGCGCCAACACCGAAGACGCCTACAAGCGCAACCGCCGCATCGAGCTCAAGCTGACGGAGCGGTAGTGAGCGCGCTCCACCTCCGCCCTTACGTCGCCGCCGACGAAGCGGCTGCGATCGACCTCTGGCATCGCACCTGGCAACAGGCCTATCCGCAGATCGACTTCGCCGCGCGGCTGGACTGGTGGCGCGAACGCTGGCGCAAGGATCTGGTGCCGAAGTCCTCGATCGTCGTCGCCGAACAGGACGGCACACTGACCGGCTTCGTCACCATCGATAGCGAAGGCTATCTCGACCAGCTCGTGGTCGATCCGGATCACTGGGGCTCCGATGCAGCGCGGCTATTGGTGGACGAAGCGAAGCGCCTGTCACCCACAGGCGTCACGCTGCTCGTCAACAAGGACAACACCCGCGCCATCCGCTTCTACGAGCGCAACGGCTTTGCGCATGCGGGCGATGATTTGAACCCGACCTCGGGCCGGCCGGTGCTGAAGATGGCGTGGCGGGCGTGACGCTTGTCACGCCGGGAGCCTGCGGCGTCTGTTATTCGTGGCCGCGATGGCAAGCAGATGGAGGCGATCGATGCGGCTGAGCGACCTCGCCAAGGGTTCTACAGTCCTGCTGGGCATCATCGTCGCCGGATATTTATCGACGACCTATGTCGACCAACGCTTCGCCGAGCCCAAGGTCTCCAAATGGGCAGCGCCGGCGTCAACATCGGCTTGTGTCGATTCGGGCGGAAGCTGGAAGAACTGGCCGTGGCCGAACGTGCCGGCGCTCTCGCCGAAGTGCGACTGATGTCCGCTGGCGCGGTCACGACCAGCACTCAAAAACACGCAAGCTGAGAGTGCGCCCGACCGTTTCCAGGCACACTCTCTTCGATGTTCAACCGACCTCGTCGGACAATGAGCGAGACCGCGTTTCAGGTGCAACAATCGCCGCGATCAGGCTCACCAAGGCGAGGCTTGCGAGCCAGGCGGGCGCCGGCCAATAATTTCCATCAGCCCATTTGACCAATGCCGTCGCGATCAGAGGCGTCAGTCCACCGCCGAGTGCGGCTGACAATTGATAACCGAGCGAAGCGCCGGTGTAGCGGACGTTGGTCTTGAAGAGTTCGGGGCCGAACGATCCCATGATTCCGAACAGGACACCGTTGGCTATTCCGCCGATGGCCATGCCGAGGAAGATCAATGACGTGACTTTCGTGTTCACCAACCAAAACAGGGGGAATGCGAACAGTATCGTGAAGATCGCGGCCGCCATGAAGACCGGCCGGCGCCCGATCCGATCGGAAAACGCGCACACCGGGACAATGACCAGCAGTTCGGCGATTGCGAATGTCAGCACACCGTTGAGCATCAGCTCCCTGGACAGGCCGAGATTGGTCGAGCCGTAGGCGACCATGAAGGTCACATAGACGTAGAAGCCGCCGCTCGTCACGAGGAACAACCCACCTGCGAGCAGCACCTCACGCCACTGGGTCCGCAACGCTTCTGCGAGCGGAAATGCCGCGATCGCGTTGGTGCGCTTGGCTTTCGAAAAAGCCTGGCTTTCAGGCATCGAGAATCGGGCGAACGCGCCAACCACCACCAGCACGATGCTCAAAAGGAAAGGCAGTCGCCAGCCCCACGCGGCAAATTGATCGGTGCCCAGGGTTGCCGTGGTTGCGGCAAAGACCAGTGTCGCGATCACTAGTCCCGCAGGAGAGCCCAATTGCGGGAGACTGCCGAGGAGCCCACGCCGGGTTTGCGCCTCGCCTTCGGTCATGACCAGCACAGCGCCACCCCATTCGCCGCCGAGGCCAATGCCCTGGATGAGACGAAGCAACACGAGCAGGATGGGCGCAAATATGCCGATCGTATGGTAGTTCGGGAGACAGCCGACGAGGAGGGTCGCGATCCCGGTCAGCAGGAACGTCGCGATAAGCGTCGATTTGCGACCGATGCGATCGCCCATGTGCCCAAAGATGATCGCTCCGATCGGACGCGCGAGAAAGCCGACGGCGAAAGTGGCGAATGACAGCAGCGTGCCGGCCCATGGATCGAAGTTCGGGAAGAACTGCGAATTGAAAACGAGGGCCGCAGCCAGGCCGTAGACTTGGAAATCGTACCACTCGATCGTGGTGCCCACCGTGGCTGCCAGAGCCGTCCGGGGGAGCGAGCTGCCCTGCCCGCGGGTCGCAATGATCGTTATCTCCGAAATTTCCGCCATATTTCAACTCCTTACGCGGCCGATCGCGGCTGTAATGGCCTCTTGATTTCATATCGATCTTCGATTATCGATAATCTAAGATCACGTGATACGACAGGAATGTCAAGAATGACGCTATCCGACGCCCTCGCAGGCATCTCGGCGGTAAGGGTCTCCACGTCAGACCTCATCGCCGAGCAGTTGCGCCGCGCGATCCTGCTGGGAACGATCTCCGGCGGCGCACAGCTCAAGCAAAATGATGTTGCCGCGCGGTTTGGCGTCAGCGTCGCCCCGGTGCGGGAAGCGCTTCAGCGGCTGATCGCCGATGGGCTGGCGGTGCTGCATCCCAACCGCGGTGTGACCGTGTCTCCGATCTCGGAGCAAGATTTTCTTGAGATCGCCGAGTTGCGCAGTCTGCTCGAACCGCATGCGCTTCGTCACTCGGCGCCACGGCTCACCGCTGCCGACCTGCAATATTCCGAAGCCGTTCTGGCCAAGGCCGCCCAGGCGTCAGACCCGCTCGACCGCGCCAATTTACACTGGGAGTTTCATCGCAGCCTTTACAAACGGGCCGAGCGGCCGCGTCTGCTCGCGCAAATTGGCGGCCTGTACCAGGGGATCAATCGGTACCTGCTTCCGGCATGGGCCAATTCCGGCCTCAGCTCCGACTGGGTCGACAGCCATCTCCTCATCGTCTCGAAGATTCGCAACGGCGACATCGAAGATGCCTGCCGCTTGATCGTCGATCAGACGGACGCCTCCACCAAGCGCGTGCAGGCGCAGCTCCATCGGGAAGAGCTTTCCAAGGAAGAAAAGTAAATGCTCGCGTTCTCCAAATTCAAACTGCTGACGTTCGACTGCTACGGAACGCTGATCGACTGGGATACATCCATATCGAAGCTGGTGCAGCCCTGGCTCCTGCAGATGGAGTCCCAGGTTCCTCCGGATCTCGTCGTCAGCACGTTCGCTCTCATGCAGGCCAAGCACCAGCAGACGCGTCCGGCTTTGCTTTATCCCGAAGTGCTCCGACGCTCATGGCGCGACATCGAGGAACAGTTTGGCTGGGATGAAAACCCCGCCCGTGCGGACGAGTTCGCTCGGTCCGTGCCGTTCTGGCGTCCATTCGCGGACACCGTCGAGAGCCTGCGATATCTCAGCCAGCACTTCGCGCTCGGCATCCTCTCGAATGTCGACAATTCTTCGCTCGCGGGGACGCTCAGGATGCTGGAAGTGCCGTTCCTGTTCACGGTCACGGCGGAAGATGTGGGCTCTTACAAGCCCGGCCAACCGCATTTCGATGCAGCCATCCAGCAAGCTGCGCGGCACGGGATCGAGAAGAGAGAAATACTCCACGTCGCCCAAAGCAAGCACCACGATATCGCGCCCGGAAACCAGATCGACCTGACGACCGTTTGGGTGAACCGCCGCCATGGGAAGAAGGGCACTGGAGCGACCCTGGCTGCCGCGGCCGATCCGTCTCTGACGGTCAACTCGCTCGCCGAGCTGGTCGATCTTCACAAATCGGCTGTACGCTAGACACGCGAATGCACACCGGAGCATTCAGCGTGCCAACGCGCCCTCACGCCCCCTCGAACTGCAACCTCGCCAGCCGCGCATAAAGCCCGTTCACCGCCACGAGCTCGGCATGCGTGCCCTGCTCGACGATCTTGCCCTGGTCCATCACCAGGATGCGGTCGCAGGAGAGCACGGTTGCGAGGCGGTGCGCGATCACCAGCGTGGTGCGGTGGCGCATCAGCTCTTCGAGTGCGGTCTGCACCAGCGTCTCGCTTTCGGCGTCGAGCGCGGAGGTCGCTTCATCCAACAGCAGCAGCGGCGCATCGCGCAGGATCGCGCGGGCAATCGCGATGCGCTGGCGCTGGCCGCCTGAGAGCGTCACGCCGCGCTCGCCGAGCGGGGTCTCGAAACCTTCGGGCATGCGGCGGATGAATTCGGCGGCGTGCGCGAGCTCGGCCGCACGCTCGACCTCGGCATCGGTCGCACCGGGCCGGCCGAAGCGGATGTTCTCGCGGGCGCTTGCCGCGAACACGTTGGATTCCTGCGGCACCAGCGCAATGCGGGCGCGGAAGTCGCGCGGGTCGGCCGATCTGACCGGCACGCCGTCGAGCGAGATCGCGCCGCCACGCGGATCGTAGAAGCGCAGCAGCAGATGGAAGATTGTGCTCTTGCCGGCGCCGGAGGGGCCGACGATCGCGACCTTCTCACCGGGGCGCACCGTGAACGACACGGCGTCGAGCACGTTGACGTCGGGCCGCGCCGGATAAGAGAAGCTGACGCGATCAAACCCGACCTCGCCACGTGCCGGCACCGGCAGCGCGCGCGGCGACGCGGGCGCTGCGATCTCGGGCTGCACATGCAAGATTTCGAACAGGCGTTCGGCGGCGCCGGAAGCCGCCGAGACCTCGCCCCAGACTTCGCTGAGCTGGCCGAGGCCGGCGGCAGCGAACGCGGCATAGAGCACGAACTGGCCGAGCCGGCCCGGCGTGATCGTGCCGGTGAGCACGTCATGCGAGCCGATCCAGAGGATCGCGACCACGCTTGCGAACACGATGAAGATGATGATGGCGGTGAGCACCGCGCGCGCCTGGGTCGAGGTGCGCGCCGCCTCATAGGCCTGCTCGACCTCGCCGCCAAAACGCTTCGCAGCCAGCCCTTCGCTGGTGTAGGCCTGCACCGTGCGGATCGCGCCGACCAGCTCGCCCGCATAGGCGGAAGCATCCGCAAGCGTATCCTGCGCATTGCGCGACAGACGCCGCACCCAGCGACCAAAGGCGACCAGCGGCAGTACGATCAGCGGGATCGCGAGCAGCACGAAGCCGGAGAGACGCGGGCTGGTGATCACCATCATGGCTGCCGCGCCAAAAAACATCATCAGATTGCGCAGCGCGATCGACACGGAAGCGCCGACCGCGGATTTGATCTGCGTCGTGTCGGCGGTGAGCCGCGATACGAGCTCGCCGCTGCGCGCGGAATCGAAGAAGGAAGGCGAGAGCGAGAGCAGATGCGCGAAGACGTCACTGCGCAGATCGGCGACGATGCGCTCGCCGATCGTCATCACGAGGTAGTAGCGCGACGCGCTCGCGAGCGCGAGCACGGCGACGACCGCGATCATCACCGAGAAGTAGCTGTTGATCAGGGCGATGCCTTCCGGCGTCAGGCCGAAATCGATCATCCGGCGCACCGCGACCGGGACCAGCAGCGTGGTCAGTGCGGCGACCGTCAGCGAGACGAAGGCGAGCGCCGCGCGGCCGCGGTAGCGGGCCACATAGGGCGCGAGCGCCATCAGCGGCCGCAGCTTGGCGCGGCTCTTCGCCGGCGCCTCCATCAGTTCGGCTTCGATCGACGGGGCCTCTGCGGGCCCGGTTTCAAGCCGTTCTACTGCGCTCATGAGATCCGACCAAAAGAGAGAAGTCTGCTCCAGATAGGCCGGGGGACCGGTCGTGGCAAATCCGGGATGTCCCTTAAGTGACCGTCCGGTTCTGCTTGTCCCACAATGGCTTGTTTTAGGGTCCCCTGTGGGGTATAGAGCCGCCAAATCCGTCATCGACATCACTCAAGCGAGCGGCGCCGGTCGCCCTAGGAATTGCCATGAAAGCCGAGATTCATCCGAATTATCATACGATTAAGGTCGTGATGACCGACGGAACCGAGTACCTGACCCGCTCCACCTGGGGCAAGGAAGGCGACACGCTGAACCTCGACATCGACCCGAAGTCGCATCCGGCCTGGACCGGCGGCAACGCGCAGATGCTGGATCGCGGCGGCCGCGTCTCCCGCTTCCAGAAGAAGTTTTCGGGCTTCCTCAAGAAGGATTGATCCGGCCGTTTCGGCCGCGAACGAAAACGCCCCCGGGAAACCGGGGGCGTTTTTGTTTTTCGGGCTACCGCCGCGTCACTACCAGACCCGTCATCCTGAGGCGCGAGCCATGCGACGCAACGCGTCGCGTGGAGAGCCTCGAAGGATGTACGGCCGAGATGCAGCCGGGCCGTCGCCCTTCGAGGCTCGCCGAAGAGGCGAGCACCTCAGGGTGACGGTGAGAGATTGGATCTTACCGCTCGAACGCCGCCTTCAGCGCGTTGAGGTGCGGCACCAGCGGATTGCCGATCGAGGGATGATCGGCCGGCGGAGTGTGGATCGTGGTGTCGAGGCGGCGCACGCGGGTCTGGAGGCTCATCGAGCGATGGATCAGGTCCTGCAACTGCGAGGGCAGCTTCTCGATGGTGTCGGCGGCACCGGGATCGGCGGCCGAGAGCTTGACCTTGGTCTTCTCGCGGTTGGCCTGGCCCAGCGTCATCTCGCCTTCCTTGACCGCGCGATGCAGCAGCAGCCATGAGGCGAGCTGCATCAGGCGGGTGGTGAGGCGCATGCTTTCGGTGGCATAGGTGAGGCTGACGGAGCGGTCGAGCGCCTTGGCCTCGGTGCGGCCGGCGCCGTCGAGATAGGCGGCGGTCTCTTCGACCAGGTCCATGCCCTCGCGGAACAGGACGCCGAACGCCGCAGAATTGGTGAACCGCTCGCTGAGTTGAACGAGAGCGCCTTCGGCTTGCAAACGTTCCATGGTTAACGCCCCTTACGCAACTGTTTACCGGTCCGGCTTTGCGCCAGCTTATGATGAACAAATCATTGCGCGGGCGGGACGCGGAGTCCAGCGGCAAGCGCGGATATGGTTTCCGCGGGTCTTTCCTCGGAATTCAACCGCAGTGAGCTCTTCGTTTGACGCGTTTTCTTGACGCGAACCGGTATCCACTTCGCTCGAAAACGCTTTGGACCAAAAAAAGAGCCGCCGGAAAACCGGCGGCTTTGAAAGTTGATAACAGGGAGGCGTCAAACAGAGTGGACAGGAGCCACTCGGTGTCCAAACGAGGACAGTTCCAGTCATAAACCCGAAAGCTTAATCGGGAGTAAACGAGCGATTTTTTTGAGGGTTCGTTAGCCATGTCGGCCGCTGGCTGAGTGCGTGCGGAACAAGGCTCTCGTCGCCCCGGCGAAGGCCGGGGCCCATAACCACAGAGAGTGGTTTGACGAAGACTCGTCGTTCGGTACTGCTGTCAAAGCCCATAGACAGATCACGCGGTATGGGTCCCGGCCTTCGCCGGGACGACACCTGTGGTGAGACGACTACGACTTGAAGACGCTATTCGCCGCATCGCGCGAGGCGCGCTTTTTGGTGGTGGCTTCCTCCAGCCTCGCGATTTCGGTCTTGAGCAGGGCGACGCGCTCGGTCAGTTCCTCGACCGATAACAGTGAGAGGTCCTGTCCGATCTCGTGGGTGATTTTCTTGCGCGGGCGGTCGTCGTCTTCCGTCGCCATCGCCGTTCCTCCTGCATGCGTAGAAGTGGTTGCCAGCGTGGACCGCGCTGGCTAATCAAAGGCCTCATTCCATCCCGCACCTTCGCTCAAGGACAAATCATGGACAAGCTGCCCGCGCAAATGACCGTGGTCGCCATCTCCAAGCCCGGCGGACCGGAGGTGCTGGTGCCGGAACAACGCAGCATTCCGCAGCCCGGGCCCGACGAGATCCTGGTCAAGGTGCAGGCCGCCGGCGTCAATCGGCCCGACGTGGCGCAGCGCTCCGGCGCCTATCCGCCGCCGCCCGGCGCCAGCGACCTGCCGGGACTTGAGATTGCTGGCGAAGTGGTGGCCATCGGCAGCAACGCCAAGCGGCACAAGATCGGCGACAAGGTGATGTCGCTGGTCGCCGGCGGCGGCTATGCGCAGTACTGCATCGCGCAGGACGCCCAGGCCATGAGCGTGCCGCCGTCGCTGTCGATGAAGGAAGCCGGCGCGCTGCCGGAAACCCTGATGACGGTCTGGCACAATGTGTTCGAGCGCGGCGGGCTGAAGGCCGGCGAGACGCTTCTGATCCACGGCGGCTCCTCCGGCATCGGCACCATGGCGATCCAGCTTGCGAAGGCGTTCGGCGCGAAGGTGTTCGTCACCGTCGGTTCGCAGGACAAGATCGATGCCTGCCTCAAGCTCGGGGCCGATCGCGCCATCAACTACAAGAACGAAGACTTCGTCGCCGTGGTCAAGGAAGAGACCGACAAGGCCGGCGTCAATTTGATCCTCGACATGGTCGCCGGCGACTATGTCGACCGCAATTATGACGCCGCCGCGGTCGACGGCCGCATCGTGCAGATCGCAACCCTCAACGGCCCCAAGGTCACCGTCAACATCGCCAAGGTGATGGTGAAGCGGTTGACCCATACCGGCTCGACGCTGCGTCCCCGTAGTAATGCGGACAAGGCGGCGATGGTGGCCGCGATCGAAGCCAAAGTGATGCCGCTTTTGCGCGAAGGCCGCGTCAAACCGCTGATGGACAGCGCTTTCCCGCTGGAAAAGGCATCCGACGCACACCGGCGCATGGAGACCTCCGCACATATTGGCAAAATTGTGTTGGAGGTCTAGGCCGCTGGCCCACAGGACTGGGCGGAAACCCTTTGATTTCCCTCGCTTTCGTGGCATCTATCGCTGCGCGCCGAACCACTTCGGTCCGGTCTGAAATCGCCTTTGCGTGCCAGTCTTGCACACACAGTTTGCGTCGAACGCGGAGAATTGACCTTGCGTCTGATCAGGCGCCTCGCGCCCATCGCGCTGGGCCTCATGATTCTTGTCGCCGCGTCGCCTGCACGCGCGCTTGACGCTGTCAGCGTCCGCGGCGACGCGCCCGCGATCGACCTCACCGGCGTGCTCGAGCACCAGCGCAGCGACGCCGACCGCATCCAGGTCTCCACTGCGCCCGGAACCGACGGCATCGTCCGCCGCATCGAGGTGCGCGCCCGCGAAGGCGGCCAGAACTGGGTGGTGTTCGCGCTCGCCAACAACACCGACGACCAGCTCGACCGCCTGATCGTCGCCCCGCATTACCGCATCGTCTCTTCGGGCCTGCTGTGGCCCGACCTCGGGCTGTCGCGCATCGCGACCATCACGCCCTCGACCGGCGACCGGCCGGAGCGGCAGGAGAGCCCGACCGCCGACGTGTTCCGCATCACGCTCGATCCCGGTGCCGTCATCACCTTCGTCGCGGAACTGCGTACCGACAAGCTGCCGCAGCTCTATCTGTGGGAGCCGGAAGCCTACAAGGACAAGGTCAACTCCTTCACGCTCTACCAGGGCATCGTGATCGGAATCTCCGGTCTGCTTGCGCTGGTGCTGACCATCCTGTTCGTCGTCAAGGGCAGCATCATGTTCCCGGCCGCCGCGGCGCTGGCCTGGGCGGTGCTGGTCTATATCGGCGTCGATTTCGGCTTCTGGGGCAAGGTGCTCGACATGTCGAACAACGCCGAGCGCATCTGGCGCGCGGCGGGTGAAGCGATCCTGGCGGCCACCCTGCTGGTGTTCCTGTTCGCCTATCTCAATCTCAGCCGCTGGCATGTGCGCTATTCGCACATCACGGTGGGCTGGCTCGCCTTTTTAGGCTCGCTGGTGGCGCTCGCTTTGTTCGACCCGGCGGTGGCCTCCGGCATCGCGCGCATATCGCTGGTGCTGATCGCCTTCGCCGGCTTCGCGCTGATCGTCTATCTCTCCACCCACGGCTTCGACCGCGCGGTGCTGCTGATCCCGACCTGGTTCCTGCTGGTGATCTGGGTGGTCGCGGCCGGCATGACGGTGGCGGGCTCCGTCACAAACGACATCGTCGGCCCGGCGCTGCTCGGCGGCCTCGTGTTGATCGTGATGCTGATCGGCTTCACGGTCATGCAACACGCCTTTGCCGGCGGCGGCGCCACCACCGGCGTCGTCTCCGACATCGAGCGGCGCGCGCTGGCGCTGGCCGGTTCCGGCGATTTGATCTGGGACTGGGACGTCTCCGCCGACAAGGTTTTCACCAGCCCCGAGACCGAAGCCCTGCTCGGCCTCAAACGCGGCACGCTCGAAGGCCCGGCCGCGTCGTGGCTGGAAGTGTTGCACCCGCTCGACCAGGACCGTTTCCGCGCAGCGCTCGACAGCGTGCTCGACCAACGCCGCGGCCGCCTGGTGCAGGATTTCCGCCTGCGCACTCCGGACGGACATTTCATGTGGTTCGCGCTGAAAGCGCGCCCCGTGGTCGGCTCGGACGGCGAGGTCTCGCGCGTGGTCGGCACGCTCACCGATGTCACTGAGCTGCGCAACGCCGAGGAGCGCCTGCTGCACGATTCCGTGCATGACAATCTGACCGGCCTGCCCAACCGCAAACTGTTCATGGACCGGTTAGGTGCGGTCGCGCACTTCGCCAAGACCATGCCGACGCTGCGGCCGACGCTGATGGTGATCGACCTCGACCGCTTCAAGCAGGTCAACGATTCCGTCGGCATCGCGGTCGGCGATTCCATCCTGCTGACGCTCGCCCGCCGCCTCACCCGCATCCTGAAGCCGCAGGACACGCTGGCGCGGCTCGCCGGCGACCAGTTCGGCCTGATCCTGCTTTCGGAGCAGGACCCTGCCCGCATCACCGCCTTCGCCGAGACCATCCGCAAGACCATCCGCGCGCCGATCGCCTTCAACGACCGCGAGATTTTTCTCACGGCCTCGATCGGGCTCGCCCTTTCTGATCCGCAAGTTCAACTGACTGACGAGATCATCAAGGACGCCGAGCTTGCGATGTACCATTCCAAGCGCATCGGTGGCGACCGCATCGACGTCTACAAGTCGGCAATGCGTGCCCGCAAAACCGACCGCCTGACGCTGGAAAGCGAGCTGCGCCGCGCCATCGAGCGGCAGGAGCTCACCATCCTGTATCAGCCGATCGTGCGGCTGGAGGATCGTTCGGTCGCGGGCTTCGAGGCGCTGGTGCGCTGGGATCATCCGAAGCTCGGGCGCATGGCGCCGTCGGAATTCATCACCATCGCCGAAGAGACCAGCCTGATCATCGACCTCGGCATGTTCGTGCTCGACCAGACCGCAAAGCAGCTCTCGATCTGGCAGCGCGCGATGCGCTCGCGCGAGCCGATCTTCGCCAGCGTCAACGTTTCCTCGCGGCAGTTGCTGCGCCACGACCTGATCCACGACATCCGCACCGTGCTGTCGCGCTCCTCGGTGGCGCGCGGCACGCTGAAGCTGGAATTGACGGAATCGCTGGTGATGGAGAACCCGGAGCACGCGGCACAGATGCTGACGCGGATCCGCGAGCTCGGCACCGGACTGTCACTCGACGATTTCGGCACCGGCCATTCGTCGCTCGCCTATCTCCAGCGCTTCCCGTTCGACACCATCAAGATCGACCAGTCCTTCGTCCGCACCACCAATCGCGGCACCCGCCCGGTGATCCTGAAGTCGATCATCGCGCTCGCGCATGATCTCGGCATGGACGTGGTTGCGGAAGGCGCCGAGACCGATTCCGACGCGGTCGAGCTCTATCAGCTGGGCTGCGAATACGCGCAGGGCTTTGCCTTCGGCGAGCCGATGGACGCGGACGCCGCGATGCGGCTGCTGACGGAAGTGCGGCTGGAAGCGGCGAGCTAGTCGCTCTTTGCCGTTGGACGCCGCCGGTCACTCTTCAGCTTCGTGAACCGCACGGTCTGGCCGTCCGGCATCCGCGTGGCCTTGAAACCCGCGGAGAGGCAGGCTTCGCGCTGCGGCATCTGAATATCTGGGCTGCGCGAGGTGTCCCACCATGAGGCACGATTCGCCGCGCGCGGCAGAGCCCCGCCGATGATCTCCTCGATCTGCTCAAAGCTCAGCACGAATTCCGCCTGCTTGTGCCGCATCAGGTAATCGCGCAACGCGTCGTAGTCGTTCACCGCCGTCCTCTATCCATTTGTCCGCGGCCTGATCTGCTCAAAAGCAGGACTCGCGGAAACCAATTCTTAACTCATTGCGGCAGCGCCGTCCCGGCTTAAACACTACGCAAGATTTCAGGCGCATCCACTAAGGTCGGGAGCAACGGATGCTGTCTGGATGGCGCGAAGTCACGGCCCGCCGGCCGTGGCGAATTTCGGCGAAGCTGCTGATCATCTCGTCCGTCGTGACGGTGATCGGCTTTTCCGCCGTTTGCGTCAACGTGATGCTGGACATGCGTCGCGGCGAGGAGGCGTTGGCCCGCCAGACACTGGAAAACCTGGCCACGACGATCGAAGCCGACATCAGCCGCAATATCGAGATCTACGACCTGTCCCTGAAGGCGGTCACCAGCAACATGCTGCTGCCCGAGATCGCCTCGGTCTCGAAGCCGGTCCGCCACCTCATCCTGTTCGATCATGCGACCACGGCCCGGCATTTCGGCGCCATCCAGGTGTTCGATGCTGACGGCAGGCTGACCATCGACGCCTCCACGCTCGATCCCCTGCTGGAGAACCGCGCCGAAGAGGACTATTTCAAGGTTCATCGTGACAACCCCGGCATCGGACTGTTCATCAGCCGGCCGATGTTGTTCCGCGGCGCCTATTCGATCGTGCTGAGCCGCCGCATCAGCGATACCGACGGCGGCTTCATGGGAGTGGTCGCCGGCTCGATCCGCTTCAGCTATTTCCACGAGCTGTTCGAGCGGCTGAGCCTCGATCCCGAGGATACCATCACCGTGCTGAAGCGCGACCGCACCATCATGATGCGGCGGCCGTTCGACCTCGACATCATCGGCAAGAACCTCGGCGATCAGCCGGTCTGGAAGTCCGACAATCTCAAAGTGGGCGGCTCGTTCGCCGGACAGGGACCGATCGACGGCACACCGCGGCTCTATGTCCGCAGCAGCGGGACCAGTCCGTTGTTCGTGGTGGCCGGAAAGCCGCTCAGCTCGGTGTTCGCGCTGTGGCAGAGGGAGGCGCTTCGCATCGGCGCCGTGATCCTGGTGCTCGCCCTGTTCGTGCTGGGGTCGGCGATCCTGCTCGCGCGCGAGATCGGCCGCCGCGCCGACGCCGAAAGCAAGCTCGAGGAGATGGCGACGACGGACGCGCTCACGGGCCTGCGCAACCGCCGCAAGTTCGACCATGTCATCGATATCGAATGGCGCCGCGCCATGCGCCAGAAGACGCAGATCGCACTGCTGATGATCGATGCCGATCATTTCAAGGCCTACAACGACACGTTCGGTCATCAGGCCGGCGACCAGGTGCTGGTCGGCATCGCCATCTGCATCTCCGATTCGGTGCGCCGCGCCGGCGACTGCGCCGCGCGCTATGGCGGCGAGGAATTCGCCGTGCTGCTGCCGAACACCTCGGTCACCGAGGCCTTTGAGGTCGCCGAGATGATCCGCGGCAAGGTACAGGGCTGGTCTGACGACGGGGCCGGATCGACCGTCTCCTGCGGCATCGCCAGCCTCGTTCCCACCGCCGGCCTGGACTGGACTGTCCTGGTCGCCGCCGCCGACAAGGCGCTTTATGCCGCAAAAGCCGGCGGCCGCAACCAGTCCGTGGTGGCAAACCTTCCGAGGCTGTCGCTGGTGGCGTGAGGCGCTGCGATTGGGCGGTGAACACCAAATCCTCAGGTGTCGTCCCGGCGAAGGCCGGGACCCATAACCACAGGGAGTGGTTTGGCGAAGACTCGCAGTTCGGTACGCCTACCGCTCGCAATCGATAGATCACGCGGTATGGGTCCCGGCCTTCGCCGGGACGACGGCGGCTACTGCCCCAGATACTTCTTCATCTCCGCGATCAACCCGTCACGCAGTTCCGGCCGCTTCAGGCCGTAGGCGATGTTGGCGCGGAGGAAGCCGGGCTTGGAGCCGCAATCATGGCGCTCGCCCTCGAACTCGACGCCGTAGAATTTCTGCGACTTGGCGAGCCCGATCATGGCGTCGGTGAGCTGGATCTCACCGCCGGCGCCGCGCTCCTGGGTCTCCAGGATCTTGAAGATTTCCGGCTGGAGAATGTAGCGGCCGGTGATCGAAAGGTTGGAGGGCGCGGTGCCCTTGGCCGGCTTCTCGACCATGCCGTCGACCTCGAACATCTTGCCGGTGCGTTTCCCCACGCCGCAGATGCCGTATTGATGGGTGAGATGATCGGGCACCGCCTCGACCGCGATGACATTGGATTTTTCGCCGAGCTTGTTGGCCGTATCGATCATCTGCTTCAGGCAGCCGGGCGAATTGAGCACGAGCTCGTCGGGCAGCACCACCGCGAACGGCTCGTTGCCGACGATGTCGCGCGCGCACCAGACCGCGTGGCCGAGGCCGAGCGGCGCCTGCTGGCGGGTGAAGCTGACGGCGCCGGCTTCGGGCTGGTTCTGCGCCAGAACGTCCTGCTCGGCCTTCTTGCCACGCGCGGCCAGCGTCGCGTCGAGCTCGAACATCCGGTCGAAATGATCTTCGATGACATTCTTGTTGCGGCCGGTGACGAAGATGAAATGCTCGATGCCGGCTTCCCTCGCCTCGTCATAGACGTACTGGATCAGCGGCTTGTCGACGATGGTGAGCATTTCCTTTGGCATCGCCTTGGTGGCGGGCAGGACGCGGGTGCCGAGGCCGGCGACGGGGAATACGGCTTTGCGGATTTTCATGTGATTGATCGAATACCTTGGGGCGCACGTGAAAGAAGCAATGGCATCTTGCTAGCCGTTTTGCAGCCGGCAACAAAGGCGGTTGTAGGGCTCCGTCCCAGGGAATTTGAGAAAAAGGTCACCAGCAAAAATTCACCTTTGTTAAGATATTGGCAACCGTAACGAGGCCTCCTGATGGCGGATTTTCGGCCGGACAGGTGGGACATGAGGCAATTGGTGACAGGGATAGCTTTATCTTGGACCGGCGCAACAATGCTTGCGGCCGCCCTGCTGTTCCCACCTGCTGCGCAAGCGCAGTCCCAGAATGGTCTGTCGAACCTATTCGGTGGCATTTTCTCCGGCTCGAGCCCGGCGCCCTCGCAACCCGCCCCCGGTCCCGGCGGCGCTCAGCCTTGGAGCGGCGAGGACGGCGCCTCCGGCCATCCGCTGATGACCGCCGCGGCGATCCGCGAGGCGGCGTCCAATTTCAACAATTGCGTCGCCGGGATGTGGCCTGATGCCGCACGGCGAAACATCACCCAGGAGAATTTTCAGCGCTTCACCGCAGGGCTCGCGCCTGATCTGCGCATCATGGACCTGATGGATTCGCAGCCGGAGTTCACCAAGTCGATCTGGGACTATCTCGACATCCTCGTGAACGACAACCGCCTCGCCAAGGGCAAGGAAGTCCTCGCCAAATACAAGGCGCAGTTCGACGCCACGGAAAAAGCCTATGGTGTCGACCGCTATATCATCGCGGCGATCTGGGGCATCGAGTCCAACTATTCGACGCAGATGGGCGACCGCAGCGTACTGCAATCGACCGCGACGCTTGCCTGCGTCGGCCGCCGCCAGGCCTATTTCAAGGACGAGTTCCTCTCCGCGCTGGAAATCCTCAACCGCGGCGATCTCAGGCCCGAGCAGATGCGCGGCTCCTGGGCCGGCGCGTTTGGCCCGACCCAGTTCATGCCGACCGCGTTCAAGCGCTTTGCCGTGGACGGCGATGGCGATGGACGGCGCGACGTCGTCGACAATCCCACCGACCTGATCGCCTCCACCGCCAACAATCTGAAGAAGGACGGCTGGCAGACCGGCCAGACCTGGGGTTTTGAGGTCGTGGTGCCGCAGGGCTTCAACTACATGCTGGCCGACCGCGCCAAGGCGATGACGATCGCGCAGTGGGAAAAGCTTGGGCTCAAGCGCCCGACCAACCAGCCCTTCCCGCATCCGGCGGAGAACGCCTATCTGCTGGCGCCGGCCGGCGCGCAAGGCCCGGGCTTTCTGATGATGCAGAACTTCCGGGTCATCATGAAATATAATCCGGCTGAGGCCTATGCGATGGCGATCGGCCATTTCGCCGACCGCCTGCGCGGCGGCCAGCCCTTTGTGCAGCCCTGGCCGCGGCAGGAACGGGAGCTGTCCCGCACCGAGCGGCTGGAACTCCAGCAGCTGCTGGTCCAGCGCGGCTTCTACAAGGGCACGCCGGACGGCCAGTTCGGCGGCCAGACCCGGGAGGCGCTGCGCAGCTTCCAGGCCTCGATCGGGGTGCCGGCGGACGGATTTGCCTCCTCCGACGTGCTGGAACGGCTGCGCGGGCGGTAAAATCGCGCCGAAAGTAACCCTGAAGCGGGATTTTGGCCGATCCCCGGTGTATTGCCCCAAGAATCTGCAACAGAATTTGCCCGTTTGCGGCCTGATTCCGTTATTATATTGAGCTACTTCCAGACCCCATTGCGCGTGCCCGAGATCGCATGTCGAAGCACAAGTCCCTGTTGAAGGCACTGACCGAGACCGGCCCGTTGATCGCGCTGGGGACGGCGCTTGCGATCCTGGTCCTGATCGCGGGACCCGCATCGGCGCAGTTCTTCAACTTCCCCGGCTTCGGCGGCCCACCGCAACGTCAGGCTCCACAACAACGGGGCGGCGGCCGCGACGGTGGCTGGTTCGGCGGCGATTTCTTCGCACCATTCCAGCAGCAACAGCCGCAGGCCCCGCGCCAGGATTTTTCGCGCGCGCCGGCGCCGACCAAGCACGACGGCATTCCGGACAAGAACGTGCTGGTGATCGGCGACGCCATGGCGGACTGGCTCGCCTACGGCCTGGAAGACGCCTACACCGAGCAGCCCGACATGGGCGTGATCCGCAAGCACAAGACCACCTCCGGCCTGATCAAGTACCAGCCCAAAGGCGAGCCCTCGGACTGGGCAGCCGCTGCGAAGGGAATCCTGGAAACCGAGAAGCCCGAAATCATCGTCGTCATGCTCGGCCTCAACGACCGCATCTCGATCCGCGAACCCGTCGCGGACAAAGCGGACAAGGCATCGGATAAGGCTTCGGACAAGGACAAGAAGAACGACAAGGGCGCGCGCGCCAAGCCGCCAGGCAAGCCAGGAGATGGCAAGCCGGGCGACGCCAAGCCGAACGGCACCGACACCGCCGCCAAGCCCGACGACAAGCCGGCCGACACCGACCTTCCGCAGGACGATGCCGACAACGCCGACACGCCGGTAGCAGCCCCCGAAAAGACTGCGCGCAATCCAAACGGCCTCTACGAATTCCGCGACGACCGCTGGGTCGAGCTCTACAGCAAGAAGATCGAAGAGCTCGCCGCCGTCCTCAAGACCAAGGGCGTGCCGGTGCTCTGGGTCGGCCTGCCTGCGATCCGCGGGCCGAAGGGCACCGCGGACATGCTGTTCCTGGATTCGCTCTATCGCGAGGGCGCGGCCAAGGCCGGCATCACCTATGTCGACGTCTGGGACGGCTTTGTCGACGAAGCCGGCCGCTTCCTCCAGAAGGGCCCGGACTTCGAAGGCCAGATCCGTCAGCTCCGCAGCTATGACGGCGTCTATTTCACCAAGCCCGGCGCGCGCAAGCTCGCGCATTATGTTGAGCGCGAGATCACGCGCCTGCTCGCAGGCCGCTCCGGCCCGATCGCGCTGCCGAGCGAGCCGGCGACGCCCGACACCAGCGCCGAGCCCGGCAAGCCCGCGCCACGGCCGCTGGCAGGCCCGATCGTGCCGCTGGTTGCGGCCTCGATCTCGACCGATCAATTGCTGGGCGGACCGGGCACGCGTCCCGCTGCCGTCGATGCGCTCGCCGCGAAGACGCTGGTGAAGGGCGAGCCGCTGGCGGCGCCCGCGGGCCGTGCCGATGATTATGCCTGGCCACGCCGCGAAGTCGGGCGCGAGCAGGCCAAGGGCGATACGCCGATGGCGGCAACGACGCCGGATGGTGGTGCTGCTGCTCCCGGCACGCCGGGTGCGGCCGCAGCGATCGCGCCGCCAAAGCTGACGCCGAAGAAGCCCGCGGTGCCGCAGCAGCCCGCGCAGGCCACGCCGTCAATGCGCGATTTCTTTGGCTTCGGATCTCCGCAGCCACCGCCGCGACAGTTGGCGCCGGCACCGGGGCCGCGCAATCCGAATCCCGCGATCCCGCGTCCGCCGGGCAATGTCGGACGATCGGCGGAAGTGATCCGGTAGGCCACTGATCTCTTGTCCCGGCCGCAGAGCCGGGGCCCAGCTCTACCAACACCCACAAAGAATGGGCCCCGGCTCTGCAACGCGGCGTTTCACGCCGCATTGCGTCCGGGGCACGAGAGATGCGTGGTTCGTCGCTCAGCCGTAATAGCGCCAGCGCGGCGGTGGGCGGCGTGCGGGACGCGACATCAACAGAGCGAGCGCAAAACCGATGCCGCCGGCGATCAGGAGTGAGCCAAGCGGATTGTCCTGCACCTTCCGCGAAATCGCCTGTGAGCCATCGCGCAAAGTGTCGCTGGGGTTCTCGTAGGCATCCTTGGCATAGCCGGCCGCGGTCTCGCCGGCGTCACGCACGGCATCCTTGGCCTGGCCGTAGAGATTCTGCACGGTACCGGCAGCTTCGCGCGCCTTGCCTGACGCCTGTGTCTGCGCATCGCCAGCAAGATCACCGACGGCACCTTCCGCGCGGCCAGCGAATTCCTTGGCCGATCCAACAATCCGATCCTTGTCCATGATGATCCTCCTCGGGGGTCTGCCGGAGTAACCGATCAGGAGCAGCGCAGTTCCAATCGCCGAAAGAATGAGTGCGTAGCCCGGGTGAGCGCAGCGATACCCAGGAACGGTGCATGAAAAGTCCCGGATGTCGCTTTGCTCATCCGGGCTACAGAATGAGTCCGCCGTCAACGACCAATGTCTGGCCGATGATGTAGGAGGACAGCGGCGATGCCAGGAACAGCGCCGCGCCCGCCATGTCGGCCGGCGTGCCCAATCGCCGCAATGGAATGCGCGACAATGCGCCTTCGAGCCGCTTGGGATTGTCGGTCGTCACTTTCGTCATCTTGGTGTCGACGAGGCCGGGCGCGATGCCGTTGACGCGAATGCCATCCTCGGCCCAGGCCTCACCCAACGTCCGCGTCAAGCCGACCGCCCCAGTCTTCGACGCGTTGTAGGCGGGGTTGCCCATGGTGGAGTGATAGGCTGCAGTCGACGACACCATGATCAGTGATCCCTTCGAATCCCGCAACATGGAATGAAACCTTGTCGCGCACGCCATCAGGCTCATCAGATTGACCTCGACGACCTTGCGGAAACCGCTCATCTCGAATTCGCCGCGGCGATAGAGCACGGCGCCTTGCGCCAACACGAGCACGTCGAGCTTGTCGAAGGACGGCTTGAACGCTTCGATCGCGCCGGCATTGCTGACATCGAGCTGCACATAAGCAAGCCCCGTCAGATCAGAACCTTCCTCCGCCGAATATTCCGCAGGCCGAGCACGCGTGCCGCAAACCGCGACATGCGCGCCCTTGGCGCGGAAGGTCTGTGCGATACCGTTGCCGATGCCGCTGGACCCGCCGACGACCAGCACCTGCTTGCCTGAGAAATCCAGCTCGTTTGCCATCGCGGCCTCCCTTTTATTTTGCTTGTTTGACCTGTCTGCGGATCGATGCCAGCCTCGTCAATCTCATAACAAAAAACAAGCACTCCGCGAGGAAACCGCATGTCCGACTTCAAGCAGCTCAGCCGGTCTGTGAAGGGCCTGACCGTTCTCGTCACCGGCGCTGCGAGCGGCATGGGCCGCGCGACTGCGCGCGTGTTCGCCGCTGAGGGCGCGAACGTCGCCGCAACCGATTACGACGAGCAGGGCGCGCTGGCCGTTGCGAAGGAGATCGCCGCGAGCGGCGGAACGGCGAAGGCGTGGAAGCTCGACGTCGCCGACGTCGGCGAGATCAAGCGCGTCGTCAATGACGTCGCGACGCATTTCGGCGGGCTCGACGTGGTCGTCAACAACGCCGGCATCTCCGTCCGCGTCGCGATCGACGACGAGGCGTACGAGGACGCCTGGGCAAAAGGCATCGCCGTGATGCTGACGGCGCATCCGCGCATCATCCGCGCTGCCCTTCCGCACCTGCGCAAATCGAAGAGCCCGCGCATCGTCAACATCGCCTCGACCGAGGCGCTCGGCGCCACCGCTCTGCACAGCCCTTATTCGGCGGCGAAGGGTGGCGTGGCGAGCCTCACCCGCTCGCTGGCTGTGGAGCTTGGCCGCGAAGGCATCACCGTCAACTGCATCTGCCCGGGCCCGATCCGCACCGCCATCACCGACCGCATCTCGGAAGAGCACAAGACCATCTACGCCAAGCGCCGCACCGCACTCGGCCGCTACGGCGATCCCGAGGAGGTCGCGCATATGACGCTGAGCCTGTGCCTGCCGGCGGCATCGTTCCTGACCGGCGCGGTGATCCCGGTCGATGGCGGCCTGATGGCGCGCAACGCGTGAGAGAGGTGTAGCCCGGATGGAGCGAAGCGCAATCCGGGGAGGTTTTTCCGTGGAGTGAGAGCCCCGGATTACGCTGCGCTCCATCCGGCTACGGGCTGCTATGCGCAGCCAGCGTTGACAACGCCGGATGCGGGAGTAGCTTTTTCGCCAACAGAGCGGGCCAACCGCTCGCGGTCCGCGGAGAAACGCCATGACGATCGCCATCCGGCAGCTTCAGACGCATTTTGCCGGCGAGGTTTCCGGCCTCGATCTGCGAAAGCCTCTTACCGAGAGCGAGGCGCGCGAGGTCGAGTCCGCCATGGACAAATACGCGGTGCTCGTCTTTCACGACCAGGACATCAACGACGAGCAGCAGATGGCCTTCGCGCTCAATTTCGGCCAACGCGAGGACGCGCGCGGCGGCACCGTGACCAAGGCGCAGGACTACCGGCTCCAGTCCGGCCTCAACGACGTCTCCAATCTCGGCAAGGACGGCAAGCCGCTGGCCAAGGACAGCCGCACGCATCTGTTCAATCTCGGCAACTGCCTCTGGCACTCCGACAGTTCGTTCCGTCCGATCCCTGCAAAATTCTCACTGCTCTCGGCCCGCGTGGTGAACCCGAAGGGCGGCAACACCGAATTCGCCGACATGCGCGCAGCCTATGACGCGCTCGACGACGAGACCAAGGCGGAGCTCGAAGAACTCGTCTGCGAACACTCGCTGATGTATTCGCGCGGTTCGCTTGGCTTCACCGAATATACCGACGACGAGAAGGCGATGTTCAAGCCGGTGCTGCAACGGCTGGTGCGGACCCATCCCGTCCATCGCCGCAAGTCGCTGTATCTCTCATCACACGCCGGCAAGATCGTCAGCATGAGCGTGCCTGAGGGGCGCCTGTTGCTGCGGGACCTCAACGAGCACGCAACGCAAGCAGAGTTCGTCTACGTCCACAAATGGAAGCTGCATGACCTCGTGATGTGGGACAACCGCCAGACCATGCACCGCGTCCGCCGCTACGACCAGTCCCAGCCCCGCGACATGCGGCGTGCGACGGTGGCGGGGACCGAGCCGACGGTGCAGCAGCAGGCGGCGGAGTAGCGCGTCATCCACCGTCGGAGGTGGTCATCGCCCGGCTTGACCGGGCGATCCAGTACTCCGAGACGTTTGTGATTGAATCGATCGGCCGCGGCGTACTGGATGCCCCGGTCAAGCCGGAGCATGACAGCGGAGAATGAGGCTACGCGTGCCCGGCCTCGTTCGACAGCATACCGGGATCGATGCCGATCTTGCGCAGGGCGCGTCCATACTTTTCGTCGACGTCATCGCCGAAGATCAGATCCGCATCCGCGTCGCAATGCAGCCAGCCATTGCTCTGGATCTCGGTCTCGAGCTGGCCCGGCGCCCAGCCGGCATAGCCGAGTGCGAGGATGGCGTGCTTGGGTCCGGAGCCCTTGGCGATCGCGCGCAGGATGTCCACGGTCGCGGTGAGGCAGACGCCGTCGTCGATCCGCAGCGTCGCGTTGTCGATGTAGAAATCGCTGGAATGCAGCACGAAGCCGCGGCCGGTATCGACCGGGCCGCCGCGCAGCACCTTCATGCTTTCGGCGTTCTCCGGCAGCTTGATCTGCTCACCCTTCTTGATGATCCCGAGCTGCACCAGGAGCTCGGGGAAATCGATGCTGCCGGCCGGATGGTTGACGATGATGCCCATCGCCCCCTCCGCCGAATGGGCGCAGAGATAGATCACCGAGCGCTCGAAGCGGGAATCGCCCATCACAGGCATCGCGATCAGGAGCCGGCCGTCGAGATACCCGGCCGAACTGGGAAACGCCGAGCCCGCGACCCGGGTGCTGTCGCCAGTCCTTTTGCCAGTAGGAGCCATCGGTAAAGCACTCCGGTTTCCATTCCTATCCTGATGTCGGGCTCGGCCGCTGTCAAATCAAGGCTTGCAGAGAGCTGATTCAAGTGCATCCATCACAAGCAATTCAATGGTTTGCCCCGGAGTGACCCTGTAAAGACGTGCCATGCTCAGCATAGTTCCCCTGCGTGCGGCGATGGGCGTCGCAACAACCTTGCTCGCGTCGTCGCTGGCGCTTGCGGCGCGCGCCGACGACGCCTCGCCATGGCAGCGCGACGGACATTCCGCGGTGCGGCTGCTGGCGGGGTCGCGCAGCGGTGCGGTCCTGCTCGGCGGTATCGCCTTCCAGATCCAGCCGGGTTGGAAGACCTACTGGCGCAGCCCCGGCGATTCCGGCGTTCCACCGCGATTCGACTTCTCGAAGTCGGATAATGTCGAGGCGGTGACGATCATGTGGCCGGCGCCGCTGAAGTTCGACGACGGCGCGGGCGGCCATTCGATCGGCTATCACGACCAGATCGTGCTGCCGCTCCGCATCGTTCCGAAGACGGCCGACAAGCCGGTCACGCTACGCGCCGAGATCAATTACGCAGTGTGCGAAAAGCTCTGCATTCCCGTCGAGGCCAGCGCCGAGCTTGGCTTCAACAGCGTCGCCTCGACCGAGGACGGCGCGCTGTTCGCGGCGCTCGACACCGTACCCAAGCCCGCCACGATCGGCGACCCCAATCCGCTGACCATCCGCGACGTCAAGCGCGACGGCGCCAAGTACGTGGTGGTCGATGTGGTTGCGCCGGACAAAGGCAACGTCAATCTGTTCGTGGAAGGACCGACGCCCGACTGGTCACTGCCGATCCCAGCGCCAGTCGAGCACAGCCCGCCAGGGGTGAAACGCTTCTCCTTCGAGCTCGACGGGCTGCCGCCAGGCGCCAAGCCCGACGGCGCAGCGCTGAAGTTCACGCTGGTCGGACCGGAGAAGTCGTACGAGTTCAATACGAATTTGGAGTGATGGTCGTCCTGGCGAAAGCCAGGACCCATTGCCACCGAAAGTGGTTGGACGAAGACTCGTGGTGACCAGCTCGCGCAGCAACTTCTCCCTGGGGTAATGGGTCCTGGCGTTCGCCAGGACGACAGGGGGGCCAGAGCAAGCTCCACCCAACCGAATCTTAACGAATGGTTGCTAATTCCCAGGGATACCGCACATGGCTGCCGCAGCATGCGGGACGCCTGGGGATTCTTCGAATTGGCCGTGATGGATGCAGAACCTGCCTCGACCGGACCGGCCGGCCTGATCGCACGGCTGCGGGCCAAATTGACGGGCGGCTCAAGCGAAGCGTCGCTGACGCGGCGGCTGGCCGGCACCATCTTCGTCATCCGCGTGATCAGTGCGGGCCTCGCCTATGTCGCGCAGGTCCTGCTCGCGCGCTGGATGGGCACGTCCGACTACGGCATCTATGTCTACGTCTGGACTTGGGTGCTGCTGCTCGGCAGCATGATGGATTTCGGCATCTCGGCCTCCGCACAAAAAATCATTCCGGAGTACCGCACCAGCGGCGAGCATGCGCTGCTGCGCGGCTTTCTCTCCGGCAGCCGCTGGCTGACCTTCGCAGTGTCCACGCTGGTGTCGCTTGCGCTTGCCGGTATCGTCAAACTGCTCTCGCCCTGGATCGATCCGGCCGAGGTGCTGCCGCTCTATATCGGCTGCATGACGTTGCCGGCCTTCGTTGTCGCCAACACCCAGGACGGCATCGCACGCTCGCATGACTGGATGCAGCTCGGCCTGATGCCGCAATTCATCATTCGCCAGGCGCTGATCATGGGCATCACGGCGTCTGCCTTCCTGCTCGGCTATCATCTCGGCGCGGTCGCTGCGATGGTCGCGAGCCTAGGTGCGGTGTGGATCGCGATGACCGGGCAGATGGTGGTGCTGAACCGCAAGCTCGCCGACCACATCGCGCCCGGTCCCAAGGCCTACGACATCGGCGGCTGGCTCGCCGTCTCGCTGCCGATCCTGCTGGTCGAGAGTTTTTACCTGCTGCTGTCCTACACCGATGTGCTGGTGCTCCAGCAATTTCGCCCCTCAGACGAGGTCGGCGTCTATTTTGCGGTGGTGAAGACGCTGGCGCTGGTGTCCTTCATTCACTACGCGATGTCGGCGACGACGGCGCATCGCTTTGCCGAATACAATGCGCTCGGCGACAAGGCGCGCCTGTCGGCCTACGTGGCGCACGCCATCAACTGGACGTTCTGGCCGTCGCTGGCGGCGACCGCCGTGCTGCTCGGGCTCGGCAAGCCGCTGCTGTGGCTGTTCGGACCGCAATTCGTGATCGGCTACGACATCATGTTCGTCGCCGCGATTGGCCTGGTGGTGCGCGCCGCGATCGGCCCGGTCGAGCGGCTGCTCAACATGCTCGGCCAGCAGAAGATCTGCGCACTGGCCTATGCGCTGGCCTTCGTGATGAACCTCGTGCTCTGCATCGCGCTGGTGCCGCGCTTCGGCGGCCATGGCGCCGCGGCCGCGACCTCGATTTCGCTGACCTTCGAGACGGTGCTGCTGTTCTGGATCGTGCGGCAGCGCCTTGGGCTGCACGTGCTAGCGTTTGGCAAGTAGTCAGACCGTACTCGTCCGTCCCCTCGCCTTTCCCCCACGCAACGTCCATTTCGCAAGACACTAGCTAATGGGGCAAAATGACTGCCTATTCCTCGATCCAGGCACGATTTTTCTTATTCGCCCGAAGCAGTTGCCTCTCTGTGAAAGTTTATTCTACGTCATATTGCCCTGCTGACGAGATAAACCTAAGATTCCCCAGACCATGATTGATCCACTCTACGTCGCCTCGGGATTCGGCGTCGGCCTGCTTGTCGGGATGACCGGCGTGGGAGGCGGCTCGCTGATGACGCCGCTGCTGATCCTGCTGTTCGGCATCCATCCCTCCACCGCTGTCGGAACCGACCTGCTCTATGCGGCCGCAACCAAGACCGGCGGCAGCGTCGTGCATGGCTGGTCGCGCAGCGTACACTGGCCGGCCGTGCTGCGGCTCGCCTGCGGCAGCATCCCCGCAAGTGCGCTCACGCTGCTCGTGCTGTGGAAGCTCGACCTCAGAGCCGATTCCGAGCGCAATCTGGTCAATCTGGTGCTGTGCTTTGCGTTGATGCTGACGGCGACATCGCTGATCTTCCGCAAGTCGCTCATGGAGCGCTATCGCCGGCGCCTGGAACAGGTCGACGCGCGCACCACGGCAATCGCGACCGTCGTCACCGGAATCGTGCTTGGCGTCCTGGTCTCGATCTCGTCCGTCGGCGCTGGTGCGGTCGGCGTGACGGTGCTGCTGCTGCTCTATCCGCGCCTGCCGATGGCGACCATCGTCGGCTCCGACATCGCGCATGCGGTGCCGCTGACGCTGGTGGCCGGCACCGGGCACTGGATGCTCGGCTCGGTCGACTGGCACCTGATGGGCGTTTTGCTGCTCGGTTCGCTGCCCGGCATCGTTCTCGGCAGCTACAGCGCGACGCGCGTGCCGGAAACAGTCTTGCGCTTCGCGCTCGCTAGCGTCCTGTTCGTGGTCGCCGGCAGGATCATGTTCACGGAATTGAACCTGTCATCCGCGATCGTGACGGCGCTGGCCTGGAGTCATTGAACGGAGCGTGGCGCCGTCTTGTAGGGTGGGCAAAGCGAAGCGTGCCCACCGCGTCTCCTCGATCAGAGAAGGATGGTGGGCACGGCGCTCGCGCGCCTTTGCCCACCCTACGGTCCGAGGCCCTACTCCGCGGTCCAGCCGCCATCGATCGAGAGGTTGGAGCCGGTGATCTGCGCGGCGTCGTCGCCGCACAGGAACAGCGCAAGTGCTGCGACCTGCTCGGAGGTGACGAACTCCTTGGTCGGCTGCGCATCGAGCAGCACGTCGTTGATGACCTGCTCGCGCGTGAGACTGCGGGCCTTCATCGTGTCGGGGATCTGCTTCTCGACCAGCGGCGTCCAGACATAGCCGGGGCTGATGCAGTTGCAGGTGATCTTGTTGGTCGCGACTTCCAGCGCCACGGTCTTGGTCAGGCCAGCGATGCCATGCTTGGCCGACACATAGGCCGACTTGAAGGGCGAGGCGACCAGCGAGTGCGCCGACGCCGTGTTGATGATGCGGCCCCAGCCCTTCTTCTTCATGCCGGGAACGGCGGCGCGGATGGCATGGAAGGCCGAGGACAGATTGATCGCGATGATCTGGTCCCACTTCTCGGGCGGGAATTCCTCGATCGGCGAGACGAACTGGATGCCGGCATTGTTGACGAGGATGTCGACCGAGCCGAACGACTTCTCACCGAGTGCGATCATCCCGGCGATCTCGGCAGGCTTGGTCATGTCGGCAGGCGAGTAGACCGCCTTCACGCCGAAGTCGGATTCGATCTTGGCGCGCTCCTTCTCGATGTCCTCGGGCGAGCCGAAGCCGTTGATAACGACATTGGCGCCGGCGGCGGCGAAGGCCCGCGCATAGGCGAGCCCGATGCCGCTGGTCGAACCGGTCACGACGGCGTTCTTGCCTGACAAACTACCCATGTTATTCGCTCCTTTTTGGCGGGGGCGCGGTGACGTCCCCCGTGAGATCGTAGGTCACCATGGTCTCGTCCGACTGCGGCCGCTCGAGCCAGTCCTTGTGGCGCATCGACAAATGCACGTCGCGCACGCCGCTTTCCCAATGCTCGACCATGGCGACATGCGAGAAGTCGTAGTCCTTGGACGAGGATTCATAGTTCTTGCTGCGATAGATCAGGTGCACCACCGTGACGGTGCTTTCGCGCGACGCTTTCGCCAGGTATTCGACGGACGGATCGTTCTTCAGATAATCCGGCAATTTGCCGATCAGGTCGCGCACCGCCCTGCGGGCGTTGTGGATCTGCTTGTTCTTGTCGGTGTTCATCCGCGTGCGGCTGGAAAAGCGGATGTCCTTCTCGCGCTCGGCGGCCTCGAGCAGAGAGGTCGGGAAATCGCCGCGGGCGCTGAACAGGTCGACCTGGAAGATCAGGAGGTCGCGATCGATCTCCGCATCGAGCACGAAGTCGAGCGGCGTGTTGGAAGCGATGCCGCCGTCCCAATAGTGCTCGCCGTCGATGAGCACGGACGGAAAGCCGGGCGGCAGCGCGCCGGAGGCCATGATGTGCTCGGGGCCGATCTTCTTGCCGAGTTTCTTGAACTCGTAATTGTCGAAATATTTGAAATTGCCCGAGGTGACGCCGACGGCGCCGACCGACAGGCGCGTCTTGAGATCGTTGATGCGGTCGAAATCGACCAACCGCTCCAACGTCTTCTTCAGGGGTGCGGTGTCGTAATAGCTCTCCGCCTGGGGATGGCCCGGCGGCCACATCGGCGCGGGCGGGACGCGCGGGACGAAGAAGCCCGGCACGCCGAAGGTCGCGATCAGCGCGGCGCTGGTGGAGTTGAACAGCTCGCGGCTGTGGTCGCTCTTGCCGAACGGCTTCCACGGCACCGGCGCCGAGACCATCTCCCAGAATTCCTTGAGCCGCTTGACGCGGGTGTGGCCCTCATTGCCGGCGATGATGGCGGCGTTGACCGCACCGATCGAGATGCCGGCGACCCATTCGGGCTCGAAGCCATAGCCGCACAGGGCCTGATAGCCCCCGGCCTGATAGGAGCCGAGCGCGCCGCCGCCCTGTAACACCAGGACACGTTGCGCATTCGCGGGGACGCTGGCGGATTCCGGGCTGTTATGATCAATCATGCGGGAACAATAGCAGATGGCGAGCGACCGTGGCGACAGTTCGCCGCGGCGTCAATGCATCCCGGGATCAAGTCTGGCTTATCGGGGGTCCGTCGACGCCAGGATCATGGTCCAGAACACCTTGTACTTGGTGCCCGGAGCATAGCCCGCCGCTATGCCCAATTTTGTGACACCGCTCTTGAGCATGTTGGCCCGATGAGGCGGCGAATCGCGCCAGCCGGAAAATGCTTCCGCCAGCGTATGATAGCCGGCCGAGACGTTCTCGACCGCCACGGTCGCGGGATAGTTGCCGGCACTGAGGCGCTTGGCCAAGGGCGCGCGGACGTCATGGTCCATTTTGTTGGCCGCCGCCATGGCCTGGGACTGCGATTCCGCAAGCCGCATCAGGTCGGGATCGATGGCGACGATGCCGAGGCCGTTGTTCTGGCGGTACTGCGAGATCATGATCGCCGCAGCCTGCGCATCGAGCTTGGAGCCCGGCACGGACATATCGGCATACATGGACGGCTGCTGAACCGGCGCTTCGTTGCCTGCACAACCGGCGAGCAGCAAAAGGAAGAGAATTGCGGCCGCGGCGCGCATGAATCAGGCCCCCAATGAGGGGCCGTTGTTGCATACCAACCGTGGCTGAAAGGTGAATTTTGCAGAAAATTCGAGCTGTCGTCGCGGCTCAGGCGCCCGCAAATATCCGGTAGCGCCGGGGATTTAGCCCGATCGTGTCGCCGGCCCGGAGTTCCTTGTCGCGCGGTGCGTCGATCTCGATGGTTTCGCCGCCGAGCAAGGCAATTTCGGCCCGCTGCACGGGACCGAAATTCCGCACATGCTGCACGGCGCCCTCAAAGGCGCCGCTGCCGGGCGGGCCGATCAGCATGTCATGTCGTCGTACGAACAGTTTTGACGCGCCAGGCGCAAGGCCGTCCGCGATCAGGGTGAGCGGTCGATCGCCAAGCCGGACCACGCCGCCTTCGACCTGGACCGGCAGCTCGATGGATTCGCCGATGAAGCCGTGCACGAAAGCTGTCGCCGGGCTCTCATAGACGTCATTGGGCGAACCGATCTGCTCGATCTTGCCCTTGTCCATCACCACGACGCGGTTGGCGACTTCCAGCGCCTCCTCCTGGTCATGGGTGACGAAGATCGAGGTGACGTTGATCTCGTGATGCAGCGAGCGCAGCCATTTGCGCAGCTCCTTGCGTACCTTGGCATCGAGAGCGCCGAAGGGCTCGTCGAGCAACAGGATACGCGGCTCGATCGCAAGCGCACGGGCCAGCGCAATACGCTGGCGCTGGCCACCGGAGAGCTGGCTCGGATAGCGGTCGGCGAGCCAGTCGAGCTGCACGAGATCGAGCAGCTCCTTCACGCGCACACGGATGGTCGCCTCGTCCTTGCGGATCGCACGCGGCTGCACGCGCAGGCCGAAGGCGATGTTCTCGAACACCGTCATGTGGCGGAACAGTGCGTAGTGCTGGAACACGAAGCCGACGTGACGCTCGCGCGCGCCCTGCGCCAGCGCGTCTTCGCCGTTGAAGGCGACTTCACCGGAGTCGGGCCAATCGAGCCCCGCGATGATGCGCAGCAGCGTGGTCTTGCCCGAGCCGGATGGGCCGAGCAGCGCCAGCAATTCGCCGTTGTCGACCTTGAGGTCGACACCGTCCAGCGCAGCAAAGCTCCCGAATTTCTTGACGAGATTCCTGACTTCAATGGTCACGGGCGTCGTGTCCTTCGTCCAGATGACTTTCGAGAACGGTTTTTGCGATCAGCGTGATCAGCGCCAGCATCGCCAGCAGCGAGGCGATCGCGAAAGCCGCGACGAACTGGTATTCGTTATAGAGGATCTCGACCAGCAGCGGCATGGTGTTGGTCTCGCCGCGGATGTGGCCGGAGACGACCGACACCGCGCCGAACTCGCCCATCGCGCGGGCATTGCAAAGCAGCACACCGTAGAGCACGCCCCATTTGATGTTGGGCAGCGTGACGCGGAAGAAGGTCTGCAAGCCGGAGGCGCCGAGCGAGATCGCGGCTTCCTCTTCCTGCGTGCCCTGCTCCTGCATCAAGGGGATCAGCGCGCGCGCCACGAAGGGGAAGGTGATGAAGGTGGTTGCAAGCGCAATGCCGGGCACCGCGAACAGGATCTGGATGTCATGATCGCGCAGCCAGCCGCCGAAATAGCCCTGCGCGCCGAACAGCAGCACGAAGACGAGTCCTGAGATCACCGGGCTCACCGAGAACGGCAGGTCGATCAGTGTGATCAGGAACGTCTTGCCCTTGAACTCGAATTTTGCAATCGCCCAGGACGCGACCAGGCCGAAGATGAGGTTGAGACCGACCGAGATTGCGGCGACGACCAGTGTCAGCCGGATCGCCGAAAGTGCCTCCGGCTCGGCGAGCGCGGCGAGATAGGCGACGATGCCCTTCGAGAAGGCTTGCGCGAACACCACCACGAGCGGCAGAACGACGAAGACAGAGAGGAACAGAATCGCCAGCGTGATGATGACGATGCGCACCGCTTTGGGCTCGGTGCGGAGGTTGTTGCGCGCAGCTGCCGCATGCGCGCGTGCCTTCGCATCGGGCGGGGAAAGCGAGACCGTATCGGCGATTTGCATCGTCATCGTCTCGACCTCAACGCGCCGGAATCCGGTTTTGCGCCCAGCGCTGCAACCGGTTCACGGCAAAGATGATGACGAAGGAGACAACGAGCATGACGACCGCGATGGCGGTCGCATCAGCATAGCGGAATTCGGACAGCCGGATCACGATCAGGAGCGGCGCGATCTCGGAGACGTTCGGCAGATTGCCGGCGATGAAGATCACCGAGCCGTATTCGCCGACCGCACGCGCGAAGGCGAGCGCGAGCCCGGTGAGCAACGCAGGCGCGAGCGACGGCAGGATCACGCGAATGATGGTCTGCCAGCGGCTGGCGCCAAGACTGCCCGCGGCTTCCTCAATCTCGGGATCGAGATCCTGGAGCACCGGCTGCACGGTGCGGACCACGAAGGGGATGCCTATGAAGATCATGGCGACGAAGATGCCGAGCGGCGTGAACGCCACCTTGATGCCGAGCGCCGCAAGTGGCGCGCCCAGCCAACCCTTCTCGGCGAACAGCGAGGTCAGAGCGACACCGGCCACCGCCGTCGGCAGCGCGAACGGCACGTCGACAATGGCATCGAACAGCCGCCGGCCGGGGAAGCGGTAGCGCACCAGCGCCCAGACGATGATGCTGCCCATCACCAGATTGACGCAGGCCGCGGCAAAAGCGAGTCCGAACGAGACACGCAATGCATTCAGCGTGCGGCGGCTGGAGAGGATGGCCCAGAACTGCTCGGGGCTCAGCTCAAAGGACTTCAGAAAGAGGCCGGCGAGCGGGATCAGGATGATCACGGACAGCCAGGACAGCGTCAGTCCCATCGTGAGACCGAAGCCCGGCAATGTCCGGCGTCGTACTGCGATTGCGCTCACCAGGCCCCCTGCTAAAGCGACAGCGCCCGATCAGTTTTTGTAGATCTGATCAAAGACGCCGCCGTCGGCAAAATGTTCCTTCTGCGCCTTGGTCCAGCCGCCGAACACATCGTCGATCGTGAACAGCTCGACCTTTGCGAAGGAGTTTTCATACTTTTTAGCGATCTCGGCATCACGCGGACGGTAGAAATTGCGCGCGGCGATCTCCTGACCTTCCTTGGTGTACCAATACTGGAGATAGGCATCGGCGACGTTGCGGGTGCCTTTTTTATCGGCAACCTTGTCGACGATCGCGACCGGCGGCTCGGCGAGGATCGATTGCGGCGGCGCAACGATCTCGAATTTTTCGGGACCGAACTCCTTCAGTGCGAGATACGCCTCGTTCTCCCAGGCGAGCAGCACGTCGCCGACGCCGCGCTCGACGAAGGTCACGGTCGCGCCGCGCGCACCGGTGTCGAGCACCGGTACCTGCTGGTAGAGCTTGCCGATGAAATCCTTGGCCTTGTCGACCGAGCCGTACTTCTTCTGCGCAAAACCCCAGGCCGCGAGATAATTCCAGCGCGCGCCACCCGAGGTCTTCGGGTTGGGCGTGATCACGGCGACGCCCGACTTGAGCAGATCGTCCCAGTCCTTGATGCCCTTCGGATTGCCCTTGCGCACCAGGAACACGATGGTCGACGTATAGGGCGATGAATTCTGCGGCAGGCGCTTTTGCCAATCCGCCGCAGTGAGGCCCTTGCCCGCGATGGCGTCGATGTCATAGGCGAGCGCGAGCGTCACCACATCCGCCTGCAATCCGTCGATCACGCTACGCGCCTGCGATCCGCTACCGCCATGCGACTGCTTGATCTCGACGCTCTTGCCGGTTTCCTTCTGATAGGCGGCCGCGAACGACTTGTTGAAGTCGGCGTAGAGCTCGCGCGTCGGATCATACGACACGTTCAACAGATTGATGTCAGCGGCGAGAGCCGAGCTTGCCAAGAAGCCTGTCACGAGCAGGCCAGCCGCGAGCGGAACGATACGGCGGATCATGTCCATCTCCATTTACCTCGACGACATCGGCGTCATCGATGGCATGCGGGCATAACTCGGGGCGAAACGCTCTTAAGTCAACGGAACCGGATTTTCTTGTTCGCGGCGCTGCAGCCTGACTGTGCTACGGAATCTTCATCGTGTGGATGCCGCATTCTGTCTTGGCGCGACCGCGCCAGCGACCGGCGCGTTCGTCCTCGCCCTCAGTCGTTCTGCTCGTGCAAGGCATACACCCAACCGACAGAAAACCGGACTCTGTGAGTGGATGACGCGGCAATTTGGCGCGGACGAAAATCGCCTCGAGCTCCTCGCGCGAGACGTTGGCAAAGGGATTGAACTTCAGCCGCGCGCCGTCGTCCTCGACCACCGGAATGTCGGCGCGCGCGTTGCCCTGGAAGCGCTTGCGCCCGTTGATCCAGGCCGAAAACGGCTTCAGTGCATGCGCCAGCGGTTCCACCTTGCGGATGCGACAGCAGGCATCAGGATCGGAGAACCAGAGGTCGCGGTCGGCATCCTCGCGCGACAGCGTCTCTTCCGCGGGCTTGATCGAACGGACATCCTTTAATCCCAGCGCCGCGATCAGCGTGTCGCGATAGGCCAGCGTCTCCTCGAACAACCAGCCGGTATCGAGGAAGATCACAGGAATCGCCGGGTCGACATCCGCCATCACCTTGAGCAGCGTCGCCGATTCCGTGCCGAACGACGACACCAGTGCAAGCTTCTCGCGACCCACCGCCTTCAGGGCCGCGGCGATAACCTCCGCGGGCGATGCATCGCGCAACGCGCGATCGAGCTCCTCCGCTAATGGCAGCGCAGAGACGGATACCGACGAAGCCTGAGGCGCAATTGCGTTCACGTGCCGACACCTTCGGAGTGACGCAACTGCATGCGCCGGTGCAGCGCCGTGATCCGGCCGTCACCGGTCGGCTGGTAGAACACCGAATAGCGCTTCGCCGTCTGCATGAAGGCTTCCGCATCGGCCTGCTTCTTGACCTCGAAGGAATCGAAGCCGGCGCGCAGCATGAACACGAACTGGTCGCGCAACACCTGGCCGGTGGCACGCAGCTCACCGCGATAGTTGTAGCGCTCGCGCAGCAATCGCGCCTGGCTGTAGGCGCGGCCGTCGCGGAAGCTTGGGAACACCAGCGCGACGACGGCGATCTTGCCGAGATAGGGCACGAGCTCGGCGATATCGCGATTATTCGGCCAGATCACGCCGATCTTGCCGCCGCGCTTCAGCAACGCGTCCGCATCGCTCAGGAAGCGCTCGGCCGGCACCAGGATGTCGCCGCCCTCGGGCAGCTGCGTGTCGACGGCAAGCTTGACGAAGCCGTCCGCGACGATCTTTCCGCCGTTAACGAGTGGCATAGACGCGCTCCTTGAAGGGTTCGACACCGAGGCGCTTCACCGTGTCGACGAACAGCTCCTCCGGCCGCTCGCGCAGCGCCAGATAGGCTTCCACGATGTCCTCGACGACGTCGGCGACCTCGTCGAACTTGACACCGGGACCGATCAGATTGCCAAGCGCGGCATTCTCGTCGGCACGGCCGCCGATGGTGATCTGGTAGACCTCCTCGCCGTTCTTCTCGACGCCGAGAATGCCGATATGACCGACATGGTGATGGCCGCAGGCGTTGATGCAGCCGGAGATGTTGATGTGCAGCCGGCCGATCAGATTGGCCAGCTCGTGGTTGGCAAAGCGCCGCGTCAGCTCTTGCGCGATCGGGATCGAGCGCGCGTTGGCCAGCGAGCAATAATCGAGCCCCGGGCAGGCGATGATGTCGGTGATCAGATTGACGTTCGGCGTCGCGAGGCCAAGCTTGTCGAGCGCCTTCCACAGCGCCGGCAGGTCGCGCTTCGCGACATGCGGCAGAGCCAAATTCTGCTCATGACCGACGCGGATTTCGCCGAAGGAATATTTGTCGGCGAGATCGGCGAGCGCATCCATCTGCTCGGCGGTGGCATCGCCCGGAGGCGCGCCGATCGGCTTCAGCGAGATCGTGACGATGGAGTAGCCCGGATTCTTGTGCGAGGTCACCGAATTCTTGCGCCACACCTCGAAGTCGGGATCGGCCGCAGCTTGCCGCAACTCGTCCGGCATGTGCGGCAGCTTCTCATAGGCCGGATAGATGAAGCGCGAGCGGATGTCCTCGATCACCTCGTCGTCGATCTGAAGCGAGGAGTTGCGGATATGCTGCCACTCCTCCTCGACCTCGCGGGAGAACTTCTCGATGCCGAGCTCGTGCACCAGGATCTTGATGCGCGCCTTGTAGATATTGTCGCGGCGTCCGTACTGGTTATAGACGCGCAGGATGGCCTCGATATAGCTCAGGAGATCGCGGCCATGGACGAAGTGCTTGATGGTCTTGCCGATGAACGGGGTGCGGCCGAGGCCGCCGCCGACTAGAACCTCGAAGCCGGTCTCGCCCTTCTCGTTCTTGATCAGACGCAGGCCGATATCGTGAACCTTGATCGCGGCGCGATCGTGGTCCGATGCGGTGATCGCGATCTTGAACTTGCGCGGCAGGAACGAGAATTCCGGATGCAGCGTGGTGTGCTGACGGATCAGCTCCGACCAGATGCGCGGATCCTCGATCTCGCCGGGCGCGACACCAGCCCACTGGTCCGAGGTGACGTTGCGCATGTTATTGCCGGAGGTCTGCATCGCGTGGATGCCGACCTCGGCGAGATCGGCCAGCGCATCCGGCAGGTCCGAAAGCTTGATCCAGTTGAACTGGATGTTCTGGCGCGTGGTGAAATGGCCGTAGCCGCGGTCATATTTGCGCGCGACATGGGCCAACTGCCGCAACTGGTTCGACGCCAGCGTTCCATAGGGAATCGCGACGCGGAACATATAGGCGTGCAGTTGCAGATAGACCCCGTTCTGCAAGCGCAGCATCTTGAATTCGTCCTCGGTCAACTCGCCCGAGAGACGGCGTTGCACCTGGTCGCGGAATTCCGAGACGCGCTCGTTGACCAGCGTGCGATCGATTTCGTCGTAAGCGTACATGATTAAATGCCTTAGAGCTCGACCCGCGGTTAAACCGGCAAGTCGATTGTCACACCATCGCGGCGGATCTGCTCGCGCAGATTTCCGGGCACGATCTTGCCATCCTCACCGATCTGGACCGGAGCGATATAGGGACCAATCGCACCGACGTCATCGGCCACGGCCTCGGCGAGCAACGCTTTCGCCTCATCGGAGTTTCGCACGATCGCGGCGTCCGCGAGGTCAGCCGACCAGCCCTTGGCAGCGGTGCGGTAGACGACGACACCATCCCAGGTGCGGTTGGCGGTCACCACGGAGGAACCGGCGATTTTGAGTTTCTGTTGCAGAGGAGAGGTCATTCGGCAGCATCCAACAGGTCAGAGATGATTTGTTTGGGGGTTTCGCGGCGAAGCGAACCGGCATGCCGGACCACGTCGCCGATGATGAGGATGGCGGGACCGCCATTGGTCCGCCGCACGAGCTCGGGCAGGTCGCGCAGCGTGCCGATCGCGCCTTGCGCATCGGGCCGCGTCACGCGGGCAAACACGCCGACCGGCGTTTCCGGCGAGCGGCCGGCTGCGAACAGGCCGGCGCGGATAGCGGGCGCAGCTGTCAGGCCCATGTAGACCACGACGGTCATTTTGGTATCGGTCAGCGTCGACCAATCCACCGTTTCGGCATCGCGCGCCTTGTGCGCGGTGAGGAAGGTGATGCGGGTCGCTTCATGACGGTAGGTGAGCGGCACCTCGAAATCGGCGGCGCCGCCGAGCCCGGCGGTGATGCCGGGAATGATGGAATAGGCGATTCCGGCCGCGCGCAGGGCTTCGACCTCCTCGCCACCGCGACCGAACACGAAGGGATCACCGCCCTTCAGCCGCACCACGCGCTGGCCGGATTGCGCCGCCTCGATCATCCGTTTGTTGATGGCGTCCTGGCCGATGCCGGGCTTGCCGATACGGCGGCCGACCGGAACGCGCGTGGTGTCGCGGCGAATGCGGTCGAGGATTTCAGGTGAAACCAGTTCGTCATGGAAGACGACATCGGCATCCTGCAACGCGCGCAGCGCCTTGATGGTGAGAAGATCGGGATCGCCGGGGCCGGCGCCGACCAGCGCGACGGAGCCTTCCGGCTTGTCGGCACGCGCGAACGCGGACGGATCGGAAATAGCCTTGAGCGTCGCGTCCGCCTCGCCTTTGCGGCCGGCGAGCACGGAGGCGCCGATCGGCCCGTCGATCACGCGCTCCCAGAAGCGACGGCGCAGCGGAAACTCGGCGATGCGCTCATTGATGGATTTGCGGAAGCCGCCGATGAACTCGGCGAGCTCGCCAATGCGTGCCGGCAGCAGCGCCTCGATCTTCTCGCGCACGCGCCGCGCCACCACCGGCGACGTTCCGCCGGTGCCGACCGCGACCACGACATCGCCGCGATCGACGATCGCGGGAAAGATGAAGCTGGAATGGTCGAGATCGTCCATGACGTTGACGGGCAGGCCCAGCGCCTTGGCGCGGACCGACATCGCCACGCCGACATCGCCCGCACCCGCGCAGACGATCGCGATGACGCCGGCAAGATCGGCGGTGAGCGGATCGCCAGCCGCGATGTCTATGCGCGCTGCATCCTCGGAGCTGACGCCCAGATCATGATTGCCGTCGATCGCATGCACGCGAATGCGCGCGCCGGCCGCGGCGAGCACGCGCAATTTGGCGCGCAAAAGCTCGCCCGCGCCGATGAGGACCACCGGACCGGCCTTGAGATCGAGGAACACCGGCAAGAACCGCATGCGACACTCGCTTCCCCCACATCCGGGGTTGACTGGAATTATTTTCTATATATGTGTCGTTCTGAGTGCGCAAAGAGAAAATTTTTTCTTCTCTTCTGCACCGCAACTATAGAATTTTCGCCTCCAAACGCAAAGTGGCAGAGATGCATCTTCTCAGCACTGATTCCGGCGCAGATCGACTGGGCTCCGCGACTCCCGTTTCCCGGCATATTTCGGTCGAGCCGACCGCCCCGAGCATGGACCATCTCGACCAGCTGGAGGCGCAGAGCATCTATATCTTCCGCGAAGCCTTCGGCCGCCTGAAGAAGATCGCCCTGTTGTGGTCGCTCGGCAAGGACTCCAACGTCATGATCTGGCTGGCGCGGAAAGCGTTCTTCGGCCGCCTGCCATTCCCGGCTCTCCATGTCGACACCGGCAAGAAGTTTCCCGAGATGTATCGCTTCCGCGATCATTACGGCAAGGAGTGGGAACTCGATCTCCGCGTCGAGCCCTGCCCGCCGATCGATGCCGTCGACCCAACGCTGCCGCCGGCCGCCCGTTCCGCCGCGCGCAAGACCGAAGGGCTCAAGATGGCACTCGGCAAATACGGCTTTGACGGCCTGATCGCCGGCATCCGCCGCGACGAAGAAGCCACCCGCGCCAAGGAGCGCGTGTTCTCGCCGCGTGGCCTGGAAGGCAATTGGGACGTACGCGACCAGCCGCCGGAGTTCTGGGATCATTTCAATGCGTCGCCGCCGCAAGGCGCGCATTTGCGCATCCACCCGATCCTGCATTGGACCGAGGCCGACATCTGGGCCTACACCAAGCGCGAGAACATCCCGATCATCCCGCTCTATCTGTCCCAGAACGGCAAGCGCTACCGCTCGCTGGGCGATCAGGACATCACCAACCCGGTGAATTCGACCGCGTCGAACATCGACGAGATCCTGATCGAGCTCGAGCAGACCAAGGTGCCGGAGCGCGCCGGCCGCGCGCTCGACCACGAGACCGAGGACGCCTTCGAGCGCCTGCGCGTCGCCGGCTATCTCTGACCTTAGGACGCACCGCGGCTATGAACATGATCGTCACCCCCGCTTCGCCTGCGATCCCGAACGGCACCAATTCGATGCCAAATGGCACGACGCGACCGCAAGTGCGGATCGTCATCGTCGGCCATGTCGACCACGGCAAGTCGACCCTGGTCGGCCGCCTCTTGCACGAGACCGGCAGCCTGCCCGACGGCAAGATCGAGATGCTGAAGGCAGTCAGCGCGCGGCGCGGCATGCCGTTCGAATGGTCATTCCTGCTCGACGCGCTCCAGACCGAGCGCGACCAGGGCATCACCATCGACACCACGCAGATCCGCTTCCGTACCAATTCACGCGACATCGTGCTGATCGACGCGCCCGGCCACGCCGAATTCCTGCGCAACATGATCACCGGCGCTTCCCAGGCCGACGGCGCGGTGCTGATCATCGACGCGCTCGAAGGCGTGCGCGACCAGACCCGGCGGCACGGCTATCTCCTGCATCTGCTCGGCGTGAAGCAGGTCGCTGTTGTCGTCAACAAGATGGACCGCGTTGATTTCTCGGCCGATCGTTTCAAGGCGATCAGCAATGAGATTTCGGCGCATCTGCAAGGCCTCGGCGTGACGCCCACGGCCGTGATCCCGATCTCCGCCCGCGACGGCGACGGCGTCGCCGAGCGCACCGACCGGATCGGCTGGTACAAGGGCCCGACCGTGGTCGAGGCGCTCGACGCCCTCGAGCCGGCGCGTCCGCTCGAAGCGCTGGCGCTGCGGCTGCCGGTGCAGGCGATCTACAAATTCGACGACCGCCGCATCGTCGCGGGCCGCATCGAATCCGGCAGCCTGATTGCCGGCGATGAGATCGTGATCATGCCCGCCGGCAAGATCGCCAAGATCAAGACGGTCGAGAGCTGGCCGGTGACGCCGGTCGCGGGCCGTCAAGGCGCGGGCCGCTCGGTCGGCATCACACTCGACCGCGAGCTCTTCATCGAGCGCGGCGACATCATCGCGCATGCCAATGCCGCCCCGCGCGAGACGCGGCGGCTGCGCGCGCGCATCTTCTGGCTGCACGACAAGCCGCTCGCCCAGGGCGACCAGCTGCTGGTGCGCTGCGGGCCGAAGGAAAGCCGCGCCACCGTCGTTGCGATCGAGAAGGCCGTCGACCCCGGCGAACTCTCGAGCATCGAGAACAAGGCGATCGGCCGCAACCATGTCGGCGAGATCGATATCTCTCTGTCCAATCCGATCGCGACCGATCCCTACACCGACAATCCGCGCACCGGCCGCCTCGTCATCGAGGTGTCCGGGCGCATCGCCGGCGGTGGTCTGGTGCTGTCGGTCGATGCAGGCCAGCGTGCCGTGCCGGTCGACATCGTGCCGGTGGAATCGGCGCTTCGTCCCGACGAGCGCTCCGCGCGCTACCAGCACAATGGCGCGGTGGTCTGGCTCACAGGCCTGCCGGCCTCCGGCAAGTCGACGCTGGCCAAGGCTTTGGAACGGCGGCTGTTCACCAATGGCGGCTCGCCGATCCTGCTCGACGGCGACACGGTGCGCGCGGGGCTCAACAGCGACCTCGGCTTCACCGCGCATGATCGCAGCGAGAACATCCGCCGCCTCGCGGAAGTCGCGACGCATCTCGCCCGCAACGGCCACATCGCGATCGTCGCCGCGGTCTCGCCCGCCCGCGAGGACCGCGCCACCGCGCGCCGCATCGCGGATACCGCATTCCGCGAGATCCATGTCGCAACGCCGGCCGACATCTGCGAGGAGCGCGATCCCAAGGGCCACTACAAAAAGGCCCGCGCCGGTGCGCTTGCCTCTTTCACAGGCATCGGCAACGACTACGAGAAGCCGGAGGCGGCCGAGCTCGTGATCGATACGTCGACGCGGACCGTCGCAGATGCGGCGGACGACATCGAGCAGATGCTGAAGGCGACCGGCGTACTGTTCGACGAGGTCGTGGACCTCGCGGCGAATATTTGAGGGCACTCTCGTTGGTTGGCGCACAGCCACCACACATGTGGTGCGTTCCCTCCCCCCTTGCGGGGGAGGGCTAGGGAGAGGGGTCCACACGGGGACTCTCTCCATCGACAACAGCATTCCGCTCCGTCGAATTCATACACACCTCTTCCTGGGCTACCCCTCTCCCCCGCCCTCCCCCGCAAGGGGGGAGGGAGCACAGTTGAGCGCGTGGCGCCGAGCCGGGCTCGATCGTGCGAACGAGCCAGGTCCCCACCTCGCCTTGACATTTTGACAGACCTTTAGGGGCCTTCTCACCGCCCCGATTTTGGGGCTAATAAGGCCCCGAAAGCCGCTCCCTGTGGGCGCATTTTGCTGCTGTCGGGTCAAAAGCAGCCAAAAACAGCCATTTCCAACAAGAAAGACCACCATGAAACGCGTCGATGCCCACGGACTGAAAATCGCCCCCGTCCTGTTCGATTTCATCGCCAAGGAAGCGGCCCCGAAAACGGGGATCGCGCCGGATGCGTTCTGGGCCGGGCTTGCCGCCATCATCAAGGAGCTGGGGCCGAAGAACCGCGCGCTGCTCGCCGTCCGTGACACGCTCCAGGCCAAGATCGACGACTGGCACCGCGCCAACAAGGGCAAGGCGTTCGACCTCAATGTCTATACAGCCTTCCTGAAGGAGATCGGCTATCTCGTCCCTGAACCTGCGACGCAGAAGGTCGAGACCATCAATGTGGACGAGGAGATCGGCAAGATCTGCGGCCCACAGCTCGTCGTGCCCCTGACCAATGCGCGCTATGCGCTGAACGCGGCGAATGCGCGCTGGGGCTCGCTCTATGATGCCTTCTATGGCACCGACGCCATCCCGCACGATCCGTCCGAGGGCGGCAAGGGTTACAACAAGGCGCGCGGCGACAAGGTGATTGCCAAGGCCAAGGCGTTCCTCGATGCCGCCGTGCCGCTCGCGACCGGCAGCCACACCGACGTCACGGCCTATAGCGTGGTCGCGGGCCAGCTCGCGGTGAAGCTGAAGAGCGGCAATGCCACCGCGCTGAAGAACGCCGCGCAGTTCGCGGGCTTCCAGGGCGAGGCGGCAGCACCTTCCGCGGTGCTGCTCGGCAACAACGGCCTGCATGTCGAGGTCAAGATCGACCGCAACAGCGTGATCGGCAAGGACGATCCGGCCGGTGTCGCAGACATGATCATGGAATCTGCCGTGTCGACCATCCTCGACATGGAGGATTCGGTTGCCGCCGTCGATGCCGAAGACAAGGTGCTGGTCTATCGCAACACGCTAGGCCTGATGAACGGCACGCTGTCGGCCGATTTCGAGAAAGGTGGCAAGACGCTGACCCGTTCGCTCAACACCGACCGCAGCTACAAGACACCGGACGGCAAGGGCGAGGTCAAGCTGCACGGCCGTAGCCTGCTGCTGATGCGCAATTGCGGTCACCACATGTTCACCGACGCGGTGCTGGACGAGAAGGGCGAGGAAATTCCCGAAGGCCTGCTCGATGCCGCCGTCTCGGGGCTTCTTGCCATCCACGACTTGAAAGGCAACTCGAAGACCAAGAACAGCCGCACCGGATCTGCCTATATCGTCAAGCCGAAGATGCATGGCCCCGACGAGGTGTCGCTGACCTGCGAGATCTTCGACCATGTCGAGAAGATGCTGTCGCTGCCTGAGAACACACTCAAGGTCGGCATCATGGACGAGGAGCGGCGCACCACCGTCAACCTCAAGGCCTGCATCCAGCGCGCCTCCAAGCGTATCATGTTCATCAACACCGGCTTCCTCGACCGCACCGGCGACGAGATCCACACCTCGATGGAAGCGGGTCCGATGATCCGCAAGAACGAGATGAAGGCGCAGGCCTGGATCAAGGCCTATGAGGACTGGAACGTCGACATGGGCCTGATCGACGGCCTGCCCGGCCACGCCCAGATCGGCAAGGGCATGTGGGCGGCGCCCGACAAGATGGCGGACATGCTGGTGCAGAAGCTTGCGCATCCGCAGGCCGGCGCCACCACCGCCTGGGTGCCGTCGCCGACCGCGGCGACCTTGCACGCGCTGCACTACCACCAGGTCAACGTCACCGCGCGCCAGCAGGAGCTGACCAAGGGCGGTCCGCGCGCAAAGCTCTCCGACATCCTCACCATTCCGGTGTCGAAGTCGAACTGGGCGCCGGACGACGTCAAGCAGGAGATCGACAACAACTGCCAGGGCATTCTGGGTTACGTCGTGCGCTGGATCGACCAGGGCGTCGGCTGCTCCAAGGTGCCCGACATCCACGACGTCGGCCTGATGGAAGACCGCGCCACCTTGCGCATCTCCAGCCAGCATCTCGCCAACTGGCTGCACCAGGGCGTCATCACCGAAGCGCAGGTGATGGAATCGCTGAAGCGCATGGCCGTCGTCGTCGACAAGCAGAATGCGGGCGATGCCATCTACAAGCCGATGGCGCCGTCATTCGACGGCGTCGCCTTCAAGGCGGCCAGCGACCTCATCTTCAAGGGCCGCGAGCAGCCGAACGGCTACACCGAATACATCCTCACCGCGCGCCGCCGCGAGGCCAAGGCGCTTGGCTAAGAAGGCGGCGGGCTGAGGCTGGTCATACAAACACCGCAAGCCCCGGCTCACGCCGGGGCTTTTTTGTTTGGGGATCCGTCCGCGCCCGCTAAAACACCGCGAGATATTTCAGCAGAGACACGATGCCGATGATGATGACGACGACGCGCGCGATCTGCTTGGCGCGGCCGTCCATCGGCAGCATGTTGATGAGATAGAGCACGAGGATGATGACGAGAAAGGTGACGAGTACGCCGACCAACATTGCAGGGCCCCCTTCAGGCAAATTGCTAACGGTATCCTAACGCCTGTTGCTCGCGTCGGTTCCATTCGGGCAACCCATTGCAACTTCTAGTAAATGCGTACTTCTACCAGCAGGCTGGCTGCCTAAAACTTTACCCTTTTCGTTTCAGATGCCTAAACCGTATCTCGCCAGCCGCGAACGGTATGCAATTGCCGATGCTGTCGCGCCCCCCTGTTTTCTGATGTTGCCGGGCGCCGTTTGCGACCTTTGAGAATGGGAATTGGGGGATTTCGATGTTGAATCGTCTGACCGTGTCCGCGCTCCTGAAGGCGGTGATCGCGATCACATCGATCTGCGTGGTGATCGCGCTCTCGCTCACCGCCTACGAGTCCTGGGATCGCCTCAAGACCACCAACCGCATCTCGCATATCGCCGACGCCTCCGCCGATCTGTTCAAGGCGATGCACAATCTGCGCACCGACCGCTCGACCACCACGCGGCTCCTGAACGCGACCGACCCGCTCGACCCCGAAATCGAAAAGTATCTGCGCGCGCTCCGCGACGCCCAGATGCCGGCGATGGCACGTGCGCTCGAGCTGTTGCCGACCAAGGACTTCCCGCAATCGGGCACGATGGTGCCGGAGCTTGCGCGCCTCAACAAGTTGCTGATCGAGGAGCAGAAGCAGTTCTGGGAGGAGGTCGCCAAGCCCAAGGACCAGCGCCGCGCGGGCCTGCCGAAGGAATACATGGACACGACGCAAGGCCTGCTCGACGTGCTCGATAAGCTGTCGAACACGCTGGCCGCCACCGTCAACCACCAGGACGCCGAGATCGACCAGCTGCTATCGATCAAGCAGAACGCCTGGCTGCTCCGCAACACCGCCGGCGAAGCCTCGCTGATCGTCGCCAACGGGCTTGCCGCCGGCAAAATCACGGCGGAGGGCCGTTACGCCTATACCCAATATGTCGGCGGCACCGCCGCGATGTGGAAGGCACTGGACTTGTCGACCTCGGGCATGCAGTTGCCGCCGGCGCTCGCCTCGGCCATGGCCGCCGCCAAGACTGCCTATTTCGAACCGCAATATCTGGCTCTGCGCGACCGCCTCGCGGATGCGCTGGTCAAGGGCGAGAAGCCCGAAATGACGGCGAACCAGTGGAGCCCGCTCACGGTCGGCCGCATGGCAAGCGCGGTCGCGGTTGCTGAAGGCGCCCTCGATGCTGCGAGAGCCCACACAGTGGAGCAGCGCGGCGCTGCGCAACGCGCACTGACCGTGCAACTCGTGCTGTTGGCGCTCGCCATCGGGCTCGCGGTCGGCGCAATCATGCTGGTCAGCCGCCGCGTCATCCACCCGCTCAACACCATCCGCGACGCCATGCTGAAGGTTGCTGGCGGCGATCTTGCCGTCGACAGCGGCTATCTCGACCGCAAGGACGAGATCGGCGCTCTCGCCGGCGCGCTGGAGACCTTCAAGCAGCAAGCCATCGACAAGCTCGAGATCGAGGAGCACGAGCGCGAGCGCAATGCCGGCGCCGCCACACGCCAGCGCGCAGTCGAAGCCTATGTCGGAGAGTTCGAGGGCGCGGTACGCAAGACGCTCGGCGAATTGAGCGATGCCTCCGGCGCAATGCGCAAGACCTCGGTCGATCTGTCGGCCGTGTCGCGGCAGACCAACGACCGCGTCCAGGTCGCCGGCAAGGCGTCCAATGATGCCTCGATGAGCGTCGACAGTGTCGCCGCCGCTGCCGAAGAGCTCAGCGCCTCGATCAACGACATCAGCCAGCAGGCCGCGCATGCCGCTGGCATCGCCGGCCGCGCCGTCACCCAGGCGCGCGAGACCGATGGCACCGTGCAGGGACTGGCCAAATCCGCAGGCCGCATCGGCGAGGTCGTCGGCCTCATCAACACCATCGCGCAGCAGACCAATCTGCTCGCGCTCAACGCCACGATCGAGGCCGCACGCGCCGGTGAGGCCGGCCGCGGCTTTGCCGTGGTCGCCTCCGAGGTGAAATCGCTGGCGAGCCAGACGGCGAAGGCGACCGAGGAGATCTCCGAGCAGATCGCCGACATCCAGAAGGTCGCGGGCGACGCCATCAATGCGATCCAGACCATCGGCGGCATCATCGGCGAGGTCAACGAGGTCGCCACCGCAATTGCCGCCGCCGTGCAGGAGCAGGGCGCAGCGACCCAGGAGATCACCCGCAGCACACAATACGCGGCGCAGGGCACCAAGAACGTCTCGGACAACATCACCGGCGTCAAGGCCGACGCCGATGCCGCAGCCGCCTCCGCTGAAAACGTGAAGCACGCCTCCGAGCTGCTGGAGACCCAGAGCCGCCAGCTCGGCCACGAGGTCAGCGACTTCTTAGGCAAAATCCGGGCGGCGTAACGCTGGCGCTACAACCTCCGTGTCGTCCCGGCGAAGGCCGGGACCCATAACCACAGGGAGAAGTTTGGCGGATTACGCCTTCTTCGCTGCCAAGACCGCCATCCCTCGATAGATCACGCGATATGGGTCCCGGCCTTCGCCGGGACGACGGCGGAGATTGAGGCGCCGGCATCGCTTCACACACGCTGCCGCGCTACTCCTTCGCCACCACCGGCAGCTGGCGGAATTTGGCGCGCACGGACTCCGGTAGCGGCGAGAAGTTCATCGCGATGCCGCGACGGTCGTTGGCATTTCGGTTGGCGACTACCAAGCCGTCGTTGCCTGCGACGATGTCGCCCTTGCGCAAGGTGGGATCGTCCTCCGCCTTCACCGGCGCTAGCCCGGTCGAATCCTTGCCGTTGCAGGTGCAGCCGGCAACGATCTCGTTGCGGTAGCGGAAGGCGTTAGGCAGATCGGAATAGGATTTTCCGGCCTCGGTCGAGGCGTTGTCGATATTGCTGCCATACACCAGTGAGGTTTCCGAAGTCGGGCAGAAGCTCTTGCAGGATTGCGCCTTGCTCTCGGCATCAGCGCCCTGCGCCGGGAAGTAGCGGCCGTCGCAACCGCGCACGCAATAGGCCGTGCCCCCGCCATAGGCCGCGCGCTGACGCGGCGCGTCATAGCGCGGCATGTCATCGTTGGAGAACGGCATACGAATCTCCGGAGCGGGCCGCCCACGGAAGCCGCCGAACAGTGCCGAGAAGAAATCCTCCGCATGCGCCGACGGGGTCAGCGCGAGGCCAAGAGAGAGGCCAAGAGAGGCGACGGCGAAGACCGCCGCCGCATTGCGCCCAAGTTTGCTGATCGAACGTTTCGCCATGTGAATCTCACTCAACTCTTAGTTCACAGCCGACGTCGAGATATTCAGCGCCTGCCGCCCCGAAGGCAGCGTCGTCACGGCCGGGCGCTTGCGCCAGGAATCACTCCCCTTGTCTCCATCTCGCGCCATCAAGGGCGCGTTCTTCGGCAGCACCACGACCTTGGCGCCGACATTGACCCGGCTGAACAGGTCGGTGACGTCCTCATTGGTCAGGCGGATGCAGCCGGAGGAGACGAACTTGCCGATCGTGGTGGGATCGTTGGTGCCGTGGATGCGGTATTCGCTGGAGCCGAGATACATCGCGCGCGCGCCGAGCGGATTGCCGGGGCCGCCGGCGACGAAGCGCGGCAGATAGGGCTGGCGGGCGATCATCTCGGCCGGCGGATGCCAGTCCGGCCATTCCGCCTTGCGGGTGATGCTCTGCACGCCCGCCCAGGTAAAGCCCTGACGGCCAACGCCGACACCGTAGCGGATGGCACGGCCCTGGCCGAGCACATAGTAGAGATAGGTGTTGGCGGTATCGATGACGATGGTGCCGGCCGGCTCGTTGCGATCGAAGCTGACGATCTGCCGGCGCAGCCGATCTGGCAGCGCGGCATCGTCGGCGGCGGCCTGCGGCGCCTCGCTTGTGTAGCCCTGCGAATAGGTCTGGTCCTGCGGATACCCCTGCGGCTGCATCGGCGCATAGCCGAGCGTCTGGGCCTGTGCTGCGAACGGCACCGTCAGCAAAGCTGTCGCAAAGGCAAAAGCGGCGACGGCGCGCGGCGAGAAGCGGCGATGGGCTTCCGAGAACTTTGTCATGTGCTGCCCCGTGGAATGTCTGCATCTTCAGTGATGCGGCTTCCCAACAAACGCAGCAGAACCGACTCAAGTTCCATCGCCCTCTGCGGCAATGACGTCACAGTCAAGCGAGCTTAACTTCACGAAGCCGCGATGGAACCGTAACGGCCCCCCGGCGTTTTCCGATCACCAACGGGCGCCCGGACACCTCCGTGCGGGGAGAGCTATTGTGCGCGTCCTTCCCTCTGAACGTCTGATGCCCGGCAAGAACGAAGGCACACCGCTCCCCGATAGCCACGGCGAGCTGCCGCCGGTGATCCGCCGAACCGAGTTCGTCGCCTTTGCCCTCGCCGGCCTGCTCCTGATCGCCATTGTCGCGGTACTCTATGCCGCCAAGGCGTTCTTCCTCCCGGTCGTGATGGCCATCGTCGCCGGCACCATGCTGTCTCCGGCCGCGAGCTTTCTGGAGCGGCGGCACGTGCCTCGCGCCCTCGGCGCCGTGCTGATCGTAATCGCGGTGACGACGGTTGTCGCGTTCGTCGTCGCGCTGATTACCGTGCCCGCAATGGAGTGGAGCTCGCGCCTGCCGGAGCTGGGCGCGCAGTTGAAGGAGAAGGCGCATGTCTTCGACCGGCCGCTGGCGCTGTGGAAGGAGCTGCAGACCATGGTCGGCGGCTCCGAGGGACTGCCGAGCGTCCCCTTGCCAAAATTCGATTGGGTGCAACCGACGCTGGAATTCCTGTCGCCGACCTTCGCCGAATTCCTGCTGTTCTTCGCCACCCTGATCCTGTTCATCGCGAGCTGGCGCGATCTTCGGCGCGCGATGATCATGAATTTCAGCGATCGCGATGCGCGGCTGCGCACGCTTCGAATCCTCAACGAGATCGAAGTTCACCTCGGCAACTACCTGCTGACCGTCACCGTCATCAATGTCGGCGTCGGCATCGCCACCGGCATCGTCTGCGCGATCACCGGCATGCCAAATGCGGCCGGACTCGGCGCGCTTGCGGCCGCGCTCAACTTCATCCCGATCATCGGGCCGGTGGCGATGTTCGCCGTGCTGGCCGTGGTTGGGCTGGTCGCCTTCCCCACCATCGGCGGCGGCCTGGTGACGGCACTCGCCTTCGGCGGCGTAACTTTCCTGGAAGGACACTTTGTCACGCCGACCATCATCGGCCGCAGGCTGTCGCTGAACGCGCTCGCCGTATTCATCGCTCTCGCGTTCTGGACCTGGCTGTGGGGACCGATGGGCGCATTCCTGTCGTCGCCGCTCCTGATCGTTGCGCTGATCCTGAAGGAGCATCTCGCGCCGGCGGATTCGCCGCAGCTTCCGCAGGGGTAAGGGGTTTCGACGACGGAACTTCCGTCACAACGAAACGTTTTCCGCTCATCTCACCGCCAACAGTTCGGAGCCTGTAATGTCAATAACCGACGGCGAAGCCAGGATGAGAGACTGGACCGAAAAAGCCACCGCAGAACGCCTTGAGAAGGATGTAGCAGCCGTGAAAAACGATATCGCCGCCCTCACCGACCAGATCACCGACGCGCTCAACACGTTTGCAAACGCGACGGGCAAGCAGGCCCGGCGGGGCTACAAGCAGGCGCGCGAAAACATGGATTCGACGCTCGATGACATGTCGGATCGCGGCAGCGCGATGATGGGCGCGGCGCAAGACGCTTACGGCTCGATCGAAGAGACGCTGGAAGATGCGATCACGCAGCGGCCGCTCGCGACCGTCGGCATCGCGCTCGGCATCGGCTTCCTGATCGGCGCGGTCTGGCGCCGTTAAGGCGCACGCCGGATGGGTTACGGCGGCGCCTCAGCGCCGCCGGGATTGGCTTGTGGGGATTTTGAGGAGCAAGTCCATGTTTCAACGCATCATCGACGGCATCAGCGCCTCGACCGGCACGACGGTCCGTCTGACGTCGCTCGCAGCGGGCGCCGCGTTCGCGCTCTTCATCACCACATGCTTCCTCTGCGCAGCCGCCTTCATCTCCGTCCTGGAGAAATATGGCCCGGTGCAGGCCTGCCTCGCCGGCGCCGGCATCTTCTTCCTGCTGACGCTCACTGCGGCGGGGAGCTATTGGGGCTACAAGCGGGAGATGCGGAAGCGCGCCCGGATCGCCGCCGAGCGTGCCGCCAAGTCGACGGCACAAAGCATGCTCGCCGACCCCATGCTGCTCGCCACAGCACTCCAGATCGTCCGCGCGGTCGGCGTCAAACGGCTGCTGCCGATCCTGGCGATCGGCGGCGTCGCGCTCGGGATCATGGCAAGCCGCGCCGGCACATCGGATGAGGCTTCGGCCGAACCGGCCGAGTAGCGATGAGACCGCGTTAAGAAAGTTGCGCCGCCGACCGGAAGAGCAGGCTCGTTGAAATTCGACGGCGGAGTTTGCGCAATTTTTCATCAGCCGCAGTAAATCCGTCCCTATTCACGCAAACGCTACTCGGATAGGCAGGTGGTTGCCGCTAAAAGCAGCGCCCTGATTCCAAAAGCCATTTTCCGAGATGAAACCGTCCGTCAAAGCGAACCTCGCTGCATTCCATCACGACGCCAGGCTCTATTTGACGCTCGGCATCGCCAACTGGTCGATCTTCGTCGACCACATCCCGAACAATGTCGTCAACCTGCTGACGCTGCGAAACTTCGGCTTCAGCGGCGCTGCTGATCTGTTCGTGTTCGTGGTGGGCTATGGCGTCGCCGTCATCCACGGCAAGATGTCGCTGGAGCGCGGCTATGTCGTCGCGGCGACGCGCATCTTCCGCCGCGTCTGGCGGCTGTACGCCGCCTATGTCGTGCTGTTCGTGATCTATATCGACACCATCGCCTATGTCGCCTCGCAATCGATGGCACCGGAGATCATCAGTGACTACAACATCTCCGGGATACTCGAACATCCGCTGCGCATCCTGGTCCGCGGCCTCGTGCTCCAGGAAGAGCCGCTGAACCTCGATCTGCTGCAATTGATGATCCCGCTGATGGCGTTCTTTCCGCTGGCGCTGTGGGGGCTGTTGCGACGGCCAAACCTGACGCTGGCGCTGTCCATCGCGTTCTATTTCGCGGCACGCTGGTTCGAGTGGGGCTTCCGGACCTATCCGGACCAGGAATGGACCTTCAATCCGTTCTGCTGGCAGATGCTGATGGTGCTGGGCGGCTGGTTCGCCGTGACCGGCGCGTCCGGCCGCGCGCTTCACGGCATGCGCTGGCTGCGGGTGCTTGCGGGCGCCTATCTCGTGTTCGCGATGGGCATCACGCTGATGCGCCATTCGCCGGCGCTGTCGGCCTACCTGCCGGATATCGTGCTCAACAACATCTCGCCGACCGACAAGGAAAACCTCGCGCCCTATCGCGTGATCCACTTCCTCGCGCTCGCCTTCCTGGCGACGCATCTCATTCCGGCCGACCATCCTGGCCTGCAATTGAAGCCGCTTCAGATGGTGATCAAATGCGGTGAGGAGTGGCTTGCCGTGTTCTGCGTCGGCGTCTTCCTGTCCTTCGCCGGCCATCTGATCCTGATCACGGGAGCCAATCTGGTCGTGATGCAGATTGGGGTGAGCCTGGCCGGCTTCGCGGCAATGACGGCGGTCGCCTATTACATCTCCTGGTCGAAGCGGCAGGACGAGCCGGCGGCCTTGCGGCAGCGGGCTTAGCCGGGTCAGTTCACGCGATTCCACTAGGCCGGACGCCGCAGCTGCGCTATGCGGGGCGGAGCGGCCGCAGCAATGGCGGCTCCCCGCAAGGAGACCCGCTTGGTCATGGCGAAAGGCACGAGTGATACGGCCGAGAGCGCACCCCGGCGCGGCCGACCGCGCTCGATCGAGACCACCAACGCCATCCTCGAAAGCGCCTATGCGCTGATGGCCGCGACCGGCCTCGCCGCCACCACCATCGATGCCGTCGCGCGCCACTCCAGCGTCTCCAAAATGACGATCTACAAATGGTGGCCGTCGCGGGAGGCGTTGCTGATCGACGCCTTTCTCCATCACGCTGCGCAAATGCTGCCGCTGCCGCCTGAGAGCGCCGGCACGCCGGTGGCGCGCGCGCGTCGCCATGCCGCGGCCTATGCCGAGGCATTGCAAGGCGAGTTCGGCAAAGTGCAGCTCGCCGTCATCTCCGAATGCATCTCCAAGACGGGCTCGGCCGAGCTGTTCTACACGCGCTATCTGCAATTCCGCCGCGACGCGCTGGTGGAGATGATCGCCACGGGTCAAAAGGACGGCAGCATACTAGCCGAGGGGCCGGCGGAGGATCTCTACGACGCGATCTATGGCAGCCTGTTCTATCGCTATGTCTTCGGCATTGCGCCGATCACGCCTGCTTACGCGCGCAATCTGGTCGACCTGGTGTTGCGGCCGAAGGGCTAGGCCGGTAGCTGAATGCGCTCGACATCCGCCCCGATTCCCACAGGAGCATCAGTCTCATCATGATCAAACGAATCTCGCCATACGCAGGGCTGCTCCACGAAGTGGTCGAGCATGGAGGCGTGCTCTACATCGGCGGAATCGTCGCCGAGGACACGAGCGTCGACATGTCTGGCCAGGCAAACGATGTACTTGGCCAGCTGTCGCAACTCCTGAAGACTCTTGGGGCCGACCTGACCAGCGTATTGCAGGTGACCATCTTCGTTACGAATCTGAGCGAGAAGACCGCATTCAATGCGGCCTGGAAGGCGCATTTCGCGGAAGCTCATCTGCCGGCGCGCGCCATCGTCGGTGTGGCCGATCTCGGTCCGGGCGTCAAACTCGAGATGACCGCCATCGCGGCTCGGCCGACCTCTGCCTGAAGCGCAAGTCGAGGCGTCTACCGCGCCGGCTTCACCGGCTGCGAAAGCTTTTCCGTGCGGTCGCGCTCGGTCATGTCGACGACCGTATCCATCGGCGCGGTCAGTTCGTAGACGTAGGAGACGTCGGTGAAGTAGCGCTTGGCGGTGCCGCCGAGCGCTTCGGGCGCGACGCGGTCGAGCAGGATCAGGCCGAAATCGGAATCCGGGCGGCGCGTCGCCTCGCTGGTGTTGAACTCCTCCCAGCGGAACTGGAAGACCTCGGGGGCTTCCCCGGTCACCGTCCAGTTGGCGGTGATATGCGGGTGCTTGCCGACCAGCGACAAGCCTTCGTCGGAATGCGAGGCGAGCTCGAAGAACAGCAGCGACAGGCTCTGCGCAGCGCGCGCGCTGACCGCGATGTCCGGGCCGCTGACGGCGATGCGATCGGCATGGGGAATCGCGCGCGCCTCGAACAGGCCTTTCAGCTTGACGCCCTGCCACTGACTTTCGCTGAGCAGCGAAACCACGTTGGACATGGCGTGGATGCGACCGATCAGGAGCTCGCGCGCAACATCGATGTCCGAGCCGTGGCGCAGCGTGCGCGTCACGATCGACTGGATCACGGCGAGGATGTTCTTCACCCGATGATTCAGCTCGTCGATGACTGCCGTCAACCGCCGCTCGAAGCCGATGCGCACCTGGATTTCGCGGCTGAGCCTTAAGTTGTTGTAGGCGACGTAACCGAACAGGCCGCACACCATTGCGGTGATGGCGAAACCGATCGCCGCCACGATGATCGCAGTCTGCTCGGCGCGGCGCGCGGAATTGGTCTTCGCGTAATAGCCGAGCTGCCAGTCGCGCCCACCGAAGCTCACGGTTCGCGTCGCAGAGGGCGCCGGCCCGTCCGTCGCGGTCATGCGGGTCGAGACGACGCCCTGATCGTTGGCAATGAGCTCACTACCCTCCTTACGCGGGTCCTTGAGCGCGACCGAGAACAACGACAGATCGTCATTGGTCAGCATCAGCGAGGCGAGCTCGTAGGAAAAAGTGATGAAGCCGACCGGCTCCGTTGCCCCCTCGGGAATGACAGGGGCAGCGACGATGACGCCAATCGGCCCATTCTCGCGCAGGAGCGGAACCGGGTCGGAGGCGACCGACCGCTTCTCGATCCTGGCACGGGCCAGCATCGCACTTCGCACCTGGTCCTGGTTGTAGCTGCGACCGGGCAGCGACTTGGTCTCGTCGCTGCGCGGCTCGAGGTCCATCAACACGTCGATCGGCTGAGTGAGGCTGGCCGGGTCGATCGGCTTGTCATTGTAGTCGCGGATCTGCGATTTCGGGAAGCCGGCCGCCGCGATCGCGGCCTGCGCTGCAACCAGTTCGTTCGGCTGAAGCCGGGCGACCCAGCCAGCCACCACGAAATCGGTCTTGAAGGCGTAGATCGCCGAGCGCAGCGGCTCCAGCATATTGGGCTTCAGCACCGACGGCGCGCGGAACAGGCCTGAGGCGACACGCGCCAGCAGCTCACGTTCGGTCGACCTGTCCTGGACAAGGCTCGCATGAACGTCGATCGCCCGCGCCAGCGCAATCCGGTCCAGCGCCAGCTCCTGGTCGTGGACGCGATAGGCCGCGAGCCCGGAGAGCAAGGCTCCGAGCAGGGCGATAAAGCCGATGATGAAACCCAGCCGGACCACGCGACTACTCAGGCGGAAGCAGGAGGTCGGCAATAAACACGGAGCATATGAACGCCGCTCGAACGGCCATGTGCCGAAACAGGGTGGACCCCAGTGGCGGAGATAATGAAGGAGGAGGCATCTATACGCAACTTGGGTTGCCCAAAAAGCTTAATTCGTCCGGCCGATTGTCAGGCCAGGACAGATTGCTCCGGGCACCGGAGGTAGTTAATCGCCGTGTCCAAAATTTGTTCCGCAGGGCCGGCCTTGCCCCAGAAGTTAACGGCGGACAACGCCTGCGCTATGTCGCCGCGCCCGTCAGCCCGCGCGTTTCAGCCCGCCTTTGGCCTCGATGAAGCCGACGATGCGATCGAGCCCCTCGCTCTTCTTCAGGTTGGTCATGACGAAGGGACGTTCGCCCCGCATCCGCTTGGCATCCGTTTCCATCTTCTCCAGCGACGCCCCGACATGGGGCGCGAGGTCGATCTTGTTGATGATCAGAAGGTCGGACCGGGTGATGCCGGGGCCGCCCTTGGACGGGATCTTGTCGCCGGCCGCCACGTCGATGACGTAGATGGTGAGGTCCGCAAGCTCGGGGGAAAAAGTGGCAGCGAGATTGTCACCACCGGACTCGATCAGCACGAGGTCGAGCCCCGGAAATTTCGCGCGCATGTCGGCCACCGCGGCGAGGTTCATCGAAGCGTCCTCCCGGATCGCTGTGTGCGGGCAGCCGCCGGTCTCGACGCCGGCGATGCGGTCCGGCGTCAGCGAGCCCGAACGCACCAGGAATTCCGCATCCCATTTGGTGTAGATGTCATTGGTGATCGCCGCGATGTCGTAGCGATCGCGCATGGTCTTGCAGAGCAGGTCCATCAGCGCGGTCTTGCCCGATCCGACCGGACCACCGACGCCGACACGCAAGGGGCCGTGAGATTTCGACATGCTCTCTCCTAATGTCGTCCCGGCGAAGGCCGGGACCCATAGCCACCGAACTCAGTCGATGCGACAGGCTGTGGCTGCGTTCTTCCATAACCACACACATCTGTGGTTATGGGTCCCGGCTTTCGCCGGGACGACGGTAAGTTAGATCCCGTACCGCTCACGACCTGAACAGCCGCGTATATTGCGTCTCGTGCCGCAGGCTGGCGAGGTCGGCGCGGAAGGTTGCGCTGCCGAGATCGTCCTGTGTCGCAACCAGTGCACAATGTGCGGTCGTGGCGACGGCAGCCTCCAGCCTCACCAGAACACGCTGGCTGTCGGTCTGGCCGAGCGGAACGAGCCGGCTCGCCGCCGAGATCCAGTTCGAGACCAACGCGTGCAGGAAGGCATGCAGTGTCGGCACCAGCGGCACGCCATGCATCGCCGCGACCACGCCGACGGCAACAGGATAGACCAATGGCGTGCTGCATGCCGCGACCATGGCATCCAGGCCGTCGGCATCCCATGCGGCGCGAGTGATGTCGATGAAAGCGCGCCCCTGCGAGGTGGTCTCGAGCTGCCGCTCGCGCGACGGCACGAAGGCGGCGGCAAGCTCGGCGATCTCGCGCAGAACAGCGTCCTCCCCCGCCTCGGCGGCACGATAGGCATGGACCAGGAAGGTCGCATCGCAAAACCCGGAACCGTCTCCGAGCATCGCATCGAGCCAATCGGCGAGCGTTGCCGTATCGACAATGTCGCCCGCCTCGACCGCCCATTCGATGCCGCTGGAATAGGAGAAGCCGCCGACGGGGAACGCCGGCGACAACCAGGTCATCAGCCGGTACAGCGCCGCCGCCTCGCGCGCGGCGAGGTCGCCGGCACTGGCCAGCTCATTTGTGGTCATGAGCATGGTTGTGGCCGTGATGATGGTCGGGGTGGTCACAATGCTCGTCGTGGTGATGATGATCGTGGCCATGGTCATGCGCCGCATGATCATGACCGTGATGATCATGGTGGCCATGATCGTGGTGATCATGCCCGTGATCGTGATGCGCATGCTCATCGTGGCCATGCGCGTGGCCCGCGTCGGCATAAGCCCCGCCTTCGGGATCGAACGGCGCCTCTATCTCGATCACGCGCGCGCCGAGCCCCTTCACCATGGCCTCGATGACGTGGTCGCGGCGGATGCGCAGGCTCTTGGCCATGATCTGCGTCGGCAGATGACGATTGCCGAGATGCCAGGCGACGCGGATGAGGTGGTGCGGATCGTGACCGCGGATCTCGAGCAGCGGCTCGGGCGCCGCGACCACTTCGACCAGCCGGCCGTCCTCCAGCACCAGCGCATCGCCGCCGCGCAGTGCGACGGCGTTTTCCAGGTCGAGCAGGAATTCGAGCCCCCGCGTCCCCGTCATCGCCATGCGGCGTCGGTGCCGATCGTCGAAATCGAGCACGATCGTATCCGCCGGCGTTTCCGTGAAGCGGTGCTGCCCCTTGACCTGCGTCGCCCGGATCATGCGCTATATCCTCAGAGCTTCTCGACCTTGCCGTCGCTGATGATCTCGATCACCGTCGGCGCCGTCTTCATCTGCGCGGAATATTCACGCCACACCTTCATGTGCGGCGCTTTGCCGTGGGCGTTGAGATCCTCGCGGGTCTCCCAACGCTCGACCACCACATACTGATTGGGGTTGTTGACACTGACATTGCCGTCATAGGAGAGGCAACCTTTCTCCTTCAGCGTCTCGACGGTGCAGGCCTTGTGCCCCTTGATGAAATCGTCCTTGTTTTCCGGCTTCATGGGCGTGGTGGCGATGACATAGATCATGCGGGTTATTCCCTGTTGTTCTTGTTAGCGAACGTCGACCTTCTCGGGCGTGATCACTTCGATCTTCGGCGGTGCCGTAAAGCACTTCACCGCGACGCGGCCGAACGTCTTCATGTGCTCCTGGCCACGATGCGGCACCAGCGCCTCGGCATTCTCCCACTGCTCGACGAACACCATCTTGGTGGGATCGGTGACGCTCTCATGCAAATCATAGGCGATATTGCCGGGCTCCTTGCGCGTCTCCTTGATGCAGGCGGTGGCTGCTGCAATGAATTCGGCGCGCGTCTCGGGCTTGATAGTCAAGGTGGCAACGACGTAGATCACGAGAAATCCTCCCGGCTTTTCTTCTGGGTCAAGATACCGGGCGGGACCTTAGACCAGCCGGGATCGAACGCAAAACCGGAAAAGCCGCCCCGGACATGCGCCGGGAACATGCGTTGAGGCGCTATTTCAGTACATGAAATATCGCTGCGCCATCGGCAGCACCTCGGCGGGCGCGCAAGTGAGCAATTCACCGTCAGCGCGAACCTCATAGGTCTCGGAATCGACCTCGATATTGGGCGTTGCGTCGTTGTGGATCATGCTCTTCTTCGAGATTTTGCCGCGGGTGTTCTGGACCGCATAGAGCTTCTTGTCGATGCCGAGCTTGCGCGCCAGGCCGCCGGTGATCGCGGCCTTCGAGGTGAAGACCACGGAAGATGCCGTGCGCGCCTTGCCGAAGGCGCCGAACATCGGCTGATAGTGCACCGGCTGCGGCGTCGGGATCGAGGCGTTGGGATCGCCCATGGGAGCGGCGACGATCATCCCGCCCTTGACGATGCAGTCCGGCTTGACGCCGAAAAAGGCCGGCGACCACAGCACGAGATCGGCCATCTTGCCCTTCTCGACCGAGCCGATCAGCTTTGACACACCGTGCGCGATCGCAGGATTGATCGTGTATTTGGCGATGTAGCGCTTGACGCGGAAATTATCGTTGTCCTTGCCCTTGTCCTGCGGCAACGACCCGCGCTGCTTCTTCATCTTGTCGGCGGTCTGCCATGTCCGGATGATGACCTCGCCGAGGCGGCCCATCGCCTGGGAGTCCGAGGACATCATCGAGAGCGCGCCGAGATCGTGCAGGATGTCTTCGGCCGCGATGGTCTCCTTGCGGATACGGCTTTCGGCAAACGCCAAATCTTCCGCGATCGAAGGATCGAGGTGGTGACACACCATCAGCATGTCGAGATGCTCGTCGATGGTGTTGCGCGTGAACGGCCGTGTCGGATTGGTCGAGGACGGCAGCACGTTCTTCAGACCGGCAACCTTGATGATATCAGGGGCGTGGCCGCCGCCGGCACCTTCGGTGTGGAAGGCGTGGATGGTGCGGCCCTTGAAGGCCTTGATCGTGTCCTCGACGAAGCCGGATTCGTTCAGCGTGTCGGTGTGGATCATCACCTGGATGTCGTAATCGTCGGCGACCGACAAGCAGTTGTCGATTGCCGCCGGCGTCGTGCCCCAATCCTCATGCAGCTTCAGCGCGCAGGCGCCGCCCTTGATCATCTCGACCAGCGCGGCGGGGCGCGAGGCGTTGCCCTTACCGGAAATGCCGAGATTGACCGGGAAGGCGTCGAACGACTGGATCATCCGCCCCATGTGCCAGGGTCCCGGCGTACAGGTGGTGGCGAAAGTGCCGTGCGACGGACCGGTGCCGCCGCCAAGCATCGAGGTGACGCCAGACATCAGCGCGTGCTCGATCTGCTGCGGACAGATGAAATGGATGTGGCTGTCGAAGCCGCCAGCGGTGAGGATCTTGCCCTCACCCGCGATCACGTCGGTGCCGGGGCCGATGATGATGGTGACGCCCGGCTGGATGTCGGGATTGCCAGCCTTGCCGATCGCCGAAATCATGCCCTCCTTGATCGCGACGTCGGCCTTGACGATGCCCCAGTGATCGACGATCAGCGCATTGGTGATGACGGTGTCCGCCGCGCCCTGCTTGTTGGTCACCTGCGACTGGCCCATGCCGTCGCGGATCACCTTGCCGCCGCCGAACTTCACCTCCTCGCCGTAGATCGTGAAATCCTTCTCGACCTCGATGATGAGATCGGTGTCGGCGAGCCGCACCTTGTCGCCGGTGGTCGGGCCGAACATGTCGGCATAGACGGAACGTTTGATTTTGACGGACATCACTAGCCCCGTTTGCGTTTGAAAGTTTGCATGCTTATGCCTCCCCGACGCCGTCGGACGCACCGCTCTCGCCGTTAGTTAGGGACGCATTGCCGGAAGGGTTCCCTCCCCCCTTGCGGGGGAGGGTTAGGGAGAGGGGTGCCGCTTGCTCCGCAGCCTCGACAATAGAAAGAACAACGCCCTCGAGATTTTTCATCACGTCGTCGTTGGTAAATCGCAGCACGCGATATCCGCGAGATGCGAACCATTGGTCGCGCTGTTCATCGTGGCGGATACGTTCTTCGAAATCGTGGCTCTCGCCATCGAGTTCAACGATAAGCTTGCAGGAATGTGCGACGAAATCCGCAATGTAGTGCCCCATGGGAGTCTGGCGACGAAACGCCAAGCCCGCGAGACGGTCGGCCTTCAGGTAGCGCCATAGCAATGTCTCCGCACGAGTCATCTCGCGCCTCAATCGTTTGGCGCGATGGCGCTGAATCTCGCTGACCTCGTCGTGCGGCATACCCCTCTCCCCAACCCTCCCCCGCAAGGGGGGAGGGAGCCCGACCATTGTGCTCACCTCACTGTGGATCACGCCGCGCGCCTCAACCTGCCCTACAACTTCCCCATCACATCGCCACGAAAACCGTAAATGGTCTTCTTGCCGGCGAGCGCGACTAGCTGGACGTCGCGGGTCTGGCCGGGCTCGAAACGCACGGCAGTGCCGGCGGCGATGTCGAGACGCATGCCGCGGGCTTTCTTGCGGTCGAACTTCAGCGCCGGGTTGGTCTCGAAGAAATGGTAGTGCGAGCCGACCTGGACCGGGCGGTCGCCGGTGTTGGCGACCGTGAGCGTCACGGTCTTGCGGCCCGCGTTGAGCTCGATCTCGCCGTCCTGGATGAAGAGTTCGCCGGGGATCATGTTGGGCTCCTATCGGATCGGCTCGTGCACCGTGACGAGCTTGGTGCCGTCCGGAAAGGTCGCTTCGACCTGGATGTCGTGGATCATCTCGGGGATGCCGGGCATCACCTGATCGCGGGTCAGCACCTGCGCGCCGGACTGCATCAGCTCGGCAACGGTGCGGCCGTCGCGCGCGCCTTCGAGGATAAAATCGGAGATGATTGCGATCGCCTCGGGATGGTTGAGCTTGACGCCGCGATCCAGCCTACGGCGCGCCACGATCGCCGCCATCGAGATCAGAAGCTTGTCCTTTTCGCGGGGAGACAGGTTCATGCGAAATCTCTTCAGTTCACATCATCAATTCAGCCGGTCGTCAATTCAGCCACAATCGCGGCAGCGCCACGCCGGTGCGCGCGAGCACAGCCATCATGTCGGCACGCAAGCGCGCCGCATCTTGGGCACAGAACCGCGCCATTGCAAAGCCATTCCAGGCGGATATCCCGACCTCGCCGGAGAACGAGTCCGCCGCCTCGCGGAGGCGCTCGATCAGCGCCTCATCGCCGGGCACAATCAGGGCGGTGCCGATCGCCGCGCCGCCCTTGGCGACCGCAGATCGCGCGAGCTTTGCACCGATATTCCCATCGAGCCGGACGGTTTCCGCGAAGACCAGCTTGCCGCCACGCCGCAGCCGCCAGCGGTCGACGAACTCGCCCTGCTCCATCCGCTCGCCCATGGCGGCGCGGCCGAACACGACGATTTCACAGAGCAAAAGCGAAGCCGCCTCGTCTAGATCGATGTCGAAGCGGCGCTGCACGCGCGCGCGGTCGAACAGGATCGTCTCCTGCGGCAGCCAGCCGAGATGCGAGCCTGCGGCGACCTTGAGAGCGATGTTGAGCTGAGCCGCCGGACCCGGCGCACGATAGATCTTCTCCGCGGCTGCCGTAGTCAGCGTCAGCCACGCGGCGTCAGTGGCCGCGATCTCGATGTCGAAGCGATCGCCGCCGGCGACACCGCCGGCCGTGTTGACGAACACGCCGGATAGGCCGTGGTCTTCCGGTGACGGAAAGCGCACGCGCAGGGAGCCGGATTCATGCAGGACGCCGCGTCGCGTCACGCCATCACGGGCATGCACGTCGAACCGCACCGCGCCGCGGGCGCGGTTGGCCTCGAACACAGGCGAATCCAGGTCAGACGAATTGGCTGATAGTTCGCTGCGCATCCGTCTCCCCAGCCGGCCGCGGCAGGATTTCCTTTACAGCGCCATCTGGCGGCTGATCTCGCTCGCGTCGAGATTGGTGCGGTCGCAGGTGAATTTGACTGCGCCGCGATCCATCACGGCAAAACTGTCGCCGAGTTCGCAGGCAAAGTCGAGATATTGTTCGACCAGCACGATGGCGATGTTGCCGAGATTGCGCAAGTAAGAGATCGCCCGACCGATGTCCTTGATGATCGACGGCTGGATGCCCTCGGTCGGCTCATCAAGCAGCAGCAGCTTTGGCCGCATCACCAGCGCACGCCCGATCGCGAGCTGCTGCTGCTGGCCGCCGGAGAGATCCCCGCCGCGCCGGCCGAGCATGGATTGCAGCACCGGGAACAGCGAGAACACATCGTCCGGAATGTGCCTGTCCTCACGCTTGAGCGGGCCGAAGCCGGTCTTCAGGTTCTCCTCCACCGTCAGCAGCGGAAAGATCTCACGTCCCTGCGGCACGAAGCCAACGCCCTTGCGGGCCCGCTCATAGGGCTTGAGGCCGGTGATGTCGCTGCCGTCGAACACGATCGCGCCCGACGAGATCGGATATTGCCCGACCATGGCGCGCAACAGTGACGTTTTGCCGACGCCGTTGCGTCCGAGCACGCACGTCACCTTGCCCGGCTCGGCCGAGATCGAGACGCCACGCAGCGCCTGCGCCGCGCCGTAGAACAGGTTGATGTCCTTGACCTCGAGCATGGTTCAGCGCCCCAAATACACTTCGATAACCCGGTCGTTCGACGACACCTGATCGATGGTGCCTTCGGCGAGCACGGTGCCTTCGTGAAGGCAGGTGACCTTGACGCCGAGCTCGCGCACGAACGTCATGTCGTGCTCGACCACCATCACGGTGTGGGTCTTGTTGATTTCCTTGAGCAGCTCCGCCGTGAGATGCGTCTCGACGTCGGTCATGCCGGCAACGGGCTCGTCGACCAGCAGCAGCTTCGGATCCTGCGCCAGCAGCATGCCGATCTCGAGCCATTGCTTCTGGCCGTGGCTGAGGCTGCCGGCAAGACGATTACGGGCGTCGGTGAGACGGATCGTCTCCAGCACCTTGTCGATGCGCTCCGATTCCGGCTTGCTGCCGCGCCAGAACAGCGTGCCCTTGACGCTGTGGTCGACATTGAGCGCAAGCAGCAGGTTGTCCTGCACGGTCTGGCTCTCGAACACGGTCGGCTTCTGGAATTTACGGCCGATGCCGAGCTCGGCGATGCGCGTCTCGTCGAGCCGAGTCAGGTCGGTGACGCCGTCGAACAGCACCGTGCCTTCGTCGGGCTTGGTCTTGCCGGTGATGATGTCCATCATCGTGGTCTTGCCGGCGCCGTTGGGGCCGATGATGGCGCGCATCTCGCCGGGCGCGAGCGTGAGCGACAGATTGTTGATGGCGTGGAAACCGTCGAACGAGACGTGCACGCCGTCGAGATAGAGCAACGCGGAGGTCGCGCGGGTGTCCATGACGTTCATCGCGCTTACTCCGCCATCTTCGGTTCGGTGACGCCGTCTTCCGCCGCAGCGCTCGCGGTGGTCTCTGCAATGCGTCTTTCCTTCGACGATTCCCACCAGGCGTTGAAGGTGCCGATGATGCCCTTCGGCAGCAGCAGTGTCACCAGGATGAACATCGCGCCCAGCATGAACAGCCAGTACGGCGCCAGCATGCCCGAGGTGAAGAACGTCTTGGCGTAGTTGACGACGACGGCCCCTAGCGCCGCGCCGACCAGCGTGCCGCGGCCGCCGACCGCGACCCAGATCACCGCCTCGATCGAATTGCCGGGTGCGAATTCGCTCGGATTGATGATGCCGACCTGCGGCACGTAGAGCGCGCCGGCCACGCCCGCCATGCAGGCCGAGAGCGTGAACACGAACAGCTTGTAGGATTCGACGCGGTACCCGAGGAAGCGGCTTCGCGATTCCGCGTCGCGGATCGCAATCAGGACCTTGCCGAGCTTGGAGGAGACGACGGCCCGACAGATCAGGAAGCTGACGATCAGCCCAAGGCAGCTCAGCGCAAACAGGGCCGCACGTGTCCCCTCGGCCTGCACGTTGAAACCCAGAATATCCTTGAAGTCGGTCAGGCCGTTGTTGCCGCCGAAACCGAAATCGTTGCGGAAGAAGGCGAGCAGCAGCGCATAGGTCATCGCCTGCGTGATGATCGACAAATAGACGCCGGTGACGCGGGAGCGGAAAGCGAGCCAGCCGAAGCAGAATGCCAGAAGCCCGGGCACGACCAGCACCATCAGCGCCGCGAACCAGAACATGTCGAAGCCATACCAGTACCACGGCAGTTTCGGATAGTTCAGGAACACCATGAAGTCCGGCAGGATCGGATTGCCGTAGACGCCGCGGGTGCCGATCTGGCGCATCAGGTACATGCCCATGGCGTAGCCGCCGAGCGCGAAGAACGCGCCGTGGCCGAGCGAGAGGATGCCGCAATAGCCCCAGATCAGGTCGATCGCGAGCGCCAGGATCGCGTAGCAGACATATTTGCCCCAGAGCGCGACAAGGTAGGTCGGCACTTGCAGGAACGAGCCCGCCGGCAGCAGCAGGTTGGAGAGCGGGATCAAAATCCCGCAGGCTGCGACGATGACGAGGAAGATCGTCGCGCCGCGGTCCAGCGATCGCGTCAGCATGTGAGGGGTCATGCTTCCACCGCACGGCCCTTGAGCGCAAACAGTCCGCGCGGCCGCTTTTGAATGAACAGGATGATCAGAACCAGAATGGCGATCTTGCCGAGCACTGCGCCGGCGACCGGTTCCAGGAACTTGTTGGCGATGCCGAGCGTGAAGGCGCCAACCAGTGTGCCCCAGAGATTGCCGACCCCACCGAACACCACGACCATGAAGCTGTCGATGATGTAGCTCTGACCGAGATTGGGGCTGACATTATCGATCTGCGACAACGCCACGCCCGCGATGCCGGCGATGCCCGAACCGAGCCCGAAGGTCAGCGCGTCGACGCGCGAGGTGGCGATGCCCATCGAGGCCGCCATGCGGCGGTTCTGCGTCACCGCGCGCATCTCGAGCCCAAGCGCCGTGTAGCGCAGCATCGCGAGCAGGATCCCAAATACCGCGAGCGTGAAGACAAGGATCCAGAGCCGGTTATAGGTGATAGTGATCTGGCCGACCTCGAACGCGCCGCTCATCCAGGAGGGGTTGCCGACCTCACGGTTGGTCGGGCCGAACATGGTGCGCACGACCTGCTGGAGCACCAGCGACAGGCCCCAGGTCGCGAGCAGCGTTTCCAACGGGCGACCATAGAGGAAGCGGATGATGCTGCGCTCGATCACCACGCCAATGGCGCCGGCGACGAGGAATGCAAGCGGAACGGCGATCAGCAGCGAATAGTCGAACAGGGCAGGATAGCGCGTGCGGATCACCTCCTGCACCACGAAGGTGGTGTAGGCCCCGATCATCACCATCTCGCCATGCGCCATGTTGATGACGCCCATCACGCCAAAGGTGATTGCGAGGCCGATCGCAGCGAGCAACAGCACCGAGCCAAGCGAAAGGCCGTACCAGGCATTCTGCACCGTGGACCAGATCGCCAGCGAGCTCTGGATCGAAGCGATCGCACTGGTCGCGGCCTTCGTCACCGAGGCTGGCTGATCGGCGCCGATGCCGGTCAGCATCGCCAGTGCTTCCTGGTCGCCGCGCGCCTTGATGGTGGCGACGGCCTCGAGCTTCTCAACCTCGGTGGCATCGGACTTGAACAGCAGGATCGCTGCACGTGCGTCGCCGAGAGCGGCCTTGGCCGACTTGTTGGTTTCCTTTGCCAGCGCCGTATTGACGGCCTCAAGCGCCGATTCCTCATGCGACTTGAAGACGGACTGCGCGGCCTGGATGCGGGCCGTGACATCCGGCGACATCAGCGTCAGGCCGCCGACCGCGGCATCAACACTGCGGCGCAAGCGATTGTTGAGACGGACCGCGCTGGCACTGTCGGGAACGCTGGCGACGGGCTGGCCGGTCGCGGCATCGATCGACTTGCCGTCGGCGCCGGTGACGTAAACTTTCTTGCTGTCCGGATCGGCCATCAGACGGCCGTCCTGGAGCGCGCTGATGATGGGATAGGCCAGCGGATTGCCGCTGCTGGCGACCACGCCGATCGCCTCTTCCGTATCGGAATAATCGTCGTTGGCGAATTTGGCGACCGCATCCTCGAACGGACCGGCGAAGGCCGGCAGCGCGAACGCGATCAGAAACAGCGAGAGCAAGAGCGAACAGAGGCGGGCGGATAACTTGGCTGGCACTGTGATTGACCCCGGCAGAAATGGGTGGAGAAGGCGGCGGGATCGCCGCCTTCTCCGATCGCAATTGGCCGTTAGGCCTTGGTCGGGTGCTTTTGGATCAGGAGCCCGAACCGAGGCACTTGTTGGTCTTGACGTTGAAGTTGCCGCACTTCTTGCCGACCCAGTCACCGATCAGATCCTTGGAGCCGTCGAGCTCCTTCGACCAGGCGTCGCCCGCGACAAGACCCGGGGTCTTCCAGACCACGTCGAACTGGCCGTTGCCCTTGATCTCGCCGATGAACACCGGCTTGGTGATGTGGTGGTTCGGCAGCATCTTCGACACGCCGCCGGTCAGGTTCGGCGCCTCGATGCCGGGAAGCGCATCGATCACCTTGTCCGGATCAGTCGACTTCACTTTCTCGACCGCCTTCACCCACATGTTGAAGCCGATCACGTGCGCTTCCATCGGGTCGTTGGTCGTGCGCTTCGGGTTCTTGGTGTAGGCCTGCCAGTCCTTGATGAACTTCTCGTTCGCCGGGGTCTTGATCGACTCGAAGTAGTTCCAGGCGGCGAGATGGCCGAGCAGCGGCTTGGTGTCGATGCCGGCGAGCTCTTCCTCACCCACCGAGAACGCGACCACCGGGATGTCCTTTGCCTTGATACCCTGGTTGCCGAGCTCCTTGTAGAAGGGAACGTTGGCGTCGCCGTTGATGGTCGAGACCACCGCGGTCTTCTTGCCGGCCGAGCCGAACTTCTTGATGTCGGCCACGATCGTCTGCCAGTCGGAGTGACCGAACGGCGTGTAGTTGATCATGATGTCTTCCTGGGCGACACCCTTCGACTTCAGATAGGCTTCCAGGATCTTGTTGGTGGTGCGCGGATAGACGTAGTCGGTGCCCGCGAGCACCCAGCGCTTCACCTTCTCTTCCTTCATCAAATAGTCGACGGCTGGGATCGCCTGCTGGTTCGGCGCCGCACCCGTGTAGAACACGTTACGCTCGCTCTCCTCACCCTCGTACTGCACGGGGTAGAACAGGATGTTGTTCAGCTCCTTGAACACCGGCAGCACCGACTTGCGCGACACCGAGGTCCAGCAGCCGAACACGACCGAGACCTTGTCCTTGGTGATCAACTCACGCGCCTTCTCGGCGAACAGCGGCCAGTTCGAAGCGGGATCGACGACGACAGCCTCGAGCTTCTTGCCGAGCACGCCGCCCTTCTTGTTCTGCTCATCGATCAGGAAGAGGATCGTGTCCTTCAGCGTGGTTTCGCTGATGGCCATGGTGCCGGAGAGAGAATGAAGGACGCCGACCTTGATGGTGTCGTCCGCGGCCTTCGCGCCGGAAATGGAAGCCAGACCGAGCATCAGTCCGGCGGTCGCGGCGAGCACGCCGCGGCGGCTAAATGACGCCGCTATATCGTGAGTGGATTTGTTAAGCATGAGTGTATCATCTCCCTGACGCAGACGTGAAAAAGACGCTGCGAAACGGCCCCACGGCCGCCTGCGATTAACGGAATCGCAAGAACCATGCCATGGCCCGAGTACACACTAAGCCATTGGCTTAATTTGAGAATTTGACCGATATCAAAGTTTCGCCGCAGTTTGATTGCTCAAAAAATGAGCGAATAAAATGTATGCCAATGCGGCATCCGGTTTATTTTCTGAGCAGAAACCCACTTCTGGCTAAAAATCCGGCATAACTATTTTTGCACCGCAATCGACGCCAGGCGCACGCCCGCCTTGAAAGCGCCGCGCCGATGTTCCATATAGCGCTTGAGATCGCTCGCGAATCGGGTGGTCGTTGCGAGCCGCGTGTTCTTAAGCCCTTACGGGCCTCTGGCTTGCCCCATCCCATCAAGCCATCCGACACCCCAAACACGCAGGTGTCTTCTCGACACCCTCTCGCGCGTGCCCCGCCGACTGCGCCGGGCGCTCGTATTTGACATGGAAAGAACCCATCTTTTGACTTCGTTTCAGGATTTCGGCCTCGCCGAACCGATCGCGCGCGCTCTCACCGAAGAGAAGTACGTCACACCCACCCCCATCCAGGCCCAGACCATCCCGCTGGCATTGACCGGCCGCGATGTCGTCGGCATCGCCCAGACCGGAACCGGCAAGACCGCGGCCTTCGCGCTGCCGATCCTGCACCGCCTGCTCGAGAACCGCATCAAGCCGCAGCCGAAGACCTGCCGGGTGCTGGTGCTCTCGCCGACCCGCGAATTGTCCGGCCAGATCCTCGACAGCTTTAACGCCTACGGCCGCCACGTTCGCCTCGCCTCGACACTCGCCATCGGCGGCGTGCCGATGGGGCGCCAGGTCCGCGCGCTCATGCCGGGCGTCGACGTGCTGGTCGCGACCCCCGGCCGCCTGCTCGATCTCGTCCAGAGCAATGGGCTCAAGCTTGGAAGCGTCGAGTTCCTGGTGCTCGACGAAGCCGACCGCATGCTCGACATGGGCTTCATCAACGATATCCGGAAGATCGTCTCTAAGCTGCCGATCAAGCGGCAGACGCTGTTCTTCTCCGCCACGATGCCCAAGGACATCGCCGAGCTCGCGGACGCCATGCTGCGTGATCCCGCCCGCGTTGCCGTCACCCCGGTGTCTTCGACGGCCGAGCGGATCAACCAGCGCATCATTCAGGTCGACTTCTCGGCCAAACCCGCCGTCCTGACCAAGCTCCTGAAAAACGAGCCGATCAACCGCGCGCTGGTTTTCACCCGTACCAAGCACGGCGCCGACAAGGTGGTGAAGACGCTCGAGAGGGCCGGCATCGCCGCCAGCGCCATCCATGGCAACAAGTCGCAGAACCATCGCGAGCGGACGTTGGCGCTGTTCCGCTCCGGTGAAATCCGCACGCTGGTCGCCACCGACATCGCCGCTCGCGGCATCGATGTCGACGGCATCACCCACGTCATCAATTTCGACATACCGAATGTGCCCGAGACCTATGTTCACCGCATCGGCCGCACCGCGCGCGCCGGCGCCGAGGGCACCGCGATCTCGCTGGTCGCAGGCGGCGAGGAGCTCGGCTATCTCCGCGACATCGAGCGGCTGATCAAGGTGGCGCTGCCGCGGGAAGACAACCGCACGGACGCCGGCCGCAACGATGCAGGCCCGCCCCCGTCACAGCAACGGCAGGGCCGGCCGGGCCGCCCGGGCCAGCGCCCGCAAGGCGCAAGGCAAGGTGACGGACGCCGTGCTGACGAAAGGCGTACCGAAGGACGGCATAACGCCGGCAAGCAGGGCGACGGAAGGCCCGGCGAAGGTCGCCACGGTGACGGAAGGCATGTTGACGGACGGCCTGGTGGTGGCCAGAAGGTCTCGAAGGGTGCTCGCCGTCGTCCGTCCGGTGGCAAGCCGCATTCTTCGTCAAACGACCGACCGGAGCAGCGTTCTGCGCATAGCGCCGGCAAGCCTGATGGGATACAAGGCGTGGCCTTTTTACGCCGCGAGAGTCGGCCGATGGGCCAACCGACTCGCAAACCCTATTCGCACTAGCCGTCCACGACCTGGAGAAATTCATGGCTAAGGAAGAGCTGATCCAGTTCGAAGGACTGGTCACCGAAATCCTCCCCGATGCGCGCTACCGCGTGCAGCTCGACGCCGGACACGAGATCGTTGCCTACACCGCCGGCAAGATGAAGAAGAACCGCATCAAGACGCTGGCGGGAGACCGCGTGACGGTGGAGATGTCGCCCTATGACCTCGAAAAGGGCCGGCTGATTTTCCGCCACAAGGACGAACGTCCCAGTGGGGTGGGTGGACCTCCGCGTCCGGGGCAGCGCGGCGGCCAGTTCCGTCGTCGCTAACCGGCCCGTCCGCGCGCAAGTGCGGAACTAAAATGCTGTGCTGCATACTGATCCGCCGCTCAAATCGCGGCGGATCAAAAAAACGTGCGCGTCAGGATTGTTTTGGTGCCTTATTTCCAATAAAATCCGCTAATCGATTTTCGGCCGGACGACATTGGCATCCACCGGTACAGCCGGTTCAGACACGCTGACGACCCTTCCAGAAATTCGATCTAACCTGCCTGCGCGAGCGGGCTCTTACATTGTGTTATCTGAGAAGGAACTACCCCCGTGAGCATGGGAACCGTGAAGTGGTTTAACGCGACCAAGGGCTTTGGCTTCATTCAGCCCGACGAAGGCGGACAGGACGTGTTCGTTCACATCAGCGCCGTCGAGCGCGCCGGCCTTGGCACGCTGCGCGAAGGCCAGAAGATCTCCTACGAGATCGTCGCCGATCGCCGGTCCGGCAAGTCGGCTGCCGACAACCTCCGCGACGCAGGCTGAGCCGGCCGGGCCTCTGGCCCGGAGCAGCGCGAACAGACCAGGGAAAAGGCCGTGCGAGATGCACGGCCTTTTTTCATGCCCAAAAAGCGATGCGCTCAGTAGGTCGTACAGGCCGTATCCGGGCTGTAATAAACGCAGGTCGACTGGCGCGGGCGGGTGTAGGAGACGTCACTCAGCGTAATCGCGTTCTTGAGCACGTAGCCGACCGACGGCGTGTAGGTGTAGCTGACCTCGCTAAAGATCAGATAGGTGCCGGCGATCGCAAGCGTCGTAGGAATCGAGACCGAGGACTTCTGGGTCCGCGGCACCGAGCCTTTGCTCCACTGCACATGCGCCGTCTGCGTCGAATCCACATAGAGCTCGCTGATCGTCGCCGTCACCGGCGTGGCCGAATAGGGCGTCATGATTGCGGTCGATGCCGCGAAGAAATTGGTCATGTCGGTATCGGCGACCGATGTCGACTGTGAGGTGAGATCCGACAGCGTCCGCGCCATCAGCGTCACCTTGCGATCGATCGCCACGCCCGACGAGAACTCGACCGTGCCGAAGAACATCACCAGCATCAGCGGCACGATCACCGCGAACTCGGTCGCCGCAAGACCACTGCCATCGGCCAGGAAATCATGGGCGGAGAGACGCGTCGCCCGCAAGAATTTCGCAATCGCCTGCATTGTTCCGATCCATTGGTCCTAATAGGGCTCGTTCTTGAACGCGGCCGTGGCCACGAGCAGCCGCTTGCTGCACGCAGGGTTGACGATGCTGTAGCCGAGCCCGGTGACGAATTGCGGCCACTGGTAGAACAGCCGGACCACCACGATGTCACCGGCATTGCCCGGGCTGTAGCCCATGCTGCTGTCGAAATTGCAGGCCGCATCGATGTGGTTCGACAGCACGACGGACGAAAAGGACGAGTAGCTCGAGACGTCGACCTGGAGACTGTTGCAGTCGAACAGCGCGGGAATCTGGGCGCAGACGTAAGACTTGAACGTCGCCTGCGTGCAAGGCGTGCTGACGCCGGACACCGCGCAGGCCGTCACCGAACCTGATTGCGCCTGGCCGGTCAGCACCACGCGCGCGGAATTCTGCGTGATGGTCTCGAGCACCTGGCCCGCGAAGAACATGATCGCCGTCTCGATGATGGCGAACAGCAGCCCGAAGAAGATCGGTGCGACCAGTGCGAACTCGACCGCTGCGGAGCCGCGGCGATTGCCGCGAAACCGGCGCAGCGCAGTCCGGAACGTGAACCTCGAAGGTGCAGGCGACGGCATCGCGTGAAACTCCCCTGCGGCAGCAATCATCTGCGCCGATCAGTAGCGGAAACTGATTGTTTAAGTGTTTCAGACAATCCGCGCCGGCCGGACCGCACCGTTAAGCGCGGATTAACCACGCCGGCCCGCGGACGCAGGATATGAATTCTGCGCGCGACAGCTCCTGAGCGGACGGCATGCTCCCACCCGGCAATGCTGCTATTTGGCCTTGCAAGTTGGCCTATTAGTTGGTCTTGGCGGCCCCGCCGCCGCTACTGCTCGCATTGCTGCTCAGCGAACCGGCCTGACCCATCGTGGCATTGAAGTAGCCGTCACTGTCGCCGAGCGTCACGCGGCGCTGGCAGACCGGCATGCAACTATAGGACTCGCGCTCGACCCCGCGATAGACGGTGACGAGCCGGTCGCTCGGACCTTCGACCTGGATCTGACGATCGACCAGGATCTCGCCGCCACGGTCGAGCGCGATGAAGTTGGTGGCGCCGTAGCCTTTCCCGGTCACGACGATCATGCCGCCGGGCTGGAGCGTGACGTCGGCGATCAGGGGATTTCCGACCACGATCGTCGCCACCTTGCCGGGCAGCCGCACGAGCTTGGCCTGGTCGACATTGACGGCGATGGCATCGGCAGTGGGCTCGGCAAGGACCGCTGCCGGCGAAGCCAGAACGGCGGCCGCAGCCAGAAGACAGACACGCGCATGACGGCGCAGGAACTCTTTACGCATACTCTTACCCCGGGACGTACAAGCCGGCAGAAGCGATTCGAAAAGCGGAGCCGGCGCCCGACCCGGCTAACCTGCCCGCAATTCGTGAACGTTCCGCAAATTCGCCGGCTATTGTTTGAACGGATTGGCGTATTGCGGCCCCGGATGCTGTCCTAGTGGCGGAACGGATAGGCGAGCTGGCCCGCGATCTCCTTGGGCATGGTCGCTTCGTCCTTGCCGTAATCCTGCGGCAGCTCACCCTTCGGCATGCGGAAGGTGCCGAACAGCACATCCCAGATCGGGAAGGTGCCGGCAAAATTGGTGTCGCCGCCCTCTTCGAGCGAGGTGTGGTGCCAGCGGTGGAACACCGGCGTCGCCAGCACATATCTGAGCGGCCCGAAGGTCCAGTTCAGGTTGGCGTGCACGAAGGCCGAATGGAAGGTGGTGAACGGGCCGACCCAGATCATGACGTTCGGCGAAATGCCGGCCATCAGCAGCACGACGTCGACGCCGATCGTGCCGAGCATCAGATTCACCGGATGGAAGCGGGCTGCCGAAATCCAGCTGATCTCCTCGGAGGAGTGATGGATCGCGTGATACTTCCAGAACCCGCCGCCGTGAAACAGCCGGTGCAGCCAGTACAGCATGAAATCGGACGCGACCAGGAACAGCAGGCCCTGCATCCAGAGCGGCAATTGCGACAGCGGGCCGTGGCCATTGTCGTAGAAGGCGATCAGTTCGTCGGCATCGTGAATGTTGAAGACGACGCCGGCGGTAACGATCAGAAGGCCGATCCGCATGGTGCGGGCGAACACCGGAACGAAGAACCAGTAGCAGATGTCGGTCACGATCTCCCGCTTGCGCCACCACGACGGGCCGGCATTGCAGGCCCAGAAATGTTCGAGCACCGTGAAGACCACCGCCAGCATGAAGGTGACGGGGATCACCTTCGCGATGGTCTCGCCGAGCATCAGGGCGACTTGCATGGGTAGGCTCGACATCGTCGCCTCTCTTCCAGACTGCTGATCCTGTCTACGCCTACTCCGCGAAATTTAAAGGAGGATGAAGTTGATGGCCCGTTTGGGACTGGAGCGAATTGGGCGAGCCGTCTTAAGGCGAAATTCACTCTGGACAAAAGCATCGCGCCCCGGCCGCGTTTGCGGGGTCGAATTAACTCTACCGAAAGAGCTCGGCTCACATGGTCGTCGTGTCAAGACAGCGCCGAACGAGGCGACCCCACCCCAGATGGAGTTTAGTTCATGAAGAACCTGATTGCGCGTTTCGTGAAGGATGAATCCGGCGCCACCGCCATCGAATACGGTCTGATCGCCGCCGGCATCGCGCTGGCCATCATCACCGTCGTCAACAACCTCGGCACCACGCTGAACGCCAAGTTTGGCTCGATCAGCTCTTCGCTGAAGTAAGCGACCGACAACCGATTGCAAAAGCCCCGGACCTCCGGGGCCTTTGTTTTTCTGGACACGGCGAGTTCCAGTGGCGTTGCCTAAGCACAGAACCAATGCCGCGGTTGCGGCGAGCGAGGCGGAAACGGCGCGAGCCGACGCCTCGGTCTATTGGGTCTGCCTTGCGCTGCTGCTCGCCATGGTCACGCTCGCAACCCGCATCGTCAGCATCTGGTGAGGGCACCGGGTCGCCGGTTCCGAGGCCGCTGCCGCCATTGTCGGTTTGTTTAGCTCTGCCGGCTAGCATGCGCCGACGCCCCGATCCGGTGACAGACCCAGGCCTCAAGACGCAGCCCATGATCCTCGACCTCGCGCGCCTCCTGCTCTTCCCGGCTCTGATCGCGTTCGCCGCGGCCAGCGATCTCTTCACGATGACCATCTCGAACCGCGTTTCGCTGGCGCTGGTTGCAGGCTTCTTCGCGCTTGCCATTGCCGGTGGCATGGCACCTTACGACATGCTGGGCCATGTCGGCGCCGGCGCACTTGTTCTCGCCGTAGCGTTCACCTGCTTTGCGATGGGCTGGGTCGGCGGCGGCGACGCGAAGGTCGCGGCTTCGGTGGCGCTCTGGTTCGGTTTCGCACAGTTGATGAACTTCCTGCTCTACGCCTCGCTGTTCGGCGGGGCGCTGACACTGCTCCTGCTCCAGTTCCGGCAATGGCCGCTGCCCTTCGGGCTCGCCGGCCAAGCCTGGCTCGCGCGACTGCACGCCAAGGAGAGCGGCATTCCCTACGGCATCGCGCTCGGACTGAGCGCACTGATGGTCTACCCGGAGACCGAATGGGTGAAAGCGATCGACCTCGCTCACCTGGCGATGCGCTAAAAGCCCCGCATAAACCCGGCGTTAAGCCGATTTAGATACGCCTCATTAACCATGCTTTGACGAATAGCTGGTCAACTGCCGATTACGGCGGCGGCAACGTCGCGGCGTTTGTTGGGAAAGTGAAGCGTATGAATAGGGCACGCATTGTCGTCCTGACGGTCGCCATCTGCGCCGGCGGCATCGCCGCGTATCTGGCGAGCAGTTCGGACAATTCTGCGCCGCCTCCGGCTCCGGTCGCGCAGCTTCCCACCACCGACGTCCTGGTTGCCAAGAACGACATCGGCCTCGGGCAGACCGTGAAGCCGGAAGACGTGCAGTGGCAGACCTGGCCAACCGCGACCGCCAGCTCCACCTTCATCCGCCGCAGCGAGCGTCCCGAGGGCGCGACCCAGGTCGTCGGCTCGATTGCGCGCGCGCCCTTCATCCAGGGTGAGCCGATCCGCGACCAGAAACTGGTCAAGGCCGATGGCTCCGGCTTCATGGCCGCGATCCTGCCGACCGGCATGCGCGCCATTTCCACCGAAATTTCGCCGGAGACCGGCGCCGGCGGTTTCATCCTGCCGAACGACCGCGTCGACGTGCTGCTCACGCGCCGCCTCAAGAATCCGGACCAGAGCGCGGGCGCCCCGGATGTCGTCACGTCCGAGATCATCCTGGTCAATGTCCGCGTACTGGCCATCGACCAGGCGCCGAAGGAGAAGGACGGCCAGAACACGGTGGTGGGCAAGACCGTCACCCTCGAGCTCAATCCCGCTCAGACCCAGGTGCTGTCCTCGTCCCGCCAGGCCGGAACGCTGTCGCTGGCGCTGCGCAGCATTGCCGACGTCAAGATGAGCGAGATCACGCTCGATGAATCCGCGCAGAAGCGCGACGGCGTTTCGATCATTCGCTACGGCATTCCAAGCCAGGCGGCGAAGGTACGATGAGGACAGTCGATATGAAATGCAGGGCAAATCTCGCGACGATGCGGACCTCAATGGTCCGCGCCCTGTCGTTCTCGACCGCGCTCGCGCTGACGCTCAATCCGGTGCTCACCCCCGTGGTCGCCGCTGACTATCGTCCCGTGGCGCCAGTTGCGGCCGACGGCCAGATGAACGCGCGCTTCCTCTCGCTCGGGATCGGCAAGTCGATCGTGATCGACCTGCCGCGCGACATCAAGGACGTGCTGGTGGCCGATCCCAAGATCGCCAACGCGGTGGTGCGCTCGTCCCAGCGCGCCTACATCATCGGCGCTTCGGTCGGCCAGACCAACATCGTGTTCTTCGATTCCGCCGGCCAACAGATCGCGGCTTATGACATCGCAGTCAAGCGCGACCTCAACGGCGTGCGTGCCGCGCTGAAGCAGATCCTGCCCAATTCCGATATCCAGATCGACGGCCTCGGCGACGGCGTCGTCCTGAGCGGCTCGGCTGCGAACCCGGGCGAAGCACAGCAAGCCAACGATCTGGCCGCGCGCCTCGCCGGCGGCCCTGAAAAGGTGGTGAACTCGATCGTGGTCCGCGGCCGCGACCAGGTCATGCTGAAGGTTACGGTCGCCGAAGTCGCGCGCAACATCGTCAAACAGCTCGGCATCGATCTCACCGCCAACCTCAATTACGGCACGTCGGTGGTGAGCTTCACCAACTCCAACCCGTTCACGGCGCTCGGCCACAATCTCGTGGACGGCAACGCTCTGACCACCAAGTTCGGCGGGACCCCGTCGGTGCAGGCCACCCTGCGCGCGATGGAAACCGCAGGCGTGATCCGGACGCTGGCCGAGCCGAACCTGACCGCGATCTCGGGTGAATCGGCGACGTTCATCGCCGGTGGCGAATTCCCGGTGCCGGCAGGCTATTCTTGCGACCCCACCACGCATGTCTGTACCACCCAGATCAGCTTCAAGAAGTTCGGCATCTCGCTCAATTTCACTCCGGTGGTGCTGAGCGAGGGCAAGATCAGCCTGCGCGTGATGACCGAAGTGTCGGAACTCTCCAACGATAACGCGATCACGCTGTCGCAGGCGGTGACCTCGACCTCGGTGAACTCGCTGACGGTGCCCTCGATCAGGACGCGCCGAGCTGAGACCTCGCTCGAAATTCCCTCCGGCGGCGCAATGGCGATGGCCGGCCTGATCCAGCAGCAGACCAAGCAGGCGGTCAGCGGATTGCCGGGCCTGATGCAGCTCCCGATCCTCGGCTCGCTGTTCCGCAGCCGTGACTTCGTCAACAGCGCGACCGAGCTGGTCGTCATCGTGACGCCCTACATCGTGCGCGCGGTGTCGCAGAAGGACCTGTCGCGCCCGGATGACGGCTTCTCGACGCCCGCGGACCCGCAGGCCGAACTTCTCGGCAACATCAACCGCATCTACGGCGTGCCGGGTAAAACCGAACCGGCAAAGAACTACCGCGGCACCTACGGCTTCATCACCGACTGAAGCGGAACGGGGACTTAGTTATGATTACAAGACCACCCCAGACTCGCAAACGCGCCATCGGCATCGGTGGCGCGCTGGTTGGTATCGCGCTTGCGCTCGGCGGCTGCCAGCATGACGAAGTGGCCACCGCGTCCATTCCCGATGACTACAAGCAGCGTCATCCGATCGCGATCGAGGAGCAAAACCGCTCGATCGTCGTCTTCGTCGGTCATGCCCGCGGCGGCCTGACTGCAGCGCAGCGCGCCGACGTGATGGGCCTCGCGTCGACCTGGCTGCACGAGGGCACCGGCGCCATTCATATCGACGTGCCGTCCGGAACGCCCAATGCGCGTCCGGTGGCGGAATCGATGCGTGAGATCCAGGCGATGCTGGCGGCAGCGGGCGTTCCCCCGCGCGGCGTCATCGCCCGTCCCTACCAGCCGGAAGACAAGCGCTTCCTGCCGCCGATCCGGATGACCTATTCCAAGATCGCCGCGGTCGCTGGCCCCTGCGGCCTGTGGCCTGAGGACATCGGTCCTTCGATGAAGAACAAGAGCTGGTTCGAGAACAAGGACTATTACAATTTCGGCTGCGCCTATCAGCGCAACCTCGCGGCGATGGTCGACAATCCGTCGGACCTCGAGCAGCCGCGGCCCGAAACACCGACCTACACGGCGCGGCGCACCGCCGCCTTCGAGAAGTATCGCAAGGGAACTCCCACGGCGGTCACCTATCCCGAGGCCGAACGGGCCAAACTCAGCGATACCGGCAAATGATCAGCTACGCTCGCCAGACTCAAGAAGAGCCGTCGGAGACCTCTCCGCCGGTCGAGGAGCATATTGCGCCCGCGCCGCGCGTCTCGGTCCAGGCCTTCTGCGAGACCGTGGAGACCGCCGCCGCCGTGCAATCGGCCGGCGAGGATCGCCGTCTCGGCAAGGCCCATCTGAAGATCCAGATGGGCGGCATGGCGGCTGCGATCGAAGCCTACCGCTCGGCGCCGACGCCGAACGTGATCGTGCTCGAGAGTGACACGCGCAACGATCTGTTGGCCGGGCTCGACCAGCTCGCCACCGTCTGTGACGCCGGCACCCGCGTGGTCGTGATCGGCCGCATCAACGACGTCATGCTCTACCGCGAGCTGGTGCGCCGCGGCGTCAGCGACTACGTGCTCGCGCCGGTTGGCGCGATCGACGTCGTGCGCTCGATCTGCAACCTGTTCTCGGCGCCGGAAGCCAAGGCGGTCGGCCGCATCATCGCCGTGGTCGGCGCCAAGGGCGGCGTCGGCGCCTCCACCATTTCCCACAACGTCGCCTGGGCGATCGCGCGGGACCTCGCGATGGACGCGGTGGTTGCCGATCTCGACCTCGCCTTCGGCACCGCCGGCCTCGACTACAACCAGGACCCGCCGCAGGGCATTGCGGACGCCGTGTTCTCGCCCGATCGCGTCGATACCGCCTTCATCGACCGCCTGCTGTCGAAATGCACGGACCACCTCAGCCTGCTGGCGGCACCGGCGACGCTCGACCGGGTCTATGATTTCGGCAGCGATGCCTTCGATTCGGTGTTCGACACGCTGCGCGCGACCATGCCCTGCATCGTGCTCGACATCCCCCATCAATGGTCGGGCTGGACCAAGCGTGCCCTGATCGGTGCCGACGACATCCTGATCGTGGCGGCGCCGGATCTCGCCAATTTGCGCAACGCCAAGAACCTGTTCGATCTGCTGAAGGCCGCCCGTCCCAACGACCGGCCGCCGCTCTACTGCCTGAACCAGGTCGGCGTCCCCAAACGGCCGGAGATCGCCGCAGCCGAATTCGCCAAGGCGATCGAGAGCCAGCCGGTCGTCTCGATCCCGTTCGAGCCGCAGATCTTCGGTTCGGCGGCCAACAACGGCCAGATGATCGCGGAGATCTCCGCGAACCACAAATCGATCGACATGTTCCTCCAGATCGCCCAGCGCCTGACCGGCCGCAGCGAGACCAAGAAACAAAAGTCGTCCCTGCTTTCACCCCTGATTGAGAAATTGCGCGGAAAATAAACCGCCGCATGGAGTCGTTAAGTGTTCGGTAAGCGTAGCGGAACAGACACCGACCCTCGGGCTCCCAAGCCCGGCGCCGTGCCGCCAGAGCCTGCCCCGGCTCCGGCGCCGACGGTGTCGCGCGCGCCGCTCCCGCCGGCCGTCGCATCGCCGCCGCTCGCCCCTGCCCGGCCTGCGCCGGCCATGGAGTCCCGCCGCTCGGACAATTACTACGAGGTCAAGGCGACCATCTTCGGCGCGCTGATCGAGGCCATCGACCTCGCCCAGCTCGCCAAGCTGGATTCCGAATCCGCGCGCGAGGAAATCCGCGACATAGTCAATGAGATCATCGCGATCAAGAACATCGTGATGTCGATCGCAGAGCAGGAAGAGCTGCTCGACGATATCTGCAACGACGTGCTCGGCTATGGTCCACTCGAGCCGCTGCTGGCGCGCGACGACATCGCCGATATCATGGTGAACGGGGCTGGCACCGTCTTCATCGAAGTCAACGGCAAGATCCAGAAAACCGGGATCCGCTTCCGCGATAACCAGCAGCTCCTCAACATCTGCCAGCGCATTGTCAGCCAGGTCGGTCGGCGCGTCGACGAATCCTCGCCGATCTGCGACGCGCGCCTCGCCGACGGCTCCCGCGTCAACGCCATCGTGCCGCCGCTCGCGATCGATGGTCCTGCGCTCACCATCCGCAAATTCAAAAAGGACAAGCTGACGCTGGATCAGCTGGTCAAGTTCGGCGCAATCTCGCCGGAGGGCGCGGAGATCCTCCAGATCATCGGCCGCGTCCGATGCAACGTGCTGATCTCCGGCGGTACCGGCTCGGGCAAGACCACGCTGCTGAACTGCCTGACCAATTATATCGAGCACGACGAGCGCGTCATCACCTGCGAGGACGCCGCGGAACTCCAGCTCCAGCAGCCCCACGTGGTGCGGCTCGAAACTCGCCCGCCCAACATCGAGGGCGAAGGCCAGGTCACAATGCGCGAGCTGGTGCGAAACTGCCTGCGTATGCGGCCCGAACGCATCATCGTCGGCGAAGTCCGCGGACCCGAGGCGTTCGACCTGCTGCAAGCCATGAATACCGGCCACGACGGCTCGATGGGGACGCTGCACGCCAACAATCCCCGCGAAGCGCTGTCGCGCTGCGAATCGATGATCACGATGGGCGGCTTTTCCCTGCCCTCGCGCACCATTCGCGAGATGATCTGCGCCTCGATCGACGTCATCGTCCAGGCCGCGCGCCTGCGCGACGGCTCGCGCCGCATCACCCACATCACCGAGGTGATGGGCATGGAAGGCGACACCATCATCACCCAGGACATCTTCCTCTACGACCTGGTCGGCGAGGACGCCAACGGCAAGATCATCGGCCGGCACCGCTCGACCGGCATCGGCCGTCCGAAATTCTGGGAACGCGCGCGCTATTACGGCGACGAGAAACGCCTTGCCGCTGCGCTCGACGCCGCGGAAGTGGCACCGAATACGTGAGCAGGTCGACGCAGCCATGAATATGCAGGTCCTCGCCCTCGCCTTCCTCGCCACCGCCGCCGTCGGCGGCATGGCCTGGGTCTTCCTCTATCCGCTGCTGTCCGGCGAGCGGAAGGCCGAGAGTCGCCGCGCCTCGGTCTCGCGCGCCGATGCGCCCGCGGCCAAGCAGGCCGAGAAGAGCCAGCGATCACGCCGTGAGCAGGTCGAGACTACGCTCAAGGATCTCGAGGCGAGGCGGGCACAGGAGAAGAGCGTTCCGCTCCACGTGCGCCTGTCGCAGGCGGGGCTCGACTGGACGCCGCAGAAATTCTGGATCGCGTCCGCGGTCGTGGCGGGCGTGTTTTTCTTCGGCGCCCTGTTCGGTGGTGGCGGCTTGCTTGGCGCCGCAGGTCTCGCCTTTGCCGGCGGCTTCGGCCTGCCGCGCTGGGCGCTCGGTTTCCTGAAGACGCGCCGCGAGAACAAGTTCCTCAAAGCACTGCCCGACGCTGTCGACGTGATCGTCCGCGGTATCAAGGCCGGCCTGCCGCTGTTCGAATCGATCAAGGTCGTCGCCGCCGACGCGCCGGAGCCACTGCGCAGCGAGTTCCTGTCTATCATCGAGACGCAGACGATCGGCATGCCGCTCGGCGAGGCCTGCGCGCGGCTCTATGATCGCATGCCGCTGCCGGAAGCCAACTTCTTCGGCATCGTGGTGTCGATCCAGCAGAAGTCCGGCGGTAATCTGTCCGAAGCGCTCGGCAACCTCTCCAAGGTGCTGCGCGACCGCAAGAAGATGAAGGAAAAGATCCAGGCGATGTCGATGGAGGCCAAGGCCTCGGCCGGCATCATCGGCTCGCTGCCGCCGATCGTGATGTTCCTCGTCTATCTCACGACGCCCGGATATATCTCGCTGCTGTGGACCCATCCCACCGGTCAGCTCATGCTGGTCGGCTGCGTCGTCTGGATGTCGATCGGCATCATGGTGATGAAGAAGATGATCAACTTCGATTTCTGATGGTGCCGTATGGTCGATTTACTCGTCACGAAGCTGCACGACGTCCACTTCATGACCATGATGCTGGCGGCCATCGCCGCCAGCGCCACCGTGTATACGCTGGTGATGCCGCTGTTCGCCGGCGAAGGCCTCGCCAAGCGCATGAAGGCGGTGGCGAGCGAGCGTGAGCGCATCCGTCAGCGCGAACGCGAACGCCTCAACAAGAGCGAGAAGGTCTCGCTGCGCCAGACACCAAAGCAACTCGTCTCCAGGGTCGTCGAGGACTTCAACCTCACCAAATGGCTGGCGCAGGAAGCAGCGCGCGACAAGCTCATCATGGCGGGCTATCGCGGCCATGCGCCTTACGTCACGTTCCTGTTCGCCCGCATGGTGGCCCCGCTCGTGCTGTTCATCGGCTCGATCGTCTACGTGTTCCTGATCGCGCATATGGAGAAGTCGATGCCGATCAAGATCGGCATGTGCGTCGGCGCCGCCTATGCCGGCCTCCAGGCGCCGATGCTGTTCCTCAAGAACAGGATCTCCAAGCGCCAGCTCTCGATCAAGCGCGCCTTTCCCGATGCACTCGATCTGCTGCTGATCTGCATCGAATCCGGCATGTCGGTGGAAATGGCGTTCCGCAAAGTCGCAACCGAAATCGTGGGCCAGTCGATCGCGCTGTCGGAAGAGTTCACCCTGACCACCGCCGAGCTGTCCTATTTGCAGGATCGCAAGGTGGCCTATGAGAACCTGGCGAAGCGCACCGGACTCGAAGGCGTCAAATCGGTGTGTCTGGCGCTTCAGCAGGCGGAGCGGTACGGTACTCCGCTCGGCCAATCCTTGCGCGTCATGGCGCAGGAAAACCGCGACATGCGCATGAACGAGGCCGAGAAGAAGGCCGCGGCGCTGCCGCCGAAACTGACGGTGCCGATGATCCTGTTCTTCCTGCCGGTGCTGTTCGTCGTCATTCTCGGGCCGACCGGCATCAAGATCTCCGAGCTGCATTGAGGCAGACGGCGGATCGCAGGCGGTCCGCAGGCGGCTTCAGGATTGGAAGATCGGGTCTGATCAGTCGGGCTGGCTGAGCGAGGCGACCGGCGTCCGCTTCGGCGCACCGCGCGGGGCATCGTTGCGGCTCAGCATGTCCTTGAGATACGCGACATTGGCCGCGGCCTGATCCGGCGGCAAATCCGCCTTCACGATCGTCTCGGCCTCGGTGAAGCGGCCCTGGAGACCGACCACCAAGCCGAGATTCTGCCGCACCCGGGCGTTCGCGCGTGGCGAAGCGTAGGCCTGCCGCAACGCATCCTCGGCCTTGGGCAGATCTCTCGACAACATGTAGGACAGGCCGAGATTGGAGAGCACGCCGGGATCGCCCGGTGCGACCTTCAGCGCGCTTGCATAATAGGAACGTGCCTCGTCGTGGCGGCCCATCTGGTCGAGCGCGGTGCCCTGCACCGAGAGCAGGCGCCAGTCCGGATTGTCGGGCGAATGCGCCTTCGACAGCACGTCAAAAGCCTGCTGGAAGTTGCCGTTGTCGGCGAGCGCGCGGCCGTACTGGGCGAGCAGCGGCTTGTTGCCGGGATTGGCGATGGTCGCCTGTTCGAGCACGGCGGCGGCCTGGGCGCGTTGTCCGTTGGTGCGCAAGGCCTGGCCATAGGCCAGTGCCGCGTCGGCATCCTTGGGATTGGCACGGTAGCGCTCGCCATAGGCTTCGACGGCACGCGCCGGATCGGTCGGGGCGGCCTCCGCCTTCGGGCCGATCGAGCCGGTGACGTCGGAGAGTTTTGACATTGCCGTGCAGCCGCCGAGGCTCGCAGCCACCACCGCGATCAGCGAGGCAGACGCAAGAAGCCGGGCAGGACTGAACCGTTGACGCATGACGCTTTGACTCTCGAGCCGATTGATCGAGCCGAACGCGTCAGCAATAGACTGTTAACCCTAATGGCCGGTTAACGCAGGGCTCCGGCTGCCTTACGCCGGCGTTTCCGGCGGCACCTCACCGCCGAGGGCCAGATCGAGGCCGAGCACACGCGCTTGCCGGTTCAGATCCCGCAACAATTGGAGCCTCTGTCGCTCCTCACCCTGAACATCGACACCCTCGCGCGGCATCCTCGGCCATCTCCGCAGATGGTCGCGATTGATCAGGCGGTTGGCGCGAAGCTCGTCGAGCTGAACCCGATCGATGCCGAGCACATCGCCGGATTGCCCGATCAGTTGATGGAGCAGCGCCCAGATTGCTGCCAGCGCCTCGACGTCAGGATTGGGTCCCGATTTCGCGAACTTGCCGTCGATATCCGCCCAGGCATGGGAGGTGACGAGATAGGTGTAGAGAGCGTCCGCCCAGCTTGGCTCGCCGTCATCGTAGAAGGCGCGGCGCGACAGCAGCCGGCGGGCCAGCGCCAGCACCTGATCCCGCTTCAGCGACGCGCATGAGGCAATCTCGATCACCGACTGGAAGGCGGGATCACGAGAAAAATCGCGTCCCGCCGGAAGCCTGATGAGGCCGTCGGGCAGGTTCGAGTCGAGCGGCTTGAAGCCGCTATTGTTGCGCGGTCGCGAGTAGCGGGCGATCGCGAACCGGTACTCCGGCCGCCCGGCCTCAGACGCTCGACCGAAATGGATGATGTTGAAGCCGGCATCGTCGCCGGCCTGCCCGGTCGAGGACGGACAGGAGAGCACATAGATCGTGCGCCAGAAATCATCGCCGCCACTCCGGGTCGCACGCGGATCGGGGATCGAATAGCGGGCGAGACCCTCGACATGCCGGTGTCCGTGCAGGACCAGATCGACGTTGAGCGAGGTGGCCGCTTCGAGAAATGTCGCGGGCGCGGCGAGATACATCAGCGGCTCGTCCGGAACGCCGAGAAACCGCTTTCCCTCGCCGGTCGCCTGCGGCAGCGGATGATGGTGCATCGCCAGCACGCGCACCAGGTTTTCGGCGGGCTCAGAATAGTCGGCGCGTCCGGCCGAACCAAGACTGCCTGCGAGCTCGATGCTCAGCCGGGCCGAATCCGCGACCAACGCTTTGTAGGCATTCTCATCGATATTGCCGCTGGCAAGAGTCGTCAGGCTTGCGCTGTTGGAGTCCAGCAGCACCAGATCGAGACCGGCCTGGCGGTAATAGACGCTCTTCGAGGTCCGCGGCAGATGCAGATAGTCGTAGGCGTCATGCCGGCCGCCGCGCTGGCTCGGACGCTTGACGTCGTGATTGCCGGCGACCGCCTGGATGTCGGTGAACAGACCGGTCTGCCGGAAGGACGCGATGACCGCGAGCGCTTCGTCGAGCGCGCGCGGTGTCGGATCGTTCACGAGATCGCCTGTGATCAGCAGGATGCGATCGGGCACGTCCGCGAAGTCCGCCATCCTCTCGCGGATCGCGCCGGTGAGGGCCTCGACCGCCGCCAGCAGCCGTCCTGACCCATCCAGATGCAGGTCGGATATCTGCGCAATAACGAACGATCTATCCATTTTGCGCCGCTCATTGCGAATGCTGCGTCGCCCAAACGATTGAGAGAAATGCGTTCGACGAAGAGGTTCCGGCCGGTATCAATCGAGATCGGTATCAACCGGGATGCGAGAGCGTGCCTGCGCTCGATGCGTGCAGAAACGCACAACACAATTTAAAATATTTAGTAATAATGCCACAACCGCAGCGCTAGTAAAGCCCTGCGGCAGCGCCGTCGTGAACGGCAGTTCTCACATCGGATACGAGATGGTCCGTGCGTGGTTTCACCAGCCCGGTCAATATTCGATGGCGAGACGCTTGCGGATTTCGTCAATGCGCTTGTCGAGCGCGTCGAACCGCGCATGAACCGATCGGTCGTGGAGATAGAAGACGTAGCCGCCGGCGAGGAACGCGAAGACCCAGTGGTGATGCTCGACATAGCCAAAGACCGCCTCGATGGCCTGACCAATGAAAGTGACCACGCTCCACACAAATTCCATCGCAATTCCTCCCGGCACGCTTCGTCTTCGGTCACCGGTGCTTTGCGCGCACCTGCTTGGCGACCGCTGTCCGGAACCTAGCATGGCACCTCCAAAGCGAGTAGCGGCTCGCTGAACGGTGACCGCAAGCCGATTGCAGCCATGGCGAAACTCTGCGAAGTCTCCTGCAACCGAATGACCTTGCGGACCCGCCAATGCCTTCCGTCTTCGAGACCTCCTCAACTGCCACGCCCATCACTTTCGTCACCAAATCGAGCTGGGATCAGGTCGCCGAGACGCTGCCGCCGGCGCAGCGCCAGTTCGCCGCCGCGAGCGCCTTTGCCGCCAAGCCGGGCGGCTATCTCGCGCTGCCGGCGCCCGACGGCGCGATCGCGCAGATCCTGTTCGGTCTCGAGGACGACGGCGCCCGGTCGCGTGACCTGTTCCGGCCGGGCGCCCTGCCCGGCCTGCTGCCGCCGGGCACCTATCGCTTTGCCAATGCACCGCACGATGCACGGCTGGCGGCGCTGGCGTTTGCGCTTGGAAGCTACCGCTTCGCCCGTTATCGCAAGGCTGATCGCCCCGACGTCCGGCTGGTGCCGCCGGATGGTGTCGACGCGACCGAGATCAGCCGCATCGCGGATGCCGCCATGCTGGCGCGCGACCTCATCAACACGCCGGCCAACGACATGGGGCCGGAGGAACTCGCCGCGGCCGCGCAGGCGCTCGCCGCCGAATTCGGCGCAAGCTTCACCTGCATCGTCGGCGAGGATCTAAAGGTCAAGAACTTTCCGTTGATCCATGCGGTCGGCATGGCCTCCGACCGCGCGCCACGGCTGATCGACATCGTCTGGGGCGATCCTGCCCATCCCAAGGTGACGCTGGTCGGCAAGGGCGTCTGCTTCGACACCGGCGGGCTCGACCTGAAGCCGTCGAGCGGCATGCTGATCATGAAGAAGGACATGGGCGGCGCCGCCAACGTGCTGGCGCTGGCGCGCATGGTGATGGATGCGAAGCTGAAGGTCCGGCTGCGCGTGCTGATTCCGGCGGTCGAGAATGCGGTCTCCAGCAATGCCTTCCGCCCGCTCGACATCTTCACCTCGCGCAAGGGCATCACAGTCGAGATTGGCAACACCGACGCCGAGGGCCGGCTGGTGCTCGCCGACGCGCTGGCGCTGGCCGACGAGGAGAAGCCGGACCTGCTGATCGACCTGGGCACGCTGACGGGCGCCGCGCGCGTCGCGCTGGGGCCGGATTTACCGCCCTTTTACACCAATGATGAGACCCTGGCGGGAGACGTCGCGCGTTGCGCGGTGAAGGAGAACGATCCGTTGTGGCGCATGCCGCTGTGGCCGCCTTACGATGCGTGGCTGGACTCCAAGACGGCCACCGTCACCAACGCACCGTCCGGCGGATTTGCCGGCTCGATCATTTGCGCGCTGTTCCTGCAGCGCTTCGTCGAGCAAGCGAAGAGCTGGCTGCATGTCGATATCTACGGCTGGACGCCATCGGCGAAGCCGGCGCGACCCGAGGGCGGCGAATGCCAGGCCGCGCGCGCCATCTACGCATTGCTGAGCGAGCGCTATGCATGATCCAAAATACGATCCAAGGCTGACACCGGCGCGGGGCGACCTCGCCGCGAAATATCTCGAAGGCAAGGTGCAAGCCGATCGCTTCGTCACCGGCGAGGAATTCGAGGTGGTCGAGCCGATTGCGCCCATGCGCGAGCAGCCCTCCTCGAACGCGATGCTGATGACGGAAGCGCTGCGCGGTGAGCGGGTCACGATCTACGACCGCAACGGCGAAGGTTGGGCCTGGGGCCAGCTAGCCGGCGATGGCTATGTCGGCTGGCTACCTGATGCAGCGCTGATGAAGCCCCTGGCCGCGCTGACACACAAGGTGAGCGCACTCCGAACATTCGCCTTCCCCGGCCCCACGATCAAGCTGCCGCCGGCCGACACGCTGGTGCTGGGATCGAAACTCGCGGTGGCGCGGGAGGACGGCAGTTTCGCGGTGACGCGCGACGGAACATTTTTGCCGAAGGCGCATCTTACACCGCTCGATCATCGCGAACCGGACTTCGTCGCGGTCGCCGAGCGCTTCGTCGGCACGCCCTATCTGTGGGGCGGCAAGAGCAGCCTCGGCATCGATTGCTCCGGCCTGGTGCAGGTCTCGCTGACGGCCGCAGGCATCGGCTGCCCGCGCGACAGCGACATGCAGCAGGCGGGCCTCGGTCGCGCGCTGGAACAGCACGAGATGGGCAAGCTGCAGCGCGGCGACCTGATCTTCTGGAAGGGCCATGTCGCGATCGTCCGCGACGCCAGCACGATGGTTCATGCCAATGCGCATCACATGGCGACGGTGATCGAGCAGACCGAGCCGGCGATCGCGCGCATCAGGCAGGCCGGCAGCGAGGTCGCTGCGATCAAGCGGCTTTGACGGGACCCTACGTCGCCACCGAACCGTCGCCTGCCGCCTCGATTCGGAACGCTGCTGCAAACAGCGCACGGGTGTAATCGGTCTTCGGTGACTTGAATAGCTCGGCCGCCTGGCCCTCCTCGACCACCTTGCCGCCGCGCATCACGATGAGGTGGCTGGCGAGCGAGGCGACGACGCGCAGATCGTGCGAGATGAACATGTAGGTAAGGTCGCGCCTGCGCTGCAACTCACGCAGCAGGTCGACCATCTGCGCCTGGATCAACATGTCGAGTGCGCTGGTGGGCTCGTCCAGCACGACGAAATCCGGCTCCAGCACCATCGCGCGCGCGATGCTGATGCGCTGGCGCTGACCGCCGGAGAATTCATGCGGATAACGATAGCGGGTGTCCGGCTTCAGCCCGACATCCTCGAGCGCCTTGACGACGCGCGCCTCGCGCTCTTCGCGCGACAGGTTCGGCGGATGCACCGAGAGGCCTTCGCCGACGATGTCGGCAACCGACATGCGCGGGCTGAGCGAGCCGAACGGGTCCTGGAACACGATCTGCATATCGCGTCGATAGGGCCGCATCTCCTTGAAGCGCAGGCCCTGGATGTCTTTCCCCAGGAACACGATCCGCCCGTTCGAGGAGATCAGCCGCATCAGCGCCAGCCCCAGCGTCGTCTTGCCGGACCCGGACTCACCGACGACGCCGAGCGTCTCACCCTTGCGCACGGCAACGCTGACGCCATCGACCGCCTTGATGTGGCCGACCGTCTTGCGCATCAAGCCGCGCTTGATCGGAAACCAGACCTTCAGGTCGCTGGCCGACATCACCACCGGCGCGTCCGGCTGCGGCGGCGCTGGATCTGGCTTCGGCTCCGCCGCAAGCAGGTCGCGCGTATAGGGATGTTTCGGGCTCTTGAAGACCTGCTCGACCGGCCCCTGCTCGACGATCTTGCCACCGTTCATCACACAGACATGGTCGGCGATGCGACGCACGATGCCGAGGTCGTGGGTGATGAAGAGCAGGCTCATGCCGAGCCGCGCGCGAATTTCAGCTAGCAGCGCCAGGATCTGCGCCTGCACGGTGACGTCGAGTGCCGTGGTCGGCTCGTCCGCGATCAACAAGTCAGGCTCGTTGGCAAGCGCCATCGCGATCATCACGCGCTGGCGCTGGCCGCCGGAGAGCTGGTGCGGATAGCTCTTCAGCCGCGTCTCCGGCTCGGGGATACCGACCTGGGTCAGCAGCTCCAGCGTACGCTTGCGCGCCTCGGCATTACTGGTCGGATTGTGCAGCTGGATGATCTCGCCGATCTGCGCCTCGATCGTGTGCAGCGGATTGAGCGAGGTCATCGGCTCCTGGAAGATGATGGAGATGTCGCTGCCGCGAACCCCCCGCATCTGCTGCTCGGACTTGTCGATCAACTCCTGTCCCTTGAAGCGGATGCTCCCCGAGGGGTGCGAGGCATTCGGGTAAGGCAACAGCTTGAGGATCGACAACGCGCTGACCGACTTGCCCGACCCGGACTCGCCGACCAGCGCCACGCACTCGCCGCGCTTGATCTGGAACGAAACGTTATCGACGGCAAGCGTCGTTGCGCCGCCTTGGTGGAAAGCCACCGAGAGGTCGCGGACGGCAAGCAATGGCTGGTTGATCGCGTCCATCTTCTACCTGAACGTCTTGCGCGGATCGAAAGCGTCGCGCACGGCTTCGCCGATGAAGATAAGGAGCGACAGCATGATCGCGACCGAGAAGAAACCGGAGAAACCGAGCCACGGCGCCTGCACGTTGGCCTTGGCCTGCGACAACAGCTCGCCCAGCGACGGCGAGCCCGGCGGCAGACCGAAGCCAAGGAAATCGAGGGCCGTGAGCGTCATCACCGACGAGGAGACGATGAACGGCAGGAACGTCATCGTCGCGACCATGGCATTCGGCAACAGATGCCTGAACATGATGACAGCGTTCGATACGCCGAGCGCCCGCGCCGCCTGGATGTACTCGAAATTGCGGCCGCGCAGGAATTCCGCGCGCACCAGGCCTACCAGCGACACCCAGTGAAACAGCACCATGATGCCGAGCAGGATGAAGAAGCCCGGCGGCAGCACGGCCGATATGATGAGCAGCAGATAGAGATAAGGGATGGCGTTCCATATCTCGATGAAGCGCTGAAACAAAAGATCGATCCAGCCGCCGAAATAGCCCTGCACGCCACCGGCGAGGACACCGATGACGGAAGACACGATCGTGAGGATGAGACCGAACAGCACCGAGATGCGGAAGCCGTAGATCATCCGCGCGACCACGTCGCGGCCCTGGTCGTCGGTGCCGAGCCAGTTGTATTCGAGATCACGGCAACTCTTCAGCCCCTTCTTCTCCACCACCGGCTTGCATTGCGCTTCCGTCAGCATCCAGGTGGGCGGCGACGGGGCCGGCGTCGGCAGATCGAGATTGTGGGTCCCGTAAGAGTAGCGGATCAGCGGCCAGACGATGCTGCCACCCTTGTCCTTGATCAGCTTCTGCAAATAGGGATCGCGGTAATCGGCCGCGGTCTCGAAATCGCCGCCAAAGGTCGTCTCCGAATAGGTGACGAAAGCGGGCCAGTAGAGATGGCCGTCATACTTGATCAGGAACGGCCGGTCGTTGGCGATCAGTTCGGCGCATAGCGACACCACGAACAGGACCATGAAGATCCAGAACGACCAATAGCCGCGCCGGTTCGCCTTGAAATTCTGCCAACGCCGCTTGTTGAGTGGTGATGGCACAAACGGCTTGCGCGTGATCGGCACGGCTTCGCCGAGCGGCGATTTCACGGTGGTCTCGATCGGGGTCGGGGCGGTAATCGTCATCACACCTCCCGCGCCTCGAAATCAATCCGGGGATCGATCCACATATAGGTCAGATCCGAGATCAGATTGACGACGAGCCCCATGAGCGAAAAGATGTAGAGCGTACCGAACACGACGGGATAATCGCGGTTGAGCACGCTCTCGAAACCGAGCAGCCCGAGCCCGTCCAGCGAGAAGATGGTCTCGATCAAGAGCGATCCCGAGAAAAAGGCACTGATGAAGGCGCCAGGGAAGCCCGCAATCACGATCAGCATCGCGTTGCGGAAGATGTGGCCGTAGAGCACCTGATTCTCGCTACAGCCCTTGGCTCGTGCGGTCATGACGTACTGCTTGCGGATCTCGTCCAGGAACGAATTCTTGGTGAGAAATGTCATGGTCGCGAAGGCGCCGAGTGCCAGCGAGATCAGCGGCAGGGTCAGGTGCCAGAAATAGTCGATGATCTTCCAGTACCAGGGAAACTGCGACCAGCCGTCCGACGTCAGTCCGCGCAGCGGGAACCAGTTGAAGAATGAACCGCCGGCAAACAGGATGATCAGCAGGATCGCAAACAGGAAGCCCGGGATGGCGTAACCGAGCACGATCACCGCCGAGGTCCATGTATCGAAGCGTGTGCCGTCCTTGACCGCTTTGCGAATGCCGAGCGGAATCGAGATCAGATAGGTCAGCAGCGTCAGCCAGATGCCAAGCGAGATCGAAACCGGAAGCTTCTCCTTGACGAGCTGGATCACGCTCACCGTGCGGAAATAGCTCATGCCGAAATCGAAGCGCGCGTAATTCCAGACCATCAGCGCGAAACGCTCGGGCGCCGGCTTGTCGAAACCGAACTGCACTTCCAGCTTCTTGATGAACTCGGGATCGAGTCCCTGAGCGCCGCGATATTTCGAGCTGACCGCGTCGCCGCCGGGGCCACCCTGCCCCGGTGCACGCTGCGCGAAATCGCCGCCGCCCGAAATGCGCGAGCTGCCGCCGGTATCGGCGCCGGAGAGCTGTGCGATCACGCGCTCGACCGGGCCGCCGGGCGCGAACTGCACGACGACGAAGGAGATGAAGAGAATTCCGAGCAGGGTCGGAATCATCAAGAGAATACGGCGGGCGATATAGGCGCTCATGTGCTTACTTCGCCTGATCGAGCTGGGCGGTCTTGGCGGGATCGAACCACCACAGGGTTCGCTCGCCGACGCCGCTGGCGTAGTCGCTGATGGCGTAACGCGGCAGGTTCTTGGGATGGCCGAACACGTCCCAATAAGCCAGCCGGTGACTGGTGTTGTACCACTGCGGCACCCAATAGCGGCCGGCGCGGAATACGCGGTCGATCGCCCGGCATGCCACGGTCAGGTCATCGCGCGTCTCGGCCGCCATGGCCTTCTCGACCAGCGCGTCGATCGCCGGATCGGCAACGCCGGCCAGATTGTACGAGCCCTTCGTCGCTGCGGCCTGCGAGGTGAAATAGGTTCGCAGGCTGTCACCCGGCGTCGCCGACATGCTCAGGCGCTGGATGGTGACATCGAAGTCGAACGACTCGACCCGCGCGCGGTATTGGACGGCGTCGACGAGGCGAAGGTTGGCGTCGATCCCGAGCGTGTTCAGATTCTTGAGGAAGGAGGCGTGGTGCGGCTGGAACGACGCTTCGTCGATCAGGAACTCGATGGCAAAGACTTCGCCATTCGGCAACAGCCGCTTGCCATCCTTGGCCGTGAGCTTCGCTTCCTGGAGCAGTTGCTGCGCCTTGCGCAGGAGATTGCGGTCCTGACCCGAACCGTCAGACGCCGGCGGCACGAACGGTTCGCCGAACACCTCGTCCGGAACCTTGCCGCGGAACGGCTCGAGCAGCTTCAACTCCTCGGGCGACGGAGGCCCTTCGGCGACGAGATCCGAATTCTGGAACGGCGAGAACGTGCGCGCATAGGCGCCGTACATGATGGTCTTGTTGGTCCACTCGAAGTCGAACGCGTAGTTGATCGCTTCGCGGACCTTGGGATCCCTGAATTTGTCGCGCCGCGTGTTGAAGAACCAGCCCTGGCCGCCCGACGGCGTTTGATCCGGGACCTGCTCGCGTTTGACGCGGCCGTCCTTGATGGCGGGAAAATCGTAGCGCGTCGCCCAGATGCGCGAGGTGAATTCCTCGCGGAACAGATAGTTCTTGCCGGTAAAACCCTCGAAGGCGACGTCGCGGTCGCGATAGAATTCGTAGCGGACCACGTCGAAATTGTTGCTGCCGCGGCAGACCGGCAGGTCGGCGCCCCACCAGTCCTTGACCCGTTCGAACTCGATGTAGCGGTTGATCTCGAACTTGCCGACCTTGTACGGGCCGGAGCCCAGCGGCGCATCAGTCGACGATTCCTCGAACGGCCGGTTCGCGTAATAGGCCTTCGAAAAAATCGGCAGGCCCGCCGCATAGAGCGGCACGTCACGCGCCCGCTTCTCGGCGAAGGTCACGACAACGGTGGCATCATCGACCGCCTCTGCGCCCTTGACGTCGCGCATCTGCAACTGGATCAGCGGATGACCCTTCTCCTTCAGCACGTTGATGGAGAAGGCAACGTCGTGCGCGGTCAACTTCGAGCCGTCGTGAAACTTTGCCTCGGGCCGTATGGTGAAGCGATAGGCGAGCCTGTCAGGCGATATCTGCACCGACTTGGCGGCAAAGCCATACATGCCATCAGGCTCGTCGCCGGCGTGCGCCATCAGCGAGGCGAACGTCAGATCCATACCCTGCGCGCCCTCGCCCTTCAAAACGAAGGCATTGAGCGAATTGAACGTGAAATAGGACTGGTTATAGGCGCGCACCGACGGGATGAGCGAGAACGTGCCGCCCTTCGGCGCGTCGAGATTGACATAGTCGAAATGGTGGAAGTCGGCGGCATATTTGAGATCACCGAACGCCGAGATGCCATGAATCTCGGCCGGCATCTCCGACGCCGCCGCGCCGCGCAGCCACGCGGCGCCGAGCACGCCGCCAGCACCCAAAGCCAGCACATGCCGGCGTGACAGCTGCGCGATGCGCAAAGGCTTCCTCAAGATCGTTTTCCGATACGCGCCGCTTTTTCAGTGTCGTACCACCACAGCGTCGGCAGTCCGGACCGGCCGTATTTCGGCATCGGCTCGGCATGGCTGAAGCGGTCCCAGCGGGCATAGCGCGCGAACGGATAGGTGAACTGAGGCACCACGTAGAAATTCCACAGCAGCACGCGATCGAGCGCGCGCGTTGCGGCGACGAGACCGGCGCGATCCTTGGCGAAGATCACCTTCTCGATCAGCGCATCCACGGCCGGGTTCTTGATGCCGATGGTGTTGCGCGCACCGGGAACGTCGGCGGTCGCCGAGCTCCAATATTCGCGCTGCTCGTTGCCCGGCGAAAGCGACTCGCCCCATTGATCGATGATCATGTCGAAGTCGAAGCTGCGCAGCCGGTTCTGGTATTGCGCGTCGTCGACCATACGGATCGACGTGCTGACGCCGATCCGCTCCAGTGACGGCTTGTAGAACAGCGCGATGCGCTCGGACGAGGGATCCTGGATCAGGATCTCGACAGTCAGCGGTTTGCCGGACGAATCGGTCAGCTTATGATCGCGGATTTCGAGGCCGGCCTCCTTCAGGAGCTTTGCCGCCTCGCGCAAATTGGCGCGCACCGCTTCCGGATTGCCACCGACAGGATTCTGGTAAGGGGTCGTGAAGACTTCCGGCGGGACTTTGTCTTTGACGGTTTCGAGGATTTGCAATTCCTCGCCCTGAGGCAGACCGGTCGCGGCGAGCTCCGTGCCTTCGAAATAGCTGTTGATCCGCTTGTACTGACCGAAGAACAGCTGCTTGTTCATCTCCTCGAAGTCGAAAGCGTAGTTGAACGCTCGCCGCACCCGCGCATCCCTGAACTGCTCGCGCCTGTTGTTGACCACGAAGGCCTGCATGCGGCCGGAATCGTTGATCGGAAATTCTTCCTTGAGCACCCGCTTCTCGGCAACCGCCGGGAAGTCGTAGGCCGTCGCCCATTGCTTGGCGGAATTCTCCGCAATCCAGTCGGCCTGATCCGCCTTGAACGCTTCCAGCGCGACCTGGTTGTCGCGGAAAAACTCGAAGCGCAGCTCGTCGAAATTGTTCTGGCCGATCTGGCTCGGAACGTTGGCGCCCCAATGGTCCTTGACCCGCTCGAGCTTGACCGAACGTCCCGCCACAAATTCCTTGATCCGATACGGCCCGGACCCCAGCGGAATCTCCAGCGTGGTCGTGCCGACGTCGCGCTTCCGGCCCTGCGCGTCTGTGCCTTCCCACCAATGCTTCGGCAGCACGGTCAACTCGCCGACGATGGTCGGCAATTCCCGGTTGCCCGGCCCGTCGAAGCTGAATTTGACATCCCGCTCGCCCACCTTCTCCGTCTTTACCACGTGACGATAGTAGGACGCATACATCGGACTTTGCTGCTTGAACGTCTCCAGCGAGAAGATGACGTCTTCCGGTGTCACCGGCTTGCCGTCATGCCAGCGGGCTTCCTTGCGCAGGCGATAGATCACCCAGGAAAAATCGTCGGGATGCTGGGCCGATTCGGCAAGTTCGCCGTACTCGGTCGCGACCTCGTCCTGCGCCCGGGTCATCAGCGTTTCGTAGATCATGGCCGCCGCCGGTGCGAGCGCACCCTTGATGCCGGCAACCGCGAGATTGAAATTGTCGAAGGTCCCGATCGAGATCAGGCGCGCGACGCCGCCCTTGGGCGCATCCGGATTGACATAGTCGAAGCGCTTGAAATCGGCCGGATACTTGATGTCGCCGAACAGCGACAAGGCATGGCGCCAGGGTAGCTCACTCGCGGATTGCGCCTGGGCTGCGCCGATGATGGAAACACCGGCTGCGGAACCGATGGCGGGAAGCGCAGCGACGGCGGCGCCGGTGAGCAAGAGATCGCGTCGGGTAATGGCCAAATCAACATCCCAGTCTTGAAGGAGGTTACCCCTTTAAGGGCTCAATATAGGCGAGGTTTCGACCGAATATGTTGCTTTTTCCTCATGTTGGAAGCCCCGCCCGGCGGTTCGCTGCGGCGAAACGCCCCGATAACAACGTCGAGAGGCCTGGATACGGAAACGGCCAGGCTTTTCAGCCTGGCCGCACATCCAAGATCGATGCCGAGGAGCCTTACTTCGCCGCGGTGGGCAGCGGCTTCGGGCTATCAGAGAGGCTGTTCAGGTAAGCGATGACGTCGGCGCGCTCGCTGTCCTTCGGGATGCCGGCGAAGCCCATCGCGGTACCGGGGACAGTGCCCTTAGGATTGGCAATGAACTTGTTGAGCGCCTCGAAATCCCAAGTGCCGCCCTTGCTCTTCATGCCGGCCGAGAAGTTGAAGCCGCCGCGGCCTTCGCCGACGTGGTCGCCGACGACGCCAAAGAGGTTCGGGCCGACGCGGTTCGGGCCGCCCTTTTCGAAGGTGTGACAGGCGCCGCACTTCTTGGCGGCCGCCGCGCCCTTCTCGACGGAGGCGGTCTGGAGCAGCTTTTCGATCGGCTCGGAGGGCGCGGCCGCGGCTGCAGCACCTTCCTTGTCGCCGGCCACTTCCTTCACGGCGATCTCGAAGCCTGGCTTTTCCGGAAATTTCGGCGAGAACAGCGCCTGGGCGGTGAAGCTCGTCACCAGCAGAATAAGACAGGTGCCGAGCACGGCACCAAGAATCTTGTTGAGTTCGAAAGAGTCCATTTCCGGCCAGGCCCCACACCGCAAGAAGGAACAGCGGCCAAGCGGCCGCCAGGACGAGCCTCGGGAGAATCAAACGTTCCTTATTGTTTCCCCGAGTTTTGCCATTGAGATATCGGTTTGCCCGTGCTCTGGCAACCCGTATAAGCGACCCCGCTTTCGGCCCGTCCCCACTCCATTTCTCGACGCGGAAAACGTCCCGTTTCCAGGCCCTTGAACCCAAGCCTTTGAGCTCATGACCGATCCTCGCATCCTGGTGCTGATCCCGGCCCGCATGGCTGCCACCCGCCTGCCCGGCAAGCCGCTTGCCGATATCGCAGGCCTGCCGATGATCGTGCATGTGATGCGCCGCGCCGAAGCCGCCAGCATCGGCCGGGTCGCGGTCGCAACCGACACAGCGGAAATCGCTGCCGTCGTGACCGCCCATGGCGGCGAGGCCGTAATGACCCGCCCGGACCACCCGTCCGGCTCCGACCGCATCCACGAGGCCATGCAGAAGCTCGATCCGGACGGCAGGGCCGAGATCGTGGTCAATCTCCAGGGCGATTTCCCGACGATTGCGCCCGAGAGCCTCCGTGAGGTGCTTCCCCCCTTCGCCGATCCCGCGGTCGACATCGTGACGCTGGCTTCGCAGATCCACACCGAGGAGGAGGACCTCGCGCCCAGCGTCGTGAAGGCCGTCGGCACCCGCATCGGCCCCAGACGGCTGCGGGCGCTCTATTTCACCCGCGCCACCGCCCCTCATGGCGACGGACCGCGCTACCACCATATCGGCGTCTATGCCTACCGCCGCGCCGCGCTGGAGCGGTTCGTGTCCCTGCCGCCCTCGCCCCTGGAACGCCAGGAGAGTCTGGAGCAGCTGCGGGCCGTGGAGGACGGCATGCGGATCGACATCATGATCGTCGACAGCGTGCCGCGCGGCGTCGACACGCCGCCCGACCTCGAAACCGCCCGCAGCATCCTTTCCAAATCCTGAGCCGCTGTTACAAGGCCGATCATGAGCAAGATGAAGATCGCATTCCAGGGCGAGCCCGGAGCCAATTCCCATATCGCCATCGTCGAGGCCTATCCCGACGCCGAACCGCTGCCCTGCGCCACCTTCGAGGACGCGCTGTCGGCGATTTCGTCGGGTGAGGCCGATCTCGGCATGATCCCGATCGAGAATTCGGTCGCCGGCCGCGTCGCCGACATCCATCATCTGCTGCCGGCCTCCGGCCTCTTCATCGTCGGCGAATGGTTTCTGCCGGTCCGGCATCAGCTCATGGCTGTGAAGGGCACCAAGCTGTCCGACATCAAGAGCGTCGAGAGCCATGTGCATGCGCTCGGCCAGTGCCGGCGCATCATCCGCAAGCTTGGCATCAAGGGCATCGTGCACGCCGACACCGCCGGCAGCGCCCGCGACATCTCCGAGCGCAACGACAAGACGGTCGCCGCGATTGCCTCGCGCCTGGCCGCTGAGATCTACGGCCTCGACATCCTGGCCGAGGATATCGAGGACGAGGCGCACAACACCACACGTTTCGTGGTGCTGGCACGCGAGCCGAAATGGGCCGCGCAAGGCTCGGGCCCGCTGGTCACCACTTTTGTTTTCCGGGTGCGCAACCTCCCGGCCGCGCTCTACAAGGCGCTTGGCGGCTTCGCCACCAACGGCGTCAACATGACCAAGCTCGAGAGCTACATGGTCGACGGCAATTTCTTCGCCACGCAGTTTTATGCCGACGTCGATGGCCATCCTGAGGACAAGGGCCTCGCATTCGCGATCGAGGAGCTGAAATTCTTCTCGCGCGAATTCCGCATCGTCGGCGTGTATCCCGGCCATCCGTTCCGGGCGACGATGGAGTAGCGGCTTACGCCGCCTGCTTCGCTAGCCCGAACGCATCCGCCAGCAGCGAATACGACTTCTTCCGCGCGTCGTGGTCATAGACCGCGGTGATCACCATCAGTTCGTCCGGCTTGCTCGCATCAATCAGCGGCTGAAGCTTTTTCTGCACGGTCGCCGGGTTGCCGACGAACAAGCGCGAGCGGTTGCGAGCAATCGAGGTGCGCTCGGAATCCGTATAGGGATAGGCCAGCGCCTCCTCGACGCTCGGCAGCGGCAGATATTGGCCGCGGTCGCGGCGCAGGCGGTTGAGATCGAAAGAACTCGCGAGCCTCTCAGCCTCCTCGTCGGTATCGGCAGCGATCGCGGCGACTGCGAGGATCGCTTGCGGGCTCACGCTCCAGGCCGAGGGCTGGAAGCGGTTGCGGTAATGCACCATCGCGTCGATCGCATCATGAGACGCAAAATGATGCGCGAAGGCGAAGCCCATGCCGACTTGCGCCGCCAATTCCGAGGAATAGTCGCTGGAGCCGAGCAGCCAGATCGGCGGCAGTGGCGTGTCGTCGGGCATCGCGACGACGTTGTTGTAGGGATGGCCCGAGGGGAATTCGCGGGTCTGCCACAGGATCAGTTCGTGCAGCCGCTCGAGGAAATCGTCGCCCTCGCGGCGATCGAGGCGACTTCTGAGAGCGTACGCCGTGGCACCGTCGGTGCCGGGCGCACGGCCAAGTCCGAGATCGATGCGGCCGGGGAACAGCGCCTCCAGCATCTTGAAGCGCTCGGCCACAACCAGCGGCGCGTGGTTGGGCAGCATCACGCCACCGGAGCCGACGCGGATGTGCTTCGTCACGGCTGCGATCTGCCCAATCATTACGTCAGGCGCGGGGCTCGCGACGGAGGCGAGGTTGTGATGCTCGGCGAGCCAGTAACGGACATAGCCGAGCCCATCGACATGGCGCGCCAGATCGATGCTGTTGCGCAGCGCCGCGGCGGGTTTTGTGCCTGACGTGACGACGGAAAGGTCGAGGACTGAGAGCGGGATCATGGCGCGTTAACGTAATGGAGGGCCGCCCGGCGGCAATGGGCAGACTGCGCAGATCTGACGTGTGTGGGCCGGGCGCCGGCTTGGCCGGCCAAGGCGGGACGTTGGGACAAGATTAGGCTCGGCAGCAACAGATTCAAACTGCCCACGAAGATAGGAGATGCCCGAAAGGCTTATAATTCACCTCAGCTATTTGATATATTTACATTATTTCGCCATGCCGAAGTTTCCCACATCCACTTAGCGCAACGCAATAATTCACCTTCACATCCAATAAGTGGGCCATTTCCCACTACCGATGGGCTGTCGAGAAAACCCCCTTTGCCCTATCTTAGCCTCTCCCAAGCTAGAGCCGACCGCCCGAGACTGGAGTAAGTGGTGCCATGACCGATCTGACGAAGCCTGCGGCAGCCGACGGGCAAGACGGGCACCTCTCTTCGAAGCGGCCTGCGATCTCCTTCGAGTTCTTTCCGCCCAAGACCGAGGATATGGAGCGGAATCTCTGGGACACCATCAACCGCTTGGCCCCGCTCGACCCGAAATTCGTCTCGGTGACCTATGGCGCCGGCGGCTCGACCCGTGAGCGCACCCATTCGACCATCTCGCGGATCCTGAAAGAAACCGCGCTGCTGCCGGCCGCGCATCTGACCTGCGTCGGCGCCTCGCGCGGCGAGATCGACGAGATCGTCGACCGCTATCACGAGGTCGGCGTTCGCCACATCGTCGGCCTGCGCGGCGATCCCGCCGGCGGCATCGGCACGCCCTACGCCAGCCACCCCGACGGCTACCAGAGCTCGGCCGATCTCGTCGCGGGAATCAAGAAGCGGCATGCCGACATCGAGGTCTCGGTCTCGGCCTATCCTGAGAAGCATCCCGAAGCGCGCGACTTCGACGACGACATCGACACGCTGAAGGCCAAGGTCGACGCCGGCGCTGCGCGCGCCATCACCCAGGTGTTCTTCGATAACGACCTCTACTTCCGCTATCTCGACCGCGTCCGCGCGCGTGGCATCAACATCCCGATCGTGCCGGGCATCATGCCCATGCACAATTTCAAGCAGGCGAGAGCCTTCGTCACCCGCGCCGGCACATCTGTTCCGAACTGGCTTGCCGAAAAGTTCGAGGGCCTCGACGACGACGCCGAAACCCGCAAGCTCGTGGCCGCCACCGTCGCCGCCGGGCAGGTGCAGAAGCTCGCCAAGCGCGGCGTCGACACCTTCCATTTCTACACCATGAACCGCGCCGATCTCGTATTCGCGATCAGCCATTTGCTCGGCATTCGCGCCAAGAGCGCGCAGAAGGCGGCCTGACCCAAGATGACGATTCCCGTTTCCGCCAAGCGAACTGCCCTGCTCAACGCCGCGCGCGAGCGCATTCTCGTGCTGGACGGCGCCATGGGCACGATGATCCAGAATCTCCAGTTCGACGAAGCCGCCTTCCGTGGCGAGCGCTTCAAGAACTTTCATCGCGACCTGCGCGGCAACAACGACCTGTTGATCCTGACCCAGCCGCAGGCGATCGAGGACATTCACGCCGCCTATTTGCGCGCCGGCGCAGACATCGTCGCGACCAACACTTTCTCGACGACCTCGATCGCGCAAGCCGATTACGATCTCGCCGACATCGTCTACGACATGGCGCGCGAAGGCGCCCGTCTCGCAGGCAATGCCGCGCGACGTGTCGAAGCCGAAGACGGTAAGCCGCGCTTCGTCGCCGGCGCCCTCGGACCGACCAACCGCACCGCCTCGATCTCGCCTGATGTGGCCAATCCCGGCTACCGTGCCGTCACCTTCGACGATCTGCGTGAATCCTATGGCGAGCAGATTCGTGGCCTGCTCGACGGCGGCGTCGACATTCTTCTGGTCGAGACCATTTTCGACACGCTGAACGCCAAGGCGGCGCTCTATGCGATCGCCGAGATCACCGAACAACGCGGCATCGACGTGCCCGTGATGGTGTCGGGCACCATCACCGACAAATCCGGCCGCCTGCTCTCCGGCCAGTTGCCAGAAGCGTTCTGGCACTCGGTGCAGCACGCCAAGCCTGTCACCATCGGCTTCAACTGCGCGCTCGGCGCGGAAGATCTGCGCGCGCACATCGCTGATATCGGCCGCGTCGCCGATACGCTCGTTTGCGCCTATCCGAATGCCGGCCTGCCCAACGAGTTCGGCCAGTATGACGAGACGCCAGAGTATATGGCGCGGCTGGTCGGCGAGTTCGCGAGCGCGGGCCTCGTCAACATCGTCGGCGGCTGCTGCGGCACCACGCCGGACCATATCGCCGCGATTGCCGCAGCCGTCGCTCCGCACAAGCCGCGCATCGTGCCGGAGATCGAGCCTCACTTAAGGCTCTCCGGTCTCGAGCCCTTCATTCTGACAGACGCGATCCCGTTCGTGAATGTCGGCGAGCGCACCAACGTCACGGGATCGGCGCGCTTCCGCAAGCTGGTCACGGCTGGCGACTACACGGCAGCGCTGCAAGTCGCACGCGACCAGGTCGAGAACGGCGCGCAGATCATCGACGTCAACATGGACGAGGGCCTGCTCGACTCCGAAGCGGCGATGGTGACCTTCCTCAACCTCGTCGCCGCCGAGCCCGACATCGCCCGCGTGCCCGTGATGGTCGACAGCTCGAAATTCTCGGTGATCGAGGCCGGCCTGAAATGCGTGCAGGGCAAGCCGGTCGTCAACTCGATCTCGATGAAAGAGGGCGAGGAGAAGTTCATCCACGAAGCGCAGATCGCGCGGCGCCATGGTGCGGCTGTCGTGGTGATGGCGTTCGACGAGGTCGGCCAGGCCGACACCTTCAAACGCAAGACCGAGATCTGCAAGCGCGCCTACGACATCCTGGTCGACCGCGTCGGCCTCCCGCCGGAAGACATCATCTTCGATCCGAATATCTTCGCGATCGCGACCGGCATCGAGGAGCACAACAATTACGGCGTCGACTTCATCGAGGCGACGCGCTGGATCCGCAAGAACCTGCCGGGCGCGCACATCTCGGGCGGCGTGTCGAACTTGTCGTTCTCGTTCCGCGGCAACGAGCCGGTGCGCGAGGCCATGCACTCGGTGTTCCTGTATCACGCCATCAAGGCCGGCATGGACATGGGCATCGTCAATGCCGGGCAGATGATCGTCTATGACGACATCGATCCTGAATTGCGCCAGGTGTGCGAGGACGTCGTCCTCAATCGCGATCCGGGCGCATCCGAACGGCTGCTGGCGCTCGCGGAGAAATTCCGCGGCAACAAGACCCAGACCAAAGAAGCCGATCTCGCCTGGCGCGAATGGCCGGTGGCGAAGCGGCTGTCCCACGCGCTCGTGCATGGCATCACCGAGTTCATCGAAGTCGACACCGAGGAGGCCCGCAAGGAATCGAAGCGTCCGCTCGACGTCATCGAGGGGCCGCTGATGGCCGGCATGAACGTGGTCGGCGATCTCTTCGGCGACGGCAAGATGTTCTTGCCGCAGGTCGTCAAATCCGCGCGCGTGATGAAGCAGGCGGTGGCCTGGCTGATGCCGTTCATGGAGGAGGAGAAGGCGCGCAATCTCGCCAACGGCATCGGCACGGAAGGCTCCAGCTCCGCCGGCAAGATCGTGCTCGCCACCGTCAAGGGCGACGTCCACGACATCGGCAAGAACATCGTTGGCATCGTGCTTCAGTGCAATAATTTCGAGGTGATCGACCTCGGCGTGATGGTGCCGGCCGCAAAGATCGTCGAGACCGTGAAGGCAGTGAAGGCCGACATCGTGGGTCTGTCCGGTCTGATCACGCCCTCGCTCGACGAGATGGCATTCTTCGCCAGCGAATTGCAGCGCGAAGGCCTGAAGCTGCCGCTGCTGATCGGCGGCGCCACCACGAGCCGCGTGCATACCGCGGTCAAGATCGACCCGAGCTATCGCGCCGGACCCGTGGTGCATGTCAACGACGCCAGCCGCGCCGTCGGCGTTGCGTCGTCGCTGCTGTCGCCCGAGAGGCGCGAGGCCTATGCCGCTGACGTGCGCGCCGAATACGCAAAGATCTCCGACGCGCATTTCCGCGCACAGGCCGACAAGAAGCGACTGAAGCTGTCGGTTGCGCGCGCCAACCGCGTGCCGGTCGATTTCGCGGCGAACAAGCCTGTGAAGCCGACCTTCCTCGGCACCAGGAGCTTTGACGCATACGACCTCGCCGAGCTCGTGCCCTATATCGACTGGACGCCGTTCTTCCAGACCTGGGAGCTCGCTGGCCGCTTCCCCGCCATTCTCGACGATGCCAAGGTCGGCGAGGTCGCGCGCTCGCTCTACGACGATGCGCGCAAGATGCTCGACCTGATCGTCAAGGAAAAATGGTTCCGGGCGCGCGCGACGATCGGCTTCTGGCCGGCAAACGCACAAGGCGACGACATCGTGCTCTATGCCGATGAGAGCCGCACCAAGACCATCGCGACGCTGCACACGCTGCGCCAGCAGCTCGAAAAGCGCGAGGGCCGTTTCAACGCGGCGCTCTCCGACTTCATCGCGCCGGTGGACACCGGCGTACCCGACTATATCGGCAGCTTCGTCGTCACCGCGGGAATCGGTGAGGATGTGATTGCCGACCGCTTCAAGATGGCGAATGACGACTATTCCTCGATCCTGTGCAAAGCGCTCGCCGACCGCCTCGCAGAAGCTTTTGCGGAGCGCATGCATGCCCGCGTGCGCCGCGAGTTCTGGGCCTATGCGCCGGACGAGACGCTGTCGACCGACGATCTGATCCTCGAAAAATACCAGGGCATCCGCCCCGCGCCCGGCTACCCCGCGCAGCCCGATCACACCGAGAAGGCGACGCTGTTCGAGTTGCTCGACGCGGAAGCCACCGCCGGCGTGAAGCTGACAGAGAGCTTTGCGATGTGGCCGGGCAGTTCAGTGTCCGGGCTCTATCTTGCGAACCCCGCGAGCTATTATTTCGGCGTCGGCAAGATCGAGCGCGACCAGGTCGAGGACTATGCCGCGCGCAAGGGCATGACGGTCGCCGAGACCGAGCGCTGGCTCGCGCCGGTGCTGAACTACATCCCGGCGCGAGAGGCCGCGAGCGACAAGGCATTCGCGGCAACGCCGGCGAATGACGAGACCTCGAAGGACCTCGCCTCGCATCCGCCAGGCTGCAACTGCGCGGTGCATCTCGTCTGGCAGAAGAAGCGCGCAGGCGCGGGCTAGGCCTCCCTGCACTCAAAAAGCGAAAAACAACCCCATGCACAGTAGGCGTGGGGTTGAAACGCTTGAGGAATCTCGCCCGAAGCGAGGTTGCTTGCTCCGTCGGGCAAAACACCTGTATCAATGCATGATCGCCAGCCGCGCCCGCTTGGTCCTCTCCGCCTCGGGCTCGCGCTTCCGCTTTCACTCCCCATATGACGGATTTTTAAGTAGCGCTCGCACGCGAATCAGCGGCCCATTGCAATACGAGGCCAGCGGAGACGAGCCGTGTCGCGCCATCACACCCTGCCGCCGATCGTGTATACGCCGGCGCCTCCCAAGCCGAAGGAGACCCGGCGACGTCGCGGCGTCGGATCGACGCAGGGCACCTCCGCTGCCGACGAAGCTGACGAGACCGAGGAAAGCGGCGCGCCCGCCCAGCCGACCTTCGCCCGTGGCGCCGGCCAGGCCGCCCAAGGTGCGCCGCCATTCAAAGCCGCCGAGCAGCACATCCCTCCAACCACCGGCAAGCTGAGCTCCGACACACTGAAGACGATGCTCGAGGTTCAGGAACAGGCCAGCGCAGAAAGCGGCAAGGACAAGCTGTAATCCCGTAGCCCGCATGAGCGAAGCGACATGCGGGGCCAATTGTCCCGGATATCGCTGCGCTCATCCGGGCTACTGGACTCCGGCCGCTCTCACCCCTTCGGCGGCGCAGCGGCTGCACGATCTCATTTTTCGCGGCGCGTTGCGCCCCCACAAGTCCCCACATGCCGTGAACGCAACGCGCGCTCGCCGCGACCAATGGCGGTCGCCACCGAAGAGCAGGGAATCGGATGCTGGACCCCCAACAATTGATGTGGACGCAGATTGCCGCCGGCATCGCGGTGCTGCTGTTTGGATTGATGCTGTTCAGCCTGGTCCGCATGCGGGGCCGGATGCAGGCCGCGCGGAGCTGGGACAAGGTGGAGGGCATCATCACGGTCTCCCGGGTCGACCAGCCGGCGGCGCACGCCTCGGACGATCAGAACGACGCCAAGCCCATCATCCGCTATCGTTATCAGGCCGGCGGCCAGGAGCTGGAAAGCGACAATATCTTTGTCGGCGGCCCTGCCATCACGACGAGGGTATTGGCCGCAAAACTGACCGGACGATATCCGGTCGGGGCGCATGTCGACGTGCATTTCGATCCGAAGCAACCGACCGAGGCGCTGCTTGAACCTGCCGCGGCGCAGAACGTCGCGGCGCTGGTGGCGTTCACCATCGTATTCGGTTTCATTGCCGCCACCCTGACCGCGCATTCGCTCGCGGGTCACGTGCTCTACGCCGACAATGGCGTTCCGCTGTTCGCGTTCGCGCTGCCGATCATCGTGCTCGTGGGCGGCGTGTTCTGCGTCGCAGAGTATGTCAGGGCGCGCCGGCTGGCGAGCGCCAGCCTGCGCTGGCCGACCGCGTCGGGCAGGGTCACCCAATGCGACGTGATCGAGGAGATCATCGAGGAGAAGAGCGATCATGACGACAAGCCGACGACCAGCAAGCTCCAACATCGCTATCAGGTCGCCCTGCGCTATGCCTACAGGGTCGGCAAGCGCGACTTCATCGGCACCGAAGTCGATTGGGGCGGCACCATGATCTCCGGGTTGCGCGAGGTCGCCGCAGAGGCCGCGGCGAAATATCGTCCCGGGCAGAACGTCAAAGTCTATTACGATCCAGACCAGCCGGGACAAGCCGTGCTGGAGCCTGCGAGCCGGGAAGGCGCGCTGGGGCCTCTGATCGGTGCCGCGGTCTGCGCGATCGTCGGCGGCGTCTTTTTGACAATCCTGATCAAGATCGGGTTTGCGTAGCGGCGTTTGGTGGCTCACCCCTTCGGTGGCGCCAGCGGCTGCACGATCTCCTTGAACGGCGCCAGCGCCTCGCAGCGTTCAGCATGCGCCGACAGCGCCGGATAGCGCGCGGTGTCGAACAGCTGCGGATGCGCCTCACGGGTGAAGCGGACCACGCAGGCGACAGCGACGTCGGCGTGGCCGATGCGGTCGCCGAGCCAGTACGACGCCGACACCTTGGCACGCTCGGCTTCGAGCACGCTCAAGACGTCGCCGATCTGCGCCTGGCAACGCTCGACCCACAGCGCGAGCTGCTCCTTCCGCAGCACGCGCTCATAGAGCAGGCTCACCGCCTTGTCGCCGAGTCCGGAGGCGAGCGCACAAATGCGCAAATGGCGTCGCCGCTCGACGCCGCTGCGCGGCAGCAGCGCCTTCTCCGCGCCTACGAGTTCGTCGAGATAATCGAGGATGATGGTGCTCTCGATCAGCGCTTCGCCATCGTCGAGCACCAAGGTCGGCACCCGGCGAAGCGGATTATACGGCGCGATCTTGTCGGCATCGCCGAAGGTCGACCATGGCTTGTGCTCGAAAGCGAGCCCGTAGAGCCGGAGCGCAATCGCAACGCGGCGGACGAAGGGGGAATCATATTGGCCGATCAGGAACATGGTTCTCGCTCTTCTCTATCGTTGGACAAGGCAGGGCCGACCAGTTTCCACGACAAGATCGCCGCCGCGCAAGAAAGATCTTGGACATGGAGCATTGCGCCGGATGCAACGACGCCGGGACAGCGTCTCCCGGATGCGCTATCAAGGTGAGTATCATGACCGCGACAACAGACATCACGCGCGAGCGGATTGCGTCGACCGAGGCGGTGATCCGCCCCCATATCAGGCGCACGCCGCTGCTCGCGGCCAACCTCGCCGATTTTGGGCTGCCGTCCGCGCCCGTCACGTTCAAGCTCGAAATGTTGCAGCATTCCGGATCGTTCAAGGCGCGGGGCGCCTTCGCGAACCTGCTGTTGCGGAAAGTGCCGGAGGCCGGAATCGTCGCGGCGTCCGGCGGCAATCACGGCGCAGCGGTCGCTTATGCCGCACAACAACTCGGTATCCCCGCCACGATTTTCGTGCCCGAGATCACCTCGCCGGCCAAGGCCGAGCGTATCAGGGGTTACGGCGCGCAGCTGATGATCGGAGGCGCCCGCTACGCCGATGCGCTCGCCGCGAGCGAAACCCATGTCGCGCGGACCGGCGCGCTTGCCGTCCATGCCTATGACCAGGCCGAGACCTTGCTCGGTCAAGGCAGCGTCGGAATGGAGCTGGAGCAGGACGCGCCCGGCATCGACACGCTGCTGGTCGCGGTCGGCGGCGGCGGCCTGATCGGCGGCATTGCGGCGTGGTACCGAGGCCAGACGCGCATCGTGGCGGTCGAGCCGGAGCAATCGCCAACGCTGCACGCCGCCTTCGCGGCGGGCGCGCCGACCGATGCGCCCGCAGGCGGCATTGCCGCCGACAGTCTCGCTCCGCGCCGCGTCGGACAATTGATGTTTCCGATCGCGCGAGCCCATGTCGAGAGAACAGTCCTGGTCACCGACGATGCGATCCAGCAAGCCCAGGCGGCATTGTGGTCGAGCTTGCGCCTGGTGGCTGAGCCCGGTGGCGCAGCCGCATTTGCCGCCTTGCTCTCAGGCCGCTATCGTCCCTCTCCCGGCGAACGGGTCGCGGTGCTGGTCTGCGGCGCCAACACCATTGCGGTGAATTTCAACAGCTAGGGAAGCGTCGCATGATCAGGTATCGCCGACTCATCCTGACGTTGATCCTGCTGCCCCTGACCAACCACGGTGCCCACGCGCAGGATCGCCCGATCGGCTTTTCGACGCCGTCGAAAAACATCGCCTGTCAGTTTTTTACCGACAACGGTCAGGGCGCGCTCCGCTGCGACATCATGAACATGGAGACGCGTCCTCCCCGCCCCGCCAATTGCGAGCTTGAGTACGGCCACGCCTTCGAGATGAGCGCAAAGGGCAGCGCGGGCCGCAGTTGCGTCGGTGACACCATCATGGACCCGTCACTGCCGGTGCTCGTCTATGGCGAGGTGTGGCAGCGCGCGGGATTCACCTGCCGGTCGGAGCAGACGGGGCTGACGTGCTTCAACGCCATGCAGCATGGGTTTTCGCTGGCGCGGGCGGAGCAGAAGGTGTTCTGAGGACGTGCTGACGTAGCCCGCATGAGCGAAGCGACATGCGGGGAGAGTGGCTCCCGCATATCGCTTCGCTCATGCGGGCTACGAGACCTGAATCGCGATGGAGAGCGTGCGATCCCCAACGGCAACAGCCAGGCGTTTTTGCATCGATGCCGCCTCAACTCCACCTTGCCGAACAGAATCGCGCGTGGTTCATTCCGTGGAACCGGGGGCACGGCATGACTCGATGGAAGCTTGGGAAGGCATCGATCGGCGTGGCACTTACGGCGCTCGCGCTAAATAGCGGCGCTCTTGCCGCCGATCTGCCGGTGAAGGCGCCGCCAAAGCCGGTCGACTTCAATCCGTTCTGGGCCGAAGCCGACTATCTCGCCTGGAGCGTGACGGGCGACAAGCTGCCGGCGCTGGTGACGACGAGCCCGGTTGGCACACCGCTGGGCTTGGCCGGTGTGCTCGGCCAGCCCACGACGACGGTGCTGTTCGGCAATTCCAGCGTGAACAACGACTGGCGTTCGGGCGGGCGCATCACCGCCGGCTATTGGTTCGATCCGCAACGCAGCCGCGGCCTCGAAGCCTCGTTCTTCGGGCTGGAGAACCTCTCGACCGGATTTGCGACCGATACCAACGCCAATCCGATCCTGGCGCGGCCCCTCACCAACGCACTGACGGGATTTCCCGACGCCCTGTTTGCGGGATTTCCGGGGCTCGCCACCGGCAGCGTCAACGCCAGCGAAACCTCGCACCTGCTCGGCGCCGGCGCGCTCCATCGCTGGGATCTCGGCGCGTGGAGCGGACAGCGCGTCAGCGCGCTCATAGGCTATCGCTATCTGCGGTCGTCCGACACGCTGACGATCTCGGACACCGCGACTATTCCTGGCTTTGGCACCTTCAGTCCCACCGACAATTTCAAGGCGTCGAGCAATTTCCACGGCCTCGATCTCGGCCTCACCGGCGACTGGCGCAATGGCCCATGGTCGCTGGAGTGGCGCGGCAAGGTCGCGCTCGGTGCCAACCTCAACAGCGCCGACATTTCGGGCTCGACCATTTCGACCGTGGCTGGCGTCACCACGACGGCTCCGGGCGGATTCCTCGCGCTGTCCAGCAATAGCGGTCATTTCTCGCAAACCAAATTCGCCGTGGTGCCGGAGCTGTCGTTGAAGGCGGGTTATCAGGTTGCGCCCGGCTGGCGGCTGATCGCCGGCTACGACGTGATGTACTGGACCGGCGTGCAGCGCGCCGGCGGACTGATCGACACCACCGTCAATCCGAACCTCACGCCACCGCCCGCCGGCGGCGGGCCGAACCGCCCCGCGCCGGTGTTCAACACGACGAACCTGGTGGCGCAGGGTTTCAGCTTCGGCGTGCGGTATAATTATTGAGGACGTGTAGCCCGGATGGAGCGAAGCGTAATCCGGGATTCCGGCGGCGGATGAGAAAGTCCCGGATTGCGCTTCGCTCCATCCGGGCTACGGATCACCGCCTATCACTCGATGATCGGCACATGCCTCGCCGCCGTGCGCGGCGCGATGCCGTCGAGGCGCGGATCGTCGGCGACCTCGATCTGGCGGCGGAAGGGGCAGAAGCCCGAGCGCTGGTAGAACGCGACTGCCAACGGATGGTCGAAGGTGCAGGTGTGCAGCCAGACGCGGCGTACGTCGCTTGACCATGCGCGCTCCAGCGCGCGGTTCATCAGGAAACGCGCGGCACCCGTTCCGATCAGCCCCGCGGTGACGCCGAAATAAACCAGCTCGCACTGGCCGGCTTCGCGAAAATCCAGCTCCAGCAGGCCTTCATCGCGGCCGTCCGCGACCAGTGCATAGACCTCTATTCCCGGTGCGTGGATGATCGCAGCAAGCTCCGCGTCGTTCATGCGCATTCGCGAAAACCACAGCCACTCCTCGCCGACGCGGCGATGGAGATCGCGATACCAGTCGAGCGCGGGCGCGTCGACCTTGCGCAGGGTCCATGCGCCGGGCGGATCGTCACGTCGCGAGGGGCGCGCCGTCATTTCGAGATGGGTGACAACCGCGGCGATTTTGCCGGCGGGAATGTCGGAGTAGCCGTCGGGGAGGATCATGGGGCTGACTCGTTCAGTTTAGGCCAAAGCAGCGGCCATACATTCAGTGTCGTCCCGGCGAAAGCCGGGATCCATAACCACGAGTATAAATTGTTTTGCGGTGTTGGAACGACGAGTCCCGTTCACAACATCTTCTGCGGATTATGGGTCCCGGCCTCCGCCGGGACGACAGCGAGTTTGCGGACACGCCGCCGTTCACCTCAGAGTCAGCGTGATCCCTTCCGCCGCCTATTCCCCCTCGTCGCTCGCGAGCACGCCCTTCACCGCGCGTGCCCAGCCGGCGAGTTTCCGATCGCGCGTGGCCTGGCTCATGTTCGGCTTGAAGCGGTGCTCGAGCCGCCAATTGTCGGCGAATTTGGTCGGCTCGGGATAGACGCCGGCCGCAAGACCAGCGAGATAGGCGGCGCCGAGTGCGGTCGTTTCCTGGATGACGGGACGATCGACCGGCGCGTCGAGGAGATCAGCGAGGCGCTGCATGGTCCAGTCCGATGCGGTCATGCCGCCGTCGACGCGCAGCACGACGCTTGCGACCTCCGAGCTCGGCCAGTCGGCGCGCATTGCAGCCCAGAGATCGAACGTCTGGTAGCAGACACTTTCGAGTGCGGCATGCGCAAGCTCGGCAGGGCCGGTGTTGCGGGTGAGGCCGAACAGCGCGCCGCGCACGCGCGGATTCCAATAGGGCGCGCCCATGCCGACGAAGGCGGGGACGAGATAGACGCTCTGCATCGAATCTGACTGGTCAGCAAGAGGTCCGGTCTCTGCGGCGTGCTTGATGATGCCGAGGCCGTCGCGCAGCCATTGCACCGCTGAGCCTGCAACGAAGATCGAGCCTTCGAGCGCGTAGGTGCGTTTGCCATTGAGCTGATAGGCGATGGTGGTGAGCAGCTTGTTCTTGGAGACCACCGGCGTGGTGCCGGTGTTGAGCAGGGCAAAACAGCCGGTGCCGTAGGTCGACTTCATCATGCCCGGACGGAAGCAGGCTTGCCCGATGGTCGCGGCCTGCTGGTCGCCGGCGATGCCGGAGATTGCGATCGCGCCGCCGAACAGGTCGGGCGTGCTTTCGCCGAAATGCGCGGATGAATCTTTCACCTCGGGGAGCATCGAGCGCGGCACGCCGATGATCTCCAGGAGCTCGTCGTCCCACTGGCCGGTGTGGATGTTGAACAGCAGCGTGCGCGAGGCGTTGGTGGCGTCGGTGGCGTGCACCTTGCCGCCGGTGAGACGCCAGAGCAGATAGCAATCGACGGTGCCGAACATCAGCTCGCCGCGGGCGGCGCGTCCGCGCGCGCCGGGGACGTGGTCGAGAATCCAGCCGACCTTGGTGCCGGAAAAATAGGGATCGATGATCAGACCGGTCTTCTCGGAGATCACCGGCTCGCGGCCATCGGCCTTCAGCTTGGCGCAGATATCGGCGGTGCGGCGATCCTGCCAGACGATGGCGCGGTGCACGGCCTGGCCCGTGGCGCGGTCCCATACCACGGTGGTCTCGCGCTGGTTGGTGATGCCGATCGCGGCGATGTCCTTTGCGGTGATGCCGGCCTGCTCGATCGCGTCGCGACACACCATCACGGTCGAGGTCCAGATGTCCTCGGGCTCGTGCTCGACCCAGCCCGAAGCCGGAAAATGCTGCGGAAACTCGGCTTGCGCGCGCGCCGCAATCGAGATGTCGCTGCGAAACACGATGGCGCGCGAGGAGGTGGTGCCCTGGTCGATGGCGAGGACGAAAGACATGGAGGTTTTCCTGGAAGCTACCTTGGCGTTTTCTTGGCGTTGTCCCGTGAAGGATCATTGTGTCGCGCCAAAGGGAGCGGATTAGGGCGGGAAGGTCAAGGTGGCTTGCGGCGCATCGAGGCGGGTCGCAGTGCACATCCAACTCAACCCGGGAGACTAGGAGGGCGGGAGCGAAGATGGTACATGCCGGGTCGGTTCAATCGGGGCGGCATGACATTCACTTCCCTTCAGTTCGGCATCTTCGTCGCGGTCGTGTTCGGCGCCTATTATTTGCTGCCGTTGCGCCGTTTCCAGGTCCAGCTGCTCGTGCTCGCAAGCCTGGTATTCTATGGCTCCGGCCAACCCGCTCTGCTACCGTTGCTGCTCCTCGCCGTGCTCGGGACCTATCTCTGCATGGTGCTAGCCTTCGACAATCGCGCGGTCTGGATGCCGGCCGGCATCGTCTTCAATCTCGCGCTATTGGCGTTCTTCAAATACAAGCTCCTGTTCATCGACCCGGCCGCGGTTCACCCGACCGCCGTCGCGCTGCTGGATGTCCTGCTGCGGCTGCCATTGCCAATCGGCATCTCATTCTTTGTGTTCCACAACATCAGCCTGCTGGTCGACCTGACGCGGGAGAAGCGGCCGCCGCCTCTGCGCCACGTCTTCCTCTACATCATCTTCTTCCCGCAGCTCGTCTCGGGGCCGATCACGCGCGCGGGCCAGTTCATGCCGCAGATCGTGCCCAAGCGGCTCTCCGACGTCGATTTCGTGGAGGCGGCCAAGTGGATACTCACCGGCTTCTTCTTCAAGCTCTACGTCGCGAACAATCTCAACGAGATGACGTCCTATATGGACTATCCGCTCTATGAGACCGTGGCCACACCGGACCGCTGGCTGCTCGTGTTCCTGTACAGCTACCAGATCTATGCCGACTTTTTCGGCTATTCGGCGATCGCGCTCGGCCTGGGGCTGCTGTTCGGCTACCGCCTGCCCGTCAACTTCAATCTGCCCTACATCTCGGTCTCGTTTTCCGAGTTCTGGACACGATGGCACATCTCGTTGTCCACTTGGCTCAGAACCTATCTCTATATCCCGCTCGGCGGCAACAGAAAGGGGTCAGCCAGAACCTGCCTCAATTTGATGATCGTGATGACGCTCGGCGGGCTCTGGCACGGGGCGAGCTTGAGTTACGCGTTGTGGGGTATGCTGCACGGCCTGCTGCTCGTCGTTGAGCGGCCGTTTCTGAAGATGCTGGGCGAGACCGGGTCTTTCGTCCGGGTCGTCCGCATGGGCGTCGTCTTTTTCTGCGTGACGATGCTCTGGATCCTCTTCAAACTGCCTAACTTCGATCACGCGCTCGGTTACCTCGCAGGCATGTTCTCGCCGACGGACAATCCAAACCCGACAAAACTGTATCGCAACATGGCCCTGCTCTACGCCCTGCCCGTCCTCATCCAGCACCTCGGCATCGGTGCGCTCTTCGACGGCAGATTGCGGCGATGGGAGCCGTATCTCTATGGCGCGCTCGCGGCGCTGGCCTATCTCGAGGCCGGGCCCGACACCGCCTTCATCTATTTCCAGTTCTGACGATGCGGCAGGCATCCGGGCTTCCATGGCTGATCAAATGCACCGGCGTCACGGCGGCGCTGCTGCTGGCCTGCGGCCTTGCCACCGCCCGGTTCGGCTCCCCACTCCAGCAGCCGACCGTCACGACCCGCGACGGCACCATCGTCACTCTCAACCGCTATGTCAGAGAGCGCGTGCCTGACCTCGTGCTGGTCGGCAGCTCGGTCACCTGGCGTCTCAAGGAGGAATATTTCTCGCGTCCCGGCGTCCGCAATCTCGCACTGCCTGGCGGTTCGCCGATGACCAGCCTGGACATCGTCGCGAAGCAGAAAAACTTGCCGAAGGTCGTCCTGATCGAGACCAATGTTCTCACGCGTTTGCCCGACGACACTCTGATCGCCAAATTCTCGGGTGGCGCGCGCACCGAGGCGCTGTTCCTGCGCCCGGTGCGAACGGCGATTGCCGCCTACGAGACGTGGAATCATAAGCCGCCGAATCCTGCAGAAGCGCGCGCCGAGCGGGATCGCCTGCTCCGCGAGTTGCCGAGCACGTTCGACAACAAGGTCTATCTCGATCGTGCCGTCGAACAGATGAATGACGACGACCCCACCGCGCCCGCGCGGGTGAATGTGGCCCGCATCAAGGAGCTTATCGACGACATCGAGCGGCGGGGATCACGCGCCTTCCTGCTCGAGCTTCCGTTCGCAGCGGAGATCGAGGATTCGCGCATGGTCAGGATCAGCAAGGCAATCATCCACGCGGCCTTCCCGGATCGCGGGCGTTGGCTGCCGATCAATCCACCGGTGAGCGAACTGCGCTGGGCCGACGGCGTGCATCTCGACGAACGATCCGCCCTGCTCGTCGTGCGCGCCATCGAGAGCGCGCTGGCCGAGCGCGACAGCGAGCGCGGCCGGTAGCTGAGGAGCGACGACTACACCGCTGCCGTCGTCACACCGCCATCGATCACAATCGTCTGCCCCGTCATGAAACTCGACGCATCCGAGGCGAGGTAGGCTACCGCGCCGGCGATTTCGTCGGGCTCGCCGATGCGGCGGAGCGGCGTGGTGGCGGTGCGGCGCTTGAGGTTGGCTTCGTCTTCCCACAAGGCGCGGGCGAAATCGGTTTTGACGAGGCCGGGCGCGATGCAATTGACGCGGACGCCTTTCGGGCCCCATTCGCCGGCGAGCGAGCGGCACAGCGCGAAGTCGGCGGCTTTGGAGATGCCGTAGGCGCCGATCACGGTCGAGCCGCGCAAGCCTCCGATCGAGGAGATGATGACGACGGAGCCGCCTCCGCGCTCCGCCATCTGCGGGATCGCCAGCGCCGAGAGCCAGATGTTGCTCTTGACGTTCGAGCCCATGATCTTGTCGAAGGCCTCGTCGGTGATGTCGAGCAGCGGGCCGTAATACGGGTTCACCGCGGCGTTGCAGACGAGGATGTCGATCTTGCCGTAATGCTTGGTCGTGCCCGAGATCAGCGCCTCGACCTCGGCCTTGCGCGCGATGTTGCAGGGGATGACGATGGCATCGCCGCCGGCTGCATTGATGCCGTCGGCGACTTCCTTGCAGGCGTCAGCCTTGCGCGATGAGACCACGACCTTGGCGCCGAGCTTTGCCAGCAGTTCGGCGGAGGAGCGGCCGATGCCGCGGCTGGAGCCGGTGACCACGGCGACTTTTCCGGTGAGATCGAACGGGGTGTTTTTCATTGTTGTTGCCTCGCTGCGTCTGCTCGTTCGGTGTCATCGCCCGCCTTGTGCGCACTTGCGCACTGGGGCGGGCGATCCAGTATTCCAGAGGCGGCGCGGCTAGAACCGAGGAGCCGCGGCGTACTGGATCCCCCGCTTTCGCGGGGGATGACAGTCATTCGTGTGGCTAAATCAACCCACCACCATCCGCGACGCGGCGCTGGTGGTAGTCGGTGTCGCCAAAGCTGTTCTCGATCATGGTGAGGCGCTTGAAGTAGTGGCCGATCTTCGCCTCCATGGTCATGCCGATGCCGCCGTGGAGCTGGATCGCCTGCTGGCCGACGAACTTCAGCGACTTGCCGATCTGCACCTTGGCCGCGGCGATCGCATTCGAACGCTCCTTGGCGTCCTCAAAATCACCCGCCATAGTCGCGAACATCGACATCGAGCGAGCCTGCTCGGCGGCGACGAACATGTCGGAGGCGCGGTGCTGGAGCGACTGGAACGAACCGATCGCCACACCAAACTGCTTGCGCGTCTTGATGTACTCGACCGTGGTCTTGAGCGACTCGTCCATCAAGCCGACCGCCTCGGCGCAGAGCGCGACGCGGGCTTCGTCCACCACGCGCTCGATCAACGCGAGACCGTCCTCGGGATTGCCGAGCACCGCATCCGCGCCGACCTCGACACCGGTGAAGGTGATGTCGGCGGCGTGCAGGCCGTCCTGGGTCGGGTACGACTTCTTGGTGACGCCTTTGGCGCTCGCCGGCACCAGGAACACGCCGATGCCGCTGGTGTCGCGGCGGTCGCCCCTGGTACGGGCGGTGACGATGAGGGTGTCGGCATTCTCACCGTTGAGCACGACGAATTTTTCGCCGTCGATGATCCAGCCGTCGCCCTTCTTCTTTGCCGTCGTCGAGACGTCGAAGAGATCGTAGCGCGAATTCTTCTCGAGCTGGGCAAACGCCAGCGTCTTGCTGCCGTCGACGATGCCGGGCACGTGCGCCGCCTTCTGCGCATCGGAGCCCGCATGACGCAGGAAGCCGCCGCCGATCACCACCGTTGCCAGATAAGGCTCGAGCACCAGCGCCTTGCCGAGCGCTTCCATGACGATCATGGTCTCGACGCCGCCGCCGCCGAAGCCGCCATCGGCCTCGCTGAACGGAAGTCCGAGCAGGCCCTGCTCCGCGAGCTTGCCCCAGACGGCTTTGCTCCAGCCGCCCTTCTCCTTCATGTACTTCTTGCGGCTCTCGAAATCGTAGGAATCGGTCAGCAGGCCGTCGATGCTGTCCTTGAGAAGCCGCTGCTCCTCGGTCAAATCAAAATCCATGTTTCTCTCCAAATCGGCGGGAATTGCCCTGCCGTCGCCTTACCCCTCAGAAGTCATCCCCGCGAAGGCGGGGATCCAGTAAACGCAGCCGTCTGTGATCATCACGTCCGCCGCGGCGTACTGGGTCCCCCGCCCAGTGCGCAATTGCGCACAAGGCGGAGGACGACACCGTCATTGTTGCGTCACAGCCCCAGCACCGCCTTGGCGATGATGTTGCGCTGGATCTCGTTGGAGCCGCCGTAGATCGAGACCTTGCGGTTGTTGAAATAGCTCGGCGCGATCTGGGCAGTCCACTCCATGGCTTCGTTCGAGCCGTCGTCGCCGTGCACATCGTAGGGTGCTGCGAACGGGCCGATCACTTCCATCAAGAGCTCGGTGGTGGTCTGCTGGATCTCGGAGCCCTTGATCTTCAGCACCGATGACGCCGGATTGGGCTTGCCCTTGCCGTGCTTGCCTTCGTCGGCGACGACGCGGAGCTGCGTCAGCTCGAGCGCCTTCAGCTCGATCTCGCAGGCAGCCAACTTCTCGCGGAACGCCGCGTCCTGAATGATCGGCTTGCCGCCGGACTCGACCTTGGAGGCGAGATCGCGGATGCGACGCAGCCGCTCCTTGGAGACGCCGACGCGCGCAATACCGGTGCGCTCATTGCCGAGCAGGAATTTGGCGTAATCCCAGCCCTTGTTCTCCTCGCCGATCAGGTTCTCGACAGGAACCTCGACGTCGTCAAAGAACACTTCGTTGACCTCGACGCCGCCGTCGATGGTCTGGATCGGACGCACGGTGACGCCCTTCGACTTCATCGAGAACACGATGAAGGAAATGCCCATCTGCTTCTTCGCGCTCGCATCGGTACGGCACAGGCAGAAGATCATGTCGGCGTGCTGCGCCAGCGTCGTCCAGGTCTTCTGGCCATTGATGATCCACTTGTCGCCCTTGCGCTCGGCCTTGGTCTTGAGCGAAGCGAGATCGGAGCCGGAGCCGGGCTCAGAGAAGCCCTGGCACCACCAGTCGTCGACATTGGCGATGCGGGGCAGATACTGCTTCTTCTGCTCTTCGTTGCCGAAGGTGTAAATGACCGGGCCGACCATGCTGACGCCGAAGGCGAGCGGCTGCGGCGCCGGATAGGACTGCAGCTCCTCGTTGAAGATGTAGTGCTGCACGGACGTCCAGCCGGTACCGCCATACTGCGTCGGCCAGTGGCTGGTGCCCCAACCCTTCTTGTTGAGGATGCGCCACCACGTCACCATCTCGTCCTTCGAGAGGTGGCGGCCTTCGACCAGCTTGCGCCGCGTGTCCGGCGGCACATTACCGCGGAAGAATGTCCGCACTTCCTCGCGAAACGCCTGCTCTTCCTTCGTGAATGCGAGATCCATCGGATCCTCCTGTGAATGTGTCGTCCCGGCGAAGGCCGGGACCCATAACCACAAATCTTCATTTTCTTGCACGGGCCATTGTCGCCCGTGCCCCAAACTCCGGCTACGGAGTATGGGTCCCGGCTTTCGCCGGGACGACGGTTACTGCAACACCTCGAACAAACCTGCCGCGCCCATGCCGCCGCCGACGCACATGGTGACGACCGCGTACTTCGCCTTGCGGCGGCGGCCTTCGATCAAAGCGTGGCCGGTCAGGCGCGCGCCCGACATGCCGTAGGGATGGCCGACCGCGATCGCGCCGCCGTCGACGTTGATCTTCTCGGGGTCGATGCCGAGCTTGTCGCGGCAATACAGCACCTGGACCGCGAAGGCTTCGTTCAACTCCCAGAGATCGATGTCGTCGACCTTGAGGCCGTGACGCTTCAGAAGGCGCGGCACGGCGAACACCGGGCCGATGCCCATCTCGTCCGGCTCGCAGCCGGCGGAGACGAAGCCGCGGAAGATACCAAGCGGCTTGAGGCCGCGCTTGGAAGCTTCCTTGTCGCTCATGATGACAGATGCGCTGGCGCCGTCGGAGAGCTGGCTGGCATTGCCGGCGGTGATCGAAAAGCCTTCGCCGCGCACGGCCTTGAGGCCGGCGAGGCCTTCAGCGGTCGTCTCCGGGCGCGGGCCTTCGTCCTGCGACAGCGTCACATCCTTGAACGAGACTTCGCCGGTCGCCTTGTCGGTCACCGCCATCCTGGTGGTGATCGGCGCGAGCTCGTCCTTGAACTTGCCGCCCTGTTGGGCTGCCGCGGTGCGGCGCTGGCTTTCCAGCGAATATTCGTCCTGCTTCTCGCGCGAGATGTTGTAGCGCTTGGCCACGACCTCAGCGGTGTCGATCATGGGCATGTAGACCTCGCCCTTGATCTTGAGCAGCGCCGGATCCTGGGCGTGGAAACCGTTCATCTTGTCGTTCTGCACGAGGCTGATCGACTCGCCGCCGCCGCCGACCGCGATCTCGACACCGTCAAAGATCACCGAACGCGCGGCAAGCGCGATCGCCTGGAGGCCCGAAGCGCATTGCCGGTCGATGGTGGTGCCGGCGACGGTGACGGGCAAACCAGCACGGAGCAGCGCCTTGCGCGCGATGTTGCCGCCGGTCGAACCCTGCTGGAGCGCCGCGCCCATCACGACGTCCTCGACCTCCTTCGGATCGACCTTGGCGCGGGCAACGGCCTCGCCGATGGCGTGGCCGAGCAAGGTCGCGCCTTCGGTGGCGTTGAGCATGCCGCGATAGGCCTTGCCGATCGGGGTGCGGGCGGTGGAAACGATGACGGCGTCGGTCAAGAGCGACCTCCTGATGCGTGTGGAGTGGATTGTGCTGGTTTCTGCTGCTGACGCAATTCGTGACGCGACAGCTTTCCGACCGGCGTGCGCGGCAGATCATCGACGAACTCGACCTCGGCCGGCAATTCGTGCTTGCCGACCTTGCCGGTCAGCTGCGCGCGCAACTCGTCGAGCGAGAACGGCTTTGCGTCCGGCTTGAGCTTGATGAAGGCCTTGGCGGCCTCGCCGCGATACTGGTCGGGAATGCCGAGCACAATCACCTCGTGCACGCCGGGAACGGTGTAGATCGCCTGCTCGATCATCTGCGGATAGACGTTGAAGCCGCCGGAAATGATCATGTCCTTCTTGCGGTCGACCAGGAAGAAATAGCCGTCGGTGTCGACATAGCCGATGTCGCCGGTGAGAAAGCGGCCGTCGGCAAAGGACTCCGCGGATTCCTTCGGCTTGTTCCAATAACCCTTGGTGACGTTCGGTCCCTTGATCCGGATCTCGCCGACTTCGCCTGATGGCAGCACCTTGGTCGGGTCGTCCAGCAAGACCACGTCGAGCTCGATGCCGGGGAGCATCAGGCCGATCGAACCCGGCTTGTCGGGACCGACCGGCGGATGGCCGGTGCCGGGCGAGCAGGTCTCGGTCATGCCCCAACCGCTCTTGAGCTTCTTGCCGATCTTGCGCTCGAAGAATTTTGCCACTTCCACCGGCAACGGCGCGCCGCCGGAGCCGATGGTGACGAGAGACGAGAAGTCGCGCTTGTCGAGATCGGGCAATGCTGCGATCGCGATCCACATCGTCGGCACGCCCGGGAAGTAAGTGGCGCGCTTGACCTCGATGTCGCGCATCACGGCCTCGACGTCGAAGCGCTGATGGATCGAGATCAGATTGCCGCGGCTGAGCGAGGACAGCAGCACGACGGTCAGCGCGTAGATGTGGAACAGCGGCAGCACGCAGATCACGCGCTCGATGGCATCGCCGCGCGTCGCGCGCGACGGCTTGCCCCAGACGTCATAGATCGACACCGCCGAGGTGAGATTGCCGTGTGTCAGCATGGCGCCTTTGGGCAGGCCGGTGGTGCCGCCAGTATATTGCAGCAGCGCGACGTCATCGGCCGTCATCTGCGGCCATTGCGCAGGCAGCGCCGCGCCTTCGACGAAGGTCTTGAAGGTCACGATGCGGGGATCACTCGGGATCGCGGCCTGCGGCGTGCCGACCTTGCCCCAATTGTCGTCCTCGCAGACGACCAGCCGATCGATCAGGCCCTTTTCCAGAAACTTCAGCGCGGTCGGCAACAGCGCTGCGAGGTTCGAGGTGACCAGCACCCGCGAGCCGGAATCGGAAACCTTGTGCGTCAGCGCAATCTCGCCGTCCAGTGGGGACAGATGCGCGACCCGCGCGCCGGCCTTCAGCGCGCCGAAGAAATTGACGGGATGATCGGGCGAGTTGCCGAGGAACAGCGCGACGGAGGTGTTCTTGCCGTAGCCGGCGCGCAGGAAGGCTGCGGCCGCGCGCTCGGCCATCGCGGCGAGCTCGGTGTAGGTGATCGGGCGATCGCGAAACTCCAGCGCGATGCGCGGGCCGTACTCGGCGGCGGCCTTGGACAGCAGGTCAGGCAGCGTGCCCTGGACGATGGTGTCGTCCCAACGCACGCCCTCGGGATAAAACTGTTCGCCGGGATGGGTCATTAACGGTCGATACTCTGCAAAGAGGTCGTGACGGTGTCGTGTGAGGCGGGCACCGGCGGATAGGCTCCCCTCCCCCTTGCGGGGAGGGGTTGGGGAAGGGGGTAGCCACAAACTCGGACCTCGCCCGGGGCTACCNCCCCTCCCTGACCCTCCCCCGCAAGGGGGGAGGGAACGGGGAGAGTGTGCCTCGGAGGAAGAGGTCGCGGCCACTGCCAATCCCGATCAAGCCGCTTTCGACGCCGCAGCCAGCGACGCGAACGTCTTGCCTTCCGCCGCGAGCTTCTTCAGCAGCGGCGCGGGCTCGAGGCTCGGATCGTTGGTTTCCTTGGCATAGAACGACAGACGATCGGCGATGTGCTTGAGGCCGACGGTATCAGCCCAGAACATCGGGCCGCCGCGGTAGATCGGCCAGCCGTAGCCATAGAGCCAGACCACGTCGATGTCGGACGGGCGCGCCGCGATGCCTTCTTCCAAAATTTTCGCGCCCTCGTTGATCATTGGATACATCATGCGCTCGAGGATCTCGTCGTCGCTGACGACGCGCTTCTTGCGCCCCAAGCGCAGCAGCGTCTCGTCGATCAGCTTCTCGACCTCGGGGTCGGGCAGCGCCGAGCGGGAGCCGGCTTCGTACTTGTAGTAGCCCTTGCCGGTCTTCTGGCCGAAGCGGCCGGCTTCGCACAGTGCGTCCGCGATCTCCGACTTGATGCCGCGATCTTTCCGCGAGCGCCAGCCGATGTCGAGGCCGGCGAGATCGCCCATCGCGAACGGACCCATCGGCATGCCGAATTTTGTCACGACAGCGTCGACCTGCTGCGGCAGCGCACCTTCGAACAGCAGCTTTTCGGACTGCTTGCCGCGCTGGGCCAGCATGCGGTTGCCGACAAAGCCGTCGCAGACACCGACCACGGCCGGCACCTTCGCGATCTTGCGCGCGATTGTCACGGCAGTCACCAGCGCGTCCGGCGCGGTCTTGTCGGCGCGGACGATCTCGCACAGCTTCATGACGTTGGCCGGCGAGAAGAAGTGCATGCCGAGCACGTCCTGCGGACGCTTGGTCGCCTTCGCGATCTCGTCGATGTTGAGATAGGACGTGTTCGAGGCGAGCACCGCGCCCGGCTTGACGTATTGGTCGAGCTTGCCGAACACTTCTTTCTTCACCGCCATGGTTTCGAACACGGCTTCGATCACCAGGTCAGCATCACCGACGTTCTCGATGCCGACGACGCCGGTGATCAGCGCCATGCGCTTGGCCGGTGCGTCAGCGGGAATGCCACCGCGCGCGGCAGTTGCTTCCCAGTTCTTCTGCATGATGCCGAGGCCGCGCTTGAGCTGCTCCTCGCCGGTCTCGATCAGGGTGACGGGAACGCCGGCATTGGCAAAAGACATCGCGATGCCGCCGCCCATGGTGCCCGCGCCGAGGATGGCGACGCGGTTGACCGGACGCGACTTGGTGCCCTCAGGTACGCCTGCGATCTTGGCGGCTTCGCGCTCGGCGAAGAAGGCGTAGCGCTGCGCCTTGGACTGGTCGCTGGCGACGAGCTTGAGAAAACCCTCGCGCTCCTTCTTCAGGCCCTCGTCGAACGGAAAATCGATGGCGTAGCCGACCGCGTCGGCGGCCGCGAACGGCGCTTCCAGGCCGCGCGACTTCTTGGTCAGCGCGGCAACCGCATTGGTGAAGATCGAGCGATCGGCCTTCGCAGCTGCGAGCTTGGAATCGTCGTCGCGCAGGCGGCGCAGCGGGCGCTTCTCGGCGAGCAATTTGCGAACAAAGGCTTCCCCGCCGGAGGCCGGACCCTCGACGATCTCCTCGATCAGGCCGTTCTTGAGCGCTTCGGCTGCGCCGATCGGGTCACCACCGACGATCATCTTGACCGCGAGTTCCGGTCCGACCGCGCGCGGCAGGCGCTGGGTGCCGCCGGCGCCCGGCAACAGACCGAGCTTCACCTCGGGCAGACCGAGCTTTGCCTCTTTAACAGCCACGCGGAAATGACAGGCCAGCGTGACCTCGAGGCCGCCGCCGAGCGCGGTCCCGTGGATCGCGGCCACGACCGGCTTCGGCGAGTTCTCGATCTCGGCAAGCACCTCGTTGAGGCCTGGCGACTTCGGCGGCTTGCCGAATTCGGTGATATCGGCACCCGCGATGAAGGTGCGGCCGGCGCAGGTCAGCACGATGCCCTTGATGACGGGATCGGCGATCGCGGCCTTGATGCACTCCAGAATACCGCCGCGCACTGCGGCGCTCAGCGCATTGACCGGAGGGCTGTTGACCGTGACGATCCCGACTTCGTCATGACGCTCTAACTTGACCACTTCGCTCACGGTGTCCCTCCTTGGTGGGGATTGCTTTTATTCGATTTCGCGGTGCGGAATTTAATTCCGCATCTTGACGGCAGGGTTATTTTGAAGCACGTGGCTTGTCAACGACTCCGCGCAAGAGCAGATCAGGGATGAAGCGTACAGGAAAGAAGACTGCGACCGATCGGAATTTCGTCGTCGCGCTTTCCCGCGGACTTGATGTATTGCGCGCATTCCACCCCAACGACGGCCTTCTCGGCAATCAGGAAATCGCGGCCCGCACCAATCTGCCCAAGCCGACCGTGTCGCGGCTGACTTATACGTTGACGAGGCTCGGTTATCTGACGCCGGTTCCCCGCTTCGAGAAGTATCAGCTGGCGCCGGCCGCAATGGCGCTCGGTTACGCGGCGTTAGCCAATCTCGGCGTTCGGCATTTGTCCGAGCCGTTTCGCGAGGACATGATGCGCGCGACCGGTGGCGCCGTCGCGATCGGCGGCCGCGACCGTCACAGCATGATCTATTTCGGGCAGAGCCGCGGCAGCGAGACGGTCGGCGTTCAACTTGACGTCGGCTCTCGCGTGCCGATTGCAACCAGCGCGATGGGCCGCGCCTATTTCTGGGCGCTGGGCGAAGACGATCGCGCCGAATTGTCGCGTGTCCTGCGCGAACATTACGGCAGCCGCTGGCCCAAGATGCGCGATGGGCTGGAACGTTCCGGCGAGACCGTCGCCAAACACGGTTTTGCGATTTCGGTCGGCGACTGGCACGACGACATCGGCGCGGCCGGCGTCGCGCTCAAGCTCAATGACGGAACCGGGCCTTACGCATTCAATTGCGGCGCGCCCGCATTCCGCTTCACGGAAGAGCGATTGATCAACGACATTGGACCGCGTCTGCTTGCGATGGTAAGGAACATCGAAGCGGCACTGGGGGGTCTGATGCCGCTATCCAAAAAAGACGACAGCAAAAAGCTGAAATCAGGAGGAAAAGTTGCGCGTGTGGCCGAGGGGATCAGATAGCCTTAGTCATCATCAGGAGCGGTTCACATCGCCCCTTCGCCCACAAAACGGTGTGGGCGAGACGAGATGACGCAGGCACAGCTCGCGCAGGGGACATCGCCTCTGCTCGCGGTTCGCGACGTCAGCGTCGTGTTCGGCGGCATCGTCGCGCTCAACGGTGTGTCGTTTGACATGCACAAGGGCCAGATCCTCGGTTTGATCGGCCCCAACGGCGCCGGCAAGACCACGCTCTTCAACTGCCTCTCCCGGCTCTACCAGCCGTCCTCCGGCGATATCCTGATGGAGGGCGCGAGCATTTTGAAACGGTCTCCGCACCGGATCGCCGAGATCGGGATCGGCCGTACTTTCCAGAACGTGGCCCTGTTTCCGAACCTCTCGGTGATGGACAACGTGCGGGTCGGCGCCCATTCGAAGACCTCCAGCGACATCATCAGCGACTCCCTCAGGCTCGCCTGGGTCCGGCGCAGCGAGGCCAGCGTCAACAAGAAGGTGCATGAGATCCTCGGCTATCTCAAACTCGAGGAGGTCGCCCACAACGTCGTGTCCGGGCTGCCCTTCGGCACGCAGAAGCGCGTCGAATTGGCGCGTGCGCTCGCAGCCGACCCGAAGATCCTGTTGCTCGACGAGCCTGCCGGCGGCCTCAACCACGAGGAAGTCTATGTGCTCGGCGACCTCATCCGCCGCATCCGCGACGAGCGCAACATGACCGTGCTGCTGGTCGAGCACCACATGGGCCTCGTGATGTCGATTGCCGACCACGTCGTCGCGCTGAATTTCGGCAAGAAGCTCGCGGAAGGCACGCCGGCCCAGGTGCAGGTCGACCCCGACGTCATCAAGGCCTATCTCGGGAGCAAGGACCAATGACGACGCTGCTCAACGTCAAGGACCTGCGTGCCTATTACGGCCAGGTCCAGGCGCTCCATGGCCTGTCCTTCTCGCTCAGCGAGGGCTCGCTGACGACGCTGCTCGGGGCCAACGGCGCCGGCAAGACCACGACGCTGCGCGCGATCTGCAACATGGTGCGCTCCACCGGCGGCATCGAGTTCGACGGCAAGCCGCTCAACAACCGCTCCACCGAAAGCATCGTGCGGTTCGGCATCGCCCATGTGCCGCAGGGCCGCGGCACCTTCACCACGATGACGGTGGAGGAAAATCTCCAGCTCGGTGCCATCACCCGCAAGGACAATGCCGGCATCGTCTCCGACATCGAGCGCATGTACGCGCATTTTCCGGTTTTGAAGCAGCGGCACACCCAGCAGGCCGGCACGCTCTCCGGCGGCGAGCAGCAGATGCTCGCGGTCGCGCGTGCGCTGATGCTGCGGCCGCGCCTGATGCTGCTGGACGAGCCCTCCTTTGGCCTCGCGCCACTCGTCGTGCGCGACCTGTTCGGCATCCTCGGCAAGATCAATCGCGAGGACAAGGTGTCGATCCTGGTGGTCGAGCAGAACGCCCAGCTCGCGCTCGAGCTCGCCGACCAGGCCTATGTGATCGAGACCGGCCGTATCGTGATGTCGGGCAATGCCAAGGACATCGCGAACAACGAAGAAATCCGCAAATCCTATCTGGGTTACTGAGGAGCCGGCACGATGGAGCTTTTCACCAACCAAGTCCTGGCTGGGATTGCCACCGGCGCGATCTATGCCTGCATGGCGCTCGCCGTGGTCATGATCTATCAGGCGATCGACCATCTCAACTTCGCGCAGGGCGAGATGGCGATGTTCTCGACCTTCATCTCCTGGCAGTTGATGCAATGGGGCATCCCCTATTGGGGCGCGTTCATCATCGCGCTGGCGCTCTCCTTTGTCGGCGGCATCGCGATCGAGCGCATCCTGTTCAAGCCGCTCGCCAAGGCGCCGGTGCTGACCAATGTCGCCGGCTTCATCGCGCTCTATGCGATCATCAACTCCTCGGCCGGCCTGATCTGGGACTTCACCATCAAGCAGTATCCGACTCCGTTCGGCTCCTCGCCGTTCCTCGGCAGCCAGCTGATCTCGACCCACCAGGCCGGTATGATCGGCGTCACCGTGCTGCTGCTGATCGCACTCTATTTCTTCTTCCAGTACACGCGGATCGGTCTCGCCATGCGGGCGGCCGCCTCGGTGCCTGAATCGGCCCGCCTGGTCGGCATCAATACGAGCTGGATGATCGCGCTCGGCTGGGGCATGGCGTCCGCCATCGGCGCCATCGCCGGCATGCTGATTGCGCCTGTCGTGTTCCTCGAGCCCAACATGATGGGCGGTGTGCTGATCTACGGCTTTGCCGCCGCGGTGCTCGGCGGACTGACCAGCCCGTTCGGCGCCGTGGTCGGCGGCTTCCTGGTCGGCATCTTCGAGAACCTCGCCGGCACCTACATCCCCGGCGTCGGCAATGAGCTGAAACTCCCGATCGCGCTCGCGCTGATCATCTCCGTCCTGGTCGTCAAACCCGCTGGTCTGTTCGGCCGGCACATCGTCAAGCGAGTTTGATCATGAGCGCAGCAGAAGAAGTCGTCGCCGAAGGCCACGAGGCGGTCGAGGCGGTTCCGAAGCGGGCCATGACGCTGGGCACCGGCACCTCGCTGCTGGTGCTGCTGCTTCTCATCGCCGTGCCGCTGTTTGCGAAGAACTTCGTCATCTTCCAGTTGACCCAGTTGCTGTATCTGGGTCTCGCCGTGCTGGCGCTGAACATCCTGACCGGCGGCTCGGGCCAGTTCTCGCTCGGCCAGAGCGCGTTCTACGGCATCGGCGCCTACGTCACCGCGGTGATGATGGAGCAGTTCAACGTCCCCTATTTCCTCTGCCTGCCGGTCGCGGCCGTGGTCTGCTTCGGCGCGGGCTTCCTGTTCGGCCAGCCGGCGCTGCGATTGTCCGGCGTGTATCTGGCGCTCGCGACCTTCGCACTCGCCACCGCCATGCCGCAGCTGCTGAAGCTGAACTTCCTCGAGCACTGGACCGGCGGCGTGCAGGGCCTCGTCGTCACCAAGCCGGACGCGCCGTTCGGGTTGCCGATGTCGCAGGACATGTGGCTCTACTACTTCACGCTCGTCGTCGTGATCGCGATCTACATCTTCTCGGTCAACCTGCTGCGCTCCCGCTCGGGCCGCGCCTTCATGGCGATCCGCGACAACGAGATCGCGGCCTCCGCCATGGGCGTCAACGTCGCACTCTACAAGACGCTCGCCTTCGGCGTCTCCGCCGCCATCACCGGCATCGCCGGCGGCCTGAGCGCGATCGCGGTGCAGTTCGTCGCGCCCGACAGCTTCACCATCACGCTTGCGATCCAGCTGTTCCTCGGCATGGTCGTCGGCGGCGTGGGCTGGCTGCCCGGCTCGATCGTCGGCGCCGCCTTCATCATCTTCGTGCCGAACATCGCGGAGGGCATCTCGAAGGGCCTCTCCGGCGCCGTGTTCGGCGTGCTCCTGTTCGCCGTCATCTACCTCGTGCCGCATGGCGCAAGGCAAATCGCAATCCTGGGCCAGCAACTCGCCGGAAAGCTCAGAAAGAACTGAAACCTCTTATAAACAAGGAGACCAAATTGTTTCTTGGAAGAATACTGCGAACCACCGCACTTGTAACGGCGGTCGCGACCCTCACCTCCGGCGCAGCACTCGCTCAGAAGACATACGACACCGGCGCGTCCGATACCGAGATCAAGATCGGCAACATCATGCCGTACAGCGGTCCGGCGTCGGCCTATGGCATCATCGGCAAGACCGAAGAAGCCTATTTCAAGATGATCAACGACAAGGGCGGCATCAACGGACGCAAGATCACCTACGTCACCTATGACGACGGCTATTCGCCGCCGAAGGCGGTCGAGCAGGTCCGCAAGCTGGTCGAGAGCGACGAGGTGCTCGCCGTGTTCAACCCGCTCGGCACGCCCTCGAACAGCGCGATCCAGAAATACCTCAACTCCAAGAAGATCCCGCAGCTGTTCGTCGCCACCGGCGCCACCAAGTGGAACGACCCGAAGGCCTTCCCCTGGACCATGGGCTGGCAGCCCTCCTACCAGAGCGAAGCGCAGATCTACGCGAAATGGCTGATCAAGGAGAAGCCGGACGCCAAGGTCGCGATCCTCTACCAGAACGACGATTTCGGCAAAGACTACCTCAAGGGCACCAAGGATGGTTTTGGCGCCAAGGCCTCATCCATGATCATCATGGAGGAGAGCTATGAGGTGTCCGAGCCGTCGATCGACGGCCACATCGTCAAGATCAAGGCCGCCAATCCCGACGTGCTCCTGATCTACACGACGCCGAAGTTCGGCGCCCAGACCATCAAGAAGACCGCCGAGCTCGGCTGGAAGCCGCTCCAGATCATCACCAACGTGTCGGCCTCGGTCGGCAGCGTGATGAAGCCGGCAGGCTTCGAGGCCGCTCAGGGCGTGCTGTCGGCGGCCTATGCCAAGGACGGCGCCGATCCGCGCTGGACCGACGATCCCGCCATGAAGAAGTGGGTGGAGTTCCTCGACAAGTACATGCCTGGCGCTGACAAGACCGATTCCAGCGTCGTCTACGGCTACGGTGCCGCGCAGACGCTGGCCAAGGCGCTCGAGCAGTGCGGCGACGATCTCACCCGCGCCAATCTGATGAAGCAGGCGGCGAGCCTGAAGGACTTCACGCCGGACACGCTGCTGCCCGGCGTCAAGATCAATACCGGCCCAAGCGATTTCGCCCCGATCAGCCAGCTCCAGATGCAGCGCTTCAAGGGCGAGAAATGGGAACAGTTCGGCGAGATCCTGAACGGCGACGTCGCTCCGGAATAATGCGCTGACGTTATAGTCCAAGGTCGAAAAGCCCCCGCGCGCGATCGCGGGGGCTTTTTGTTGACGTCGTGCGTCAATCTTGTTCAATGCGGCGCCGATCCAGCTCGGGGCAGGAGAACAATGACTGGTGTTCGTTTTCAGGTTGCGACCCTTTTGGCCGCATTCGCTTTGTGCACTGCGACAAGCAACCCCGCGCTGGCGCAAAAGAAATACGACAGCGGCGCGACCGATACCGAGATCAGAATCGGCAACATCATGCCCTATAGCGGCCCGGCTTCCGCCTACGCCGTGATCGGCCAGACCGAGGACGCCTATTTCAACAAGGTCAACGCCGAGGGCGGCATCAACGGCCGCAAGGTCAAGTTCATCTCCTATGACGACGCCTATTCGCCGCCGAAGACGGTGGAGCAGGCCCGCAAGCTGGTCGAGAGCGACGGCGTGCTCTTGATCTTCGGATCGCTCGGCACCTCCACCAACGGCGCGATCCGCAAATACATGAACGAGAAGAAGGTGCCGCAACTGTTCGTGGCGAGCGGCGCCTCGAAGTGGAACGATCCGAAGCAATATCCGTGGACCATGGGCTGGCAGCCGAACTACGCGAGCGAGGCGAAAATCTACGCCAAGTACATCATGAAGGAGAAGCCGGACGCGAAGATCGGCGTGCTCTACCAGAACGACGATTTCGGCAAGGACTATCTGAAAGGCTTGCGGGACGGCCTCGGCGCCAAGGCCTCGATGATCGTGCTGGAAGAGAGCTACGACACGTCGGAGCCTGCGGTCGACGAGCACGTCGTGAAGCTGAAGGCCGCGGGCGCCGACGTCTTCATCAGCATCACCACGCCGAAATTCGCGGCGCAAGCGATCAAGAAGGCGGCCGAGATCAACTGGCATCCCATGCACATCATCTCCAACGTCTCGGCCTCGGTCGGCGGCGTGATCGAGCCGGCGGGCTACGAAATCTCGCAAGGCATCCTGTCGGCGAGCTACACCAAGGACGGCTCCGACCCGCAATGGAACGCCGATGATGGCATGAAGAAGTTCTATAACTTCCTCGCGCAATATGCCCCAAAGGCCAACAAGCTCGATGCCGGCGTGGTGTTCGGCTATGCCGCCGCGCAGACGATGGTGAAGGTGCTGCAAATGTGCGGCGACGACCTCACCCGCGACAACATCATGAAACAGGCGGCCAGCCTGAAGGATTTCGCGCCCGATACGCTGCTGCCCGGGATCAAGATCAACACCGCGCCGGACAATTTCGCTCCGATCGAGCAGCTCAAGATGATGCGGTTCAAGGGCCGGACCTGGGAGCTGTTTGGCGACATCATCTCGAGCGAACTGAGCCATTAGGGGCGCGCAACTCAAAATAGTTCGAATATCGAGAAGAAATCCAAGATAGTTCGACCTTCCAGCAGTCGCAGACGACGATCTCGGGCGGTCCTGACTACTAAAGAAGCAGCCCCTGCGACGCCGTCGCAGGGGCTTTCTGTTGAAGCGACCTGCCAAATCGTATTGAATTGCGGCCGCGTCGGCCAAAAACAATCGAGACAAAAAAGGAACGCACACACCAAAAATAGGGAGATAGGAATGCCCGCTGTCACCGGCAAACTTGCGGTCGCGTCACTGGCGCTCGCGCTCATTGCAGCCTCGACCTCCACTGCATCCGCCCAGAAGAAATACGATACCGGCGCGACCGACACCGAGATCAAGGTCGGCAACATCATGCCCTACAGCGGACCGGCCTCCGCCTACGGCATCATCGGGCGGACCGAAGCCGCCTATTTCAAGAAGATCAACGAGGAAGGCGGCATCAACGGCCGCAAGATCAACTTCGTCTCCTACGACGATGCCTATTCGCCGCCGAAGGCCGTGGAGCAGGCCCGCAAGCTGGTCGAGAGCGACGAGGTGTTGTTCATCTTCAACTCGCTCGGCACGCCGTCGAACTCCGCGATCCAGAAATACATGAACTCGAAGAAAGTGCCGCAGATCCTGGTCGCGACCGGCGCCACCAAATGGAACGATCCGCAGAACTTTCCCTGGACCATGGGCTGGCAGCCTTCCTACCAGAGCGAAACGCAGATCTATGCGAAATGGCTCCTCAAGAACAAGCCGGACGCCAAGATCGCCGTGCTGTTCCAGAACGACGATTACGGCAAGGACTATCTCAAGGGCCTGAAGGACGGCTTAGGGACCAAGGCCGCTTCGATGATCGTGATGGAGGAGAGCTACGAGACGTCGGAGCCGACCATCGACAGCCACATCGTCAGGCTGAAGTCGACCGGCGCCGATGTCTTCATGAACATCACGACGCCGAAATTCGCAGCCCAAGCGATCAAGAAGGTCGCGGAGGTCGGCTGGAAGCCGCTGCACTTCCTCAACAACGTCTCGGGCTCGGTCGGCAGCGTGCTCAAGCCCGCAGGCTTCGAGAATGCGCAGGACATCATCTCCGCCGACTATCTGAAGGACGTCTCGGATCCGCAGTGGGTCAACGATCCCGGCATGAAGGACTTCCTCATCTTCATGACCAAATACTTCCCTGAAGGCGACAAGCTCGACCATGGCACCATCGTCGGCTACGGCGTGGCGCAGACTCTGGTCCAGATCCTGAAGCAGTGCGGCGACGATCTCACGCACGAGAACGTCATGAGGCAGGCCGCCAGCCTGAAGAACTTCCGCACCGAGGTGCTGCTGCCGGGTATCCAGATCAACACCTCCCCGACCGACTTTGCGCCGATCAGCCAGCTCCAGCTCGAGCGGTTCAAGGGCGAGAAGTGGGATCTGTTCGGCGACGTGATCAGCGCCGACGTCGGCGGCTAGGCCTGCGAAAACGCGACGACAAAGCGCCCCCTGCGAGATCTTCGCAGGGGGTTTTGCTTGCACGCCGATTATGATCACGCGATTGCACAATCGAATGATGGTAAAGCCCGCTTACGCTTTGGCGCCTGATGCGGTAGGCAGGTGAGCGGCGCGCTTGCCGCCAGTCTCTTCTGTGTGTTGAAGGCCATCGTCATGACCGACCGACGTCCCCTGCTCCGCGCGCTCTACGACGCCGCCGTTGCCGCCGCCCATCCCAACACGATACTGGCGCCGCATCTGCGGCCCGCGCCGAAGGGGCGCGTGATCTGCCTCGCCGCCGGCAAGGGCGCAGGCGCGATGGCCGCGGCCGCCGAGCGATACTATCTCGACACGCCAAAACTCCCGCCGGAGCGTCTCGTCGGCATCGCCACCACCCGCCACGGCTACGGCGTGCCGACGCGCCGCATTCGCGTGGTCGAGGCCGGCCATCCCGTGCCGGATGAGGCTGGCCTCAAGGGCGCGGCCGACACGCTTGAGCTTGCAGCGCAGGCCGGGCCCGACGATCTGCTCCTGGTGCTGCTCACCGGCGGAGGTTCGGCGAACTGGATCGCGCCGGTGGACGGCATCAGTTTTGCGCAGAAGCAGGCAGTCAACAAGGCGCTGCTGCGCTCCGGTGCGCCGATCGGCGAGATGAACATCGTCAGGAAACATCTCTCGCGCATCAAGGGCGGCCGGCTGGCGCGCGCCGGCAAGAATGCCGCCGAGATCGTGACGCTCGCGATCTCCGACGTGCCGCATGACGATCCCTCCGCGATCGCGTCCGGCCCCACGGTGCCCGATCCGACCACGCTTGCGGACGCGCGCGCCATCGTGGCGAAGTACAAGCTCGACATCGACGATTCCGTGCGCCGCGCACTCGACAATCCCGCCAACGAAAGCTGCAAGCCGGGCGACGTCGCGTTTGCGCACGCGCATTTCGAACTGATCGCGCGGCCGAAGCAATCGCTCGACGCCGCGGTGAAGCTTGCAAAAGACGCGGGCTACGAAACCATCGATCTCGGCGCCGATCTCGAAGGCGAAGCGCGCGAGGTCGCCGCCGATCACGCCAAACGCGCGCTCCAGGCGCGCGCGCAAGGAAAGCGCATCGCGATCCTCTCCGGCGGCGAGCTCACGGTCACCGTGCGCGGCAACGGCCGCGGCGGCCCGAACCAGGAATACGCGCTGGCACTCGCTGACCTCTTGAAGGACACGGCCGGCATCTCGGCGCTTGCCGGCGACACCGACGGCGCCGATGGCGGCGCCGGCCATCCCACCGACCCCGCCGGCGCGCTGATCGACGCGGCGACGTTCGCGAAGATGAAGGCGCTTGCGCTTCAGCCGCAGGTCTATCTGGACAACAACGATGCGACGACGTTCTTCGAGGCCACCGGCGATCTGCTGATGCCCGGCCCGACGCTGACCAACGTCAACGATATCAGGGTGATCCTGGTCGACTGAGACAACCACCGCCGCGCGGCGCGTTGGGACTGGAGCGCGAAACGCGCCTCGCCTATCGAACCTGAGGCCCACGACCCTGTATGCTTAACGCAAGGTTTACGCTGGGCGGCTTCGGCCCGGATAGCGTTAGACTTCTTAACGTGAAATTCGTTGCAATTTTGGGAAGCTGCCTGCGCACGAGGCAGATCATGGAGACGATTCACCGGATTCTGTTCTAATGGTGCCGCGCTTGAGGGAGGGCAAGGATTTATGGACGATCGTGACAGGCAGGTCAGCGAGATCGACCCGCTCGTCCTTGGCGGGCTGCTCGAACAGGCCGTCAACAACCTCTGGCTCGGCATCATCCTTTTCAACCAGAGGCGCGAGGTCGTCTACTGCAACCAGCGCTACATGGACATGTACCGCCTTTCGCCGGAGCAGGTGCGGCCGGGCACGCCGGTCGGTGATCTGATCCAGCATCGTCTCGCGCTGGGCCTGGAGATCCGCGGCGAGGCCGATGCCTATATCCGCGCCCGGACCGAGGGCGCGTTCGTGAGCGAACGAACCATCCAGGAATTCGCGGACGGGCGGATCATCGCCTATGCCGCCCACCCGCTACCGGGTGGCGGCGGCATGGCTACACACGAGGACATCACCGAACGCGAGGAGCTCAGCGCGCGGTTGCAGCAACGCAACATGCAGTTCGACATCGCGATCAACAACATGTCGCACGGACTGTGCTTCTTCGATGCCAGTCACCGGCTGATCGTGTGCAACAAGGACTTCATCGACATGTACGGACTGCCGCCCGAGCGCGTCCGTCCCGGTACACCGCTGTCGGAAATCGTCGACATGCGCTTCGAAGCCGGCAGCGTGCCCGCGATGACGCGGGATGAATTCATGAAGTGGCGAACCGGCGTCGTCGGCTCGGCCGAGCCCATCGACAGCATCATGGAGATGCGCAACGGACGCACCTTCAAGGTCCGCCATCGACCGATGCCGGATCTTGGCTGGGTGGCGACCCACGAAGACATCACCGAGCAACGCCGGGCCGAGCTGAAGATCGCGCATATGGCGCATCACGATGCGCTGACCGACCTTGCCAATCGCACCTTGCTCAACCAGCGGCTCGCGCAGGCGTTCGCGTCAAACCAGACGTTCGCCGTGCATCATATCGATCTCGACAAGTTCAAATCGGTGAACGACACGTTGGGACATCACGCCGGCGATGCCCTTCTGAGGGGCGTCAGCGAGCGTCTGCGCCGCCTCGTCCGTCCGAGCGACACGATCGCCCGGATGGGCGGTGACGAATTCGTCGTCCTTCAGATCCCGGTCGGCGACGAAAGCGAAGCGGGCGCGCTTGCACAGCGCATCATCGAACAGATGGCCGCGCCGTTCGAAATCGACGAACAGCAGACGATCGCAGGGGCAAGCGTCGGCATCGCGATGGCGCCGGCCGACGGCACAACACCAGAGCAATTGCTACGCAATGCGGACCTTGCGCTCTACAGGGCGAAGAGCGACGGCAGGGGCACGTACCGCTTGTTCGAACCGGCCATGGACGAAGAGGTGCAAAGCCGCCGCGCATTGGAGCTCGACCTGCGCAAGGCCCTCGCTGGCGGCGAATTCGAGCTTCACTACCAGCCGCTGGTCAAGACAGAGAGCGGCGAGATCAGCGGCTTCGAGGCCCTGATCCGCTGGCAGCATCCGCAGCGCGGGCTGATCGCGCCCAACGACTTCATTCCGCTCGCGGAGGAAATCGGCCTCATCGTACCGATCGGCGAATGGGTCATTCGGCAAGCCTGCAGGACGGCGAGCCGGTGGCCAAAGCACCTCCATGTCGCCGTCAACATCTCTGCGGCGCAGTTCCGTTACGCCGGCCTCGCCGAGGTGATCGTCGGCGCGCTCGCATCTGCCGGGCTGGAAGCAAGCCGGTTGGAGATCGAGATTACGGAGAGCGTCCTGTTGCAGGACAAGGAGGGGACGCTCGCCATACTGCACCAGCTGCGTGCGCTCGGGGTGCGGATCGCCATGGACGATTTCGGCACCGGCTATTCGTCGCTGACCTACCTGCAATGCTTCCCGTTCGACAAGATCAAGATCGACCGTTCCTTCGTGCGCGACATCGCGACCGATGCCGGGTCGCTCAACATCGTGCGGGCGATTGCCGCACTCGCGAACGGGATGGGTATGACGGCGACAGCTGAGGGCGTCGAAACGCGTGAGCAGTTCGAGCGGATCGCCGCGGAGGGGTGCACCGAAATGCAGGGCTATCTGTTCAGCCGTCCTTTGCCCGCGGCCGAAATCGAGCGCCGCTTCCTCTCCCTCGGGGCACCCGCGCTGCGCGACCGGTTCGCCGCGGCCTGATTTCCTGCCGCGCAGAGCGGTTTAAAACTCGTTGGCGATCTTCGACAGCATCTCGAGCAGGGCTTCGCGGTTGGCCTGCCCGAGCAGCTCTTTCAGCCGCGCCTCGTGCTTGGTCGCCACAAGCTTCTTGGCGCGGGCCAGCACGGCCTTGCCCTTGTCGGTCAGCACCAGGATGTGCGAGCGGCGGTCGTTAGTGGAGCGGATCCGGGCGCAGAGGTCACGGCTTTCGAGATTGTCGAGCAAGGCCACGAAATTCGGGCGTAGGATGCCGAGCGTGGAAGCGACCTCGGTCTGGTTACGGCCGGGGTTCTTCTCGACCAGCAGCAGCACCGAGAACTGCGCCGGCGTAAGCTGGAGCGAGGCCATGCAGCGCAGGAAGTTCTCGAACACCTTGAGCTGTGCCCGTTTCAGCACATAGCCAAGCTGCTCAGAGAGCTCGCCGAGCTGGAGGGCTTCGGGCAGGCCCTCGGGCGCATCCTTGCGGCCCTTGGTCGCGTCCGCGGGTTTTTCAGCGGTTTTTGAAACGGTCATCGCCTCGTGCTCGTAATCCCGCTAAATTCGGGACGGGTCGCTCACCACCCTTGAAGTTATATTTGATAATTGTTATGGACTATATCAAATATCGCCAGCGTATTTCAATGGCTGTGAGCGGACCATCCACCACAATCTGGGGACCGGTCCTTAATCTTTGAGGGGGAGCGTCCGGTCTTGAACACCACCATCATGCTGTTCCTGCTGCAGGACGGCATTACCAATGGCGCGATCTATGCGCTGCTCGGCCTGGCGCTGGTGCTGGTGTTTGCCGTCACCCGCGTCATCCTGATCCCCCAGGGCGAGTTCGTCACCTATGGCGCGCTGACCTATGCCTCGCTGGCCTCGGGTCAGATGCCGGGCACGGCCAAGCTTGCACTGGCCATGGGCATCGTCGCCTTCGTGTTCGACCTGTTCGTGGCCCGCAAGGCGCTGCACGGCCGGCTGATCCTACGCAGTGTCCTCGCCAACATCGTGCTGCCGGCCATCGTGCTGGCGGTGACCCTCTATTTCGCTGGCCAGAAGCCGCCGGTCGCGGTCTGCATCGCGCTGTCGCTGCTGATCGTCGCGATGATCGGCCTGTTTCTGTATCGGATTGCGTTCCAGCCGCTGGCCCACACCTCGGTGCTGGTGCTGCTGATCGCCTCGGTCGGCGTCCATCTCGCGCTCCAGGGACTGGGCCTGCTGTTCTTCGGCGCCGAGGGCCAGCGCGGACCGGCGGTGCTGTCCGGCGCGTTCACCGCGGGCTCGCTGCGCTTCACCGGCCAGAGCCTCACCGTCTACGGCATCACCATCGCCTTCATCGTCGGTCTGTGGCTGTTCTTCGGGCTAACGCTCTATGGCAAGGCGCTGCGCGCCACCGCCGTCAACCGGCTTGGCGCGCGGCTTGCCGGCATCCGCACCACCCTGTCGGGACAGATCGCTTTCCTGCTGGCATCCGTCATCGGCGCGCTGTCCGGGATCATGATCGTACCGATCACGACGCTCTACTATGACTCGGGCTTCCTGATCGGCCTGAAGGGCTTTGTCGCCGCGATCATCGGCGGGCTCGTCAGCTACCCCTTGACCGCCGTCGCCGCGCTCGTCGTCGGCATCGTCGAGGCGTTCTCGTCCTTCTATGCCTCCAACTACAAGGAGGTGATCGTTTTCATGCTCTTGATCCCCGTGCTGCTGCTGCGCTCGCTCGCCGCGCCCGCGGTCGAGGAAGAGAAGGACTGAGGCCAAGATGCAGAGCCGGCTTCCCATCCTCATCTTCGCAGCTCTCATGGCGGCGATCCCGTTCGTTCCCGGCATGCCGCCGTTCTGGATCGTGCTGCTCGACAATATCGGCCTCACCGCGCTGGTCGCGATGGGCCTCGTGCTGCTCACCGGTGTCGGCGGCCTCACCTCGTTCGGCCAAGCGGCCTTCGTCGGCTTCGGCGCCTACACCACGGCGGTGCTGACGACGACCTATGGCCTGTCGCCCTGGTTGACCTTGCCGCTGTCGCTTGTGGTCAGTGGATTGCTGGCGGTGCTGCTCGGCCTGGTCACGGTCCGTCTCTCCGGCCACTATCTGCCGCTGGGCACGCTCGCCTGGGGCCTTGGCCTGTTCTACCTCTTCAGCAAGCTGGAATTTCTCGGCCGCAATGACGGCATCTCGGCGATCCCGCCGCTGTCGATCGGCGCGTACAAGATGCTCTCGCCCGGATCGATCTATTACGCGATCTGGGTCGCCGTGATCATCTCGGCCCTGCTCACGATGAACCTGCTGGATTCCCGCACCGGCCGCGCCATTCGCGCGCTGCGGCGCGGGCATGTCGCGGCCGAAGCCTTCGGCGTGCAGACGCCGCGCGCAAAAATGCTGGTGTTCATCCACGCCGCCGTGCTCGCCGGCCTCTCGGGCTGGCTCTATGCCCACCTCCAGCGCGCGGTGAACCCGACGCCGTTCGGCGCGCAGGCCGGCATCGAATATCTCTTCATCGCCGTGGTCGGCGGCGCCGGCTATGTCTGGGGCGGCGTGCTCGGTGCAGCCATCGTCGTGATCCTGAAAGAGGTGCTGCAAAGCTATCTGCCGCTGATCCTGCCCGGCTCCGGCCAGGTCGAGACCATCGTGTTCGGCATCATGCTGGTGGCGCTGCTGCAACTTGCGCCCGGCGGGGTCTGGCCGTGGCTGATGTCGTTCCTGCCCGAGGCTACCGGTGGCAAGAAGCCGGACACCTTGCTGAAACTTGAGCAGCGCCCCCGCGCGGCGGGCCAGTCCAGCGTGCTGCTTCAGGTCGAGAAGGCCCGCAAACAATTCGGCGGCGTGATTGCGGTCAACAACGTCTCCTTCGACGTCCAGGCCCGCGAGATCGTCGCGCTGATCGGGCCGAACGGCGCGGGAAAAAGCACAACGTTCAACCTGATCACCGGCGTGCTGTCGGCGACTTCGGGCTCGATCTCCGTGCTCGGCAAGAAGGTCGACCGGGCGCCGCCGCAGGAGATCGTCAAGCTCGGCATCTCCCGCACCTTCCAGCATGTGAAGCTGGTGCCCGACATGACCGTGCTGGAGAATGTCGCGATCGGCGCGCATCTGCGCGGCCATTCCGGCCCCCTCGCCTCGATGCTGCGGCTCGACCGCGCCGACGAGGCAAAACTGCTCGCGGAAGCCGCCCGCCAGATCGAGCGCGTCGGCTTGGCCGATCAGATGCACCAGCTCGCAGGTTCGCTGTCGCTCGGCCAGCAGCGCATCGTCGAGATCGCGCGCGCGCTGTGCGTCGATCCTATGCTGCTGCTGCTCGACGAACCGGCGGCCGGCCTTCGCCACATGGAGAAGCAGCAGCTCGCAAAACTGCTGCGCGAATTGCGCGACGGCGGCATGAGCGTGCTGCTGGTCGAGCACGACATGGGTTTTGTGATGAACCTGGCCGACCGCATCGTGGTGCTCGATTTCGGCACCAAGATCGCGGAAGGCACGCCCGCGACGATCAAGACAAATCCCGAAGTGATCAAGGCCTATCTCGGAGTGGCGGCATGAGCGCGCTGTTGTCCGTCACCGACGCGCATGTCGCCTATGGCAAGGTCGAGGCGGTCCGTTCCGTTTCGCTCGAAGTGGGGCAGAACGAGATCGTCACCATCGTCGGCGCCAACGGCGCCGGCAAGACCACGCTGCTCTCCGCCATCATGGGCATTCTGCCGCTGAAGGGCCGCGTTGCGTTTGCGGGGCAAGACCTGGCGCGGCTCGACATCGAGGACCGCGTCGCGATGGGCCTGGGCCTCGTGCCGGAGCACCGCGAATTGTTCGTGACCATGAATGTCGAGGACAATCTCGAGCTCGGCGCCTTCCGCATCGAGCGGAGCCGGGCGAAGGCCTCGATAGAGCGGATCTACACCCTGTTTCCACGCCTGAAGGAGCGGCGCAAGCAGCTTGCCGGCACACTCTCCGGCGGCGAGCAGCAGATGCTCGCGATGGGCCGTGCGCTGATGGGCGAGCCGAAACTGTTGATGCTGGACGAGCCAAGCCTCGGTCTTGCCCCGATCATCGTCGCCGACATTTTCCGCATCGTCACCGAGCTTCGCGCCAGCGGCGTCTCGGTGCTGCTGGTCGAGCAGAACGCGCAGGCCGCACTGAAGATCGCCGACCAGGCTTACGTGATGGAGCTCGGCGAGTTCGTGCTGAGCGGCAAGGCCAGCGACGTCGCCGCGAACGAGCAGGTCGCCGCGAGCTATCTCGGCTTCCAGCACGAAGCCGCAAGCGCGCTTTAGCTACCGCCCCTTCGCCGTCCGCACAAAGCCCCATGCGGCGATCGCGGCCATCAGCAGCGAGATCAGCACATTGTAGCCGGCGAGCGAGAGGCCGAGGAAGCGCCACTGCACCTCATCGCAGCGAACGACCTTCACGGTGTCGAGCCGCGACAGCAGATCGCCGGCGCTGCCGAGATTGACGACCGGACCGGTGCAATCGGTCGGCCCCTTCCAGAAGCCCCATTCGACACCAGAATGGTAAGTGCCGAGGCCGGCATTGGCGAGCGCCGCCAGCGCGAGGATCGCCAGGCCTCCGAGCAGCAGCGGCCGCGGCGCGCCGCTTCTCGCCGCCAGCACGGTGAGCGCGCCGAGCGGGATCGCGAGATAATAGGCGTAGCGCTGCTCCAGGCAGAGCGGACAGGGCAGGATCTCCAGCACGAGCTGGAAGAACCAGGCGCCCGCGATTGTCGCCGCCGCGATCAGGGTGACGGCCAGCGAGGCCGTCAGCGCAGGCGCGCTGGCAGCCGGTTTAAACGCAGGTATTGCGGCACTCTGGGTCGTCACGGCAGCCTCTTCGGATGGGTCGTGGCTTCAAGGCTCTAACCCCGCCCTGGGCCCCTGTCGAGAACGGCCGGGATCACTTTGGCGCGGGTTGACCCCGCCTTTTCCATGGCTATAGTCCGCCGGCTTCGCGACGCCCCTTGGGGGCCGACCGAGGGCCCCTGTGGCGGAACTGGTAGACGCGCTCGACTCAAAATCGAGTTCCGCAAGGAGTGCTGGTTCGATTCCGGCCAGGGGCACCAGCCTTCGCTGCTTCGCAGCTACGGCTGGGCGAGCCAAGCTCCGGCCCATCGAAGCGAAGCAGCGAAGGCTGTCCCGCCGAAGCCTTGGCGAAGGCAGACTGGATCAACGGGTCCGGAGCTTTCCCTCCCTAGCAATCGTCACAGACCGGCTGTATAAGCCGTTAGCTTCTTCACATCACCGAAGAGGCTCATATGAACGACCTGCACACGTGGCTTTCCGAACAGCACCACGGTTTGCGAACCTTCCAGATTTTTCAGCAGAAGCTCGACACGCTCGGCCGGGACGACCCCGCCCAGCGCGGCCTGTGCCGTGTCCTCAGCAACCTTGTCGGCAGCTATGTCGAGGCATTTGACGAGGCCCCGCTGCCGGTCGAAGTTGCCGATGGCGCCTATCACCGCCTGCTGACGCTGGTTGCGAGCCTCGATCTCCGTGGCGATGCCGACCGCCGGCTCGCCGACATCAATCGCGTGGCGACATGCGAGCTCTGGCAGTGACCCGCGAACCGTAGGTTCTATGGCGACATCCTCGGCTTCGCCGAACAGTCCTGGCCGGGTGGTCTGGCTTTTCGCCTGGGACATAGCCTCCTTCTTCTGGAGGAAGACCGCGCCTCGACCGTCAATCCGGTTCGTCAAGCACTGGGCTGGCGCTACATCACCCTGCAGATCTCCGACATCGACACTAAATCGGCGTGGCCGTTGCCCAACTCATCGAAGCCGGATCCACGCCTCGTCGCCCTGATCAGGATACTCGCTCGGCAAGCCGCGCGAAACATTATTCACGCCACCTGGGACAGCCAGAAAAGGCCTCGGGACTGACACGGGCAACCAACATTGCTGATGCCGAAATCCTGTCCATCGCCCAGGGACGGCAGGTTTTGGCGATGCTTCCCACTGTCTGCAGCCTAGTCTGTTCCGGACACAATTGCGGCCCTTCGGAAAGTATTCCGGCAGTCCCGCTGCTCGGGATACTGGACCGCTCAATGAAATTAGCCCTCGCCCCGGACCGAGAACGGCTACTCTTTGCTGACGTCTTGTTCCACGTTGTCTTTGCCGGCTACCAATTCTCTCCAAAAGGCCGCAGTTCGACATTGAACGACCACGCACTGCGATGCTGGTGTGCTACATGCCAGATCTCGTCGGCGATCGCCGCGGGCTTGATGAAGAAGTCGTCCGGTCGGTCGGGCCAGCGCTTCCTCGTCCATTCCAGGTCGATCACGGCGTCGACGACGACGTAGGCGACGTGGACGCCTTTCGGGCCCAGATCGCGCGCGATCGCCTCAGCAAGAATCCGTTGTGCTGCTTTGGTCGGCGCAAAACCGGCAAAACCTGGCTTGCCCCGCAATGCCGAGGTATTGCCCGTGGCAACGATCGCACCCTTGCCGGACTCGACCATCGCCGGAGCAAACCGCCGCGCGAGGTACAACAGCCCCATCGTGTTGACCTGAAAGTTGCGGTTGAGAATTTGCGGATCGATTTCGCGGAAGGTGCCGAACGCCCCGCCGACGGCGTTGTGGATGACGACGCCGGGATGGCCGAGCTCGCGCTCCACTGCGGACGCTGCCGCTTCGACCTGCGCGGGATCCGACACGTCGCAGCGATAGCCCTTCGCGCCCGGCAGCTCCTTCTCCAGCGCGGCAAGGCGCTCCTCGTTCCTGGTGAGCAGCGCGACGCGATGACCGCCCTCGGCAAACCGTCTGGCGAGCGCCGAACCCGTGCCAGGTCCAACACCGGTGATGAGGCAAACAGGCGCGGTCATGTAGTCAATCCTCCCCGTTGCGGCCGGCGGCTTTCTTGTTCAGGCGGCGGCCTTCGATAACAGCTTTTCAACGTACGGCCCGAGGTCCTGCCTGAAGTGCTCGTGCGCGACCAGGCGATCAAAGTGACCGAACACCCGCGGGTACTCGTCCCGAATTCCGGCGTGCAGGATCCTGTCCAGCCCGCGCGCGCTCAACTGCTCGGCCCGTGCGTGCTCGTTCATGGACAGCGCAAGCTCGGCGGCAAAGCAGATGTCGGCCAGCGTGATGCCGTCCCCCACCAGCGTATCGCGGCGTGGCGACAGCGCCTGTTCGAGCCCCGAGGCATAGATCGCGAAGGCCGCCTTCGCACGCGCGTGAATGGCTGCATCAACCGAGCCATCCAACAGTGCAAGGAGATAGATTTGCGAATCCCTGGCGAAGACCAGGCTGACATCCAGAAAGCTGTCGATCCTGGATGCTTCATAGGCGTCACACCCGTAGAGCGGAAACCTCGCCTCGCCCAGCCGCGCCACCGCGCGCATGATGCTGTTCGACTCGAATATTCCGGTCCTTCCGTCAGGCCCGAACGCGGCGGGCACGTTGCCGAACGGCTGTGCTTCCAAGAAAGCGTCAGTCTTGAAGAGTTGCGCGCCGGTCAACCCGACCCGCCCGGTTCGTGCAAAGGACGAAAGGGATTCCCGTTCGCCCTGCGCGAGGGGACGCGCGTCATAATCCCACAGCCAGTCCCGCAACTCCTTGCCTGACGCACCCCTGACCTCGACGTCGACGCCGCAGAATCGGGCGGCAATGGTCGCCTTCCAGACGCGCGGGTTGGGCAGGTACGAGAATATGCGCAAGTCAGCCATCATGGTTTGCTCCCGGCGACTCTTTGTACCCACAGGACGACGGGGCCCGCGCTCATCCGAGCCGGATGCCCTACTCCGAGCTCGCGTCGAGAATTTCACCGAACTGCTCCCAGCGTGTGCCGGTCCATCGTTGGAGCTGCAACTGCGTCCATATCATGTTGTTGCTTTCGCTGGTATTGATCCGGATGCCAGGCAGCGCGGTCGGCAGCGCAATGTCCTTCAGCGATTTCGCCTGCTTGATGACGTTGTCGCGCGAAAGATCGTCGCCGCATTGTTTGAGGATCTGCTCCAGTACCAAGCCCTGCTGGTACCCCGTCAGATAGCTGGTGTTGGTGATATCGGAGCCGGCCAGGTATCGATCGAAGAAGACGCGATAACCTTTGATCGCCTCGTCGTCTGTCCATTTCTGGTCATTCGGATCCTTGTTTGGGGTCCCGACGATGACACCGATGGAGTTTTCCAGGCCCGCCGGTCTCAGCGTGCCAGCCACCGAGGACGAAGGGAAGTTGATCAGGATCGTCGCCTTCCATCCGGTCTCCGCTGCGCGACGGATCGCCTGCGCTGCAAACTTCGGCGTGCCCGCGACAAACAGCGCTTGCGCGCCCGAGCTCTTCAGCGAGACCACTTGCGAGTCCACGGTCGGTTCCGTCACCTCGTAACTGGCGGTGACCACGCGCTTGTCGAAATCGGCGCCCAGCACTGCCTTGAAAGCGTTGACGTAGTCGCGGCCGAGATCATCATTCTGGTAGAGGATTGCGTATTTCGCCGCGGGCAGCGCACGCATCAGATACTTTGCGTAGATCTTGCCTTCGGTGTCATAGCTGACGAGGCCGGTGGTCGTCAGCGGATAGTCCTTGACGCTGGTGAACTTGCTCGCTCCCGTGACGATCGCGATCGTCGGCACACGTTTTGCAGTAAGATATTTTGCCACGGCGGAGTTACCCGCCGTGCCGAGCTGGCTGAACATGAAGGCGACCTCGTCGCTCTCCACCAGCCTTCGCGCATGCTCGAAGGCCTTGGGCGGGCTGTACGCATCGTCCATCATGACATAGTCGATCTTGCGCCCGTGGATGCCGCCGCGATCGTTGATCGATTGCACATAGGCCTGCACGCCCTGCCCGACCTGGCCGATCGAAGAAGCTGGGCCGCTCAGCGGGAAAATACCACCGATCTTGATCTTCGTCGGCGTGACACCCGGCGCGTCAGCCGCCCAGCAAGGCGTGGACATCGCAATCACGAGTGCGCAGGCCAGTCGTGTGCCCCAGGACATCGCGCGTTCCTCCATTGTTGTTTTGCGCGCGCCCGGCATGCAGCAAGGCGCGACGGAGATTGAGTGACCGCTTCAGGCGGCCAGTTTGAGTATCTTGACGATGTCGCCGGGCTCACGGATCGGCTGCGGGTTCGCCCGCGTGAAGATCGACAGCATGGCGTTCTTGCCGATCAGCTCAAAACGGTCCTCGGCCACGCCGACGTCGGCAAGCCTGCGCGGCAGGCCGAGCTCAGCGATAAACGCTGCAAAGGCCTCGCTGGCATCGCGCCCCGGCACACCGAGTGCGGCTGCGACCGATTTTTGGGCGACCTCTGTGGCCGGCAGGTTGTATCGCAGCACGCTCGGCATCATCACTGCCGTGCAGAAATAATGCGGTACATCACAGGTCCCGCCAAGAACATGGCCGATGGCATGGCTCGCGCCCATCGGCACCCGCGCCTGCAACCCGAAGGCCGACATCCAGGAACCCAACTGGCAGCTCAGCCGCGCCGCTTCGTCGTTCGGATTGTTCTTGGTGCGCAGGAGCCCATCGTGCAGATAACGCAGCCCCTGCTGACACACGGCATCGACGAGCACATTAGGGCGGCTCGAGCAGATCGCCTCGATGCCGTGATCCATCGCGCGTGTGCCGGATCCCAGCCAGAGCTTCTCGGGCGTGTATTTCGTGATCGCGGGGTCGAGGATGATGCTGCGCGGCATCATCATCGGATGATTGAAAATCTGCTTCAGCTTGCGACCGGTATCGGTGACCAGCGCGCCGGAATTGTACTCACCGCCCGAGAGCGTACTGGGGATCGCGATCATCCTCACCTTCGGCGCGCGAAATGCCCCGAAGCGGCGGTCCGGCGTGGTCTCGAACCCGTCGAGCCCCATCGGTTCGAAGATCTCGTGCTCCATGCACATCAGCACGATCTTGGCCGCATCGACCACCGAACCGCCGCCGATCGCGACGACCAGATCGGCTTGAGCATCCTTGGCCTGTCGCGCAATCTGCGTCACCACGTCCCGGGTGGTGTGCTGCGGCACGCCATCGAAGGTCGCGGCATGGCGGTCACCGAGCGCCGCCCTGATCTTCTCGATCTCGTCGGTGGTGGTGTTGAGCGTGCGGCTGGCGATCAAATAGACGCGCTTGGCGCCCAGCCGTTCGGCCTCCTCCCGTAGCGCCTCTGCCGCTGGCTTGCCGTAGATCACGGATTCCATGGTGGGGTATTGATGGCTACCGGCGACTGGCATGCTCTTCCTCTCTGGCGTTCTTTTTCTCCGGGTGCTGCGGCGTCAGCCTCGTGACGCCGTCAGCTATCCCGGTCTTGACGTGCTCGTATGTCGCGCCTCGTCAGGCGACCGCGCGGGTCCGTGCAGGCTCGATCGTCCCGTCAAGGAATCCAGTCAGCCGCTGGCGGATGATCGCCTCGGCCTCGGCCATGATGCGGTCGATTAGCTCCTTCACCGTCGGAATGTCGTTGATCAAGCCGACCACCATGCCGCAGCTCCAGGCTCCGGCATCCATCTCGCCGTCGATCATCACCTTCGGATAGACGCCCGCGACCCGCTCGTGGATGTCGTCGATCTTCAACGTGGCGCCCTTCTCGCGCTCGATCTCGAGCAGCTCATCGACGCCCTTGTTCTTCAGCACCCGCTCGGTGTTGCGCAACGCACGCATCACGAGGCGCGTATCGAGCTCGGTGGCGTCAAGCAGCGCCTGCTTCACATTGGGATGGACCGGTGCCTCCTTGGTGGCGATGAAGCGCGTACCCATGTTCATGCCGGCGGCGCCCATCGACAGCGCCGCGACCAGGCTGCGCGCATCGGCCATGCCGCCGGAGGCCACGAACGGAATCCTGAGCTCGTCGGCCGCGCGCGGCAGCAGAATCATGTTAGGGATGTCGTCCTCGCCGGGATGGCCGCCGCATTCGAAGCCGTCGACGCTGACGGCGTCGCAGCCGATCTTCTCAGCCTTGAGCGAATGCCGCACCGAAGTGCATTTGTGGATCACCTTGATGCCGGCAGCCTTCAGCGCCGGCATGTATTGCTCAGGGCTGCGACCGGCCGTCTCCACCACCTTGACGCCGCCTTCCCTGATCGCGGCGATATATTCCGGATAGGGCGGTGCGGTGAAGCTCGGCAGGAACGTGAGGTTGACGCCGATCGGCTTGTCGGTCATGTCGCGGCAGCGCGCGATTTCCTTTGCCAATAGCTCAGGCGTCCGCTGCGTCAGGCCGGTGATGATGCCGAGGCCTCCGGCGTTGGACACCGCGGCCGCCATCTCGGCAAAGCCGACATAGTGCATGCCGCCCTGGATGATCGGGTGCTGGATGCCGAACAGTTTAGTGATCGCTGTTTTCACGGATATCTCCTGCGTTTCCGATCAGTGGACGATTTCAAACAGACCCGCCGCGCCCATGCCGCCGCCGATGCACATGGTCACCACGCCGTATTTCGCCTTGCGCCGCCGCCCCTCGATCAGGAGGTGGCCGGTCAGCCGCGACCCGGTCATGCCATAGGGATGGCCGATCGCGATCGAGCCGCCATTGACGTTGAGCTTGTCCGGATCGATGCCGAGCTTGTCGCGGCAATAGATCACCTGCACCGCATAGGCCTCATTGAGCTCCCAGAGATCGATGTCGTCGATCTTCAGATTGTGCCGCTTTAGCAGCCGCGGGATCGCGGCGACCGGGCCGACGCCCATCTCGTCGGGCTCGACGCCGGCGGCGACAAAGCCGCGGAAGATGCCGAGCGGCTTGAGGCCCTTCTGCGCGGCGATCCTGTCGCTCATGATCACGCAGGCCGAGGCGCCATCCGAGAGCTGGCTGGCATTGCCGGCGCTGATGGTCTTGCCCTCGAACACCGGCTTGATCTTGGCGAGCCCATCGGCGGTGGTGTCGGGACGCGGACCCTCGTCCCCGGCCAGCGTCACCTGCTGATAGCTGACCTCCTTGGTGTCCTTGTCGACCACCGCCATCTTCGTCGTGATCGGCACGATCTCGTCGCTGAAGCGGCCGCCCTGCAACGCGGCGCCGACGCGGCGCTGGCATTCGAGGCTGTATTCGTCCTGCTTGTCGCGGCCGATCTTGTAGCGTTCGGCAACGACCTCGGCTGTCTCGAGCATCGACATATACATCTCAGGCTTCATCGCCATGAGATCCTGATCGACCGCGTGGAACATGTTCATATGATCGTTCTGCACCAGGCTGATCGACTCGATGCCGCCACCGATCGCGATCTCGACGCCGTCGAGCATTACCGAGCGCGCTGCCACCGCGATCGCCTGCAGGCCAGAGGCACATTGGCGGTCGATCGTCGTTCCGGCAACGGTCACCGGAAGCCCGGCGCGGATCGCGCCCTTGCGCGCAACGTTCATCACCATGGTGCCCTGCTGCATCGCGCAGCCCATGACCACATCCTCGACCTCACCGGGCGCGATGCCAGCGCGCTTCACCGCCTCGGCCATGACATGGCCGGCGAGCGTCGGTCCGTCGGTGTTGTTGAGCGCGCCGCGATAGGCCTTGCCGACGCCGGTGCGTGCGGTGGAGACGATGACTGCTTCGGGTGACGACATGCTTGCCTCGCTGTCTCAGGCGGCCGCGTCGAGCTGCGCGTAACGCAACACATGGTAGGCGGGATCGCCGAATTGGATATTGATGGAAGAGATCCGCTTGAAGTAATGACCGACATTGAGCTCGTCGGTCATGCCCATGCCGCCGTGCAACTGCACGGCCTGATCGGCCACGAATTTTGCGGCATAGCCGATCTTGGACTTGGCGCCCGAGGCGAGCCGCCAGACGCCGGCCTCATCCTCGCCAAGGCTGAGGCTGAGATGCTGCATCAGGGACAGCGCCTCCTGATGCGCGATGAACATGTCGACCATCCGGTGTTGCAGGACCTGAAAGCTGCCGATCGTGACGCCGAACTGCTTTCGTGTCTTGGAATACTCCAGCGTCGCCGCGTTCAGCTCACCGATCGCACCGACCGCCTCGGCACAGAGCGCGCCGATCGCGCGGTCGCGGCAGGCCTCCAGCGCGGCAACGCCCTCGCCCTCCTTGCCCAACAACTCCCCGCGCACGCCCCTAAGGCTAACCTCGGCTGCCTTGCGGCCATCGATGGTCTTAAAACTCTGCAGATCGAGGTTGGCGGCGCGGCGATCGACCACGAACAGGCTGACGCCGCCGCGATCATGATGATGGCCCGAGGTCCGGGCGGAGACGATGAGATAATCCGCCCAGGGTGCGGCCAGCACCGCGGTCTTCTCGCCAGTGAGAACATAGTCGTTGCCGTCCCGGCGCGCCGTCGTGGTCACGGTGGCGAGATCGAAGCGCGAGCCCTTCTCGGTCCAGGCCAGTGCCCAGAGCTTCGCTCCCGCAATAATGTCGGCGATGTAGGCCTGCTTCTGCGTGTCGGAACCCGCCTGCTCGATCAAGCCACCGGCCACCACGACCGTCTCGACAAAGGGCTCGACGACGAGATGGCGGCCGAACTCCTGCATGATGATCATGGTCGACAACGGCCCGCCCCCGAGCCCGCCGACATCTTCCGAGAACGGCGCGGCGAGCAGGCCGAGTTCGGCGAATTCGGCCCATTGCTTTCGGCTGAACCCTTCCTCGCTCGCGACGATCTTGCGGCGCGCATCGAAATCATACTTGTCGCGCAACAGGCGCTGGACGCTGGACCGCAACAATTCCTGCTCTTCCGTGAACTGGATATCCATCCGATCCTCTTGTGGCGCTATTGCTAGAGACCGAGCACTGCTTTGGCGATGATGTTGCGCTGGATCTCGTTTGATCCGCCGTAGATGGAGAGCTTGCGCGCGTTGAGATATTTCTCCGCCGCGGTGTGGCCGTAGTCCGGACCGGGCATGAAATGGTTGGCGCTGACCGGATGCTCGCGGATCGCCAGGCCGTAATTGCCGATCGCGCGATGAGTCAATTCGGTGATGTTCTGAAAGATCTCGGTGCCACGGATCTTGAACAGCGAAGCCGCCGGCCCCGGATCGATGCCGCGCGCCATCTGCGCCACGACGCGAAGCTCGGTCGCTTCCAGCGCCAACACGTCGAGCTCGACACGGGTGATGTCCCTGATGAATTCCAGATGCGCCGGATCGTCTGCGCGAATCTCCGCCTTCACGATCTTCTTCAGTTTCTCGATATAGCGCGTCGAGCGGCCGATCCCGGCCATGCTGGTGCGCTCATTGCCGAGCAGGAGTTTGGCGTAGGTCCAGCCCTTATTCTCCTCGCCGATCAGGTTTTCGACGGGGACGCGGACGTTTTCGAGGAAGACGTCATTGACCTCATGGGAGCCGTCGATGGTGATGATCGGACGCACGGTGACGCCCGGCGACTTCATGTCGATCAGCAGGAACGAGATGCCGGATTGCGGTCTGGCCGCCGGATCGGTCCGTACCAGGCAGAAGATCCAGTCGGCGTGCTGGGCCAGCGTGGTCCAGGTCTTGTGGCCGTTTACGATGTAGTGATCACCGTCGCGCACCGCCTTGGTGCGGACGGTGGCGAGATCCGAGCCCGAACCCGGCTCGGAATAGCCCTGGCACCACCAGTCCTCGCCCGACAAGATACGCGGCAGGAATTTCTGCTTCTGCGCCTCATTGCCGAAGGTGTAGATCACCGGGCCGACCATGGTGACGCTGAACGCCAGAGGCGGCAGCGTGCCGGCACGGCTGGTCTCCTGCTCGAACACGAAACGGCGGGTGATCGACCAGCCGGGTCCGCCATATTCCTTGGGCCAGAGCGGCGCGATCCAGCCCTTCTTGTGCAGGATGCGATGCCACAGCAGCATCTGCTCCTTGGAGAGGTCGGTCTCCGGGTTGGGAACGCGCATCTCGGCCGGGTAGTTGTCCTTGATGAAGGCGCGGACTTCGCCGCGAAACGCCGCGTCTTCCGGGGATAGCGCGAGCTCCATGGGATGCGCTCCCTACCACTTCTCGCCGAAGGGACGGATCTCGAGCTCGAACGTCCAGGCGCTCTTGGGCTGCTGGTAGAGCTGCCAATAGGACGCGGCCACCGACGCGGGCGGCATCAACAGGTCCGGATTGTCGAGCGCATCGGGGCCGAGCGCTTCGAGCCGGCGCTGCCGCACCCATTCGGTATCGACGCCGGAGTCGATGATGAGGTGCGCGACATGGATGTTCTTCGGTCCGAGTTCGCGCGCCATCGCCTGCGCTACGGCCCGCAGGCCGAACTTGGCGCTGGCGAAGGCGGCGTAGCCGGAACCGCCGCGCAAGGACGCGGTCGCGCCGGTGAAGAAGATGTTGCCGCCGCCGCGCGGCAGCATCAGCCGCGCTGCCTCGCGCCCCGCAAGGAAGCCGGAATAACAGGCCATTTCCCAGACCTTGCGAAACACCCGCTCGGTGGTCTCGAGGATCGGAAAATTGACGTTGGCGCCGATGTTGAAGATGCAGACCTCGAGCGGCGCGTGCTTGTCGGCGTCGTTCAGGAAGGCGGTGATCTCCTCCTCCTTGCGCGCATCGAGCGAGCGGGCGTGGACCTCGCCGCCGGCGGCCTCGATGTCCGCAACCAGGGGCGCGAGCTTGTCGCCATTGCGGCGACCGGCGAAGACCGTAAAGCCTTCCGAGGCAAATTTCTTGGCAATTTCGCCGCCGATGAAGTCACCGGCGCCGATCACCGCAACCGTCCTGTTTCTCTTCTGCATGGGACTTCTCCAGCCTTGTGAGACGTTGAAGCGATCTCGCCCGCTTTAGCTGCGTAGCGATTCCGCCAGCTTGTGCTTCAGGAGCTTGCCGGTCGACGTGGCTGGCAGCGCGTCCATGAGGATGACCTCCGACGGCCGCTTATAGGACGTGAGCTCCGGCGCGACATGCGCCATCACGTCCTGCGCGGTGGCCGAGGAGCCCTTCAGGAGCTGGACAAAGGCCACGATCTCTTCATTGCCCATGACCGGCCGCCCGACCACGGCGCATTGCACCACGTCGGGATGGGTGCTGAGCACCGCCTCGATCTCGGCCGGATAGACGTTGAAGCCCGAACGGATGATCATTTCCTTGGTGCGGCCAACGATGAACATCGCATCGCCCTCGAAGCGCGCGAGATCTCCCGTGTTGAACCACCCGTCCGGGTCGATCGCCTTCGCCGTGAGGTCGGGCGCGCGATAATAGCCGCGCATGACGTTCGGTCCGCGGACATGCAGTTCGCCGATCTCACCGTTCGTCACGACGATGCCATCACGCGCCACGATCCTGGCTTCGATACCCGGCACGAGGACGCCGACCGAATTGTCGCTGCGCGGCGCCTCAGGCCGCACACCGGAAATTCCGGGCGAGCATTCAGTAATACCAAAGGCGTTGCCGAGCGGAAGACCAAGCTCCTTCTCGACCCTTGCCTTTAGCTCGAGGTCGAGCGGGGCGCCGGCGACGCTCATCAGGCGCAGCGCACCACGCTCAAGTTTCGGCAAGCCTGCCATCTGCTTGTATTCCAGCAGCCGTTGATAGGTGGCGGGCACGCCGTTCAGAAGCGTGATGCCTTCCTCGGCCAGCGCCTTGGCCAGCGCAGCGGGATTATATTTGGTGACCAGCCGGGTGACACCACCGACCATCAGCGTCATCGTCAGCAACGAGATACCGACAATATGCGAGATCGGCAGCACACAATACTGCACGTCGTCCGCCGTCATGCTGCGCAAATTCGCCGTGGTCCTCGCCGAAAACAGCAGGTTGCGATGCGAGAGCATGACGCCTTTCGGCGTTCCGGTCGTGCCGGAGGTGTAGATAAGGACCGCTACCTGACGTGTGCCGTCGGCCTCGACCGGCTCCGCCTGCGTGTCCTGGTTCAGGGCAGACACGCCGATGTCGTGGAGCGGCCCAACATCCTGCACCCGAGCCTCGTAACGCATCACGTGCGCGGCCGCCTCCTCGGAGACCTTTGCCGTGAAAAACATGCGCCGGGCGCCGCTGTGATCCCTGATCTGATCGAGCTCACGCGGCGACAGCCGCGGATTGGCGACAATCGCCCAGGCATCGAGGCGGCTTGCTGCGAACAGGAGGCAGGCGAGCGCGATCGAGTTCTCGCTGACGATCATCATGCGATCGCCGGCGCGGATGTCTAGCGCGCGCAGCGCCTCCGCCGTAGCACCAACCGCCCGATCGAGTTCGCGATAGGTCAGGCTGGCATTGTCTTCGATCAGCGCCGTCCGGTCGGGAGTGGCGGCAACATAGGGGTCCATGACCTCATGGATGCGCTGCGGCAACGCGTTCGTGATTTCGGCTGCAGCCTGCTGCCAGTTCGCCAATGACACCTCCCGTTGAAAGGCCCTTTGCGGGCTCGGTTCGTTCCATGCCTCCGCGCGGTCAGGCGCTCTTGCGCTGCGCCGAGCTCAATTGCGCAAGGATTTCGTCCTCGACATCGCGCAGACTGTCCTTGCCAAAGTAGATCTCGTTGCCAACGAAGAACGTTGGAGAGCCGAACGTGCCGCGCGCTACCGCGCTGCCTGTGTTCTCGATCAGCCTCTTCTTGACGTCGTCCTGCTGGGCACGAGCGATGATGCGATCGATGTCCAGCCCGGATGACAGGAACGCCTCGCGGAACACCTGCGGATCGTCCATCTTCTTCGGCTCGACCCACATGTGGTGATAGGCGGCACGGAAGTAGGGCTCGAACATCTCTTCGGACTCGGCCGCGACAACGCCGCGCATCAGCATCAGCGTATTCACCGGAAAGAACGGATTCGTCTTGAATTTGGTGATGCTGTGGCGGCGCAGGAAACGCTCGGTCTCGAGCGCATTATATTCCGGCTTGTTCTTGATGCCGCGCAGCGACTCCGCGGGCGACATGTTGCCGGTCGCCTTGTAGACGCCGCCGAGCAGCACCGGCACGTAGTCGAACCTGACTCCCGTTCGCTGCTCGATGGCAGGCAGCGCAAGCTCGGCGAGGTAGGCGTTGGGACTGCCGAAATCGAAGTGAAATTCGACCTTGAGCGGAGCTGCCATGGAACGCCCTTCCCTTCGATGGCGGCAATCGTTCGCCACCTGATTGATCGTGGCGCGAGTCCTAAAGTTCTATTTTAGAACTGTCAATATGATCATCATCATTCAATGCGCCCGTTTTCCGCGTAGAATGAGGCATCCTATTGAAATGTAGTGAGTTCTGATTTAGAATTTATTTTCTTAGATGCCGCAGATCGACTGGAGACGTTGATGAAATGGGATGCTCTCGAGGAGGAGCCGTGCTCGCTGGCCCGCACCGTGGCGGTCATCGGCGACCGCTGGAGCCTGCTCATCCTACGTGAATGTTTTCTTCGGATCCGCAGATTCGACGAGTTCCAGTCGTCGCTCGGCGTGACCCGGCACCTCTTGGCCGACCGGCTGAAGAAGCTCGTCCGCTTTGGCGTCCTTCGCAAAACTCCCTATCAGGACGCGCCCAAGCGCTACGAGTATATCCTGACGCAGAAGGGTCTCGATCTCTATCCGATCATCATGTCGATCGTGCACTGGGGCAATATCCACATGGTCGATTCGCGCGGACGGCCGTTGCTGCACGAACACAAGAACTGCCACAAGATGTTCGACCCCGTCATGGTCTGCTCCGAATGCGGTGAGCCTCTGACCGCGAAGGAGGTCCATGTTCATCCTGGCCCCGGCGCGCGAAAATCCTCACCTGCGCGTGCGAAGGCCGTCGAGAACGAGGCGAAACGATAGCCGACCGAATAAATGCATAAGCGGCCTGATAGATTTCGATGTAGCGACTGCTCTTCAGCGTGAGCAGGGCAGTGCCACTATTTCCATCAAGAGCACAGTCCTTGACTGCTTTCGCACCTTGTGCCGCTTAGCGTCTTCGTCGCCCTGATCACTCTTGCGGCGAGCACCTGAGGGACACGGCAGTGCCATCGCAGGCCCTCGCGCGATCAGGTGGCGCCCGGCTGGCGGAGCGTGATCCGCGTCAATTCGGAGGGGCGACCGAGTCGCAGCGCGAAGCCGGGCCACAGCGCGGTGCCGTTGTTCACGTAAAGCGTCATCCCGTCGACGTCGTAACGACCCGACACGTAGCCGGCGTTGGCGCGTGCGGCCAGCCGGTCGATGCCCAGAATCAGTCCTCCATGCGTGTGTCCGGACAGTTGCAGAGCCGCGCCGAGCTTCGCGGCGTTCCGTGCGTCGCTCGGCTGATGGTCGAGCAGGATGACAGGGACGCCTTTGGGGGCGCCTTCGAGGACGGCGGCTAGGTCTCGGACGAGATGTCTAGTGCGGCGCGACGCCCGGTCGGTAATGCCGGCGAGGACCAGATTGCTTCCGTCGCGATCGAGAACGATGTGCCTGTTCTCGAGCGAGAGCAGTCCCAATTCGGCGAAGTGCGCCATCCACGTGCTGTAGCCGAAGATGTATTCGTGATTGCCCGAGATCACGTAGACGCCGTCGGTCGCCTTCAAGTCCCGCAACGGCTCGATGTCGGCGCGTCGCGCATCGAGAGTGCCGTCGATCAGATCTCCCGTGATCGCGATCAAGTCGACGCCGAGTTTGTTCGATCGCTCGACGACGGCGCGCGCCCATGAAGCGGGAAACAGCCGGCTGATGTGCAGATCGGTCAGTTGCAGAATGGTGTACCCGTCGAACTGTCGCGGAAGTCCGTGGATACCGACTTCGATGTCCTTCAGCGGCGGAATCCGCATCGCCTGATGGACACCGACAGCGGCCGCGACGGCAGCCAACGCAGCCAATCCATAGCGGACGCCGTCGGGTGCGCTCACGATGTCCCCATGGATCAGAAGTCCGACCAGGAGTCCGACATCGAGCGCCAGTTGCAGCAGCGCCAGCAAGACGATCGCGCCGAACGCCCAGTTGAAGAGGACGACCACCGGGCGCGGAAACTCCGGAGAGAATGCCGAGCCCGACGAGAGCTTGCTCCACCGGTGAAACTGCAATGCGACCAACGCGAGCGCCGCCACCAAGATCTTGATCGAAAGCGGCAACTGCAGCGGCCAGATGAAGCGGGTCAGGATCAGCAGATAGGCCAGGCCGAATATGAGTTGGGGAATTGGTTCGCTCCGGATTTGATCGGTGCGGCTTTCGTACACGAAGCCCAGCGCCATCTCTACTCGAATTAGCTTCGGTCAGACCGCTTCCTCGGCTCGCTCGGGCCCGCAACCTTCCCGCTTGAGGTTCATGAGGTGACCGGTCGCCCGCGCATCGCGCAGCGCACGACTACCGAAAAATCGGATTGCCGCGGACATCGTGCGCATCGCCGACGGTGTCCTCGCTGAGCATTGGGATGTGCTGGAGGACGAAGCGACCCGGGCCGAGTCGCAAAGCGGATTGCCGATGCTCGGCGAGAAATTCCCGGAATGAAGGCGCATCGCCTTGCAGGATGGCGGGCTCCTGATCGACCATAAGATCGGCATCACGGAGCGCGGGCAGTGTGCCCGACGGAGCGTCGTGTCCCAGTTGCGCATCCGTCCGAGCCTGTCGTCGCATTGCCTGAGGTGGCAGGCCGAACACACGCACGAATGCCCGCCGCATTCTTTCTCGATCCGCAAAGCCCGTCTGCCGCGCGATGATCTCGATCGGATGCCGACTGTCCTCCAACATCAATCGGGCGGCCTCGAGACGGAGCTTTTCGATGGCCTTTGCCGGCGACTCGCCGGTCTCCGCCGCGAACGCACGAGTGAATTGACGGGGGCTCAGATGGGCCGCCTCCGCGAGCTTTTCCACCGTAAGCTCGGTATGGAGATTTTTCCTCGCGAATGCGAGTGCGCTTTGAATTCGGTCGGACTTCGGCTCGAGTTGGAGGAGCGCCGAGAACTGCGACTGTCCGCCTGAACGGCGATGATGGATCACCATTTTCTTCGCGACCGCTCGAGCGACGTCCGGACCGATATCGTTCTCGACCATCGCCAGTGCGAGATCCATCGTCGCCGTCATGCCCGCCGACGTCCATACCGATCCGTCGATGACGAATATCCGGTCTTCCTGCACCTTGACCTTCGGATAACGTCGCTGAAGTTCCGCCGTGTAGTCCCAATGCGTCGTCGCCTGCTTGCCGTCCAGAAGTCCTGCTTCGGCCAGCGTGAATGCACCGACGCACGTCGCGGCCACCCTGCGGGAAATCTCGGGAGCCTTTCGTAGGTACGTCAGCACTCCCTCGGACGGACTTAGCGACCGGTCCGTGCCGCCGCCGACAATAAGTGTGTCGAAGAGGGAATTGTCGAACGGCTCGGTCTCTACTACAAGCCCGGCCGTCGTCCTTATTGGTCCTCCGTTCTCCGAGATAAAATGAACGTCGTAGCGGCGTTCGCCAAACTCCGAGTTGGCGACCTCGAAGACCGACATTGCCGCGAAGCTCATCACGTGAAAACCTGGAAAGGTCACTACTCCTATTCGCTGCAAGCAAACCTCCCACTATCCGTGATAAGCATTACGTTGTTCGGGGATCGAGCAACCCGGCCTCTATGTAGGTCCGATCTCGGAATTGGCCACTGGCCAATTCCGGCACCAGACGGCAGCCCAGACGAGTGCCTGTTCCGGGAGAATGGCGTTGATTGGTCGGGCGCGTCTATTGGGCTGCGATTGTCTCCTCGCCTCGCGATATTGCCGGGATTCCTTGCGGCTCACTCAAACGGACTTTCAATGCCGCCCCAGACTTTGGAAGTTTTTAGCTTTGTCGGTTTGCATTCATAGAAAATATCGCTCGGCAATATGGCGTGTTTCGAATTTTTTCTGTCGAAAAGACCCCCTTCCAGGTACTTGCGGTTGCGCCGTCGCCTTGTCGAAACATGGGATGTCCCGAAACGTGGGCAAAACGTCGTTTGGCGCTCAGCTTTGATCGCCTAGCCTTAGCGCTTCTGAACCGCACTCCATCAAGCGTTTTCGGAAACGACGAGAGCACCTGGCGAAATGTTGGAGGTGAATGGCGAAATCGAAAGGATGGTCGAGCTGCTGGGGGCTGCCCGCACTGACATGGTCACCCAACTGGCCGCCGCCATGGCCATCATCCGAGATGCACCGCTTCGGGAACGGCTCGGCAAAATTGCCGGGGTCGATCCGGGTCAGGATTTCCTGATCGGCCAACTCAAGAACCAAAGCTGGCTCAAGGTCGGACGGCATGGGTACACCATCGATCGCAAGCGACAGACCGGATGGTCCGTCGTCGATCTTGATGAAGTGCTTCGGACACTACCGGAATTCGAAAAATCGCTGCAGGATTCGATGCAGCGAACATACGCCACGAGGGATGCGTACGGCATTCTTGAAGCTCTCTTCGAACCGAAGCCCATACAATCGCGATCGAATTTCCACGAGATCTTCGCGTGGGCTCCCCTGTTGGAACAGATGGCCTACAATGCAGCGATGCGCATCCTTCCGGTCCTCGACACGCTTCGATCGGTGGTGAGATTTGAATTGAGCGGGACGTCGGGAATCGGCGCAACGAGCCTGCGCGCATACTGGCAGCTTCTGCATGCACTGGGCCAACTTACCCTGGTCGCGTCAAGTAACGAGGCTCGGCCATGGCTTGCGGATATGGCCAATAGCTTCGTATGGGAAAGCTGGACACCAAGCTTTGTGCTCCTGAGAGAACGTACGTTCTGGCTTGCCGCCATCGCAGCGAGGTCGGCGGCCGCGTTCGGCGAATCCGTCGTGGAGGGCTATTTACGGAGATTGTCGCACGCCAGACACCCCATGATGGTTTTCGACGCACTCTTTGGGCTGACGGCAATAGGTTTGGCAAATCCACCGTCAAAGGCTGGGATCCTGGCCGAACTTGACAGCATGCGGGATGCAAATCTTGCACTTAGCGGGGATCACAGCGTCTATCTCATCTCTTATGAAAGCGCGGTTCGCGTCTTGTCCGGACCGTCAGTCGGACAGCGGGAGTTCCGCGAATTGCACTGGCGTGCAGGCAGCGCCGCGGGGATGGCGACACGCCCTGCCCTTATCGGTGACCCAACCGCGCTTTCCGCGTCCGGAGAGTATCTTGGGTTCTCCATGCTGCCCTTCGTTGCCGACAGCTCCCATGACGAGCATTTCCCGAAATTCCCGGCCCAGTCCGACAGGGAGATATCTCGCGGAAAAATCGCGGCCGCTTTTCGTCGTGCATGGGTCGCGGAGCCGACGTCTCCCACCCGACACCTCCTGAACTGACAGCGCCTCGGTTCCGCTCCCTTCGCACGAAGGCGCTCATGTCCTGGAAGGTGGGATAAATGGCGTTTCCCGCTTCGGCCGAACGATCTACTTGGTTGCCCGGACCAAGAGAGCTCCCGGACAAGCGACGCTCGAAGGCGCGAGTTCTCCGACCAGTTTCACGGAAGCGAGGCACGCAGTGAAGATCGCAATCCTGGATGATTACCAGAACGTCGCACTGAGCAGCGCCGACTGGTCCGCGGTCGCCAAAAGGGCGGACATCACCGTCTTCAACGATCATATCGACCAAGTCGACGCATTGGTCGCGAGACTCTTGCCCTTCGACGTGATTTGCGTCATGCGCGAGCGCACGCCCCTGCGCCGCGACATTATCGAGCGTCTGCCGCGGCTGAGGTTCATTGCCTCGACGGGCCCTCGCAACATTTCCATCGACATGGCCGCCGCACATGAGCGCGGCATTTTAGTCGCCAACACGGGCTACAGATCCACGCCGACAATCGAATTGACCTGGGCGCTGATCCTCGCCAGCGTCCGTCATCTCGTCGGAGAAAGCAACTCGATCCGGGCCGGCGGCTGGCAAACCTCGGTCGGCCATGAACTCGACGGCAGGATCCTTGGAGTATTAGGTCTCGGCAACGTCGGCGGACAGGTCGCGAGGATTGGCCGCGCGTTGGGCATGAAGATCATCGCCTGGAGCCAGAACTTGACCGCAGAAACGGCGGCAGCCGCGGGTGCCGATCTCGTGACCAAAGACGAACTCTTTCGGCGGGCCGATATCGTGACCATCCACCTCATCCTGAGCGAGCGCACCCGCGGTCTCGTCGGCGCTGCCGAGCTGGCGCTCATGAAAGCGACGGCGCGGTTGGTCAACACGTCGCGCGGCCCGATCGTCGACGAGCAAGCGCTCATCGAGGTCTTGCGCGCACGAGCTATCGCGGGGGCGGCGGTCGACGTCTTCGATACCGAGCCCTTGCCGGCCAGGCATCCGTTCCGATCCCTAGAGAACGTGCTGGCGACGCCGCATATCGGATTCGTCGCCGAAGACCTCTACCGGACTTTCTATGGCGACGCGGCGGCGGCGATCGGAGCCTGGATCGAGACGCAGGCGCCAAGCCCGTGAACATCGGAAGGAACGCCAGCAAGGATGCCGCAGGATTCCGTCGGCCTCGCCGTTGAGTCCTGCGTGTGTCCTGGAAGGTGGCAAAAATGGCGTTTCTCGATGCTGAGGGACGATTTACTTGGTTATCGATCCTGGGAGCAACCGCATGTCACGCAGCGTTCGATTTCACGAGTTCGGCGGTCCGGAGGTCCTGAAGATCGAAGATGTGACCATACCAGATCCAGGCCCCAAGGAGGTCCGCTTACAGATAAAGGCCTTCGGCCTGAATCGAAGCGAGGTCCTGACCCGATCCGGTAAAGCCGCAACGAAGGCACCATTGCCCGCGCAACTTGGTTTGGAGGCTGCGGGTCTGATCGAAGCGCTAGGATCGGAAGTGGACGGTCTTGCGGTCGGCGACAGGGTGGCAGTCATTCCCGGCGAGACTGGCCGCGGCTACTATGGCGAGGTTGCCCTCGCGCCCGCCAGGACACTCGTGAAAATACCGGACGATCAGAGTTGGCAGGAGGCGACAGCAACCTGGATGGCGTTCGGCACCGCCTGGACCGGGTTGATCAGTATCGCCGGCATCTCGGCGGGGCGGACAGTATTGATAACGGCAGCATCGAGCAGCACGGGTCTTGCTGCGATCCAAATCGCGCGAAAGGTGGGTGCGATCCCGATTGCACTCACCCGGACCTCCGCGAAGGCGGCGGCACTGCGCGAGGCGGGAGCCGCTCACGTCATCGCAACCGAGGAACAGGACCTCGTTGCGGAGGTGGCTCGGTTGACCGACGGCAAGGGCGCCGAGGTGGTGTTCGATGCAGTGGGTGGGGCAACCTTCGAGAAACTTGTCGAGGCGACGGCGATCGGGGGCTTGCTGGTCGCGTACGGTCGACTCAGTCCCGACGCGACCCCGTTGCCCCTCGCGCAGGTCTTGTGGAAGGATTTGACGGTCCGAGGGTTCGTTCTCCCGACCGCGATTGCGCGCGACGACAAGCTTGCAGCGCTTAAACAGTTCATCGGCGAAGGGCTTACGTCTGGCGCGCTGCGGCCGATCATCGCCAGAACATTCCCCTTTGATGAGATCGTGGCCGCCCATCGCTACGTCGAGACCGGGGCGCAGTTCGGCAAGGTGGTCGTGACCGTCTGAAGGAGCGACGAGAATGGGCAAGTTGCAGGGAAAGGTGGCCGTGGTGACCGGCGGGACCACGGGAATAGGTTTCGCTACAGCGAAGCGGTTCGTTGAAGAGGGCGCCTACGTCTTCATAACGGGCCGCCGCCAAAAGGAGCTCGACGAGGCTGTCAAGGCGATCGGCAGCAACGTTGCAAGCGTTCGCGGCGACGTCTCCAAACTTCCGGACCTCGATCGTCTCTGCGAGACCGTAAAGGCGAAAGGAAAGATCGATGTCCTGGTCGCCAATGCCGGGATCGGCGAATTCGCTCCCTTGGCAACCCTCACCGAGGAGCATTTCGACAAGCTTTTCGATCTCAACGTCAAGGGCACGCTGTTCACGGTGCAAAAGGCCTTGCCCCTGATGAACGACGGAGGATCAATCATTCTCATCGGCTCCGTCGCGAGCATCAAAGGCACAGCTTCCTTCGGTACCTACGGCGCGACCAAGGCGGCGGTTCGCAATTTTGTGCGAACCTGGACCGTGGAGTTGAAGGACCGTCGCATTCGCTCGAACGTGCTAAGCCCCGGTCCGATCAAGACGCCGTTGGTGGATCTACAGCCGCCGGAGGCCATCGCGAGGATACTGACCACCATTCCGATGGGACGCATGGGAGAGCCGGACGAAGTCGCCAAGGCGGCGGTGTTTCTGGCCTCGGACGATTCCAGTTTTGTCACGGGCATCGAACTCTTCGTCGATGGCGGTCGAGGTCAAGTTTGATCAGCGGAAGGGCGCCCGGAGGGGTGGCAAGTCAACACCTCTCAGGAACCCCCATCGCGCACGACATGGCAGGTGGTCGTCCCGTGGGCGAGAAGCCTACCCTTCGCGTCGAGCAATCTGCCCTCGCCGATGGCCATCTGTCGACCGACATGTAGCGTCTTGCCCTCCCCGCGGACGACCCCCGTATCGGCGGACATAGGTCTTGCGAAGTTTATCTTGTATTCGAGCGTGACGGACGAGAGGCCCGGCTCGAGCGATGTAACGATGGCCGCTGCCATGCAGGTATCGAGCAGGACGGCTGCATAACCGCCATGGACAAATCCCAAGGGATTGTAGTGCTCTGCCGTCGGTATCGCGGTTAGCACGACGAACCCAGGCTCAGCCGCTTCGATGTTGATATCGAAAAGCGCGAGCATCGCCGAACGCGCAATGGAGCCGTCCATGAGCGCTCTGAAGTACCTAAGACCAGAGAAAGCGGAAACGCCTTCGTTTGCGGTAGGATTCATATACTTGACCTGCAATTAGTTCGTGCTCATCACTCGCACGGGACCAGCCTGATTAGGGTTTCTTCCGCGGTTTAGAGCGCTGACTCGCACGCTCATCGAGAGACGCGAGCACGTCTCGCCGAGCGTTCTCCAAAATCTCGTTCGAAAACGTTGGCGCAGCCTGTGCGACAGACCGTGACAGGATGAGCGCACCCAGCATTTCGCAGTGCAGATTAATTGCCTGCTCGCGCAACGTCCCGCGCTCGCCTTGCGCAGCCAGAGATCCACTCTCCGCGATCAACCCGGCCAGGATCGTTATCTGATCGTCCAATCCGCCGGCGAAATGAGACTGCGCTGCGGCGCCCAAGCGAGGCGCATCGCCAACAAATCCGGCGACAGGGCACCCGTGGTCGATGTTGTCGCGATGGGCTTGCGACAGATACCAGTCTACGTAGCACCGAAGTGCAGTAGTTGACTCATCGACCGGGCCCCTCACGAATTTGGTGAACTCGGTATTCCCCTCAGCGATTGCCGAAGCAAGCACTTCGGCAACCAGGTCGGCCTTCGACTTGAAGTGGTTGTAGAAGCCACCTTGGGTGAAGCCAGCGTGCTTCATCAGTTCGCTCAGTCCGACAGCCTCCACTCCGCGCTCTCTGAATAGCAGCGTGGCCGCCGCGACAATCGCGCGGCGGTTTTCCGCAGCCTGTTCTCTCGACACGCCCAAAAGCTTGCTCCTCGATTCCTTGCCGCCACGCCCATTGACCTAATACATCACGATTGTGTTTACAATCGATTCTTACGGTCAGGACTCTGCCAGGTTGACGTGCATGGTAGAGCCACCCGCTCCCTTTGACGCTTAAATTCTGGAGTCTTCTGGAAATAAGGCATCATGCCCGTCTCTGAAATGATCGAAGCCGACGATCTTTAGGTTGACAAAGACAATTGCGATCGACATTGTCTTTGCATCGCGCATCGTCGCTTCCGCGCTGACACGCAGCGCCTTCAATCTGGAGACAGACATGATCAATCCCCCGACGATCCTGACGCGTCGCAGTGTATTTCGTGCCGGCACCGGGCTGGCCATTGCCGCTATGGGAACGCCGTTGCTCACCCCCGCGACGGGGCAGGCTGAGGGCGTTCGTCCAGCCGGCGCGGAGCCGCTAAACGGCGGCGGCTTCTACCGCTTCAAGATCGGAGACTTCCAGGCAACCGTGATCTCGGATGGCTCTGGGCAGATACCGATCCGGCCGATCCTCGTCATGAATGTCTCTGAAGCTGAACTTGCTCCGGTGTTGAAGGCAAACTTCATGCAGCCGGTGATCCAAGTCACCAACAACATCCTGGTGGTCGACACGGGACACGAGCGCATCCTCGTCGATTCCGGCTTTGGTGAGAAACTCGGCCCGTCCTTCGGTAGCTTTCCCGGACTCGAGGCGAATCTGGGCCGGGCCGGAATTTCGCCGGAGAGCATCGATCTGGTCGTGACGTCGCACGGTCATCTCGACCATATCGGCGGCTTGGTGACGAAATCGGGCGCGTTGGCGTTTCCGAAGGCTCAGTTCATCTTTGTCGATACGGAGTGGAATTACTGGACCGGCAGCCGTTACGAAAGTGAGGTCAACAGTTCGCCGATGCCCGACCCGTTCAAGAAGGGCACGATTGGGGCGGCACGAGATAATCTGCCACCGGTCGCCAACCGTTCCCGGTTCATCAAGCATGGCGGCGAAATCACAAGCGGCGTGCACTATGTTGCGGCGCCCGGACATTCGCCGTCCCATGCCGCAATCCTGTTCACCTCAGGCAAGGACCAGTTCATGCACATGGGTGACATCGCCCATAACCCGGTGACCAGCCTACAGCATCCGGACTGGTCGCCCATCTTCGACTACGACCCCGCGCAGGCGATCAAGTCACGCAAAACCATTCTGGACCGCGTCGCGACCGACCGGATCATGGTGATGGGCTATCATTTTCCGTTCCCGGCCATTGGACATGTCGCCCGACGCGACGCGGCATACCACTGGGAAGCCGCCCAGTGGATCTGGTAGCGAGCCGATGACAACAATAAAGGCGATGCAGCTGGCTTCGCTCGTCACTGCAATCAATGTCCTGGTCGCGAGCGGCTTTTCCATCGCGGCAATCTTCCGTCCGGAAGCCGTGGTGCCTGCCGGCTCCATCCCAACAGAGGCGTCGTTACTACTAGCCATGTACGCGGCGGCGCGCACAATTCCACTGGCTTTGTTTGCATTGGCGGCAATCTACAAACGAGCGACGTCTGCGTTGCTGATCCTGGGCCCGCTCGCGGGCGCCATGCAATTGCTGGATGCCGGAATCGGTCTGTTTCAGCATGATCTGGGGAAATTCGCTGGGCCGCTCTTTATTGCCGTCCTCCAATTCCTCGTCGTCTATCTGCTTCACAGATCCGTACGGATTTCGTCACAAACCTAGCTTGGATGAATCGCGCTACGGCCCGGTACTTCCAAGTCAGCCCCAGTTGCGCGGTGATGCTAAACAAGGGACAAGAGAAATGCAGTCGAGCCACTCCCGTCTTCAGCGCTTGTCGCAAGCCGCTCTATCCCGTTCTCAGTTTCTCCAGCTCGCTGCGGGCGCGCTAGTCCCATTCGTCGGCTTGCCCTCGTCGGCTGCCGCCGTCAAAAGCCCTGAGCTGGCGCAGAACGGTGACGCGCGCGAGACCAAGGATACGGCGGCATCGGGCCGCATGGGGGCCATTCTCGTAAGCCAGTTCGGCCCCGTCAAAATTCATTCCTACCTTAGTCCCCCTGACGGCTTTCGCGTCAATACGCAGATGATCGAGGGGCCAACGGCAGTCGTCATCTTCGATGGTCAGCTTCTGCTGCCCTATGCCGACGAAGTCGCGTCATACGTGCAGACGCTGGGCAAGCCCGTCGACCGGATCATTCTCTCGCATGCACACACGGATCACTGGTCCGGTCTTCAGGTTCTGACCGAGCGTTTCCCCGACGCCCGTGTGTTCGCCCTGGACGGGATCGCCGACCAGCTCCGCGCAAGAGGTCAAGCCAGACTCGCTAGTTTCCAACCGGTATACGGTGACAGGATCGCGACCAAGGTCACCGTCCCGACGGAGACAATCGCTGAAGGCGTGCAACGGATCGACGGCATCACCTATGACTTCAAGCGGTTCGTCGACGCTGAATCGGATTTGCAGCTCGCCGCTCTGCTGCCCGAGCAAAAAGTGTTGATGGCGTTCGACCTGGTGTTCTCGCCGAACGAACACGCCTTCACCGTTGTGGATCATTTTGATCACTGGATGATCGTTCTCGAGCAGCTCAAGGCGATTCAAGGCTACGACACCCTCATCATCGGGCATGACACGCCAGTCAGCCACTCCGCAATCGACAGCACGATCACCTACGTCAAGCGCGCCAACGAGATCCATGCGGCCTCCGCCGACGCGAAAGCCTACAGCGAGAGCCTGAAAGCCGCTTTCCCCGACCGGCAGCAAGCCGACTGGGTCGATTTCTCCGCCAAGCTTCTTTACGCACCGCGCCCCGTCAAGAAGGCCCATCTCTGATCAAAGCGCAACTTGAAGGAAGCCTCACCGATGAAAGCCATTCAGTATCGCGCCTACGGCGATTATGCGGAGAACAAGGTCGTTGATCTTCCGGCACCAGCTGCGAACGACGGTCAGGTGCTCGTGCGGATGCGCACGGTCGGGATCAATCCGCTGGATAACACCTTTCGGTCCGGCCACCATTATGCTGCGACGCCGGAAAATTTGCCGCGTGTCGGTGGGCAGATGGGGGCCGGCGTGCAGATTCCCCGTGTGCCCTCCTCACCATAGGGCTCCATGACGGTTCGAGGCCGATCGACATCGATGGTGACCTTCGTATGCTGATGTTCCGGGAAACCCTTCACCTCGAGCAGTTGGCCGGAAATGATCAGCGATACATCGATCGACCTGATACGCTTCCACCTGTCGAGCCCTCCATGAGCGGACACGGCGAGCTCAAGTAGTTCGTTCATTTGATGGTCCCCTGTGCGTAGCCCGTACCAATCGCTCGTTCATCAGATCGCCGGACCACGCGCTGCGCGGCGGCTCTAGCGGCCAGTGACCGCAAGAGATCCATCCAGGAAGATCCGCCCATGGGTTACAAAGAGTTCCGGAAACTGAAACAACGAACCGTGCCCGGAGTCCGGATAGACGATCAATTGAGCGTTTGGGATAGTCTGGGAGAGCGTGAACGAATTGACGGTCGGAACCATGATGTCGCTATGGCCGTTCACGACAAGTGTCGGTTGCGTGATGGCCTTGAGCTCCGCGAACCTCTCGCCGCGGGTCTGACGCCATTCGGTGATTGCTGCCCGCTGCGCCGCCATCGTTTGTGCCGATGTCGGTACGTCGACATCTTCCTTCCGCGCGTGCCGGCGCGCCCAGAACGCCTTGCCGGCGAACTGGCTCGTCTGCGAAGGCCGGAAGAATAGATAAAGGAACGTCTCTATTGGGCTTTGCCCGGTTTTCGGATCAGTCAGACCGCCGTACTCGGCGTATTTCGGGTCTTGCGGCGGTTCGCCCGCTCGCGGCCCGGTGCCGGCGAGAATAAGACGGCGGATCAGTTCGGGATGACGTAACGTAAGTGTCTGCGCCACATATCCTCCGATCGAGAAGCCCAGCAAATCAATCTGCGAGAGTCCGAGCGCCCCGACGAAATCGGCGGCGTGCTCCGCCATCGTATCGATCGTGTCCGGCGTCTCGCCACTCGACGAGGCGACCCCCGCATTGTCGAACAGAATGACCGGACGATTTTCCGCAAAGCCGTCGGTGACCGCGGGATCCCAATGATCCATTCCGCCCCGAAAATGTTGCATGAAAAGAAGCGGCGTGCCGCGTTCCTGTCCGAACCGGCGGTAGGCGAAGCGAATTCCGTGGGCTTCAACGAACTGGGTGGGGGCCGTGACATGTCGGTATGTCATGCTTGGTTCGTCCCGTTCTGCGCTCACACGCTCCAACTCGGCGGTCCGCCGGAAGCCACACTCGGAGAGGCGCTACGCACCTGTTACGGTCCAGTTGTTTTAGCTAGAGATGCTGCGTGTCGTGAGGACGAAAACCCATCAAAAACGGACGCGCTGAAGTGGGTATCCTCCTGCCCGACAGGACCTCAATTCGGTAACCCTCAATGCTCTACGGCTTCGACCAAACCGGCCGCGACGTCGCGTGCGCATTCTTCGAGGTCCTGTATCACACGCCGACGGTCAGCTCGGCGCCTCACGAGAGCGGTACTGACGGGAGCAACGCCGATCTCGACAAACCTGATGCGGGGGTTGGAATAATAGAGCTCCGCTCGCGCTCCCACGATGACGACGGCCTCGCCGGATTCGACGGCCGCAAGAGATTCGCGGATCGTCGTGACGACCGGCCCTCGCGCGATCGGCCGTCCCGAAGGCGTGTGATCCGGGAAATGGATCGCCGCCCAAGCGCCCAAATGATGATTGTCGGGCAATGTCGGCAAGGTCTCGAGCGCGAGCTCCTCAGGATCGATCCAGTCTCGGTTCGAGAGCCTGTGATCGGCCGGCACCACCAGCTTCTTCTTCTCCACGAGCAGCACCGTGCATTGCACCAAACCGTCATGCGAGAGCGGAAGCCGACAGAACGCAGCATCGACTTTGCCTGCTGCGATCGCCTCAAACTGGTCTAGCAGCGAAAGCTCCACCCACTCAACATCGATATGAAACTTGCTCCTGAGATGCCTGACGAACGGCAGGGTCAGCTCATAGAGTCCGCCACCGAGGAAACCGATCCTTAGCCGGTTTGGCTGACCAAGGACGGTCTTCCTGCAATCGTCCAGCGTGGCATGCAGAACCAGCGCGGCGGGTTCAACGCCGAGGCGAAACTTCTCGCCAAGAGAGGTCAGCTGAACGCGCCTGCTCGTTCGGACCAGCAGCGGTCCACCCACTTCCTGCTCCAGGGAGCGTATCGCTTCGGAGACGGAGGATTGCGCGAGAGAGAGTCTTTTCGCCGCTTTTCCGAAATGGAGATCCTTCGCAACCGCCAGGAAGCAGTCGATCTGCCGCAGTTCCACGCTGATCCTCGCGTCAACCGATTGATCGGATGGGTCGATTGAACGCGAGCCTACGCTGCGGTGATGCTGCCTGCAATCCGAATGAAGCAGCAGGCGCACAACCTCGCTCAGCGCTGGACATCAGCTTGCAAGCAACGGCCGATCAATCGGCGTTGCCGATTGAATGCACGGCTATTGGCCCTTGTTGCGAACGACCCCAAGGAAAACATCAGTCGGCGAGTTGGCCCGACCCAACGCCGCTAGGATTTTTCCATGACCCAGCACAGCCACCCGAACGAACCGACACAGTTCGTGGACACCGCCAACTTTGCAGGGCGCGATGGGAATCTCCGTTGCCTTTCCTACGGTGTCCTCCGCAAGCTTGCCGGGCTTCCGCAGGATCTGTTCGCCGACTATTGGCGCGATGTCCTCGGGCCGCTCTGCGCGCGGCTTCCCGGCATCAGCTACTACGTGCAGCACCACTTTTCACAGGACCGCCGGGCAAACCTCTGGCCTCTGCCGGATGGCGTTCGCCACATGGACGTCGTGCTCGACGGCGCCGCGGAGATCGGCTTTGCCGACATCGACGGCCTCAACCGCTACGCCGAGGCAAGCCCGGTGTTGTTCGGAGACGTGTTCCATCTGTTCGAGCACATCGTCGCCTACAATCTGCCGAGGGGGTCCCACACGCTGGTTGATCGCGAACCCGACGGCATTCCAAACGGGCCGGACCGATTGTACCGCCTGCATTTGCACCTGAACGGCGGATCTGCCGAGGGATTTCGGCCCTGGCTGTCGGAATGGGCACGACATCTGTCATCCGCGCCGGCGGTGCGGAAGTTGCGCCTGCATTTGCCGGAGCCGTACGACAACGCGCGTCCATCGCCGGCGTCGCCCCATGGCGATCATCGGGTCAGCGACGAACGCAAGGACATCGGCGTCATCGAGATCGGTTTCGCAAGCGCGCTCACCGCACGAGAGTTCTGCGAAAGCGAGATCTATCGCGCAACCATCGCGGACCAGCGCAGGCATCTCCGCTCGGTCGGCGCTTTCCTGGTGAGCGGTGTCTACACCTATGTCAGCGACGGCGTGATCACCACGGCCGGTTTGAGAGGCAGCCGGACCGCGGAGCTCATCGAGCGAATCGGGGCCGTCAACCAGACGCGGAATGAGGTGACACGGCGCTTCGTGCAGGACACGCAGCGGTGACGTCGCCCCGAACCGAGGTCCCTGACCGAGGACGAGCGCATTAGGCCATCCAAGTCGAACACGAGGAGTCACGGGATGTCAGACACATTGAAGCTTTACCACGCCGCCAACTCGCCCAATTCGCGGCGCGTCCGAATTTTCCTGGCCGAGAAGGGACTCAAGCCGACGCTGATCTCCGTCGATCTCGGCGCCGGCGAGCAACACTCGGAAGCCTACAAGGCAATCAATCCCGGCCGCGTCGTGCCGGCACTCGTGCTCGAAGATGGCACCGCCATCGGCGAGGTGCCGGCCATCATGCGGTATCTCGATGAAGCCTTTCCCGAAACGCCGTTGCTGGGCGCGACGCCCAAGGACAAGGGCTTGGTCGTGATGTGGGAGCGGTTCGCTGAGCTCGAAGGTTTTGCGCCGGTGATGGAAGGCGTGCGCAACAAGGCGGAGCGGCTGAAGGGCCGCGCCATCGCCGGACCGCACGGCTATGAGCAGATCCCGGGATTGGTCGACCGCAGCATGCTGCGCGTGAAGAACTTTCTCACCGACTTGAACGAACGGCTCGAACAGGTGCCCTTCGTCGCCGGGGAAAGGTTTTCGGCAGCAGACATCACTGCGCTGGTGACGATCGATTTCGCAAAGGCGCTCGACATATCGATTCCGGCGGAGCACCGAGCGCTGATGCGCTGGAAAGATGTGGTTTCGGCGCGGCCCAGCACAAATGCATGACGCGAAAGCAACCCCGTGGCTGACTGCAGGCCAATAGGAGATAGGTCATGCCCAAAGGATACTTCTTTGTCGAAATCGAGATCACTGATCCGGCGGCTTATGAGGCCTATCGCACGAGCGTTCCGGATATCATCGCAGCACACGGCGGCAGGATTCTCGTGCGCGGCGAAGACGCGCAACCGCTGGATGGCCTCGTTCAGCACCGCCGCCGGGTAATCGTCGAATTCGATAGCCCCGAGGCCGTGAAGAACTTCTATCACTCCGAGGCATATCAGGCGGTGCAGCCGATCCGGCTCAAAGCCAGCAAGGGCTTCGTGTGCCTCCTGACCGGAACGGAACAGATCCTCCAGCTTTCCGGACACCTTCTCTAGACGCGCGCGCTCGTAACCGGCTCTGCGCAGACTGCCGTTTCGCGCACGTGCCGAATACCATGCCCCAACCCCACTTGACGGAAGCATCATGTCCCGCACGATCAAATTCGCACAGGCCGGAGGACCGGAGGTCCTCGAATTCATCGAGACGGATGTGCCCGATCCCGGCCCGCACGAGGTTCGCATCGAGGTGAAAGCAATCGGCATCAACCGCGCCGATTCAATGTGGCGCAACGATAGATATGTCGAGTCACCGATATTCCCGGCTGGTCTCGGATATGATTGCGCCGGCCTTGTCGACGCCGTGGGCAAGGACGTCACCGATTTTGCAGTGGGCGACACAGTCAGCACGATCCCCGCATTCTCCCTAAACAAGTACTTCACCTACGGAGAGATCATTCTTGCGCCCGATCATGCTGTCGTGAAGCATCCGAAATCGCTGTCATTCGCTGAAGCGGCGTCGGTTTGGATGATGTTCATAACGGCCTACGGCGCGCTCGTCTTCGACGCCGACGTCAAAGCCGGTGAATTCGTCATCATTCCCGCAGCTTCGAGCTGCGTCGGCCTGGCGGCGATTCAAATTGCCAACCATGCCGGTGCGACTCCGATCGCGCTGACCCGCACGTCGGACAAGAGAAAACGGCTGCACGAGGCCGGCGCAGCCCATGTCGTTGCGACCCAGGAGCAGGATATGGTCGCCGAGGTGATGCGCATCACCAACGGTCATGGCGCACGCGTCGCCTTCGATCCCGTAGGCGGTGCAGACTTTCCCAAGCTGATCGCCGCGCTGACGAACCAGGGCATCGCCTACATCTACGGCGCACTGAGGATGACACGCCGATCCCGGTGCTGGAGATGATCCGCAAGATGACGATCGTCAAAGGGTACAGTATCCGGCTGGTCACGGGCGACGCGGCGCGCCGGAAGGCCGCGGTGGAGTACGTTACCAAGGGTCTTGCGAGCGGCGCTCTCAAGCCGATCATCGATCGTATCTTCAAGTTCGACGATATGGTGGAAGTGCACCGCTATCTGGAGAATAGCGGCCAATTCGGCAAGATCGTCGTTACCCTTTGAGCGACCACGAGCCGAGCGCAGAGGTCGCCAGCGCGGGCATCGGCGCCCGCCGCTGGGTTGCGCTCGCCGTCGTCCTCTCGGGCATTTTCGTGACAGTCATGGACAATTCGATCGTCAACATTGCGATTCCGGCAATCAGAAGCTCGCTGCACGCGAGCTTCGGCGAGGCCGAGCTCACGGTAGCAAGCTACGCACTGGCCTTCTCAGCAGGCATGATCACCGGGGGACGACTTGGCGACATCTGGGGCCAGCGTCGTGTTTTCATGGTGGCCTTTGCAGCGTTCACGCTGACGTCGTTCGCCTGCGGGGTCGCGCCGAACATTGAGGTTCTGATTGCCGCCAGGCTGCTACAGGGCGCCTCGGCGGCGATGCTCGCGCCCCAGGTATTTGCCTTGGTGCGAATGTCCTTTGCCGATGGCGGCGAGCGCACGGCAGCGTTCGGCGCAATGGGCGTGGCGATCGGCCTTGCCAACATCGCCGGGCTTATCCTTGGGGGATTCCTCGTCCAAGCCGACCTGTTCGGCCTTGGCTGGCGCATGATCTTTCTGGTGAACCTCCCAATTGGGATCGCTGCAATGCTCCTGACACCGCTCGTGCTGGCCGACGTCCGTTCTGGTGAGCACAAGCGCCTTGACCTTGCGGGTGTCGCGCTGAGCACACTCGCTATGTTGCTGCTGATGCTGCCGCTGGTCGAGGGCCCGGAGCGCGGCTGGGCCGGGTGGCCGACCGCGATGCTGGTCGCGTCCCCGGTCGCCTTCGTCGGGTTCTACCTCCACCAACGCTGGAAGTCCCGGCGCGGTCTCTCTCCGCTGCTCGATACCGACCTGTTTGGCGACCGCGCGTTCAATGTCGGCGCGCTTCTGATCCTCATCTTCTGGGCATCCACGACGCCCTTCAGCTTCTCCTACGTGTTGCTCATGCAGATCGGCTATGGGTACTCGCCACTGGCCACAGCAGCGAGCCTGGCAATGCTTGGTGGTGCGTTTGGAATCGTTTCGCCGATTGCAAGTCGGCTTGTGTCGTTCGGGGTGCGCCGCATCATGATGGCAGGCGTCCTCGTGGACTTGACCGGCATGCTTTTGGCGCTGGTCCTGTGCAGGACGATCGATCCGCTTCCGGCCGCATGGCTCCTTCCGTCCCTGTTGCTCGTTGGCATCGGTATGGGCCTTTTCATGACGCCCATCCTGAACGTGGTGATGAGCGGCATCCACGACCGCCACGTCGGATCCGCATCCGGGGTCCTGACGACGATGCAGCGCGGCGGCAATGCATTGGGGGTAGCGGCACTGGAGGTTCCTTTCTTTCTGACGCTGTCTGGTGCCGGATCGAGAGGCCTCAACCAGACGGCATCCTATGTCCAGGCGTTTGGTGCGGTCGCCCTTTGCAACGTGCTGATGCTGCTCGCAGTCGTTGGACTGCTTCTCCTCCTGCCCGACAGGACATCGGGTCCGTCATAACCGACCGACGCACGATCGTTCGCGTGGTCATCACGTGGATACAGGTCCGGTGGCAGAAGGCGATATGGTGGGCGTCGCCGTTGCGAGCACGAGCGTGGCGACGTTCATCAGGATGATCGCAGCCGCACCGATATCGACGGCGAGACTGAGTCCCCTCGCCGTCGCAATAGCGCCCAGAACGAGGGCGAGCGCGCCCATCGACAGATAACCCAGGAGATAGAGGGCGGAGAGTATGCCGCCGCGGTTGCGCTCGGGAGCCATCGCGCTGATCAGCTGCAGGCCGCCGACAAACAACAGGCTGTAGGCCCCTCCAGCGGCGGCGGTCGCCAGCAGATAGATAACCAGATCGCGCAAGCTGACCGCGAGGACGAGCAGCACCATGCCCGAACACGAGATCAGCGCACCGACGATTAGCGCCGCCCGCGGCGAGAACGGCCGGGCGATGATCCCAATCGCGCCCATCACGATGGGAAACAACGAAAGAACGGCGCTGTTGAGAAAGGCGTTGGGCGAGCCGATGAGATCATGCGCGACCTGGCCGCCGAGCGAGAGGATCAGGACGCCGAATGTATAGGCCGCGACCATGGCGGTCGATGACACCGCAAAAGCCCGACGTACATGCTTCGGAACGAATGGCATCCGCGAACGCCAGTCACCGCCCGCATAGCCAAGTGTATGACGGGGCAAGAACCACGTCCCGATCAGAAGGACGATGAGAAAAAGGGCAAGTACCCAGAAGCAAAGGCGCGTCGGCCATGGCCCGTATTCCGTCAACGCGCCGCCGAGCAGTAAAGCCGCAACGAATCCGATGGCCTGCGCCCCCATCGTAAGCGAGGCGGCGCTCTTCGCATGCTCCGGGCTTGTGAACTCCAGAATCGCGGCGGTCGACGGGCTCGCCGCCAGGCCGACGCCGATGCCCATCAGCGCGCGCCCTGCAAACACCCACCACACGCTAGGTGCGACCGCAAACAATAGCGCACCGACGAGTGAGGCAAAGAGGCCCGCCAGCATCGTGACACGGCGGCCAATCTGGTCGGAAATGCCGCCGAAGCCGACCAGCATGACGACGACGGTCATCGGATAGATGGCGAAGATGCCCGCCGTCATCGTATGGGTGAGATGCCACTCCTCGGCATAAAGCCCGTAGGTCAGTGCCGGCGCCGCACTTGTCCAAAGCGTATGACCGACCACGCCCGCCGACACCAACAGGCTCGCCCGACGCCCGAGGACGAACCGCCCTCCCATCGAAGGCTGAGTCCGGTCCGCCATGCTACGGCGAACGGACGCAGGCGCTACCTTGGTCATCGCTGTCGTCCTCGCGAATTCCACAAAGCGTCTGGAAGTTTACGAAGCGGTTTTGCCGCCATTCACGGCGATGATCTGGCCGGTGATGAACGACGCCTTGGCGGAAGCGACGAACACGATGGCATCGGCGATCTCCGTAGGGGTGCCGACACGCTTGAGAGGCACTCCCGCGATCAGTCCGGCCTTTCTCTCGGGCGTGCCGGTGAACCGGTCCAGCATTCCCGTCTCAACGGGCCCGGGCGCGACCGCATTGACGCGAATGCCTGATGCCGCACCTTCGAGCGCTGCGGATTTGGTCAGACCTTCGACCGCGTGCTTGCTGGCGGTGTAGAGCGATGCACCCGGCGCGCCTCGATGTCCCATGGTCGACGAGAGGTTCACGATACTGCCGCTGCCCTGCGCCTGCATCACGCGCATCTCATGCTTCATGCTGAACAGCACACCGAGCACGTTGGTGTCGAAAGTGGCCGCGTAGCTTTCGGCGGTCTGTTCCGTCACCGGACCGGGCTTGCCTTCGGTGCCGGCGTTGTTGACGGCTACATCGAGTCGGCCGAACCGTGCCACGGTCTTGTCGATCAAGTTGCCGACTTCGTCTTCGTGGCGAACGTCAGTGCGAATGAATTCGGCTTCGACGCCGAGGCTGCGGAGCTCCTGGGTCAAGGCATGTCCCGCCTCATCACGGCGGCCGGAGACGACGATCCGAGCCCCCTCCTGCGCGAAGGCCAGGGCGGTGGCACGGCCAATACCGGCCAAGGCGCCGGTGATCAGGACAACGGAGGTGGTCATGAAGCTTCTCCTGTAAGATCGGGCAGTATTGCTGGAAAGCCTTGCTTGGCAGGTGACCCCTAGGGTCAAGGCGGCCGCCGCGTTCCCGCAAAGCTTTGTTACAAGTGATTTAGGTGGCCATGGCGGAAAGGAGAAAGACTTTGTAGAGTCCACGCCATACTCTAAAAGTATGGATAGAGCATGGAGCTGCGTCATCTGCGCTATTTCATTGCAGTGGCTGAGGAAGGAAGCCTCACGCTGGCGGCCGAGCGGCGGCTTCACACTGCCCAGCCGTCCCTGAGCCGGCAGATCCGCGATCTCGAGTTGGAGGTCGGCGCCCAATTACTGATACGCAATCCGCGTGGAATCGAACTGACCCCGGCAGGCCGCGCCTTTCTCGATCACGCACGCCTGGCGCTGGCGCAGGTCGAGGTGGCCGGCGAAGCGGCGCGGCGGGCGGCCCAGGTCGCCAAGCCGTCTTTCGTTCTTGGATTTCTGACCGGGCACGAGGTGACGTGGCTTCCCGAAGCGCTGAGGATTCTCCGCGACGATCAATCCAACATTGAAGTGATCGTGCACAGTCAGCTATCGCCCGACCTTGCAAGGGGGCTGCTTCAGGGCAAACTCGATGTGGCGTTTCTCCGGCGGGAAGACCAGATGCCGGGCCTGGCATTCAAGTTTCTGGCCAAAGAGCCCCTCGTCGTCCTTCTGCCCAGCGATCATCGCCTCGCCACGCACGATGCCATTCGCCCGCAAGACATCCCGCGCGAAACCTTCATCAGCGTTCCCAAGACGACATCACCCGCGCTCAGGACTGTGATCGACGATTACGCGGCGCGCACCGGAATCGATCTCACGCCTGACCAGGAAGTCGATAATATCTCGATGGCGATCTCAATGATCGTATCCACGCGCGGCCTGGCCTTGTTGCCCCTCTATGCCCGAAATCTTCTTCCACCATCGGTCGTCAGTCGCCCTTTGCAAGGCGAAGCACCGATGATCGATCTTGTGATCGGCTATAACAGGGCAAACACGTCCTCACTTCTCAAGGTGTTTCTGTCCAGAGTGGACGACCTGATCGCGCGTGGAAGCGGGAGCATTTCGTAAAGGGCTTGCCGCTCGGTCCGGCAGGTCACGGAATGATCCGCTCGCGCCGAAAGTCTGAAAACATCCGGAAAAACATGTCCTCGGTGTCCACTAGGTCGTGGAAGCCGAAACGGCGGGCCTTGCTGGTATCGGAGACGATATCGTAATCGGAGGCGAATACGCCGTCCGGGTAACCCCAGGCCGCAATCTCTTCGAAGCGGAATTTCTGCAATCCGTTCTTCTCGACGATTTTGTCCCAGATCGGCCCCTTGTCCGCCATGGACCGCGCAAGGTTGATGTGCCGTGGCGGCGCCAGCTCCATCTCGAAGAAGCCGGCGAATCTGGGCCACAAATTCTGCCATCTGATGAGATCACTGTTGGTGATGTTAAACGCCTGGTTGGCGCATTTCGGATCGGTCGCCATCCACGCGACGGCCTTTGCCAGAAGGGCGGCGTCCGTACATTGGTAAAGTGCGGTATAGGCTCCCGGCTTACCCGGAAAGCTGAGAGGCAGCCCCAACGCCTTGCAGACGTTCGCATAGACTGCGATCGCCAGCGTCAGGTTCATCGGTCCTCCCGTGGAGAATCCGCAGACCGCGTGCGGACGCCCGACCGACCATGTCCAGAGCTTTCCTTTCTGGAATTCTTCGAGAAAGTCCTGCTGATCGTAATAGAAATTCGGCGGCATGTGCCGCGGATCGTCTTCTTTGGTCGGAGTCTTGTAGGGACCGAGGTGATTTCCATACCACCTGGTGCCCTGGGACAGATGAACGTGCTCGAGCACAGGTGACGCGGCGTCGACGGTCTTGACGAGGTTGAAGAACATGTTGGCGTTCGCCGACATCGTCTCGCCGGTATCCGCCCGCTCCGTGATGGCCAGATAGAACAGGTGCGAGATGTTGGTGAGCGGACCGAGCTTGGCCTGGCAGTCAGCCGGATCGATAAGATCCACGGCAATGTGCCTGTAGTCACCGGGTATCTGCGGCTTGCGGCGCGACGCCGCAACGACATCCCAGCCACCCTGCTCAAGCAGGTGAGCCAGCATGTAGCCGCCGGCCAGGCCGGAGGCGCCTGTGACAAGTGCGGTACGTTTTGTCGTTGGCATCCGTGCTGTCTCCCCTACGCCAGCCTGATCTCGTCAACCCGGTCCGAGTAGAACGCGACGTAATCCTTGATCTGCGCCATCGCCTCAAACGGGGTCTCATAAGTCCACACAGCGTTGCGTGAACGATCACCCCCCGCTGGAATGCTGTAGTAGGAAGCGTCGCCCTTGTAGGGGCAGTAGGTGGTGTGTTCGCTGCGCGTAAGCGCGGCCATATCGACATCGCGACGGGGAATATACTGAACGGGCGGGTAGGGCGCCTCGCGAAGCGTCAATGCATCGCTTGTGTCGGCGATAATCTTTCCGCCGACTTTGACAACGACGCGAGACGGGTTCGCCTCGATCGAAATGGGGTGATCGAGCCCTGGAATCTTTATCGGCCTGTCAGTCATGATGTCTCTCCTGAATGGAAGCGGATCGTGCGAAAACCTTAGGCGGTGACCAGTCCAGTCGTGCTTCGATTGTGTTTGGAAGCCACCACGCCCCGGCCTTCCGGATCCTGATTGTCGGCACCACCCGAAACGCCGCGGTGAGCTGGCCGGCCGAGCGCCGCCCGGCCAGCCGACAACTCCTGCGCGACCTCGGCCACTCGGCGGCCGAGGAATTCCGCGGTCCGAAGATCGGAGAGCGGAGGGGCAACATCGCCGCTCAGATCCATATCGGCCTGGCCGGCCATCCCGAGCGTGTAGCTGTCGCGGTTGAGGATGTCCTCGTTAGTGTAGGAGCGATTGTTCCCATAGTTCAGCCCGAGATTGACCCAATGCATTTGGTGTTGGGCCGCGAATGTCATCAGCTGAACCAGCGAGTTCTGCTTGTCGCCGCCGCGGGACGCGCCATTGGTGAAGCCGGCGGCGACTTTGCCTTCCCAGCGCTTCTCGGCATATTGAAGGTGCGAGGTCGCATCCATGAACGCTTTGAACGGTGCCGACAGGCTCCCCATGTAGGTGGGAGCTCCCATGATGATGGCGTCTGCACCATCGAGAAGCTCCCATCGGCCGGTCGCTTGCTCTGCCGTTACAAGTTCCACGCTCGCGCCACTGATGGCTGCTGCGCCACGCGCGACTGCCTCGGCGATCTTCACGGTGTGGCCGTATCCGCTGTGATAGACGACGACGATTTTCACTGGAACTGACATGGGTGCTCTTGGATCGGGGCAGATTTGACAAGCGGCACGAGCGCTGCGTTATCGCGCTTCCGCTTCGGACAAGAATGCGGAAACGTGCTGGACGAACTGCTTGGGATATTGGTACTGCGAACCGTGATTGGCGTCTGGATAGAGGACGAGCTGGGCGTCAGGCAGGTGCTGCTGCAGGATGAACGAGTTCACGGAGTAGATGATCACGTCCTTGCCGCCGTTCACGACCAGCGTCGGCTGACGAATCGACTTCAGATATTCGAACGGCTTCTCCCGCGGCGCGCCCCATTCGCCGATCGCCTCGATCTGGGCGGGCGCAACCGTCTCGTTAACCTCGGGATCGCGGTGCTCGGCGCGTAGCCGGAAGCGCTTGAGGAACTCGCGGCCCGCAGCCTGGCTCTTCTCGGACTTCGTGAAATGCACGCGAAGCCAGAGATGATCGGGCTCGTCGTATGTGGCGCCGAAGATTTCCTGCGCCTCTGGCGTGAGCGCGGCCATGCCCTCGCCACCGCGCGGACCGGTGCCGACCAAGACCAGTCGCCTCACGAGGTCGGGCGCCTGAACGGCGATTTCCTGCGCGACAAAGCCGCCGATCGAGAAGCCGAGCACATCGACCTTCGTCAGTGTTAGCGCCTTGATGAACGCCACCGCATTGGCGCCCATTTTCGCGATCGTGGTGGGCACCTCTCCAGAGGAGCTGGATACACCGGCGTTGTTGAACAGGATCACTTCGCGGTCGTTGGCAAGACCGTCGGTCATTGCCGGATCCCAATGGTCCATGGTGCCGGTGAAATGCTGGTTGAAGACGAGCGGCGCGCCGGCTGCTTTGCCAAAGCGGCGATAGGCAAAGCGGATGCCGTTGGCTTCGACAAACTGCGTCGGCGCGGTCTGGTGATTATGGTGAGTCATTGATTCCCTTCTTGCGGCAGCTCAAGCCTAGGTACGAAGCGGTTGAAAGTGGTGACGTCCGGACGCGCCGTGAAGCTGCGAGACGGGAAGACCACGCGCGTATTGGGCGCGGAGTAAGCCTCCGCGCCCAAACAGGATCAGTTGGCGCTGTGTCCGCCGTCGACGTTGAGAACGTGACCGGTGATGAACCTGGCTTCGTCCGAACCGATGAACACGATACCGTCGGCGACCTCCTCGGAGAGTCCGAGCCGACCCAGCGGAACTTGGGTCACCAAAGCCGCCTTGTTCTCCGTCGTGCCGGTGAAGCGGGTCAGCATGCCGGTGTCCGTCGGACCAGGCGCGACCGCATTCACGCGAATTCCCGACTTGGCAACTTCGAGCGCCACCGATTTGGTAATGCCTTCGACCGCATGCTTGGCGCCGACATAGATCGAGGCAAAGGCCGCGCCCTCGTGCCCATAGGTCGAGGAGATGTTGATGATGCTCCCGCTCCCCTGGGCCTGCATGACACGCACTTCGTGCTTCATGCTCAGGACCACGCCGACAACGTTGGTCTCGAACGTCGCGGCAACGGTCTCGGCGGTCTGGTCCGTGATCGGGCCAACCTGGCCTTCGGTAGCGGCATTGTTCACTGCGACATCGAGACGACCAAATCGTGCGACGGTCTTGTCGACCATGGCGCGGACGTCATCTTCCTTGCGGACATCGGCCTTGATGAACTCAGCCTCGGCGCCGAGAGAACGAAGCTCCTTGACCAGCTCCTTGCCAACCTCATCCCGCCGGCCGGCAACGACCACCTTTGCGCCCTTCTTGGCGAAGGCGACGGCAGCGGCGCGCCCGATGCCTGTGAGTCCACCGGTGATCAAAACAACTTGCGTGCTCATTCTACGATCCTCTGTTGGTCGCCGGAAGCCCGACGGCGCTGTCGTCCATGCGTGATCGCACCGTCGCGTGACGATGATCGTCAGCGTCGTTCGATTTCAATCATCGAAAGCAAGGTAGCGGCAGGATCATCTCGGCATTAGACACGAGGGGGGACTAATAGATATTCTGACCAAGAATGAATGGCCCGCGCGCCTTACCTCACGCGGTCAGAGGTCTCTTCAGAGACTCGCTCTGTGCGGTCGGAATACAAGTCTCGACAAATGAGGCGAACTCTCTTGCCTTAGCGCTCGCCATCCGCCCGGTCGGATAAACTGCCCAGAGCTCCAAGCCGGGAAGCTCCCACTCATCCATAACGGATTTGACGATGCCTGACGCAAGTTCGGGAGCGAAGTTCCACTCAGACGTTATGGCAATGCCGAGGTGGGCAAACACCGCCTCCCGCAATCCCTCCGCTGCGGTGACTTTTAACCTGCCCCCGACCGCCACCGACGTCTCAGCCGATCCTTGACGGAACGTCCAGGACACGCCGCCTCCATCCGGAGTGTAGATGACGGTCTGATGCGCGATCAGCTCTGCCGGACTTTTGGGTTCTCCGTGTTTCGCGAAGTAGTTTGGGGTCGCGATGACCCGCCGGCGCGCCTGACCAAGCTTTCGTGCCACCAAGGTCGAATCCGCCAACGAGCCACTGCGGAAGGCAACATCGATGCCTTCCTCCACCAGATTGATGGGTCGATCATCCAGCACCATGTCGATCTCGAGTTCGGGGTTTTTCTCCAGAAAACGATCAAGCTGGCGCATGATGTGAAGGCGCCCGAAGCAGACAGAAGCCGCAATGCGCAGCTTTCCAGTCAGTGCGGCTCCGGCGCCGCGCGCTGCCAGAACGGCCTCTTCAGCCTCTTCGATAGAGCGTTTTGCCCTGACATAAAAATTCATCCCCGCTTCGGTAGGGGTCAGGCTGCGCGTCGATCGCAACAGAAGACGAACACCAAGCCATTCCTCAAGCTGAGCAATCGCTTTGGATACCGCTGGCTGCCCCACTCTCATCTGACTCGCTGCGGCGGAGAACGATCCCGTGTCGACGACGCGAACGAACGTCTCCATCGCAAGGTGCCGGTCCATATCCATTCTCCCTTGGAATGAGCATTATCACCCCGAGAAGGGTGCCGTCAGAGCGATAGATCGCCCATGGTGTGGCGCTTCGACCTGCCCGAGAATAGATGGTGACCAGATTGATATGGTCAAACGACGGATCGGACCCACCTGGCTTACCCGCCGGGCGCTCTCGCTCGCCTGATGACACCGATACGCGTGGTCCTGGCTTGCGCGCCATGCGAGCGGGGAAGAAGGCCGCTGACTTCCGCCTTCGCGATCAACACGGCCGTCGCGTGGCGCTGAGCGAGCTGTTGCTTCGCAGCGCGGTTGTTCTTCGATTCTGCCGCAATGAGAATACGGCCAGCTGTGTTCGCGAATTCAACTCTTTGTCGGCGCTCCAAGGCGATATGGAACGATTAGGGGCGGCGCTGGTCGTTATTGCAGTCGAACCGTTCGACCCTCGTCCCTTGGGCAAAGACACGGCGTCCTTTCCCTTTCCCATCCTGGCCGACAAAAACGGAGACGTGGCCCAGTCCTACGGATTGACCTTCCAGGTGTCGGCACCAAATGGCCCAGACACTGATGACGCAACCGGTAACCCACGGGGACGTGAGATTAGGTCCGCCCCTGCGACTTATGTCGTCGATCAGACGGGACTGGTTGCCCTGGCCTTCGTTGATGTGGAGTGCCGCAGTTTGATGGACCATGGTCAGATTCTGACGGCGCTCGAATGCCTCGCTAGGCGGAAGCAATCATGATCGGATTGCCGACGTCCCTATTCGACCGAATGTCCGCTCAGAGCCATGACTGGTCCTGCATCTCTCATTCCGCGGCTTGCGAGTGCGCGGCACCGCGTTGCAGATTCCGCCGCGCCCAATCAGCGACCTCGCCCATCGTGCTCTCCGTTTCGGGGAGGAAGGGAAAGATCGTGTAAACATGGACGGAATCCTCTACCAGACGCAGCGTCACGTCGACACCGGCCTTTTCCGCGCGTTGGGCCAGGCGTATGGCGTCGCTGAGCAACACCTCGCCTTGCGTTGCCGTAACGAAAAGCGGCGGTAGGCCGGTGAGATCGCCGAACAGTGGCGACACCAGAGGATCCGTCGGCTCATGGCCCTGGAAATACGACGCTCCCATGAAGGTCAGGAGATCGCGGTTCGCTGCGGGATCATCTCCATTGAACGCGCGGACGCTCTCACCCGATAGGGTGAGGTCGGCAAATGGCGCGACCGCAAGGATGCCGGCGGGCAAGGGATCGCCGGCCATGCGCAGCGCAAGCGCCAGCGCGACCGCAAGGCCGCCACCGGCGGATTCGCCCGACAGCAAAATTGAACCCGCGGGGACGCCTTTTCCCAGCAATGCACGATAAGCGACGACGGCGTCGTCGATCGCGGCCGGATAAGGATGCTCAGGCGCAAGCCGGTAGTCTATGGTGTAGCAGACCCCGTCGGCAGCTGTTGCCAGCCTGCTTGCATATTCGAGCGACCCCTCGGCCGAACCGATCAGGTAGCCGCCGCCGTGGAAGTGCAGCACCACACCGTCGGAGTGAGCTTCCTTTGCTGAGACGCGGAACGCCCTGACGTCACCGAGTTCGTCCTCGATCGCCTCGAAGCCGTCGGGCAACGGGAAGTTCGTGGTCAGGAAGCGATCATAGGCCTCTCGAAGGCCGTCATGCCCACGCGCCACGTCCTCGGGACGGAACGCGTATTTCCAGAGCTCGAAGGCGCGTTGGCTCTCCGGACGCTTCAGCCGCTTGCCTTCACGCAGGCCAGTGACATTGACGACCTCGCCCGGCGCCCCCTCCACCGCCTTCACGACATCGTAGTCCCATGCCAGGCCCCAGCTCGTCTCCGCCAGCGGATCGATGCGTGCCATGCCTTTCCAGCGCGCATTGCGATTGCGCAGGCGAGCCGTGTCGGTCTCATGCACGAGCTTTACGGCCGCACGGGCTCCAGCCTGGATGCGCGTCGTGCGTGGCAGGCGACGCCGCTCGTACTCGAGGAGCGCGCCCGGGACGTCGTCTTGCCGTCGGGACAAGACGCGCGAGAGCGTCCAGGCATCCTCGATGCTCTGTCCGGCTCCCGCCGCCAGGAACGGCACCATCGGATGTGCCGCGTCGCCCAGCAGCGTGACGCGCCCCGAACTCCAGCTGTCGATCGGATCGCGGTAGTACATTCCGGTGATGAAGGCCGTCCTGCACTGCTCAAGCATGGCGCGCGCCCGCGGCTCGGCATCCTCGAAAGAGCGAAGCATTTCGGCAATGTCGCCGCTCTCGGTCCAGGATTCGCGGCGTACTTCATCGGCCGGCACCGAAGCCAGGATGCTGTACAGATTTTGGGGCCTCACCCAATAGGTGATCAGCGTACGGCCGGGCCCAAACCAATAATTCCCGCGCTCGGGAAGCTCGAGGCCTTCGAGCCGCTGCGCCGGAATCAACGAGCGCCACATCAGAATGTTGGAAAAATGCTTCTCTTCCTGCCCGCGCAGGTACTGTCGCACGATGGAGTGAATGCCGTCACACCCCACCAATACGTCGCCCTTCAGCGTCTCGCCGGTCTGCAATCTGACTTCGACCGCGTCATCCGTCTGCGAGAGCGCGACGCAACAGGCGCCCAGCCGCTTCGATTCCGCAGGGACAGCGTCGAACAGCAACTGAATGAGATCGCTGCGATGGACGTTGTACATCGGCGCTCCGTAGCGGCGGGCCGCCTCATCGCCGAGCGGCGCCTGATAAAGCAGGCGCCCCGTGCGCAGATCGCGATAGTCGTAGGATTCAGGTTTGACGCCGACAGCCTGCATGGCGGTTTCGAGCCCCAGTTCGCGGAGCACGATAGCGGCATTGCTGCCGATCTGGATGCCGGCGCCAACCTCGCCCAGCGCTTCTGCTTGTTCGAGGACAATCACCTCGATCCCGTGATGACGCAATGCAATTGCAGTCACCAGTCCGCCGATGCCACCACCCGCCACGAGCACGCGCATAGTTGGTTTCCTCATCTTGACTTATTAAGCGATTTCACTTAACTTAGGATCGGGCAGGTTTGAATGTCAAGCAGAATGAAAACGGCGCCCCGCGCCGCCTCGGAACAGACCAGGGACCAGATCAAGATGGCGGCGCAAATGCTGTTCGCGCGCCATGGCATCGACGCCGTGACGGTTCAGCAGATTGTCGATGCCGCCGGACAGCGGAACAACGCCGCGCTGTACTATCACTTCCGAACAAAGGAAGAGCTGATTCGGCAGATGGTGGTCGATGGAGCCGCCGTGCTCGACGCCCGACGGCGCGAAATGCTCGACGACATGGAAAAGCGCGGCGGCCCGGCGAGCATTCGCGAGGTGATGCTGGTCCTGTTCATGCCGGTCATCGAGCTCGGCGAGCACGAGCGATGGCGCGGCTATATCCGATTTATCTCACACCTCCAGGCATCCGACCCCAAGGTGCTCCGCGATGCGCTGAGCAACCGATGGAACGCCGGCTATGTCGAGTGCGTCAATCATCTGAAGCGGATGTTGCCCGGACCCGCGGCCATCGTCGAACAGCGCCTTTCGATGTTGGCGATCTATTCCAACGCGGTTCTGTCTGCGCAGGAAGCCGCGCGGGAGTCACGGAATACCAAGAGCAGTCGTCTGTGGGGCCAGCCCTTCACCATCGAGAACATCCTCGACATGCTGGAGGCTGCGATCACCTGCCCGCCTTCGCAGGCCACCTTGCGGATCGCCATGTCAGAGACGTCAGCTGGGCGGCAATAGTATCCGGGATGAGGCGCTGTTCGCTCCGCTTCGCGAGCTATGTCGAGGCGTTTGACGAGGCCCCGGCTTGCCGGTCGCGGTCGCCAACGACGCCTATCATCGCCTGCTGATCGCGTGGCGACCTGCGAGCTCTGGCAGCGACGCCGCACTGCGGCCACGCGTGTCACGACACCCGCGTGTATGTCGTCGTCATCGTGTAGTCCTTGCGTGGACCCGACACGACGTGACGCACGACAAAGCGACCGTCGGCCAGGAAGGTGTAGCTCGACTGATAATTGTCGAGATTGCAGAGATGGCCCGCGCTTCCGCTCAACGCTCCGCCAACGGAGGCAGACAGTGATATCTCGTGGAATAGCCGCCGCGGATTCTCCTTGAAGAAGACCGCGAATCCTCCGTTGCTGTTGCTGAAGATGTACTCGCGCTCCGTCTCTAGCTCGGTGCCGTCCAGGAGCTTCAGATGTCCCTGCTCCCGGTAGGCCAGGCTTGCCTCGTCCACTGGCGTGAAGGTCGCGGTGCCCTGCATCGTCGCTTGACCTTCGATAAGTCGGTTGAACGACCAGGAGCCGATCAGCTTTTCCGTCACCTCCGAGGCGTCACCCCAGCCATCGATCGCGGTTTCGTTCATATCTTTGGACCTACGCGTTCACCGGCCGGTTCGGCTTCTAAAGCCGGGGAGTTCGACTTCACCGAGCCGATGCCTATATCCTATCGGCAACGCGTGTCGATGTAGCGAGCATGTGATGGCCAGGAGACGCACGACGGAGACGGATGCCGACGACCTCCCCCGCTATTTCGTCTGGGTCCGGGGTCTCGAGGGGCCCGAGCCACAGAAATGGGTGGCGATGGATTTCGGCGTCGGTGACTGGAAGCGGCCGCTTGTGCTGGCGTGGCTGGAGCTGCCGGCGGACGAGCGGCGCCTGCCGCTGTCGATGCTGGCCGGGCGTTATCCGCCGCCGAGGGTCGAGATTTCGTAGGGTGGGTTAGCGAAGCGTAACCCACCACTGTCTTTCTCCACGGGGGCAGAAGAGCTGGGTTACGCGCCCAGCCTTCGCTTTTCGAGCTTCGGCAGGCCGCTAACCCACCCTACGCAGCATCAATCCCTCACTTCCCCCGTGCCGCGGTCGGCGTCAGGCCGTAGCGGCGGCGAAAGCAGCGGTTGAAATAGGAGAGATCGTTGAAGCCGCAGGCGAACGCGATATCGCTGATGCGGCCTACGCGATGGGCGAGCAGGTCGGCGGCCTTGCGCAAGCGCAATTCGGTCAGGCGGGTGGTGAAGCTGGCGCCGGCTTCGAACAAGAGCTCATTGACGTAACGCTCCGAGAGACCGGCGCCGGCCGCGAGCTTCTGCGCGGAAAAATCCGGTTCGTGGAAACGCGCCTCCAGGATCGTCAGCACGGCTTTCAGCCGCACCGCGCGCAGGCCCCGGCGGCGCGCCGAGGCCGCGACGTCGCTACGCGCGCCGAGGCCAATCGCGGCGAGATCGAGCAGGTGGGCGGCGATCGCCATGCCGGCTTCGTCGGCGGCAGTGGGATGGCGAAGCAGGAGACCGCTGTAATCCATGGCCAGCGACAGCGCGCCGCCGGGCTCGAGCTCGCGGCCGACGAGATCGTCCACGTCGGGCACCATCGCCCGCAGCGTGGTGACCGGCAGATGCACGTTGGTGAAGCGCTTATGGCTGGCGCCGTCGGCTGCGAAGAACGGCTCGTCGAGCTTCAACAATACCATCGATCCCGGCCGCATTGTGAATTCGCGGCCGCGATGGATCACCTGCGAGGGCCGATCACCAGTGTTGCGCGCGAGGCAATAGCGGTCGTCGCCGGTCTCAATCACCTGGCGCTTTTCCCGACGCACCGTGATGAAACTGCCGTCGCAGCGGCCCAGCATGGTGGTGCCGATGTGGATCGAATTCATCGTCGCGCGAAACGGCACGTCGGCGGCCGGATCGAGCTCACCGGTGTTCGAGAAGTGCTCGAACAGTTCAGCGAACTGGATGAAACGCTGCCGGTCGGACAGACCCTGCGGCAGCATGTCGGTCGAGAGCGTCTTCTTGATCACGGGCATCGATACGGACTTCCAGGAAAGACTTTTTCGAAAAAATCGCGCGCGAAATGGCCGAGCCTCGCAGACCGGGGATGAACCTGCGCTGAAGGTCGGCGGTCACAGGCTACCAGCACGGCGACCTGATTCAAGCAGCGCCGGTCAGTCCAAGCCGGCGCGCGGCCGGCGCCGGATAGTCCAAGACGGGCGGCCCGCCCTCATCCTATTCAGGCCGCGGATGCGACATCCCGCCACACGCGAATCGCGTCCGGGCAACCGGGCGGCCCCAGCCTGACGCCCGCTGGAGGAGACAACGACATGCGAACCTCTCTACCCCGCAGCCTCGTGCTCGGCGGCGCCATCGCAAGCAGCCTCTGCATCGGCTATGCGCTCGGCGCACAGCCGCACATGGACGAAGCCGTCGCAATCCTGCAATCGGCGCGCGCCGAACTCGCCAAGGCCGAGCCTAACAAGGGCGGCCATCGCGAAAGGGCGTTGGGACTGATCGACCAGGCGATCGCCGAAGTGCGCGCCGGCATCGCCTTCGCCGCTACCCACTGACATCCGGGAGGACAACGCATGATACGGACCATTTTTGCCGCGGCGCTCGCGCTCGGCGCGATCGCGGGCTCTGCCCAAGCCATGCCGCTGGCGCCGTTCGGCGCGCAGGGCAATGGCGATGTCATCGCAATTGCCGGCGGCTGCGGCGCCGGCTGGCACCGCGGCCCCAATGGCGGCTGCCTGAAGAACTTCGCGGATCCCGCCGCGCATGCCTGCCCGCGCGGCTATCACATCGGCCCCGGCGGCGCCTGCCGCGGCAACGGCCGGTAAGGATTGAGCCACGCGACCTCTCTGCGCTGTTGCACAGCGTCACGAGCGGCCGCTTCACAAAACATGTCATGCCCGGGCAAAAGCGCGAAACGCGTCTTCGCGCCAGATGTCCCGGGCTTTTTCGTCCTTCATTCCGCGGCGAGCCGCCACGGCGAGGCACCGCAATCGCACTTGCTACCTCGGCGGGTTTGTGCACAGAATGCACTCACATTTTAATTACGCAAACCATTGATTGAATTCGGGCGCCGCCCGATCCGGAATCGGACGCGCTCCCGCAATTGCCGGAGGGGCTCATGTCGCACCACGACGTGGAAGATCGTGCCGTTCATTCCGCTCAAGACGACGCGCGCAACCAGGCCAATGCCGGCGCCAGTCAGGCGAAGCGCAAGCTGGTGTTGTTCGCGGACGGAACGGGCAACGCGTTCACGACACAGGAATCCAGCGTCTGGCGCCTCTACGAGGCGCTGGACCATACCCAGCCAGATCAGATCGCGCACTACATCAAGGGCGTCGGCACCGCCGGCTGGGCGCCGTTTGCGGCCATCGACGGCGCCACCGGCATTGGCGTGCCTTCCAACGTCCGTAAGCTCTATCGCTTCCTGTGCTGGAACTGGCGCGAGGGCGACGAGATCTACATCTTCGGCTTCAGCCGCGGCGCCTTCACCGCGCGCACGCTGGCAGCCTTGATCGCAAGCCAGGGTCTGGTGCCGGCGGTGATCGGCGACACCCCGGTGTCGCATGCGGAGATGGAGCGCAACGTCATGTCCGCCTGGCGGGAATACCGCAGCGACACCGTGCCGATGAAGAAGAGCCTGCCGACGATCTGGATCGCGCGTTTCATCCGCGACGTCCTGCTCCATCTCTATCATTCGATCTGCGGACACCGCTCCTACGCCGATGTCCGTGCGGCAATGAACGGCCGCAAGGACGTCAACATCGAATTTCTCGGGCTGTTCGACACGGTCGAGGCCTTTGGCGTTCCAGTCGAGGAGCTGCGCGTCGCGATCGACTGGGCGATCTGGCCGATCTCGTTCCGCAATCACCGGCCCTCGCACAAGGCGAAGCACATCTGTCACGCGCTCGCGCTCGACGACGAGCGCACCACCTTCCATCCGCTGCGGATCGATCAGAGCCACCTGGCGCCCGACCAGACCGTCAAGGAGGTGTGGTTTGTCGGCGTCCATTCCGACATCGGCGGCGGCTATCCGGATTGCACATTGTCCTTCGTGCCGCTGGTCTGGATGGTCGATCAACTCGCCGGCAGGCTCCGCTTCCAGAGCGGCACCATCCAGCACTTCGAGGACTATCAATCGGCGATCGGGCCAAGGCATGATTCACGCAGTGGCGCGGCGGTGCTGTACCGCTACGGCCCGCGTCCGGTCCTGCCAGGCGCGGCGAATGGCGGCGCGCCTGTGGTGCATTTCGCCGTGGTCGAGCGCATGCTGCACGGCTGCGACGACTATGCGCCGATCATGCTTCCGGCCGACGCCCGGGTGCTGATGCCGAATGGCGACGAGCTCGACCTCACCGACGAGGGAACTCGCGAGACGATGAAGACGGCCTATCTGGCGAAGGCCAGGGGACCGCGACGGCTAAAGGAGGCCGACGCCTTCACCGCGATGAGCATGCCGGACGCCGCGATGGCCTCGCTCACGCGCGACACAGTGTGGTGGCGACGCGTCGCCTATTTCTCGCTGCTGTTCATGGTCGGCGTGATCGCCGTCTGGCCCTTGATCGCGCATCCGCTGGTGCAATGGTCCAAGCAGCCGGTGGGCCACCAGGGGATCTCCATCATCGCCAACATCGACTGGGTGTTTGGCGCCGTGGTGGCTCCGCTCGCCAATCTCATCAGGGACGTGCTGCCGTCCTATGCCGCGCCCTGGCTCAACATCGCGATTTACTATCCTTTCCTGACCTCGATCGTGGTCGCACTGACCTGGTGGGTCTGGAACAAGAACTCGGAGCTGCGCGACACCATCCAGGAGCGGGCGCGTCTCGCCTGGAATACGCCGCGCCGCAAGGCGAGCCGCAGTCACATCGACGAGCCGGGCCCGCTCCTGAAGTTCGGCCACTGGATGCGGATGCATGCCGGACCGGCAGGCCGGGTCATCACCAAAGGGCTGGTGCCAGCGGTTTTCCTGTTTGCGGTCTTCGGCTCGACGGCGCTCGTGCTGTCGAACAGCCTGTTCACCGGGCGCGTTGCGCTCGGAAAGGTCTGCATGACGAGCCAGGATCCCGCCCCACCTCAGATCGGCACGCCAGTACGCGACGAGCCGACCGACGCAACCACGCTGTTCGATACCAAGGCCTTCTGCTGGTGGAGCGGGCTCGCCGTCGAGAAGGGCCGCAAATACCGCGTCTTTGTCGAGGTCAAGGACCCCTGGTTCGACCGCACCACCATGAGTGGAGCGAACGGCTTCCAGACGCACGGGCTGCGCCACTACGTCGCTTTGCCCGAGTTGCGTCTGTACGCGGCAAACTGGTTCCAGCCAGTGGTTCGCATCGGAACGAAAGGAATGAATGATCTGCCGTTGCAGGCCGTCAACGTGATCCCGGCTGACGCTTTGCCGCGTCGGACGAAGCCGACGATTCCTGCCGAGGACGATGTTGAAGGACAGGATCAATACCCAGTCAGCCTCGACGACATCGACCAGTTCAAGGGCGGGCTGAAAACCCTCGGCAATTTCGAGCCAATCCCGCAGGCCATGCTCGATGATGCAGGACAGGTCTGGAAAAAGGAAGGGCTGACTGATCGCGTCGTCGCCGAGTTCGTCGCGCCCGACTCCGGCGAGCTGTTCTTCTACGTCAACGATGCGGTGCAGATCTTTCCGCAGCTCATGCCGGAATCGATGGTCCCGTCGTGGCTCCAGGTCCTCCAGGGACCGCCGGATCTGTACTACCACAACAACACCGGCACGGCGAAGATCACGGTGCAGCGCCTGCCCGCACCGCCGCTGCCCTCGGCGAAGACGGCGTCGCCGCTGGCGAGCAAGTAGCGTCGCACCACCTCGCGATGCGCCTGCGGACGGCATAAGCCGGTCGCGACAAAGCTAGTTGGTCAGTCCATAAACATCGAGGCGCCCGTCATAGGTCGGGCGATAGATGCGGCCTTTCCAGATGATCGGGCGATTGAACTTGGGGTGCGTGAAGGCGTGCTCCGGGCCCCAGTTCTCGCTGTCCCAGATCACCTGGAGCCGCTTCGAGCCATCCGGGTTGGTCGCAAAGTTCTGCACGTCATAGACCAGGAAGCGGCCGGGGCTGCGCAGCATGTTGCTGTCCTGGTAGGGCACCATTGCCACGATGATGCCGTCCGCGCCGTTGTTGGCGGCGAGCGTGATGCTCCAGCCGGGCATGCCGCCCGGCGGACGCGGCGATTGCGGCGAGGCGATCTCGTTGGATCCGGCGAGATAGGTCGTGGTCCCGTCGGCCGCGATCGACCAGGCCCTCAGCGCGCTGTTCTCGCCGCCAACGAAATGCATCGTACCGTGGACGGCGGACGAGAACAGCAGCGGCGTGCCGTGCAGATGCCGCGTTGCGCCACCGGGAAACAGATTCAATTGCATGGGCGAAGCCGGCGCCGGCGGCACGGCGGGATCGAAGTAAGTATAGAGGATTGGCGGCATGCGCAGCTTGGCATAGTTTGCGGCGAAATGGCCGGCCGCGAGATCATCCGGCTGCGTGTTGCCGAGCGCATCGGCGTTGCCGGTGTAGAGAACGCCATCCTTGCCCGCGGCAAGCACGGCGTGTGACGAGGCGACATAGACCGGACCGCCCGATCCAAAATCCTGATCACTCCACATCGACTCGTTCATCGCTTCCATCTGCTGCGCAACGACCGGCGCGATCCGCGCATCCATCGCGTCGGGACCGGAGGTCACTGCGACATGCGCCATCTCGCGCGCATGAATAGGCTTCAGAGCCATTCCCATCCGCCTGGCATGGCCGATCACCGAAGTCAGTGAGACGTTGGACGGCAGCGCGTGCTCGTCATCATCATCGTCGTGGAGCGCCGCGGCGGCTGTGGCGCCGACGCGGTTGGCATCGGTCCATGGGGACCACCACGACACCACCTCGAAACGCGCATGTTGCCCCGTGTGCAAGGCCAGCCGCACGATGCTCTCGCCGAAATCGCCATGCTGCGGCGAGAACGCGCCGTTTCCGGTGATGACGTAGATCGCACCGTCGGGCCCGATCGCGGGACCGGCCCCGCTCTGCCACAGCCCGCCACCGATGCCGGTGACGGTGGAGCACCATGCGGCCGCAAGATGCCAGGCATGGACGTCGACCGCGATCAGCCAGCCGCGCGCCGTCTTCGACGTCTCGGCGATCGTGCCGAAGGGAATCAGCACATGATTCTGTGTCAGTGTCAGCGCGCTGCGTTGCTTGCGCTCGGCCGAGACGAATTTCTGCACGGTCAGGCCGCCCGGCGGCGTATAAACTGCGCCCTCGAGGTTCAACAGCCCGTGCACCTTCGAGCCGTCGCTGATCCGCAAGCCTGCGAGAAAATGCCGGCCCTTGGCGACACTGCCGTCATCGCTGATCCAGGTGCAGGCGTAGAGAATGCCGGCCGCCTCGTCGATCACGGGGGTCGAGAGAATCCCCCAATTGACGTTGGTCAAATGGCCGTCGATGGCCCGTGTTCCGACGATCGGCCGACCAAGATTCGTCGCCCAGACCTTCTCGCCGGTCGCCGCATCGAACGCATAGACCCAGTTGCCCATTGTGGCCTGGAAGATGAGATCGCGGGTTTTGCCATCAGGCGTCTGCACGCCGCCGACCGCCAGCGGCTGCGCCTCGAGCCGCGGATCGTCCGGTATAGGAATGCTGAAGAGTTTTGCGATGCCCTTGGTGCGGACGGCGGTCGCCGTCAGCACCGTCTCGGAATCGTTCGCGCCGGTCCTGGCCTGGTCATAGCTGCGGGTCGTGACGGAGGCGGCCATGGTCAGGCTCCCCAAACAAGCAGGCTTCCGGCTGCGATCAGGCAAGCCGCCGCAAGCGGTCGCGTATCACGCAAGCCTGCACGCCACCAGTTCAGCACGATGGCCCCACAGGCAAAGCCGAGCCCAGCCATGATCGCGCTCGCCAGCGCCGCAAGAACCGGCGCCTCGGGCGTAGGCGACACGACGTTGTCGATCGCCAGCAACGGCGGCAGCACATAGAGCCAGCCCGGCGCGTTCAGGAGACGTTGCGCGATCGGATGGCGCACGACCAGCACTGCGCCACACGCCATCAGCAGGACCGCGGCAATCCCACCCGCGAGCGGCACGCTGACCCCGAGTGCCGAGCCGAGGCCGTCGCAGAGGCCGAACATCAGCGCGAGCGGCAGCACGTGTCGCCCTGGAACGATGAATGAGAGCGCAAAGGCAGCAATGAGACTGTCGGCGGACGTCCACAACAGATGGAATGACATGAGACCCTCTCAAATGACTTGTGGAGCAAGGTAGGTAAGATCGATTGAAAACGCTGCGCCGTGCTCCGGTAGCTGCCGGCCCGCGACACGGATATGATGTTCGCCCGTCACACCAGTCGTTCCTTCCGCGCTGACGTGGTCGCCGGTGCACAAGGCCTCGACCACGCTGTGCCCGCGCGCGTCGGTGACGGTGACCTTGAGCGAACCATCTGCCGGCACGCCGTGGCGATCGAGGCCGACACGCAGGGCGATCTTCGAGCCCTGCTCCACCCAGATTTGTCCTGTCTCGGTCTCGGCATTGGTGGCAGGTCTCGTGTCGAGATCGGCCGCCCCAAAGATCGTCTGCGTGGTGTGGCGCGGATGCCGGATGGACGCGAGGTTCAGGCCGGCGCGCGAGAAACACAGATAGCTCTGGCCCTTGCTGAAGGCGTTGCTCGGAATCGTGAAGCTCGCGACGCCATTTCCGTCCGTCCGGATATCGTCGTGATGGCCGGTGTAGTCGTGCAGATCCACATTGGCCCCGAACGCGGTCTGGCAGCGGATCGCACGCGCGTTCATGGTGTCGAAATTCAGCGCGGTCAGCAGGCCGGGGGCGCCGGTCCTGTTGAGCACGACGACCTTGTCATCGAGAAAGCGGCCGGCGGTTGGCCCGTTGGCAAGGTGCTCGTGGATCCAGACGAGATTGTCGATCCACGGCTTCAGTCCGTAGGCACCCGGCCAGACGCTCGGCGGGAAGTAGTCCTTGCCGTAAACGAACGGGTAGCCTTCGATCGACAGCAGGAAGGCATAGGCGAGCAGCTTGTTGCTGATGACCTGCTGGCCGGGCGAAGTATCGGTGTCGGGATTGTCGACGAAGGTACAGGTGAGATCGGGACGCCAGCTGGTGTAACCCGCGCCGTCGAGCACGCGCGCATTGCCGCCGTCGCAGGCCGATTGCAGCGCCCAGTGCATCGGGAAGTCGGCCACGAGCGAGCGGCCGCTGAGCGGTGGTTGCGTCGCCCAGCCGTTGAGGATCGCGCGATTGCCGTCGAAATACTCCGAGTAGAAGAATTTCGAGGCCATCACGCCATGGGTCATGAATTCCCGGACGAAGGGCGCCCAGGTGCCCTTGACGTCGTCGAAGCGCGCACCGTCTGCGCCGGTGGTGCGAAACACCCATTCGCCGAAGTCGAGCGCGTCCTCGATCGTGACGCGCGGCGGGCGGCAGCGCTGGTAGGATAGCTCGCGACCGAACGGAAAATCGTCGGGCGGGCTTGGCACGTCATCGTCTGGTAGATCGTCCGGCGGCACACCGCGAAACCAGCCGGGCGCGGTGGTGCTCCGGCCATTCAGCGTCTCGCCGTCCGCACCGAGATAGCAGAAGACGCCGGGACCGCCATTCTCTCCGCTGCGCTGGTGCAGAACGAGATCGAGATAGACGTCGATATCGCAGGCATGCGCAACGGCGACCAGACGCGTCAGCGACGTTTTCGTACCGTAGCGTGTGGCGAGCGAGCCTTGCTGGCTCTTGCTGCCGATGTCGCGGGGATCGAACACGCCGTAACCGTCGCAGCCGGGACCGGCGCCGCCCTGCGCCTTCGACGTTGGAGGTAGCTGGATCGCAGTGAAGCCGACATTGCGGAGTGCGCGAACATGTGTCGCGAGGAAATCGAGCAACCAGGGTGCGCCGCGCCCATCGACGGGCGCCGGCACGGTCACGCGTTCGCCGTGCGGACCGAAGAAGCGTCCCCAAGCTAGCAGCGCTACTTCCATGACGCGGCCTCTGGCTGGCAGCGTCAATCATGCCTTGGGCGGAGATCATCCGGAAGTTGAAATTTGCGGCAAGCGCTGCCGTAGAACGAACCCCCGCTCACGATCGCGTGCGCAGCGAGGCGAGGCAAGGCGAGATGCGTCAGGTGTTAATCGTCAGTCCCGAACAGCATGAAGCCACTGCGCGGACGGCGGGCAACATCGCGTACATCGGAATCTTGGCGGACGTTGCGCGCGACATCATCCCAATTGGTCTGATCGCGTGCGCCGCTCGCATCGCGCGGGTCATAGCGGCGACGCTCGGCCCAACGTTCGCGCCGCTCCACACGTCGCCGCTCGGACGCCGCACGCTTCACGTCAGAATCCCTGGCCTTGGCATAGGCGTTGTCAGGTGAGGAGGCCGGCTCTGTGGATGCCTGCTGCTCGACGGGTTTCGTTACTTGCGGAGGCGATGCGGGAGCCGGTTTCGGCGGCTCGACCGCGGCTGTTGTCTGCGGCGGTGGCGGCGCCGGAGGTTCCGCGCTCGCCTGAGTGGTCTGCACATCAGGCTTTGCTTCTGGCTTCGCTTCGTCCTGCGCCTGCGCAGGCGCCGCGATTACTCCGCCGAAGGTCTGCGATCCGGTGAGATATTGAACGCGCTCTGACGGCGCGCTCGTCGTGGTCGTCGGGCTCGCAGCCGGTTCAGTGCGCTGCGCCATCTTACCGGTATCCGGCCCCTGCTTGGGCGCGATCGGATGCATGATGTTGCCGCCGACGATACCGCCGCCGAGGCCAATAGCGATGGCGGCGACGATCGATCCGGCACCGACGAAATAGGCTGTCGAGGCGCGCATTGGTCCACTCCCTGTTCGGAGCGGGCAACGCGTGAGGATTGCCGGATGTTCCTGATATTCAGTGGTTCCCCGAGGGGAAACCGGGCGTCAGATCTGCTGCGCGACCTTCTCGAGCCCAATGATGCGGGCGAGCTTGCGCACTTCCTCTTTCTGGTCGTCACGCAGCTGGAACAGCAGCGGCATCGCGGCCGACTTCAACTGCTGGACTTCGTCGCAATTCGGATCGATCGGCACGCCAGGCGCGTTCGGATTGGAGAGCTTGTTGGCCGAGATCTTGCGGACGACATTGCGCAACGCGGTCTCGACCGAGGGCCAGTAATATTCCTGCGAGGACGACAGTTTCAGGCGATCCCTGATGCCCGCGATCTGCACTTCAGACAGCAAAGAATAGGACTTCTGCGGCTGCGGCTTGGCGGCGACCTTCGGCTTGGCAGGGGCCTCGGAGAGCGCACCGGTTGGCGCCTCTGCGGTGGCTGGCGCCTCCAACGAGGCAACCTTGGTCTCGCTCCCCTTGAGCTTGGGGAAATCAGACGGCGCGGCCGCTGCAAAGGCCTGGCGCAACGGCTCGGTCAGGACGGGGGCCTGCGACAGCTTGTCGGCGGGAACCTGCACCGGATCGATCGCGGCCGAGGCCAGGGCCAGCGTCGGAACCAGCCGGTCGGCCTTGGCGGCGCGGTTGGCAGCGAGCGGCTTCGGCGGGGCCTGGGTGATCATCTCGGCGCTGACGCTGGGCACGCTGTCGCGCCCGAGAATGGCAGTGGTGGCGGCGCCGAGGACGAGGAAACAGGTCAGCACAATGATGGTGATGGCTCTGGACAAACGTCTCTCCGGGAGGGCCGCTTCACGATGTTGTTAGCAATGCCGGGAAAAACGGCAATAATTAAGGCTTGAGTGTGCCTTTCAGGCGACAATTGCCATGCCTGCGGCGACATGGCCAAAAGCCGAGTGAAATCAAGCAGCTGCGGCCAGATCGTAGGCGTCCTGGATGTCGGCGACGATCTCGGAGGCTTCCCAGACGGCGCGCGGCTCGACCGATTGCAGCGTCACCGTCCAGTTGCCGCCCCGGCGGGTGCGGGGAACGCTGAGGATGTCAAAGCGGACATTGCGGCACATCGGATGACGGGCCAGCGCATGCGCCACGCGGACGCGGATTTCGTCCAGCGAAGCCTGTGTCTTGGAGTTGAGAAAATCGAAGTCCATAGCCTGTCCCTCTCGGTCCTGATTGGCGGCCGTGAGGGGGATTCTGGGCGAACGATGGTTAATCTGCCGTTAAGCGCGGCGGGCCGGAGCTATGCGGGATTAACTGTGCTGGTGGGCCGAAGCCTGCTCTCCCTCCCCGCGCACATGCCGCGCGAAAGCCGGCGCGCGGCAGCATCCTCACCCGGGATTTTACGGGGTTGTTGTGGCCGGCAAACAACAGCGCGCCACAGAGCGTGTGGAGGCGGTGCGCGCGCAATTGCCGGCGAATCTACGAATCAACTAGATCGCTGAACGGGGCTGGGAAGCGGAGTATCAAATGAGAGTCGCTTCCTTGGAAAGTGCGGTGGCTGCGGTCACGTTGATCACGGCTACCGTTGTGGTGCTGTGGGAGATCAAGATCTTCTACGGCATGTGAACTGGCAGGACGCTGGCGTCGAACAAGAGAGCCTCCGGACAAGAAGAGGTTCGCGACCAGGGCATCCCTTCCGCGGCGGCGGAAGTCTGCCATTCAAGTGGCACCAGGACAAATAGCACCCGGACTTGGCGCGGCCAAAGCCGTCACGCTCACCGCTTCTCGATCACCAGACTCTGCACCGCTCGCCCGAAATAGCCTTGCCTGTCTGCGAGCCGCGACATCGCGAGGCCCGCGCCGTCGGGACCGATCCAGGATTCGCCGTCGAGCAAGATCCACTCACCGACCGGCTGGCGCGCAAAGTTCACGGTAAGGTCGGCGTTGATGTAGGTCCATTCGCGGAAATCGAGCGTCGAGGCGGTGCCGTTGGAGAAATCCGCGGCGACCACGGCGCGCATCGCCTGCGAGATCGCTTCGCCCGCGATCAGCGGATGGTCGACGCGAAACCAGATCGCGCCCGCACCGGCCTGGCCGAAGCGACCGCGCGCGGCGCGCATCGAGACCGATCGCACGAACGGGCTTGTTGCGGCGTGGCCGTCCTCGGCGAGCGAGTCCTCCGGCGAGGGCAAATTGACCGGCAGCTCCCTGACGTCGTCAGGGAGCGTCAGCGCCTGCGTCTTGATCTTGAGCACGGTGGCGCCGACAACCTGCACGCCGTCGGCGAGCAGCTTGATCTCGCAGAGCTGGATCTTGCGGCCCTCGCGCAAGACTTCGGTCTCGATCGTGAGCGGTGCCACCGGGACGGGGCGCATCAGATCGATAGTGACGCGCGCGATCGCCATCGGCACCGGCGTCGGGATGCGTTCCGCCGCCCACGTCACCAGCGAAGCCGGCGCCGAGCCATGCTGCATCCGCCGGTCCCACGGACCCGCGGCATCCGGGCTGGTGACGACACTGTTGCCGTCGACGCGGTAGATCGCGGTCATTGTCTCTCCGTGATGCACATTCGGAGTTCAGCAAAAAGTGTCGTCCCGGCGAAGGCCGGGACCCATAACCACAGGGAGCAGTTGTAAAGCGAAATCGTGGTTGGTATCGAGCGCAACAACGACCCGTCGGGATTATGGGTCCCGGCCTTCGCCGGGACGACAGATGAAAGATGCCGGGACGACGGTGCCTACAACGGCGGATCGATCGCCTCGTCATATTCCTTCTTGAAGCGCGCGATCAGCTCGGCGGCGGGCAAGACCTTGTCGACGCTGCCGATGCCTTGGCCCGAGCCCCAGATCTCCTTCCAGGCCTTCGGCTTGGCGCGCTCGCCGGAGGCGTCGGTGCCGAAATTCATCTTGGAGGGGTCGGAGGTCGGCAGGTTTTCCGGATCCATGCCGGCGGCGAGGATCGACGGTTTCAGATAATTGCCGTGCACGCCGGTAAAGAGGTTGGAATAGACGATGTCGTCGGCGCTCGCACCCGCGATCATCTCCTTGTAGTTCTCGACCGCGTTGGCTTCCTTGGTCGCAATGAAGGCCGAGCCGATATAGGCGAAGTCAGCACCGAGAATGCGCGCGGCACGGATCGCCTTGCCGTTGCCGATCGCGCCCGACAGCGCGATCGGGCCATCGAACCATTTTCGCGTTTCGGCAACGAAGGCCAGCGGCGAAATCGTGCCGGCATGGCCGCCGGCGCCGGCCGAGACCAGGATCAGGCCGTCGGCCCCCTTCTCGATCGCCTTGTGCGAGAATTTCTGGTTGATCACGTCGTGGAAGACGATGCCGCCCCAGCCGTGCACGGCCTGATTGAGCTCCTCGCGCGCACCGAGCGACGAGATGACCATCGGCACCTTGTACTTGGCGCAAAGCTGCATGTCGTGGTCGAGCCGGTTGTTCGACTTGTGCACGATCTGGTTGACCGCGAACGGCGCCGACGGCTTGTCGGGATGCGCGCGGTCATAGGCCGCGAGCTCTTCGGTGATCCGCGCCAGCCATTCGTCGAGCAATTCCGGCGGCCGCGCGTTCAGCGACGGAAACGAGCCGACCACACCCGCCTTGCACTGCGCGATCACGAGATCGGGCACCGAGATGATGAAGAGCGGCGAACCGATCACGGGGATCGACAGACGCCCCTTGAACAGAGCAGGCATGGACATTGCGAAACGATCCTTTGTTGGCAGGCAAATCGAAAGCTGGAAGCCATACCAACAAGGCAATCTTTCCACTGTCAAGTATTGCGTTTTGACGCCGCCCCCGGACGCCGTTACCGCAATTCCAACGCGCGGAATTCGCTACACAAAGCCGGCTGCCATCACCCGAGCATATCCGGATTGATCAGCCGCTCGAACGAGAACATCTCATCCCATTTCTCCTGGGTCAGCAGCTTGCGCTCGACCACGACGATCTGGTGCAGCGACTTGCCGCTCTTGTAACCCTCGCGCGCGATCTCGGCGCACTGCTTGTAGCCGAGCAGCGGCTTCAGCACGGTGACGATACCCAGCGAGTTGAGCACCATGTTGCGGGTGTGCTCGTCGTTGGCGGTGATGCCGACAATGCAGTTCTCGCGCAGGCTGTTGACAGCGCGCTCCATGGTGCGGATCGAGAAGAACAGCGCGAATGAGATCACCGGCTCCATCACGTTGAGCTGGAGCTGACCGGCACTTGCTGCCAGCGTAACGGTCATGTCGAGGCCGATGACGAGGAAGCTGGTCTGGTTGACGACTTCGGGGATCACCGGATTGACCTTGCCCGGCATGATCGAGGAGCCCGGCTGGAGCTGCGGCAGGTTGATCTCGTTGAAGCCGGCGCGCGGGCCGGAGGCGAGCAAGCGGATGTCATTGCAGATTTTTGTGAGCTTGCTCGCGGTGCGCTTGAGCACGCCGGAGAGCTGCACATAGGCGCCGGTGTCCGACGTCGCCTCGACGAGATCGCCGGCGAGAATGAAGTCGACGCCGGTCAGCGCGCTCAGATGCCGGACGGCGAGCTTGGGATAGCCGACTGCCGCGGTGACGGAGGTACCGATCGCGGTGGCGCCGAGATTGATCTCGCGCAGCAGCGCACGCGCTTCCGAGATGCGGTCGACCTCCTCGCCGATCGTGGTGCCCCAGCCGCGGAATTCGGCGCCGAGCGACATCGGGACTGCGTCCTGCAGATGCGTGCGCCCCATTTTCAGCACGCGTTCGAACTCGCGGCCCTTGGCGAAGAAGGCCTCCTGGAGCTGGCGCAACGCCGTCATGTAGCTCTCGAGCCGCAGGATCAGCGCCAGCCGGAACGCGGTCGGATAGGTGTCGTTGGTGGACTGGCCGTAATTGACGTGGTCGTTGGGGCTGACGTGCTGGTAGTCGCCCTTGTTGAAGCCCATCGATTCCAGCGCGAGGTTGGCGATCACCTCGTTGGCGTTCATGTTGGTGGAGGTGCCGGCACCGCCCTGGATGAAGTCGGTGACGAACTGATCCATCATGTCGCCGGCGATGACGCGGTCGCAGCCCAGGATGATCGCATCGGCCACTTTTGCATCGACCGCGCCGAGATCGCGGTTGGCCATGGCGGCGGCCTTCTTGACGTAACCGAGCGCCTTCACGAAGTAAGGCTCCTGGTTCATCGGAATGCCGGTGATGTGGAAGTTCTCCTTCCCGCGGATGGTCTGGACGCCGTAGTAGATGTCGTCGGCGATCTCACGCTGTCCGAGGAAATCCTGCTCTGTACGGCTCATGGGTGCTCCTTGTTGCATGCGCGCAGGCTATCGCATCAGTTCTGGCACAGCGCGCTGGTCACGAAAGTATCGGTGCGACAGTCATCCGGCTTGCGGGCTCGGCCCGGGATCAAAACCTTGGCCGAGCATTTTTCGGCGGAGTCGGCGTTCAGGCTCTTGCCTTCCTTGTAGCCCTTGCTCTGGCAGAGCTGGTCGGCGGCCTGCTTGCAGTCGGGCGCGCCGTTTGACGAGACCGGGCAGGCCGCGCGCCCCGAGACCATGGTGGACGGCTTCGCCAGCCGCGACAGATCGTTCATGGTCTCGCTCGGGCTTTTGATCGGCGGCAGCAACGAGGGCAGCTTGTCGAACAGCTTGCCCATTTCGTTGATCAGCCCGGGATTTTCCTCGCGCGCCGAGGGCGCCGACGTCGATGGCGGTGGTGCTGGCGCGGCCTGCGACCCCTGCTCCTGGAGACCGAGCGCCGGCGGCGTCGATTGCGGCCAACCGGCCCCGCCGGAGCCGAGCAGGACCAGCAGCATCGCTGAAACAAGCCACCCCAGCCGCACCGCCGGATTGCCGGATCGAACCATCATGACGGCAACCGTAACCGAAGCCGGCGCAGCGGCAAAGCATTGAGGTTTAGATCAGCTTGATCGCGATGACGAAGCCTAGCACCAGCACGGCGGCGCCAAGCGCGACCCACAATCCAAGATGCTTCTCGATCCTGACCCGGATCCAGTCGCCATAGCGGTTGAGCAGAATCGCCACGATGAAGAAGCGTCCACCGCGCGCCACGATCGAGCACAGGATGAACAGGCCGATATTATAGCCGGCAAAGCCCGAGGTGATGGTGACGAGCTTGTAGGGGATCGGCGTCAGCCCCTTGAGCAGGATGATCACCGCGCCCCATTCCGCATAGGAGGCGCGGAACGCATCGACCTTGTCGCCGAGACCGTAGACCTGGATCAGCCAGTGGCCGACCGAGTCAAACAGCAGCGCGCCGATGGCGTAGCCGAGCAGGCCGCCCACCACCGAGGTCGCGGTGCAGATCGCCGCGTAGAGCCAGGCGCGCTGCGGGCGCGCCAGCGACATCGGGATCAGCATCACGTCCGGAGGGACGGGAAAGAAGGAGCTTTCGGCGAAAGCCACGGCGCCCATGATCCAGAGCGCGTAAGGCTTGTGGGCGGCGTCGATGCACCAGTCGTAGATACGTTTCAGCATGGCGCCGCGATGAAGCACCATGGGGCGGATTTGTCCATCGCGAGTTTTGTGACGATTTTAGTGGCGCTTGCGCGCCACGCGGCCCTCGAGCGCGACAATTGGCCGCCGCGCCGCCACGCGCGGTGACGCGACTTTGGGCAGCTTCATGGAAGACTTCGGCAGCTTCTCGGCAATGCCGAGCATGTCCTCACGCCGAGTCATCTCGCGCCAGACATCCTCGGGACGCACGCCGGCCGAGGCCCAGAGCACGGTCAGATTGTAGAGCAGATCGGCGCTCTCCCGGATCACGGCTTGGCTATCGCCGTTGACCGCGTCGATGACGACCTCGATGGCCTCTTCGGCCAGCTTCTTCGCCATTTTGGAGGGGCCGCGCTGAAACAGCCGCGCGGTGCGCGATGTTGCCGGATCAAGATCCTTGGCCGCGAGCACAGCCAGATATAGCCGCTCAAGCGAATCACTCATGGTACTCAAAACTACTCTAAACCAATGGCGGACGCGTTAACGCCTGACAATAAAGCCAAAACAGGCCGGCGCGGCAAGCGCGACGGCCTGTTTTGGTCAACCTTTGGTAGCCAAAGCTAGTAGCAGTTCGTGTAGTGGCCCTGACCGCACATCTCGGACGGCGCGGTGCCACCGTAGCGCTGATACTGGTAGTCCGGGCCCGGGCCGTAATAGGGGCCGTTGCCGTAATAGGCAGGGCCGCTGTAGTAGGCCGGACCGCCATAATAGGGACCGTCGTCATAGGCGTAGGCGTTGCGGCTCGCGGCGATCGCAAGCCCGGTGCCGACGATACCGGCAATGGCTGCGCCGGCGAAAGCCCCCCCGCCGCCGCCATGCCAGTGGCGGCCGCCAGCGAACGACGCGGTGGGGGCGACGGTGGTCAGCGCCAGCACCGCCGCGGTGGCGAGAACGGCCTTGCGGCCGGCAAATTTCGAAAATCGGTCAAACATGCCTTGGACCCTCCTTGGGACCTTCAATGGTGCCTAGAGACAGGCTCATGCCCTTCAACACCCGCATCCCATGTTGGGTTCCCCAACCCCAACAGAAGCTGAACGGGGTTGCGTGATCATGACGCAACTGCCGCTCATCCGTCGTTCATATTGGAGTTTCAGGACGGCGGCGAACGGCGGGCTAAAGCGACACCAAACTGTTGCGGCGCAGACCCAAGAAATTTTGCCCAAGGAATTTCGGATTCGGAGGACGCGTCCATCAGCTTTCGCGAGCGGGGAGTTGATCAACTGAAGATAACCGGAAGCTTCCGCTGTATCTCGCGGGCCATCCCTGCTTAAAATGTCACCTCGCCGTCTCACCGGTTGCCTGGGTTAGTGCCTCCTTCATGTCCATTTTCAGCCTCTACACCCGTGTTCTCGAGCTGCTCGGCAAGGAGGCGCGGCTGGGCTGGCTGCTGGCGTTTGCCAATCTTCTGCTTGCCGCCTCGCAATTCGCCGAACCGGTGCTGTTCGGCCGCATCGTCGACGTGCTCTCCGGCAAGTCGGTGGCCGGATCGAACTCGGCCTGGCCGTTCCTGATGGCATGGGTCGCATTCGGGCTGTTCACCATCGCCTGTAGCGCGCTTGTGGCGCTGCAAGCCGACCGGCTCTCGCATCGCCAGCGCCAGGCGGTGCTGACTGACTATTTCGAGCACATCCTGCAACTGCCGCTGACCTTCCACTCGGGCACCCATTCGGGCCGGCTGATGAAAGTGATGCTCAACGGCACCGATGCGCTGTGGCGGCTCTGGCTCGGCTTCTTCCGCGAGCACTTTGCGGCAATCCTGTCGGTCATAGTACTGCTGCCGCTGTCGCTCTATCTGAACTGGCGGCTCGCCATCCTCCTGTTCGTGCTCTGCATCGTCTTCACCGCGCTGACGACCTTCGTCGTGCGCAGAACCTTTGGCATGCAGATGCAGGTCGAGGAGCACTATAGCGAGCTTTCCGCGCGCGCCTCCGACGCGCTCGGCAATGTCGCGCTGGTGCAGAGCTTCGTGCGCGTCGAATCCGAGGTGCAGGGCTTGCGCTCCGTCGCCAGTCAGTTGCTCGAGGCGCAGATGCCGGTCTTGTCCTGGTGGGCGCTTGTCACCGTCATCACGCGCGCCTCCACCACCATCACGGTGCTCGCGATCTTCACGCTCGGCATCTCGCTGCACGACCAGGGGCTCACCTCGGTCGGCGAGATCGTGATGTTCGTGAGCTTCGCCACGCTGCTGATCCAGAAGCTCGAGCAGGTCGTGAGCTTCATCAACAACGTCTTCATGGAAGCCCCGCGCCTGCGCGAGTTCTTCAACGTGCTCGATGCCGTGCCCGCGGTGCACGACCGTTCCGACGCGATCGATGCCGGCAGGCTCTCCGGCCTCGTCGAATTCAACGACGTCACCTTCTCCTATGACGGCAAGCGGCCGGCGGTCGAAGATCTCTCCTTTACCGCGCTGCCCGGCCAGACCATCGCGCTGGTCGGCCCGACCGGCGCCGGCAAGTCCACTGCGATCGCGCTGCTGCATCGCGCCTTCGATCCGCAGTCCGGATTCATCAGGATCGACGGCATGGACGTGCGCGGCGTCACGCTGACATCGCTGCGGCGGAACATCGGCGTGGTGTTCCAGGAGGCGCTCTTGTTCAACCGCTCGATCGCGGAGAATCTGCGCGTCGGCAAGCCGGATGCGACCGAAGCCGAGATGCGCAAGGCAGCCGAGCGTGCGCAGGCGCTTGAATTCATCGAGCGCAGCGGCGGCTTCGAGACCAATGCCGGCGAGCGCGGCCGCATGCTGTCCGGCGGCGAGCGGCAGCGGCTGTCGATCGCGCGCGCGCTGCTCAAGGACCCGCCGCTCCTGATCCTGGACGAAGCGACCAGTGCGCTGGACGCCGTCACCGAGGCCAAGGTGAACGCCGCTCTCGATGAAGTGATGAAGGGCCGAACCACTTTCGTGATCGCCCACCGCCTCTCCACCATCCGCAACGCCACGCGAATCCTGGTGTTCGACAACGGACGGGTCACCGAAAGCGGAACTTTCGATGAACTCGTGGCCAAAGGCGGCCATTTCGCCGAGCTCGCCAAGGCCCAGTTCATGGTGCAGGAGCAATCGCAAACGAATCCGCGGGCCAGCGTGACACCGGGTGAGGCTATCGCGACCGCGGCCAAATCCCCCTAGCAAGTCCCCGCAGGACCGTCGAAATTCGGCCTATTTCATTGCGGAATACCGGGTGGAAACCCCTATTCTCGACGCAAGAGCCGGTATAGGTTTGCGACGCCGCAAGCGGCGCCGCTGGATTTCAGAACCGAACAAAGATCACGAGAGCCGCCCGGAACCGGCGGGTCTCCAAGGACCGGAATCGGATAGTGCACGCCTTTCGCCCGCTGCTTCGCAAACCCCTGTTCAACCTGTTCGCCGCGGCTCTCGCAGTTGCTGCGCTGCTCGCACCGCGCACGGCGCATGCCGAAGCGCTGCTTCTGATCGAGGCCGACAGCGGCAAGGTGTTGCAGGCGGATAATGCCACCATTCCCTGGTACCCGGCGTCCGTCACCAAGATCATGACCGCCTATGTGACGCTGAAGGCGGTGAAGGACGGCAAGATCACGCTCGACACCTTGATCACGGTGTCGCCGACCGCGGCCTCGCAATCGCCGTCGAAGATGGGGTTCCGTCCGGGAACGCAGCTCACCGTCGACAACGCGCTGAAGATGATGCTGGTCAAGTCGGCGAACGACATGGCCGTGGTGCTCGCCGAAGGCGTAGGCGGTTCGATCGACGGCTTCTCGGTGATGATGAACGATACCGCCAAGAAGCTCGGCATGACGCAGACGAGCTACGTCAATCCCAACGGCCTGCCCGCCGACGGCCAGATCACGTCCGCGCGCGACCTCGGCATTCTCGCGCGCTCGTTCCTGCGCGACCTGCCGGAGTACGAATATTTCGTGCACATCCCGGCGATCCGCCTCGGCAAGCGCGTCACGGGGAATTTCAACAAGCTGATCGGTCGCTATCCCGGCGCCGACGGTTTCAAGACCGGCTTCATCTGCGCCTCCGGTTACAACCTCGTGGCCTCGGCCACGCGTAACGGCCGCCGGCTGATCGCGGTTGTGCTCGGCGCGAACTCGGGCACCGCGCGCGCGGTGAAGGCGGCGCAGCTGCTGGAGCGCGGCTTCAGCCAAGACAATCTGTCGTGGCTGCGTCCTTCGCTCGGCACCGTCGAAAACCTCGTGCCGGTCGACGCCTCGCCGCCGAACCTGCGCGAGGAGATGTGCGGCGGTCACCGCAAGCGGCCCGCCAGCGACGATGACGATGCATTGATCGCGACCAATGGCGGCACGTCCGGATCGGCATCCGCCACCGGCGGTGAAGCCCAGGTGACGTTCTTCACCGCGGGGCTTCAACCGCCCCTGATGAAGGCCTCCGAGTTGATGGCCTCGGCCCCGGCGGCCGCGGAGCCCGTGATTGTCTACACCGGGCCGACCCGCACCGGCACCGCCCTGATCGCAGCGGTCGCGGCCGACGCCGACCAGCAGGCCACCCCGAAGCCGCGTGGCAAGAAGTCGCGCGTCGCCAAGAAACCCGACGCCGGCAGCGACGCCAAGACGGATGGCAAGACGGCGACGGCAAAGCCGGATGCTGCGAAGCCTGACACCAAGAGCGCAGCCAAGCCGGCTGCGATCAAGCACGCCGCGGCCAAGCCCGATGCGGCGGCGAAGCCGGCCGCGAGCGGCGATCAGGCGGCCAAGCCCGCCAAGCCCAAGGCAGCACCCAAGGCGGCCACCAAGCCTGCGGCCAAGCCCGCGCCGAACAACAGCTAGGTTAGTGGCGCAAACCCGTTACGCTGCACCCGCACTTCGCACTTGCGGCAGCGGTTTGCGACAATTCCAGTAGCCACTTTTCGGCCTTTGCCCTAAGCCTCGACCGCTTGCCAGCCGTTCCGGCAGGCTCGATACTGCCGGCAATGAGGCAAGCCCGAGACACAACGGGCTCAGGTCAAGAGAGGGGAGTTTCCATGGAGCGCATCTGGCTCAAGCAATATCCGCCCGGCGTGCCCGCTGATATTGAGCCGACCCAATACGCATCGCTGGTCGACCTCTTGGAGGAGAGCTTTACCAAGTTCGCCGACCGCAAGGCGTTCATCTGCATGGACAAGTCGATCAGCTACCGCGACCTCGACCAGATGTCGCTGGCGCTCGGCGCTTACCTGCAAGGCCGCGGCCTCCAGCGCGGTGCGCGCGTCGCGATCATGATGCCGAACGTGCTGCAATATCCGATCGCGACCGCCGCCGTGCTGCGCGCCGGTTTCGCGGTGGTCAACGTCAACCCGCTCTACACGCCGCGCGAGCTCGAGCATCAGCTCAAGGATTCCGGCGCCGAAGTCGTCATCGTGCTGGAGAATTTTGCTCACACCGTCGAGCAGGTGATCGCCAAGACGGCGGTGAAGAATGTCATCGTGGCCAGCATGGGCGACCTGCTCGGCTTCAAGGGCGTGATCGTCAATCTGGTCGTCCGCCGCGTGAAGAAGATGGTGCCGGCGTATTCGCTGCCGGGCGCGGTGTCGTTCAACGACGCGCTCTCGGCCGGCCGCAGTCTGACCTTCAACAAGCCAAAGCTGTCGCCGGGCGACGTCGCCTTCCTGCAATATACCGGCGGCACCACCGGCGTCTCCAAGGGCGCGACCCTGCTCCACCGCAACATCGTCGCCAACGTCTTGCAGAACGACGCCTGGCTCCAGCCGGCGCTGGCGCAGCCGCCGCAGATCGACCAGCTCCTGATCGTCTGCGCGCTGCCGCTCTATCACATCTTCGCGCTGACAGCCTGTTACCTGCTCGCGGTGCGCGCCGGCGGCTGCAATCTCCTGATTCCCAACCCGCGCGACATCGCGGGCTTCATCAAGGAGCTGGCCAAATACCAGGTCAACAGCTTCCCGGCCGTCAACACGCTCTACAACGGCCTGATGCACCATCCCGACTTCAAGAACCTCGACTTCTCCAAGCTGAAGATCTCCAACGGAGGCGGCATGGCGGTGCAACGCCCGGTCGCCGAGCAGTGGAAGGCGCTCACCGGATGCTCGATCGCCGAAGGCTACGGCCTGTCGGAGACGGCGCCGACGCTGACCTGCAACACCGCGACCAATTCGGAGTTCAACGGCACCATCGGCATTCCCGTCCCGTCGACCTGGATCTCGATCCGCGACGACGACGGCAATGAGGTGCCGCTCGGCCAGCCCGGCGAGATCTGCGCCAAGGGTCCGCAGGTGATGGCGGGCTACTGGAACAGGCCGGAAGAGACCGCCAAGGTGATGACGGCCGACGGCTATTTCCGCACCGGCGACATCGGCGTGATGGACGAGAAGGGCTACTCCAAGATCGTCGACCGCAAGAAGGACATGATCCTGGTCTCGGGCTTCAACGTCTATCCGAACGAGATCGAGGAAGTGATCGCGAGCCATCCGGGCGTGCTCGAATGCGCCGTGATCGGCATCCCCGATTCCAAGTCCGGCGAGGCGGTGAAGGCCTTTGTGGTGAAGAAGGATCCAAACCTTACGGCGGAAGATGTGGTCAAGTTCTGCCAGGGGCAGCTCACCGGCTACAAGGTGCCCAAGCACATCGAATTCCGCGCCGATTTGCCGAAGACCAATGTCGGCAAGATTTTGCGCCGGCAGTTGCGGGACGAGAAGAAGGCGGAGGCGGCGTAGGCTCGCCTCTCCACCGTCATTGCGAGGATTTCATCGTCGTCCCGGCGAAGGCCGGGACCCATACCGCGGAATCCATCAATGGCGCATGTTCGCCGCTCCGAACGACGAGTCTTCGCCAAATCACGTCCTGTGGCTATGGGTCCCGGCCTTCGCCGGGACGACACCGAAGATGTAGCCGCAGATGTGCCTCATCACACAGCGGTGAAGCCGTTTCCCTCTCCGCGTAAAATGCTCTAGAACAGCCTCGGCCCCTTTCCACGGAGACTAATGATGACCATCCAGATTGGCGACAAGCTGCCCGAGGCGAAATTCCGCGTGATGACGGCGGAAGGCCCGCAGGTGAAGACCACCGACGATATCTTCAAGGGCAAGAAGGTGGCGCTGTTCGCCGTGCCCGGCGCCTATACCGGCACCTGCCACAAGATGCATCTGCCGAGCATCTTCCTCAACGCCTACGCCATCAAGGACAAGGGCGTCGACAGCATTGCCATCATCTCCGTCAACGACGCCTTCGTCATGAACGCCTGGAAGCGCGACACCGACCAGCGCGACGAGGCCACCTTCCTCGCTGACGGCAATGCCGACTTCACCAAGGCGATCGGCATGGAGCTCGATGCTTCGGCCAACGGCCTCGGCATCCGCTCCAAGCGCTATTCGATGCTGATCGAGGACGGCGTGGTCAAGAAGCTGAACCTCGAGGCGATGCCCGGCAAGGTCGAGGTGTCCGGCGGCGATACGCTGCTCGGGCAGCTCTGAGGCGACCAACGCTTTCAGCTACATACTCGGTGTCGTCCCGGCGAAGGCCGGGACCCATAACCCCAGGGTAGAGTTGCGGCGCGAGCTGGCAACCGCGAGTCTCCGCCAAACTTGATCCTGTGGTTATGGATCCCGGCCTTCGCCGGGATGACGGTAGGGCCTGGGGCGCGAGACGACGGCACAAGCAAAATGCGCCGCCCCTACTCCGCCACCCGCTGCTGCGTTCGCGCCTTCACAATCCCATCACGCGCGAGCTGATCCGCACGTTCATTCTCCGGATGGCCGGCGTGGCCCTTGACCCAGTGCCAGCGCACGTCATGGGCCTTCAGCGCGGCATCGAGCCGTTGCCATAGCTCGACATTCTTCACCGGCTTCTTGTCGGCGGTGCGCCAGCCGTTGCGCTTCCAGCCGTGGATCCAGCCGGTGATGCCCTGCCGGACATATTGGCTGTCGGTGTAGAGATCGACGGTGCACGGCTTCTTCAGCGCTTCCAGCGCGGAGATCGCCGCCATCAATTCCATCTGGTTGTTGGTAGTGTGCAGCAGGCCGCCGTTCAGCTCCTTCTCCTTGTCGCCGAACTTCAGGATCGCGCCCCAGCCGCCGGGCCCCGGATTTCCCGAGCAGGCGCCGTCCGTATAGATCGTGACAGTGGGAAGCTCGCTCACGCGACCAGTCCTGACGGCATCAGCCCATAGTCGCGCGCGGTTGAGACGCTCTGGTGGAAGCGCAGCTTGCGGACATATTCCAAAGGATCCTTCGGCTTCACCAGCGCACCAGGCGGCACGTTGAGCCAGTCGACCAGCCGCGTCAGCAGGAAGCGGATTGCCGCGCCACGCGCCAGCAACGGCAGCGCGGCCTCCTCGGCCTCACTCAGCTTGCGCACCCGGCCATAGGCATTGAGGAAAGCGCGGGCCTTGGTGACGTTGAAGGAATGATCCGGCTCAAAACACCAGGCGTTGAGGCAGATCGCGACGTCGTAGGCCAGCATATCGTTGCAGGCGAAGGTGAAGTCGATGATGCCCGAGAGCTGGTCGCCGAGGAAGAAGACGTTGTCGTTGAAGAGATCGGCGTGGATCACGCCTTCGGGCAAATTGTGCGGCCAGACGCCGCTCGAGAGCGTGTCGAGCTCGGCAGCGAGAAATGCGCGCAGACCCGGCTGCACCTCGTCGGCCCGGTGTGCTGCCGCATCGAACAGTGGCCGCCAGCCCGAGACCGAGAGCGCGTTGGCGCGCTGAACCGCGAAATTGGCGCCGGCCAGATGCATCTTCGCCAGCGCGTCGCCGACGCCGGCGCAATGCGCGGCGCTCGGCTTGCGCGGCCAGACGCCTTCGAGAAAGGTGATGATCGCCGCCGGCCGTCCCGCCAGCTCGCGCAGCGCCTCGCCGTCTTTCGCCTTCACCGGTAGCGGGCAATTGATGCCGTGCTCGGCGAGATGCGTCATCAGCGCGAGGAAGTACGGCAGATCGTTCTTCGCCACACGCTTCTCATAGAGCGTGAGGATGAACGAGCCTTGAGTCGTGTGCAGCAGGAAGTTGGAGTTTTCGACGCCCTCGGCGATGCCCTTGTAGGAGAGCAATTCGCCGAGATCATATTGCTTCAGGAAATCCGCAAGCTCGTCGGCGGCAACGTCGGTGTAGACCGCCATAAAAGTCTACTCGGCGGCGGCTTCGGGGCGCACCTGGCGCGGCAGCGGGAAGAACTCGTTCTCTTCCGCGGCCGAGACCGTCTCCACATGCAGCGTGAAGCGCTCGGCGAAGGCGTCCATGATCTCCTCGACGATCACCTCCGGCGCCGAGGCGCCCGCGGTGATGCCAAGGCTGGTGATGTTCTCGAACCGTTTCCAGTCGATCTCGGTGGCGCGCTGCGCCAGCACCGCGATCGGGCAGCCCTCGCGCTCGGCGACTTCGCGCAGGCGCTGCGAGTTCGACGAGTTCGGCGCACCGACCACGATCAGGGCGTCGACCACCGGCGCCACCTTCTTGACCGCGAGCTGGCGGTTGGTGGTGGCGTAGCAGATGTCTTCCTTGTGCGGCCCGTTGATGTTCGGGAAGCGCTCCTTCAAGAGCGCCACGATCTCCGCGGTGTCGTCGATCGACAGCGTGGTCTGGGTCACGAAGGCGAGGTTGTTCGGATCCTTCGGCGCGATGGTCTTGGCGTCCTCGGCGGTCTCGATCAGCGTCACCGCACCAACCGGAAGCTGGCCGAGCGTGCCGACCACTTCGGGGTGATGGGAATGGCCGATCAGGAAGATCTCGCGGCCGCGCTTGAAATGGATCGCGGCCTCGCGGTGCACCTTGGTCACCAGCGGGCAGGTCGCGTCCAGCGAGAACAGATTGCGGGACTGGGCGTCTGACGGGACCGACTTCGGCACGCCATGGGCCGAGAAGACCACCGGCGCAGTGGTGTTTACCGGAATCTCGGCGAGCTCCTCGACGAAGATCGCGCCCTTCTTTTTCAACCCATCGACGACGTATTTGTTGTGCACAATCTCATGGCGAACATAGACCGGGGCGCCATACTTATCGAGCGCCCGTTCCACGGTATCGATCGCCCGGACCACCCCGGCGCAGAAGCCGCGGGGAGAACAAAGCACGATCTTGAGGTCTGGTTTGGCTGACATTGAGCAATCTCGGGACCGAATCACCTGCCAAATGGGCGGGAAGCGGTCGATGAATGGAATAGGGCTTGGGTACGGGCTTACAGGGAATTGGGCCCCCTTTCGGGCGCTGTCAAGGCACTATCTATAGCAGAACCATTGCGTGGCTACCCCCTCCGGGCTTATATAGCGCGAATTCCCAGTCATCGCTGATGACCACCGGCTTCGCCTCCAAAGGGGTGGGCGAAGCACAAAGGAGATTTGCCATGAGCAACGCACCTCTGATGCCCAAGGCGACCGCCGTCTGGCTGCTCGACAACACCGCGCTGACCTTCGACCAGGTCGCCGATTTCACCAAGATGCATCCGCTGGAGATCCGGGCGATCGCGGACGGCGACGCCGCCCAGGGCATCAAGGGCATGGACCCCATTTCCAACGGCCAGCTGAGCCGCGAGGAGATCGAGAAGGCCGAGAAGAACCCGGATGCCCGGCTCCGCCTCCAGGAGAGCAAGGTGATCCTGCCGCCCCAGCCCAAGCGCAAGGGTCCGCGCTACACCCCGGTGTCGCGCCGCCACGAGCGCCCGAGCGCCATCCTCTGGTTGCTGCGCAACCATGCCGAGCTCAAGGATGCCCAGATCATGCGCCTGGTCGGCACCACCAAGAGCACGATCGCGAGCGTCCGCGACCGCACCCACTGGAACACCTCGTCGTTGACGCCGATCGATCCGGTGACGCTCGGTCTCTGCTCGCAGATCGAGCTCGATTTCGAGGTGGCGCGCGCGGCCAAGGAAAAGCCGATCGACACAGCCTATGGCGGCGCGACGCTGCTGCCGGCGTCCGAGACCACCAAGAAGGACGAGTTCGAGCCGGCGGAGAAGTCGAGCGACGACCTCAACGTCGACGCAGTGTTCGCCAAGCTGAAGACGCTCGGCGGCAAGAAGCAGGAGCAAGAGGAGGAGTAGTCCTTCGCTCTCCATTCGCTATCGAATACGATTCAGACGCGGCGGGGCGACCTGCCGCGTTTTTGTTTGATCCTCTCCGGCGTCGCGCCTTACGGCCGCTCCGGATGGTTGAGCATGTACTCGCCGAGATCGCGCTGGCGGCGGTCGGAACGGGCGACTGCGGCATTGCGCTGAACGTCACGGTCCTTGCGGCAGGCCACGTATTCGGGCGAGCCGGATGCATAGCCGCGGCTCTGGCAGACCGCATCGTCGTCGTCACCGCCCATCGCCGTCGGCGTCTGGTAGCGCGCCGAGCAGGCGGAGAGCGCCATGGCGAGCAGCACGGCAGTGAGCAGGCGCGGCGCAGTGGAGAGCGGCATCAAGGGTCCTCTATTGTCCGGCACTTGTAGCGCCGAATGAGGAAAATGTAAGTCCGCGGACGCCGCTCCCCGCTCGCTGTCATTCCCCGCTTTCGCGGGTGATGACAACCGAGATCGGAGCAGTGGCGTCGCAAGACGCGAACCTACACCCTCCCCTTCAGCGCCTCCCCGATCTCGTCCAGCACCTTCGGATCCTCGATCGTCGCCGGCATCGTCCACACCTCGCCGTCGGCGATCTTCTTGATGGTGCCGCGCAAAATTTTTCCCGACCGCGTCTTGGGCAGGCGGCCGACGGTGATGGCGAGCTTGAAGGCGGCGACGGGGCCGAGCCGGTCGCGCACAAGTGCTACGATCTCCTTCTCGATCTCGGCGGGTGCGCGCTTCACACCAGACTTCAACACCAGGAAGCCGCAGGGCACCTCGCCCTTGATCGCATCCTTGATGCCGAGCACGGCGCATTCGGCGACATCGGGATGCGAGGCCAAAATCTCCTCCATGCCGCCGGTGGAGAGACGATGGCCGGCAACGTTGATGATGTCGTCGGTGCGGCCCATGACGAAGACATAGCCGTCCTCGTCCTTGTAGCCGGCGTCGGAGGTTTTGTAGTAGCCGGGGAATTCGGTGAGGTAAGCTTCCCTGAAGCGTGCGTCCTGATTCCACAGCGTCGGCAGGCAGGCCGGCGGCATCGGCAGCTTGATGACGATCGAGCCCATGATGTTGGGACCGACCGGCTTGGCCGCTTCATCCACCACATCGACCTGATAACCTGGCATCGGCACCGTCGGCGAGCCGTGCTTCACCGGCAGCATGCCCAACCCCACCGGATTGCCGGCGATGCACCAGCCGGTCTCGGTCTGCCACCAATGGTCGATCACCGGCACCTTGAGCTGCTGCTCCGCCCATTCCACCGTCGGCGGATCGGCGCGCTCGCCGGCGAGGAACAGCGTGCGGAATGTCGACAGATCGTATTGCCGGATGAACTTGCCTTCCGGATCCTCTTTCCGGATGGCGCGGAACGCGGTCGGCGCGGTGAAGAAGGCCACCGCCTTGTGCTCGCTGATGACGCGCCAGAACGCGCCGGCATCGGGCGTGCCGACCGGCTTGCCCTCATACATGATCGAGGTCGCGCCATGCAGCAGCGGGCCGTAGATGATGTAGCTGTGACCGACTACCCAGCCGATGTCGGAGCCACACCACCAGACCTCGCCCGGCTTGACGCCATAGAGGTTGAACATCGACCATTTCACCGCGACGAGATGGCCGCCATTGTCGCGCACGACGCCCTTGGGAATGCCGGTCGTGCCCGAGGTGTAGAGGATGTAGAGCGGATCGGTGGCGGCGACCGGCACGCAAGCGGCTTTCTTGCTGTCGTTCATCGCCTTGCGGCGCAGGCTCGCCCAATCGTAGTCGCGCTTTGGCGTGAGGTCGCAGATGTGTTGTGGACGTTGCAGCACGATGCAGGCCTTCGGCTTGCTTCCCGCAAGCCTGATCGCCTCGTCGAGCAGCGGCTTGTAGTGCACGATGCGGCCGGGCTCGATGCCGCAGCTCGCAGACAGAATGAGTTTTGGCTGCGCATCGTCGATGCGGGTGGCGAGCTCCTTCGCGGCAAAACCGCCGAACACAACGGAATGCACCGCGCCGATGCGCGCGCAGGCGAGCATCGCCACCACGGCCTCCGCCACCATCGGCATATAGAGGATGACGCGGTCGCCCTTGGCGACGCCGAAATCCTGCATGATCGCGGCGAGCGCATGTACCTCGGCCAGCAGCTCGGCATAGGTGAATTTGGTGACCGAATTGGTCAGCGGCGAATCATGGATCAGCGCGACCTGGTCGGCGCGACCGCGCTCGACATGGCGATCGAGCGCGTTGTAGCAGGTGTTGACGACACCGCCTGTGAACCAGCGGCCGTAGACGCCCTGTGCTGGATCAAAGATCTTTTTCGGCGGCTCGATCCAGTCGATCTCCTTCGCCGCCTCGGCCCAAAACGCCTCGGGATCGGCCAGCGAGCGCGCATGGACCTCGTGATAGCTGCTCTTGCTCTGGATGGTCATGCCCGCGCTCCCGTTCCCTTTATTCGCCTGGCTTTGACCAGACGGCAGGACAGAAATCCCGCCATGACCCGGATCAAGTGCCGGCCTTGTTTGAGGGGTATTTTCCCGGGAACGGGCCGCGGTTCAAGCTGAAAGAACGCCTTCTCCCTCTCTCCGCGCTTACAAGGGGAGACGTAGATCGCGAACGCCGCTCAGCTCTCCATCGCATTCAGCCGCTGCAACCGGTCCTGCATGACCTTCTTCAGATCGTAGCCGGGTCGGCGGAAGCTGGCATCGCGGGTGGCGAGGAAATCGTGCTGGGATTTACGCAGATCAGCGGCCGAGCGCCGGCTCATCGATTTCAGCACGCGTTCATAGGCCTCGGCGAGCCGGCGGTCGAGCATGCCAAGCTGCGGATCGGCGCAGATCACCCTCTCCACCTCGCGCTTCGCATCCGCGCAATCGAATGACGGGCCGTTGCCGGAATTCGCGGCCAACGGGCGCGGCGGCGCGGCGCCGAACTTCGCGATCTCCGCCATCATGGTGCGGCGGCCGTCTGCGGCGTTCGCGTTGCCGGGATCGAGCCGCAGCGCGGTCTCGTAATCGGCCAGCGCCTTCTTGCGGTCGCCCATCTTGGTATAGAGCACGGCGCGGTTGTTGTAGGTCTGCGCGAAATTCGGATCGAGTTTCAGCGCGTCATTGTAGTCGCTGAGCGCGGCGCCGAACTCACCCTTGAACTGGTAGGAATCACCGCGGTTGGTGAAAAAATTCGGGCGCGGCGCCAACCGCAGCGCCTGGTCGTAATCGGCGATCGCCTTGTCGTAGTCCTTCATTGCGGCCAGCGACAGCCCGCGATTGTCGTAATACTCCGGCACCTTTGGATCGAGCCTGATCGCGTCGCTGTCGTCAGCGATCGATTTGTCGAGTTGGCCGAGCTTCTTGTAGGCAGCGCCGCGATTGGTGTAGCTGCGCGCCCGGTTCGGATCGAGCAGCAAGGCTTCGCTGAGATCGCTGACCGCCTTGTCGTTGTCACCGTTGAGATAGTAGGTCGCGCCGCGGTCGGACCAGGCCTGCGCATAATCCGGCTTCAGCTTGATCGCCTGGTCGTAATCGGCGAGCGCGCGGTCGAGCCGGCGCTGGTTGGTGTAGGCCACGCCGCGCAGTTCATAGGCCTCCGCGTCCTGCGGATCGAGCTCGATCGCCTTGCTGAGGTCAGCTGTCGCCCGGTTGAGATCACCGCCGGCCTCGCGCAGGAGGTCGCCGCGCAGACGCCAGGCCCGTGCATTCTTGCCGTCGAGCGCGATGGCGCGGTCGATATCCCGCAGCGCCGCCGTAAGACCGCCCGAGGTCCGCGCATTGGCATCAGCGCGCACCAGCAGCGCCGCGGCCCGATCGGACGTTGAATTTGTGGCCCGATCGATGATGGCACCGCACACCGGGATCAGCTCGGCCGGGGTGGCCTTGCTGCCGGACACACAATCGACGGCGGCCGAGGCCGGGCCAGCGAGTACGAGGCTCATCGCAGTGCCGAGCAGGAAGGCACGCAGCGGGATTTTGGACGTTTGCGCGGAAGGACGCGTGCCGCACATGAGCATTACTCCGTGACATCAGGTTTTCACCGTTGTCGCGGCGGGCAGGGGTTCGGTTCAAGCCGTGAGGGACGAACCGCCGCCTGCACTCCCCTCGCTCCGCTTGCGGGGAGAGGCGAAGACCGCCGCTAGTACCCGTCCACCCCGTTCAGCCGTTGCAGCCTATCCTGCATCGCCTTCTTCAAATCATACCCCGGCCGACCGAACCCGGCATTGCGGCGCGCGATGAAATCATCCTGCTCGCGCTGGAGCGCTTTTGCCTCGCCGGCATTGCGGGCTTCGCGCAGCACGCGGGCGTTGGCGGCATAGACCTCACGATCGAGATCGGCGAGCTCATGGTTGGCGCAGATCGCTTTCTCCACCGGACGGCGCGCGCTTCCGCAACTGAAGCTGGGCTTGCCGGCGACCGCCATTTGCGCGCCGATCCGCTCGAGTTCGCGCGCCATCGCCTTGTGATTGGCCTTGGCCTTCTCGTGGTTCGGATCGATCCGGAGCGCTGCGCCGAAATCCTGCACCGCCTTGGGCTTGTCGCCTTTCTTCAGCCAGAGCTCGCCGCGCGCGTTGAAGAGGTCGGCCGACGTAGGATCGAGCTGCAACGCGCGGCTGTCGTCGGCGATGGCGCGGTCGATCTGGTCATGCCGCGCAAACAGCGCGCCGCGCGCGATCAGGGCGTTGATCAGGTCCGGCTTGGCCGTCTTTTCGTTGTCGATAACAGCGGCGCAGGCCGGGGCTGCCTTATCCAAATCATCAGCGGCCGCAGCAGTGAGGCATGACCCGACGTCGACCTGCGCGACCACGGCGGCCGGCTCGCCGCCCGTCGCGGCATGGGCCGGGCCGAGCGAGAGCGCCAAGAGCCGCGCCGAAAACAGCGCCACACCGAAAAATCGAATCAGCGAGAAAAAACGCATGCTCGTCGCATTTGGAAGCTCTTGCTTTGTAGCCACACTATCCATCATACGGCCGGATTGATGCTAGCCTATGGCGTCGCTCAAATCTTGTTTCGGGGATCGTCGTGTCGACATTCGAATGGATCATCGCGCTTCTGCTCGGCGCCGTTGCATTATCGGCGCTGGGGCGGCGGATCAAGGTCCCCTACCCGACCTTTCTCGCGATCGGCGGCGTACTGATCGCCTTTGTACCGAACAGCCCGTCCTGGGCGCTGGAGCCCGACCTGGCGCTGGCGCTTTTTGTCGCACCGGTGCTGATGGATGCCGCCTTCGATACCTCGCTGCGCGATCTCCGCAACAACTGGGTTCCGGTCTCGACCTTGGTCGTGGCCGCGGTCGGCCTGACCACAGTCGGCGTCGCCTTCGTCGCGCACCGGCTGATCCCGGACATGCCCTGGGCTGCCGCGGTGGCGCTCGGCGCGATCGTAGCGCCGCCGGATGCCGCAGCCGCGGTCGCGATTCTGAGCCAGGTGAAGCTGCCCTACCGCATGGTGAAGGTGTTGGAGGGCGAAAGCCTGCTCAATGATGCCAGCGCACTGCTGATCTATCGCATCGCGGTCGGCGCGGTTGCGATGGAGCATCTGAAATGGAGCGAGGTCGCGCCGACGATCGCGCTGGGATTGGTCGGCAGCGTCATCGCCGGACTTCTTGCCGCACGCATTATCCCCCTGCTTCTGGAGCGCGTGACGGAGGTGCCGAGCGCGATCATCGTGCAATTCGCCACCACCTTCATGATCTGGATTGCCGCCGAGCATCTCGGCCTCTCCGGCATCCTCACCATCGTGATCTACGCCATCGCCATCGCGCAAACGGCGCCGGCCCGCATGCCGGCGCGGCTGCGGGTACCGTCCTATGCGGTGTGGGAGACGACGGTGTTCGTGCTCAACGTGCTCGCCTTCATGCTGATCGGCATGCAGATGCGGCCGATCTGGGCGCGGCTCGATGAGGACGTGCGCTGGGAATATTGCGTGGCGGCGGGCTGGATCCTGCTCACGGTGATCCTGGTGCGGCTGGCCTGGATCACGTTCTACCGCACCACACTGCGCGTGCTGATTGCGCACGGAATCTATCATCCCAAGGATCCGAAGCAGGTGGCCTCGCCGAAGGGCGGCCTCATCATCTCCTGGTGCGGCATGCGCGGCCTCGTCACGCTCGCGACCGCTTTTGCGTTGCCGGAGGGTTTTCCATACCGCGATTTCATCCTGTTCAGCGCGTTCGCGGTCGTGCTGGGCACGCTGGTCGTGCAGGGCCTGACGCTGCGGCCGCTGATCCTAGCGTTCGGCCTCAAGGACGACGATCCCGTCGGCGCCGAGGTCGCGCGCGCCCGTGCGGTCGCCTATCGCGCGGCGCTCGATGCGATCGAGGACGATCCGTCGGAAGAGGCGGAAATCCTGCGGCTCGAATATCGCGCCGTCCTGATGCGGGCCGACGACGATCCCAACGGCGGCATTACCAACGGCGAACTGCCCGCCGATCCCCTGCGCCGCCGCGCCATCGAGGCCGCACGAAAATCGATCTTCAGCCTCCGCGCCACCGAAGTGATCGGCGACGACGCGTTCCATCGCGTCGAGGAAGAGCTGGATCGGGCGGAGCTGAGTGCGGGGGGATGAGTATGTCGTCCCGGCGAAGGCCGGGACCCATACCGCGTGATCCATCGATTGCGGAAAGTAGGCGTACCGAGCGACCAGTCTTCGCCAAACCTTATCCTGTGGTTATGGGTCCCGGCCTTCGCCGGGACGACAGTAAACTACGCCCCCGCCTTGCACGTGATCCCGCCGTCGACCACGAGCTCGATCCCCGTCACATATTTCGATTCGTCAGACGCCAGAAAGAGCGCGGCATTCGCGACGTCCCAGCCGTCGCCCATGTGGCCCATCGGCACTTGAGCGTCACGCGCGCGCCACATCGCTTCGACATCGCCCTTGGCGTAGCTCGCCGCGAGGCCAGCGGAATGTTCGACCATCGGCGTTTTCATCAAGCCGGGCAGGATCGCGTTCACCCGCACATGGTGGCGCGCGAACTCGATCGCGGTGGTGCGCGTCATCTGGTTCATCGCGGCCTTCGAGGTGCCGTAGGTGACGTAGGAGATGCCCATGTGGCGGATCGAAGCGATCGAGGAGATGTTGATGATGGAGCCGCCGCCCTGCTTCACCATCACGGGAATAACGTGCTTCATGGCGAAATAAGCGCTCTTGAGGTTGACGCTGAAGACGCGGTCCCAGCTTTCCTCGGTCACCTCGACCACGCTGCCCATCTCGGCGATGCCGACATTGTTGTCGAGCACGTCGATGCGGCCGTAAGCTTTCAGGCACGCCGCGACCATCGCCTCCACCTCGGCTGCGCGCGACACGTCGGCCGTGAACGCGCTCGCCTTGCCGCCCTCGCCCGTGATGATCTTCACCGTTTCCTCGGCCGCCGCGCCGTTGCGATCGACGCAAAACACCTGCGCACCCTCGCGCGCGAACGTCACCGCGGTCGCCTTGCCGTTACCCCAGCCCGGTCCGATCGAGCCGGCGCCCACCACCATCGCAACCTTGCCCTTGAGCCGGTCCATCGCGCGGTTCTCCCTTGTTGTTTTTTCTTTGTAGCCCGGATGGAGCGAAGCGTAATCCGGGATCACTGTCCCCGGATTGCGCTGCGCTCCATCCGGGCTACGCGCGCTTCCCTTACTGAAACGTCATGTCCAGGCACTTGGAGATGTCGGAACCGAGGCCAGAGGAGATGATGATGCAGCCGCGCACCTTCTGCGCGTTGACGTCGGCGGCCCACACCGAGTAGCCGCCGGGGCCGAAGAACGAATTGGTGTTCGGCGGTTCGGTCTCGGTCGCGTCGAAGTCATAGTGGCCGTCGGTCTCGAATATCCGCGGCTTCTTGGTACAGCCGCCATCGGTCTGGACGTTGATGACTTCCTTGTTGTCGCGGGTCAGCGCCAGGGAGACCTGGCAGCGGAAATATTCCGAAGTCTTGGTATTGAAGAGATAAGTGTAGGATTTGCAAGTCGCGGTGTTGAGCTTGCCGGGGGCAAGGCCGCGGCTGCATGAAATCCGCTGGTTGTGGCTGAGCTGGTAATCATCGGCCCGAGCGGCCGGCGCCAGCGCCGTCAGTGACAACGCAGCAGCCCAGCAAATTTTAATGACATGGCGCATTCGAATCATCCCCACCAATATCTTTGTCGAGTTGCGTTCTAGACTGAAAGCGGAACATAGTCGCGAGGGGACGAAGGGAAAATCACAAACTGCTGGGCAAGACGTGATGTTCTGCGGCGCAGTTGAGAATTGACCCGGAGATACCGTTCGCGATTTGTTCAGTCAGGACGCCTCGACGATGGGGAGGATGGGATGATGGCATTTTCAACGAAGACCTTTGTGCTTGCAGCCGTGCTGGGTGCTTTCGCCGCACCCGCAGTCGCGCAAACCGCGGCGACGCCGTGGGAGCTCAACCCCGACACGGGCTATGCCTATGACAAGGAAGGCAAGACCTTCTCCTACAAGATGGGCACCAGCAATGCCGGCGAGCTCCTGAAGGGCGCCAAGAAGGTGCCGAAGGGCACGCTGTTCTTCATCGGCCAGAACGGCCAGCTCTACATGCGCAGCGGCCCGTATCTGGAGGGCGACGGCAAGTTCAAGTTCGGGTCGAATCAGTAGGGGGCGGCGAACGCGCCGCAATCCCGGATCCGTAGGGTGGGCAAAGGCGCGTTAGCGCCGTGCCCACCGTCTACTAGCGCATTCCGATTGAAAGCGGTGGGCACGCTACGCTTTGCCCACCCTACGGCAACTTGCCGCGCCCTAAAACGCTGCCGCCAGCTCCCGCGCCCCACCATTGTTGCTGTTGCTATCCATCCGCGCATCCGTGATCGCCAGCAGCTTCGCCACCGTGTTGTGGCGGATCGCGACCGGGTTGCGCTCGTAGCCGCCGCGCTGGAAGAAGTTCGAGGTCGGCACCTGCTCGCGCATCGCCTGCGGCATCGTCACCATGTCGAGGCCGGTACCGTCGCCGGTGAGGTTCATCATCTCGAGCTCGGCTGCGCTCAGCGGACGGACGTAACCCTTGGCGCGGGCGAACAGTACCGAGGTCAGGAGCTTGTGGGTTTGCAGCATCGGCCCGACATCGATGTCGAGCACCATGGCATGCATCGCCCAGCCCTGCGCGGTGTCGCCGATCTTCTCATGCTCCGACCAGGTGTCCGGCACCGACTTCGCATGCGCCACCATGCGCTTCAGCACAGAGAGCTTGTATTCCAGCGACTTCCGCGCCGGGCCTGAGGTCTGCGCGACTTTCTCACTCAGCGCACGGATGAATTCCTGGCCCTGCTCGGCCAGCAGCTCGACGCTGTTGGTGGTCAGCAACTGGTTATAACCCATCGCGGTCGAGATCGCGCGCTTGCCGCCATGTTCAATTCCTGCCTGCACGTCGTAATTGCCGGTGCCGCCGGTCTCGAACGAATACACCCGCACCGCCTGTTCGCGCGTCAGCCCTGAAGCCAGCGCGTAGCGCGCATAGACACGCTTGAATTCGACCTCGGTCGCTGGCCGCTGCGGCGTGAACTGATAGAGGTCCTGCGCCGCGCGCAGGAGATCGGCGACCACGGGAAGCGGCTTGCGGGCGGGCCGTTCCGGCGTTTCCTCCGGCTCCGGATTCACTGGCCGCTTCGGCCCGTTATAAAGCGGCGCCTGCTCCAGCACGTAATCGTCGAGCGTGATCTGCTGCCCGCTGCGCCGCTTGGCGTTGCGGCCGCGCCGCTTCTCCGAGATCTGGCTCCAATAGGCGCCGGCATCGGCATCGAAGGCGCCGCGGATTTCCTGATACTCTTGCAGCTTGCGGCGATATTCGAGCACGGCCGGCGACGCGCCGCCGCCTTGCGCAAAAAATTGCGACAAGAGCTGAGCGTTGGCATTGCTGACGGCGGGCGGCAGCGCGTCGGCATCGCCGCCACGTGCGACTGGTGCGAGCAGCACGAGCACAAATGGAACCAGCGTCAGGGCATTTCGAATCGGGTGATGATGCATAGCGCCCTCTTAGCAAGCATCCGGTAACCGTCACGTTAACGTGCCGTTTACCATCGTCACTTCCAGGCGAACACCGGCTGTTCCAGTTCCCGCACTCGGGTCTGCCGTCCCGCCAGCACCTCGCGGAACTGATAAATCAAGGCCGCAGTCGGCGCGTGGATCAGGCTGGCCTGATGATGGAAGCGGATCACGCGTCGCGCGCTTTCGGGGATCGCGACGAAATCGAAAGCCGCTTCGCGCTCGGTGGTCGCAAGCGAGATGCGATGGACCGATGCGACCTCATCAGGGTTCGGAACGATCGCGGCACTGTCGGCGGCCCAGACCACCACCGGCGTGATCAGATAACCCGAGCGCGTCGGATAATCGTCGAGTTGGCCGAGCACCTCGCCACTGCCGAGCTTGAGGCCAAGCTCCTCGTCAAGTTCGCGCAGTGCCGCTTCGACCGGCGTCTCGCCTGCGTCGCAGCGTCCGCCCGGCAAAGCCCATTGACCGCGATGGGCGCGCAGGTGTGATGCACGCAGCGTGAGCAGGAGCGCGGTGTCATCGCCATCCCCCGTCGCGGTCAGCGCGATCGCCACGGCCGCACGCTTCAATGCTGACGGCTCGGCCGCATCAGGCAGCCGCGCGAATGCCGCGCAGGCCTCTGCGATATTCCGTCTGGTGGCATCGTCGAAAGGTCTCATGATGCTTGACTACACCAAGACCGCGCTTGATGAAACGAGGAGAGATGCGCCAGCAAGGACGGACCGGGAGATGATCGACAAGACCGCCGCAAAGCTTAAATCAGACGGCTGGACCATCCTCGAGACCACCGGCTTCATGCACCTGATAGGCCCGCTCTGGGAGCGCAAGGTCGACGGCCACTACGAATTCGCGCTTGCCACCGAGGACAAGCACCACAACCGCCGCGGCATGGTCCAGGGCGGCGTGATGATGACATTTGCCGACCGCACCTGCGGCATGACCGCCCGCTATGTCTCGGGCAAGGAATTCATGGCCACCGTGCAGCTCGACACCCATTTCGTCGAGGCCGGCCAGATCGGCGACCTCCTGATCTCCCGCCCCCGCGTGGTGCGCGCGACGCGCAGCCTGATTTTCATGAGCACCGAGGTGACAGTGGACGGCCGTTGCTTGGTGATGGCGAATGGCGTGTTCAAGATCTTGAAGGGGCCGGGGTAGCGAGACGTAGTCAGGCTACCACCGCCGCCAACGACACCCACCGCTGTCATTCCCCGCGAAGGCGGGGAATCCAGTACGCCGTAGCTTCTCCGCTCAATCACTAGCGTCTCGGCGTACTGGATCGCCCGCCTTCGCGGGCGATGACACCGAGTGTGGGGTATGCGCGTCCCCCCAACCTCGTCATTGCGAGCGCAGCGAAGCAATCCAGACTGTTTCCGCGGACGCATTTCTGGATTGCTTCGCTGCGCTCGCAATGACGGAACTGGGTCGCTATGCTGCTGCCACAAGAAGCAAAGGACCCGCCCATGCAATACCGCCAACTCGGCCGCTCTGGCCTCAAGGTCTCGCCGATCTGTCTCGGCACCATGATGTTCGGCGGGCCGACGGATGAGGCCGCCTCACAGCGCATCATCGCGAAGGCACATGAGGCCGGTATCAATTTCATCGACACGGCGGACGCCTATTCGAAGGGCGGCTCCGAGGAGGTCGTCGGCCGCGCCATCGGCAACGACCGTCACGCCTGGGTGCTCGCGACGAAACTCGCCAACCCCATGGGCACTGGTATGGGCGACGATCCTAATCGTGTCGGGCTGTCGCGGCGCTGGGTGTTGCAGGCGGCTGACGAGAGCCTGAAGCGGCTCGGCACCGACCACATCGACATCTACTATCTGCACAAGGAAGACCATGCCACGCCGCTGGAGGAGACGGTGCGCGCGATGGGCGATTTGATCCGCGCCGGCAAGATCCGCTATTTCGGCGTTTCCAACTATCGCGCCTGGCGCGTCGCCGAGATCTGCAACATCTGCGATCGGCTCGGCATCGACCGCCCCGTGGCGAGCCAGCCTTATTACAACGCGATGAACCGTATGCCCGAGGTCGAGCACTTTCCGGCCTGCGGCTATTACGGCCTCGGCATCGTCGGCTATAGCCCGCTGGCGCGCGGCGTGCTCACCGGCAAATACAAGCCCGACGCTGCTCCGGACAAGGAGACGCGCGCGGGCCGCAACGACACCCGCATGATGCAGACCGAATGGCGGCCGGAATCGCTGAAGCTCGCGCAGGAGATCAAGAGCCACGCCGAGACGAAAGGCATCACCGCCGGCCAGCTCGCGGTCGCCTGGGTGCTGAACTCAGCCTTTGTCTCTTCGGTGATCGCCGGTCCCCGCACGGAAGAACAATGGGACGACTACATCCACGCGCTCGACTATCGCTTCACTGCCGAGGACGAGGCGCTGATCGACCGCCTGGTGACGCCGGGCCATCCGTCGACGCCGGGCTACAACGACCCGGCCTATCCGATCGAAGGACGCCGCGCGCGGACGGCGTGAGAGCGGGAGCCGACGATGGCGATTGAAGACCGCTGCGGACTGCCGCTCTCTACCAACTCGCCCGAGGCGGCATCTGCCTATCGCGAGGGCGTCGACCTCATCCTCGCGGGCTGGACTGGCGCTGCGGAGGCGCTGGAGCGTGCCACCGCGGCCGATCCGGATTTCGCGCTGGCCCATATCGCACGGGCGCGGCTGCATTCGTTCTATCAGCAGGGCGATCTCGCGCGCGCCAAGGCGGCGGTGGCGCGCGAACTTGTGGCGAAGCGCGGCGATGAACGCGAGCGCTCGCATGTCGAGACGCTGGCGCTCGCGATCGAGGGACGGCTGCCCGAGGCACTGTCAGCGACACTGAAACACATCGATACCTGGCCGCGCGATACGATCGTACTCTCGCTGCCGCTCGGCGCGTTCGGCCTGTACGCCTTCTCCGGCATGGCCGATCACGACCAGGCGCGGCAGGATCTGTGCGAGCGTGTCGCAAAGCATTACGGCGAGGACTGGTGGTTCCTCACGCTGTACGGCTGGGCGATGACCGAGAACGGTGACGTCGCGCGCGGCCGCGCCGTCACCGAGCGCGGCTTCGGCCTGCGGCGGCAGAACGCCCATGCCGCGCACGCGGTACTGCATGCGATGTTCGAGGACGGCTCGATCGACGAGGCCGACCGTCTCATCGACGACTGGATCCCCTCCTACGGCCGCGCCGGGATTCTGCACGGCCATATCCTCTGGCACCAGGCGCTCGGCGCGCTCGAACATGGCGATGCGGCGCGGGCGCTCGCGATCTACGCCGACGTGCTCCAGCCTTCCGCCACGCAGGCGCCGCCGCTCAACGTCATCACCGACGGCGCCTCGCTGCTGTGGCGGCTGTCGGCTTACGGCCATGCCGTACCGAAGCCGCTCTGGCTTGAGGCCGATGCCACCGCGCAAAAGCTGTTCCCGAAATCGAGCCTGCCTTTTGCGGACGTCCACATGGCGCTGTTTGCCGCTGCGACGCAAAATCGCGAGGCGCTCGCCGCGCGCCTGGCGGTGATCGAGCAGCGGCTCACTGAGGGCAAGCTGTCGGCCGGCCCCGTGGTGCCGGCGATCTGCCACGCGCTGGCGGCCTTTGCGGACGAGGATTATGCCGCTTGCGTGCGGGAGTTGGCGCCGGTCCTCACTGACGTCGTGCGCATCGGCGGCAGCCATGCCCAGCGCGAGTTGATCGAGGACACCTTCCTTGTCGCGCTGATGCGCGGCGGCGAGCTGCCGCGCGCCCGCGCCCTGCTCGACGCCCGCCTGCACCGCCGCCCGTCCATGCGCGATACCCGCTGGCAGGCGGCGATGGGCTAGCTCTGCCACGAAAAAAACACCGGCCTGGCGGCAAGTGCCTGCCGGGACGGGATGGGCGATTTGAGCAAATCGCCGATGGGTGGCGCAGTGGTATTCCAGACGGGTTTGGCAGCACAAACGGGATCGCAACCAATTTGCGGTTCGATGGTTATTGGACGGAACTTTCCCGCTTCCGTGGTCCCCTGGCATACGAGCCTCGCGATGCGCCTCTGCCGACCGGTCCTCGCCGCAACCCTCGTCGCCTTCGTAAGCCCTTGTTTTGCCGAGTCTTCCACCGCGCTTCCGGTCAACAACCCGCCGACGCAGAATTCCTTCGTCGACCTGCTGGCGCTGATGTCGGGCCATTGCAAGACTCTGAAGGTCGCCGGGCGCCCATTTGCCTGCAAGACCGTGGCCTACGCCCATGACGACAAGGGCCGGGTCAATTTCGCCGTCGCCGTCGACGACCCCAGCGACGAGAACCACGTGGTGTCGTTCTCCGGCGAGAACGGCAAGCGGGCCGACGACAATTCCTACGAGCTGCCGATCGACCGCATGCTGCTCAACTCCAAGGACCGGCCGAAGGTCGACGGCCTGCCGGTGCCGGCGGAGCAGACCTCCACCGGCACTTGCCGCCAGACCGGCAATTTCGCCGCCAAGAAGGTGAACGACGTCACCTGCTCCGCGACCGACAGCGAAGGCCGCAAATACGAGCTGCTGTTCGTCTCCGACGGTGCGCCGGTGAGCGTGCGCCGGATCAGGCAGTCAGCGCCGTCGATCCAGGATCCGTTCAAGTAGGCGATTGATCGCAGATTTGTAGCCTGGATGGAGCGAAGCGCAATCCGGGACAGCCGCGAGTCGGATGCAGCGGTCCCGGATTACGCTTCGCTCCATCCGGGCTACGGGACCCGTCCCGAAACGAGGGAAATTCGGCGTTGCCCGACTGGCCGGCGCCTCGCATACTCGGCTCGCCATAAGCCGGAATCCGTTCTCCATGTCCCACCCTCTCCCCGCTCTCATCGTCGTCGACGTCCAGCGCGCGTTCGACGAATGGGAGGCGGCAGGCAAGCGGCGCAACAATCCGGACGCGGTGGCGCGCATCGCCGATCTGTTGAAGGTATTCAGGGCGAGCGGTGCACCGATCTTCCACATCCGCCATGAGGGCACCAAGCCGAACTCGACGTTCCGCCCCGAAAACTCCGGCTACGCCGTCAAGGACGAAGCGCGCGAACAGGACGGCGAGCCCGTGATCGTGAAGCGCGTCAACAGCGCCTTCATCGGCACCGACCTCGAAAGGCGCTTGCGCGCAGGCGACATCTCAACGCTTGTCATCTGCGGGGCCACCACCAATCATTGCGTCGAGACGACGACGCGGATGGCCGGCAATCTCGGCTTCGACGCCCGCCTCGTGCGCGACGCGACATGGACGTTCGACCGCGTCGGGCCCGATGGCGATACGCATTCGGCCGAGGCGATCCACGCCATGACGCTGTCGAATCTCAACGGCGAATTCGCCCGCATTGTGACCACGCATGACGTGATCGCCTCGCTCGCAGCACTGCGACAATAAACCTCAACGCGCTTGAGCCATTTGCGTCTGCGTCGTTTCGACGCCCGCCATAGTCGGAACGCGGCGAACGCACATCTGTTGTCACTCGACTTATCAACTGGAGTGATGACATGAAGTATCTCTTTGTCGCGATGGCGATCGGCGCTGCGGCGCTGGCCGGCGGATCCGCGGCACACGCGGCCGGCAGCGGAAAGGCCAAGCCGAACGCGCAGACCCAATCGACCGACATCAGCGCGCAACACCGGCATCATCAGGGCCACCGCCAGCATCATCATTGGCGCCCTCATCACGGCCACTATCGTCCGTACTACCGGAGCTACGGCTATTATCCGCGGCCGCATCACGGCTATCATGGCGGCCGACCCTACGGCTACGGCGGCCATCGCTGGTAGTCGGGTTGTCGTTGATGAACGGAAGGCCCGCGAGCACGCGGGCCTTTTTCATGCGCGCAAGATCAATCCAGCCGTCTCCAGGCCGCTCGCGAGCGCGGCCTCGACCGTGCCCATGTCGCGGCCGCGATAGAGCGCTTCGCCGGAGAACAGCACCGGGCCATCGGCGCGCGCCAAAATCGTCTGCGCCTCGCGTGTCTGCGGCGTCGCCCAGGAATAGGCGCCGCGCGCAAAGGGATCGTGCGCCCAGTTGGTCGCCACGGCCGCCACGACATCGCGTGCGAGATCGTTGCGCGGCAAGCCGAACACGGCTGCAAGCGAGTCAATCCCGGCGTCGATCAGAGCGTGCGGATCGAGGCCGTCCAGCTCCGCCGTCCGCGGGCCGCCAAACCAGCCGGTCAGCACGGGATCATCGGACGGACGCTGCGTCCACCACACCGGGATTATCTCATCCGACAGCAGGAAGGTGAGATCCTCCGTCCGGTCAAGCCACCATGGCTTCGTAAAACGCAGCAGGATCTTGATGACATTGCCGAAGCCGATATCGGAAGCGAGCGCCGCCTTCTCCCGCGCAAGCTTCGGCAGCCCGATCTCAGGCAATAGCGGCAGCGGCACGGTGAGGATCACGCTGTCGCACGAGAGCGCCTCGCCACCATCGCAGCGGACGGTAACAGTGCCGCTGCTCTCCTCGATCGCCGACACCACACAACCGAGGCGAATCACAACGCCATGCTCGCGGCACTCCGCGACCAGAAATTCGATCAGCCCGCCATAGCCGCCGATGATGCGCCCCTGCGTGTGGAGCCCGCCATCCATCCATTCCTCGCGCAAGGCCAGCGTCGAAGCGCGCTCGGGTTCGGCGGCGTCGTAGCCCTCGACCATTCGCTCGATGGAATGCCGCATCCGCGCGTACGCGTCGCCCGCGAAATGGCGGCGCAGGAACTCGGCGACGGTGAGGTCGTCCTTCAAATCCCTCAGGGCGGCACTAAGTTCTGCTTCATGCGGTTCATGACGGCTTTCGCGCGAGAGCTCTGTGCCGTCAAAGCTCCATTGCGAGCCTGCGATGGCCTGCATCGACAGCCCCGCCTCGCGCAGCAGGCCGCGCGTGACCGGCGCTTCGCCATGAACGAACTCGGCGCCGCCATCGGCGGGATAGCCGAACTGCGGGGCCGGCAACGGCTGGATGCGCCCGCCGCATCGGTCGCGCGCCTCGAGGATCGAGACTCGTTTCCCGGCGCGCGCAAGCTCGCGGGCTGCCATCAGGCCGGCGGCGCCGGCGCCGACAATGACGATGTGCTCTGACTTGCCCGACATGCCGCTGCTTACGTGCCCACAGCGTCGTTCTGGATCAGATAGCGCAGCAGCAAGACACCGCCGCCGAGCTGCCGCGTGCTCTCCAGCGTCATCGCGGTCAGCGGCGCGCGCTGGTCGCTGTCGGCGTCCGTCGAGTCGAACACGAAGGGAGCGCCTCGGGCGCCATCCACCGCGGGACTGAGGATCAGATTGAATTCGTCGATGAGGCCGGCGCGCAGGAACGCGCCATTGGCGACGCCGCCGCCCTCCACCAGCAGGCGCTTCACGCCGAGCTCGCGATTGAGGATGTCGAGCGCAAGCGCCAGGTTGATTTCCGATTGGCCGGCGAAGATATAGGACACGCCCTCGCCGCGCAGGCCGGCAAGATGCGAATCCGGCACGCTCTCGGTCAGCACCACGACGATCGGATCGCCGCCGATGTCGGATCGACCCCAGCCGATCTTGCCGTGCGCGTCGAGCACGACGCCGTAGGTCTTGGCATCGCGCCGCGCGAACCAGTTTTCGCGTGGAAGTTTTTCGCTCGACGTTGCGGGATAGGCCTTGCCCTTGGCGAACTCCGAGCCGGTGACGCGGCCGATCACCCAGGCATCGCCGCCGAGCTCGTCGTGGATCTTCTCGAACCAATCGGCGCCCGCGCCCTTCGGACGCCAGCGGCTGGGATGCGTGCGGCCGTCCAGGCTGGAGTGCATCAGACAGATGACGTAGGGCTTCATGCAAATTCTCCGGGGCAAATTCTCCGGGGCAGGTCTCAGGCCGCCGGCCCGTTACCCTTGTTACGATCGTCCTTGGCGCGATCGTTCACGATCACCGCGAGCGGATTGAGCTTTGGCGGCGCGACGAGCTTGAGCGTGTTGCTGTCGTGATGATTGAACGGGGCGCCTCTCACGAAAAGCTCGGTCTGGATCAGATAGCTCCAGCTGCCATCATCATTGAAGGTGATGTCGCAGCGATAAGTGTCGGTGCGGAAGGCTTGTTCCAGAAAATCGGTCGAGCAGATGCCGTAAGTCGTGTCGCCACGCTTCGCTGTGACAGAAATTTTCTTGTCATCCGGCTTGGCCTTGCCCGACGCCAGCAGCACCTGCCCGCGCGGGATCGCCAGCGTCTGCATGATCAGCCCGGTCGCGGGCTCCCAAAGCCAGTAGCCGACCTGGTCGTGGAAAGTGATGTCCTCCTCGGGCGTGTTGATGTGAATGTGATAACGCAGCCCATAAAGTAGCTGCGGCCCGTTGGCCTGCGGATCGATCGGGTCCATCCGGATATGCTCGATGAACACCCGCCGCTCCGGCCCCTCGGCCTTCGGATTGATGTCGATGCCCTTGTCCGCCTGCCAGACGCCGGCAAGACGGCGGAGCGGGCCGAGATTGGCAAGGCCGTCCGGCGAGACGTCCTCGGGCTCGGTGAAGATGTCGGCGGGAATGGGAAGCATGGCGGCCTCGTGGGGTTACTGAGGCCAGCCATATCACGAAGACCATTCCCCCGCATGAGCGAAGCGACATGCGGGATGGGCGCTGACCGCAACACCCGGATGTCGCCTTCGCTGATCCGGGCTTCGCTGGCTACGCGCGCCACACCAACAAGGCGGCCCTAAGTCAACGCCATCCCGCGGCCAACGCCACGCTGCTGCAATACGCCATGGTTTCGCCGGATCGCCAGCCGGTGACCCGCCCGGCCTCCTTGCACTCGTCGTAGCTTTTGTAATTGCCGACGTTGCGGCACGTGGCCGAGTACACGCCGCCCGTCGCGTTGCAGCCGACCCAGGGCTGATTGGCCGTCTTGAAACTCGATTGGCAACCGCCGACGCAGCTGCCGGTTTCGCGTTCGAGCTTGGCGAGCTTCACGGTATCCGACATCGGCGCGGTCGCCGTCGAAATAGATGGCGACGTGCGGGAGCCTGTGCTGCGGGCTGCCAAATGATGCGCCGGCCTGGGAGGCCTCACCACTTGCTTCGGCGCATCGACCGTAACGCCGGGAAGGGTATCGGCACCGGCCAAGGGTGTCGGTTGAGACATTGCCGTGCCGTTCAGGCAGCACAACATCAGTGCAATCGACGGGAGTGCGACAGCGGGACGCGCAACGAAGCGAAAAGACAACGTCATGGCCATGTCCTTCCAGATGCGGGGACGGTCAATTCCATCCCGGAGTCGAATTCTATCACGCGTCGATTGAAGCTGCATCGTCGAATCATGCAACTCATTGCAGCTCTGCCGCTGCGCCAATGGCGGCGCGTCTGCCGCAGTTTTAATCAGCCCCCGGGTCGACCGAAAGTCGGATTTCCAGCAAAGGCGCGAACGGCTCGCCATGCGCGAAATCATCGCAGCCGCCCAAGACATCGTGTTCGGCGTTCCCGTTTGCGCTGCGGAATCGAGATGCTAAAGACCAAGGCTGCCAGGCGGCGACACCCACCATCGGATGGTGCTGCTGCCACGGCGACGTTCAAGTGAAGCGAGTGACTACCAAGCGAGCAAATTCGGAATGCAGCAGGCTTCGGTCGAGAAGTTCTCAGATCTCATTGGCGCCATTTACGATTGTGTGATTACGCCTGAACGCTGGACCGCGGTTTTGGATGAGATTTGCGCCGAGTTCGGCTTTGCCACCGGCGCGCTCTCGGTAACCAGCCTCACAAACATGAGCGCCCGCGTAAATGCGGTCTCCAGGAGCGACCTGGCCCAGATGGCTCACAACGGGATCGCGTATGGGCCTGACATCATCGAACTCTGGGGCGGCGTCGAGCGCATTCAGCAATACCCGCTCGGAGAACCGATCGTTCAATCCCAGGCCGTCCGGCAGGACATCATTTCCAACAATCGCTATTATCGCGAGTGGGCGATGCCCAAGGGCTTGTTCGACGCCGTCGCCGTCGGCCTCGTTCGCGACAGGATGATGGTTGGAAACGCGATATTCAGTCAGCATCAGTCGGCCGGCCCGATCGGCGATGCGCAGCTCGACGGATTGCGCATTCTGGCACCTCACATCCGCCGCGCCGTGACGATCAGCAATCTGTTCGACATGAAGACGGTGGAAGCCGCGACATTCGCAGCGACCGTGGAGGCGCTGACGGTCGGAGTCGTTCTGACGGACGAGGATTCCAAGATCGTTCACGCCAACGCCGCAGCCACAGCCATGCTCGGAGCCGGTGATCCCATTGTGGATCGACAGGGCCGGATCGCCGTTCAATCCGCGGCGACCACCAGCACATTGCAATCGGCCATCGCACAGGCCGCGAAGGACGAGGCAACGCTCGGCCAAAAAGGCATCGGCATCCCGATCCCCAGCGTCAGCGGTGACCCTCTCGTCATCCACGTTCTGCCGTTGCGACGCAGCCACATGCGATCCGGTCTGAACCAGAGAGCCGCCGCCGCATTGTTCGTGGCGTCAGCCTCCGGGCCGCCGCGCTTGCCTCACGATGCGCTCATCCAGTTGTATGATCTGACGCCGGCCGAGATTCGTATCTTCGAGTTGATTTGCGACGGCGAGACGCGAGACGCGATCTCGTCGTTGCTCGGCGTTTCCCTCAGCACCGTGAAGAGCCACCTGTTTCATGTGTTCGAGAAGACGGGCTGTCGGCGCCAGGTCGATCTGGTGAGGCTGGCGAAGTCGCTGACGTTTCCGGTGTAAGTCGAGGACGGCCACGGTGCACTCAGTTCGGCGATTTTGCGGTCGATCAAGGTGACCTATTGGTTCGAGCGTGCATCGCGTGCGCTGTCACCGCAGTGACAAAACCCGGATGTCGCTACGCCCGCTCCGGCCATCGCTGTCTCGCGCAATTTTCTGGAAGAGGCCGCCGGGTGGCTGGAATGGCGCACCATTCAAAGTCGTATTGCGAACTTATATCATTGAAATATCGCTGTAATTTCTACTCCCAACTTGAGTGACCCTACGAGTCCCTTGGTAGATTTATTGAAGGTCTGCTCACCGGCAATGGTTTATTGCGCCATCGCGAAGTGAGCAGGCACCGCAGAATGTGATCGGCTCTTGTATGTCAGAAAAATATATAGTATTTTCTGACATATGAAACGCCCGCTCGCATCGGTCTCCGCCCGGATCATGAATCGTGCCCGCGCGGGCGGCCGCGGAGGCGTATTTACCCCCAACGACTTCCTGGACGTAGCCGGACGCGCCGCGGTCGATCAGGCGCTCTCCCGTCTGGTTAAGGGCAGCCAGCTGCGCCGCTTGACGCGTGGCCTGTACGATTTCCCCAAGGTACACCCGAAGCTCGGCGCGCTGTCGCCCACTCCCGACGACGTTGCGCAGGCGCTCGCCCGCGAGACCGGTTCGCGGGTGCAAATCGCCGGAGCCCGTGCGGTGAATGCCCTTGGCTTGTCCACCCAAGTTCCGGCCCAGAGCATCTATCTGACCGATGGTCCATCCCGGCGTGTCGTGCTGGGCAGGCGGGTCGTCGACCTGCGCCATGCTTCGCCCAAGCACCTGATCGCTCCGGGCAGCCCGGCTGGGACCGTTGTTCAGGCATTGCGGCATCTAGGTCCTGCACGAGCCACTGATGTCGTTCATGTCGCCGCTCGCCAATTGTCCGCCCGCGATAAGAAGACGCTCGCCACGAGTGTCTTCCAGGCGCCCGCGTGGATGCGGCCGACGCTGGTATCCATCGCAAACGCCATCTCCGGTGCAGTTGATGGATAAGGTCGCCCTGCTCGACGAGCCCGATCGCTCGGCCTTATTCGGCGAGACAGGTGCAGCACGCGGTGTTGCCAACACCATCATCGAGAAAGACTTTTGGGTCTGCTGGACCCTGAAACGTCTCTTCGAGCTGCAGAAGGAGGATACGCCAACCCTGATCTTCAAGGGCGGGACGTCCCTATCCAAGGCGTTTGGCGTGATCCGCCGCTTCTCCGAGGACATCGACCTGTCCTTTGACCGCGCTGGTCTCGGTTATACCGGCGAGCGAAATCCGGAAAGGGAAGGGATCAGCAAGAAGCAGGCAAGCAGGCTCATCGAGGAGCTCGTCAGCGACGTCGAAAAGCACATCGCAGAGAAACTGATGCCGGCCCTCCAGTCGGCGATACTTCAGCATCTTGGCGGGCCGACGCAGGGCGAGTGGTCACTGGAGATCGATGCGAATGATCCGCAGACAGTGAACTTTCACTACCCGACAGCGCTGTCCGAGGAGGAGTACGAAGGCATGGCCTACATCACTCCGCGGGTGAAGCTGGAGTTCGGTGCGCGTGGTGACCCGTGGCCGAGCGAGGAGAAGATCATCCGTCCCTATGCAGCGGATGAATACCCGGACTTCTTCGAGGACCCGGATTGCACCGTGACTGTACTATCCGCGCGGCGCACGTTTTGGGAGAAGGCTACGGCCCTACACGCAGAAGCCCACCGACCGAACGACTTGCCAACGCCGCAACATTTCTCACGGCACTACTACGACATCGCCATGCTCATCGACACCGAATACGGGAAGGCGGCAGCAGCCGACTTCAAGCTTCTCGAGCAGGTCGCTAAGCACAAGGCCGTATTTTTTCGCTCAGCCTGGGCGAACTATGACACGGCGAGGCCGGGGACGTTGCGGCTGATGCCGTCTGAGGCGCGCCTGAGGGATTTGCGCGCAGACTATCGCGACATGGCGCCGATGATGTTTGAAGATAAGCCATTGTCGTTCGACGATATCATCGCTCGCGTCCAAGAGCTGCAAGACACCATCAACGCGTCGCCATGGAGCGCTCCATGATGTCGCGTGCAGTTATGGACGAGCTGAAATTCTGCGTCGCAGAGTTCGAGCGCTTCACCCCTGAAGGCATTCGACTATAATCTCGATCTCGTGTCAGGAGACAGGAAGCGGAAATGCTCCGCTTATTTGCCCTAGAAATTGTACAGGGTAGCCACCGTGGACAGAGATGCGATCGAACAGGAACTCGTACGCATTCGGCAGCGTGTCACTGACCTCAAAGCCGAGCAAGCGGGTCTTGAAGCGAGGCTAGCCTCGCTGGAACAACTCTCGGCGATTGACCAGGTCGGGCGGCGTTCGTCCTTCGAGGGCGCGCCGGTCACCAATAATTCGCCAGCTTCCGACAAAATTACCCTGTTTCGTCGTCTATTCGCCGGTCGACCAGATATTGTTCCTGTGCGGTGGGAAAACCGCAAGACGGGTCGCGCGGGATATTCGCCGGCTTGCTCGAACGAATGGGCAAGGGGCATTTGCGGCAAGCCAAAGGTCAAATGCGGAGAATGCCCCCATCAGGCATTCATTCCTCCGTCGGACGAGATCATCGAAAGGCACCTTCGCGGCGGCGATGCGCGATCCAGTGATTTTATTGCCGGAGTGTACCCCTTGCTTTCCGATGAGACGTGCTGGTTCCTTGCCGCCGATTTTGACAAAGAGGCGTGGGCCGAGGATGCCAGAGCATTCTTGGAAACGTGCCGCGACAAGGGCATCGCTGCCGCTCTCGAACGATCTCGGTCGGGAAATGGTGGTCATGTCTGGGTATTCTTCTGCGAGCCGATCTCGGCGCGGACCGCGCGCCAGATGGGAGCAGCACTGATCACTGAGACTATGGAGAGGCGCCCAGAGATCGGCTTCTCCTCTTGCGATCGATTCTTTCCCAACCAGGATACGATGCCGCTCGGCGGCTTCGGGAACCTGATCGCGTTGCCGTTGCAGAGACGAGCACGCGAAGTTGGCAACAGCGTCTTCGTCGACGAAGACCTAAATCCCTACGAAGATCAGTGGGCTTTTCTATCAACGCTCCCTCGAAATTCGGCAGACGCAGTTTTCGGGATCGTCGACGAGGCGGAGCGTTCGGGCCGCATCCTCGGCGTCCGGATGCCTGTAGAAGACGAGTTTGCCGACGAGCCATGGAAAATGCTCCCATCGCGCCGCACCGGGCCAGCGCAGATCGAGGCCCCCCTTCCGAAGACGATGAACATCGTGATTGCCGATCAGATTTACCTCGAAAAAGCAGAGCTTCCCCCAGCATTGGTCGCGCAGTTCGTCCGGCTGGCGGCATTCCAGAACCCGGAGTTCTATCGGGCTCAGGCCATGCGCTTGCCGACATTCGGGAGGCCCCGCGTCGTCTCGTGCGCCGAGTTTCATCCCCGGCACGTGGCTTTGCCGCGCGGCTGTCTCGACGAGATGACCGCGCTCGCCCGGAACCATGGGATCGAGTTGGTCCTGGAAGATCGTCGCGAACTCGGTCAGCCGCTGCCGACGCGACTATCGTTCCGCGGAGAACTGCTGCCGCCCCAACAGAGAGCCTTCGCGGATCTCGCTCTCCATGATCATGGTGTCCTCGCGGCCACGACAGCATTCGGCAAGACGGTCGTCGCCGCCGCGCTAATCGCACAGCGTGAGCGGAATACCCTTGTGCTGGTCCATCGCCGCGAGCTTCTCGATCAGTGGATGGAGCGTCTGCGCTCTTTTCTGGACATCGACTCGAAGCAAATCGGGATGATCGGTGCCGGTAAGCGCAAGCCGACCGGCGTCATCGATGTGGCGATCATCCAGAGTTTGGTCAGGAACGGCGAAGTGGACGATGTCGTTGCCGCATATGGACATCTGGTCGTCGATGAGTGCCATCACCTGTCCGCCGCTAGCTTCGAATTGGTTGCCAGGCGTACCAAGGCCCGCTTCGTTCTCGGGCTGTCCGCCACGGTTGCTCGGAAGGACGGGCATCATCCAATCATCTTCATGCAGTGCGGTCCGGTCCGGCACAAGGTCGACGCGCGAACCCAAGCGTCTGAGCGCGGCATCCGCCATCGGGTTCGCGACCGGACGACGAGGTTCGAGTTACCCCTGTCTCTGTCGTCGATGGAAAGACCTCCGATGCCGGAGGTCTACGCCGCCCTCGCTGCGGACGATGAACGCAATGATCTCATCTTCGACGATGTTCTAGAAGCTCTCGAAAAAAAGCGATCGCCCATCGTTTTGACCGAACGGAAGGACCATCTCCTCTATCTGGAGAAACGCTTTTCCTCCTTCGTCAAGAATATCGCGGTCTTGCGCGGAGGACTATCGGCGGCTGAGCGAAAAAGCGCCGACGTGGCATTAGGCGTTCCCGAAGAGGAAGAACGCCTCATCCTGGCGACTGGCCGCTACATCGGAGAAGGCTTCGATGATGCACGGCTCGATACGCTGTTCCTGACGATGCCTATCTCCTGGAAGGGGACGTTGGCCCAGTATGTGGGACGGCTTCACCGACGATATGCTGGCAACGCCGACGTTCTCGTCGTCGACTACGTGGATTCGGCAGTACCGGTTCTGGCTCGGATGGCTGCTAGGCGGCGGGCCGGATACCGCACGCTCGGCTACACGATCGATTAGCGATCCATTGAGGTCGATCGACGGACGCCGACCAGCCAGCACTCCACCGCGCGTTTCTCATTAAACCGGCGAGCATATACCCACTACGGTGACACTCAATTGAGCGATTTTGCGGCCTATCAAATCGGCCTATCGGTTCAAATGTGCATTGAGTGCACTGCACGGTAATGCTGATTGCCAGCGTGTGCGATTTGGCCGCCTTGAAACCAATCACACTCCGCCTCGCGCGCGTCACCCCGCCCTCGTACCCGTGATGGCAGCAAGCGCCTCGACGAGCCGGTCGAGATCAGCCTCCTCGGTGTAGAGCGCCGGCGTCACGCGGATGCATTGGCCCTTGGCGACGCCCGCCCGGCGAACCGTCAAGACCTTGTGGGTGTCCCACCACGGTGGCGTCGTTGTCGGCCTTGCTCGTCTTGCCGGCGAAGCGGAACGACGTGATCGCACCATACAGGCCGGCCTCATCCGGCGTCAGGATCTCGATGTCCTTGAAGCTGCGAACGCGACTGACCCGGTAGTCGCGCCAATAGCGCTGGCGGACCTGCCGATCGCCGCCGTTGCGCTTGCCGCGATTCCCGTAAAGCGTGTGAGATCGCTCACAGACAATTCAGTGGCGTGCTGTGCAAGATCGTGTGCGCAAAATATTTGCGAGGGAGAGCTATCATGACCGATCTAGGCGCTGTCTTCAGCAACCTCGATGGCAAACTGAGCTTCACCGAGGGCCACTCAATCGCGATCCATCAGGGATTGAACCTCAAGAACAATGCGGGCGCGGGCAAGGCCCGCATCAATCCAGACGTGACGATGACGTCCTTGATCCGTATGGACGTGCTGAGCATGAGCAAGACCATCACGGCAGCCGGGGTCGTACGCCAATTGCTCGCCAGCGGCCTCACGCCCGCGCACGGGATCAGACCCTTCTTGCCAGCATCATGGAATGTGAACGCGCAAATCGCGCAACTGACGTTCGCGCACGTTATGACGCATTCCGGCGGCTTGCTCGGCGATCAATCCGACTTCGGCCAGCTAAAGGCGTTGTGTGAGTCACCACCAGGAGGCACCCTCGGTGTGGTTCACTACCAAAACATCAACTACTCCCTGCTTCGTGTCCTGCTGGCCTATCTGAGCTGTCCTCTTTCCCTGGGGTGGCTGGAGGCGCGGGCTCAGACTCTTCTACCAACCGTGCTGGCTCAAACTGTGCTGCCGACGGTCACCGCCACCATGTATGCCGACAACATCCAGAGAAACATCATGGCTCCCGCGGGAATCGGTCACGCATCGATTGGCCCGGAATCGCCGACTAACCTTCAAGCGGAGTGGTTCGCAGATGCCCACGATCATCTCGGCGACCAACATGTTTCGACGAACCCGATACTCACTTGCGGCGCCGACCGCTGGAACATGGACGTTCGCGACTACGGCCGTTTCATCGCGCATTTGATCAACGGTTCATTCAGCCCAGACCCGTGGCCGACCATGCGTGACACGCGCGCACCGGGCGCAACCAGCGCTCTGCCGGCCTATCCAACAGGGGATGCACGCCTTGGCGTTTGGCGGTTCCAGGCACCCGACGGCACGGGTAATTTCTATGGTCACAACGGTGATTGGAGCGATGCGTTCACGGGTTGGATGGCTTTTAACGGCGGGATAAACGTCACCTTCTTCGCAAACTCGACACTAGGTCCGACCGAACAGGAAAGAATGATACTGGACTCGTGGCTCGCCGCCTGAGGCCACGCGATACAAACGCGCGTGCCTTTGCGATTTGGCCGCCTTGAAACCGATCGCACTCCGCCGCGCGCGTCACCCCGCCTTCGACCCCGTGATGGCAGCAAGCGCCTCGACGAGCCGGTCGAGATCGGCCTCCTCGGTGTAGAGCGCCGGCGTCACGCGGATGCATTGGCCCTTGGCGACGCCCGCCCGGCGAACCGTCAGGACCTTGTAGGTGTCCCTGAGCTTCGCCACGGTGGCGTCGTTGTCGGCCTTGCTCGTCTTGCCGGCGAGGCGGAACGACGTGATCGCACCATACAGGCCGGCCTCATCCGGCGTCAGGATCTCGATGTCCTTGAAGCTGCGAACGCGACTGACCCAGTAGTCGCGCAAATAGCGCAGGCGGGCCTGTTTCGCCACAGCACCGATCTGCTGATGGAGTTCGACGGCCGCGGGCACCGTCAGCACCGTCGCGAAATTGACCGTGCCGGTGTGGACCCGCGAGCGGATGTCGGTGTCCGGAAAATCCTCGTCGCCCATGTCGCGATCGATATCGGCGAGGCGGTCCTTCTTGATGTAGAGGAAGCCCACGCCGACCGGCGCGCCGATCCATTTGTGCAGGTTGAAGCCGACAAAATCGACCTCGAGCTCACCCACCCGAAAATCCATCTGCCCCCAGGAATGGGCGGCGTCAAGGATGGTGTCGATGCCCTTGGCCCTGGCGATGCGGGCGATCTCGGCGACCGGCATGATCAGGCCGGTGCGATGGCTGACATGGGTGAGGAGGAGAAGCCTTGTCTTCGGATTTGCCTCCAGCGCGCGGGCATAGGCGTCGAGCACGGCCTGGCGGGTGGCCGGCTCCGGCACATCGAACTTGACCACGTCGACACCGCGGCGCGCCTTCAGCGCGTTCATGGCATACTGCATCGAATCGTAATCGAGGTCGGCGTAGAGCACGCTGTCGCCGGGCTTCAGTCTGTTGTAGCCGCTGATCAGCAGTTGCAGCGCTTCGGTCGCGCCGCGGGTGAGCGCGATCTCCTCGGGCGCCGCGCCGACCGCCGCCGCCACCTTGGCCCGCACGGAATCGAAATCCGCACCCGCGCGCTGCCGCGCGTAGTAGGTGTTCTGATAGTTGACCATGTCGGACAGGCGGATGAACTCGCGCCGCACGGGCTCGGCCATGATGCCCCAAAAGCCGTTCTCCAGATTGGCGACATCCGGCGTCACGGCATAGAGCCCCTTCACGGCCGTCCAATAGGCCTTGTCGGTGGCGATGGCGGCCGCCGATCCGGTCAGCTGCGCCGGCAGGCCCTCGGCCGCCATGGCTGGTCCCGCCAGCGGCGCGACGGCCGTGGCCGCGAGGCCCTTCAGGATCGACCGGCGGTCGGAAGAAATCGTCTTGATCAGATCCATGTCCACCCTCTGCGATGCGCGGCGAAAGGAGCAACGATCAATGGAACGCCAATGACAGGGCGATGACGGTCTGATGATGGCGGGCGCGCTCGTTTTACGATTCGACTAGGGACCCTCGGCGGCTACCTGCCGTCGTGACCGAGGGCGCGAGCCGGCTGATTGAACTGGGCGCTGAAATGGAATGGTGCCCAGGGGCGGAATCGAACCACCGACACTGCGATTTTCAGTCGCATGCTCTACCAACTGAGCTACCTGGGCGTGCTGAGGGAAGACCCAAAGAGAAGGTCAAGGCCCATCGAGCGGGCGGTTTATAGTGGGCTGGAAGCGGCCTGTCCACCCGGCTTCGCCAAGAGGCTTCGCCGGGCGCGGCCCGGCTGTGCACAAGGTCGGGCGGCCCCGCCGCGGCTGGCGCGCGGCACGTCAGAAATTCAATTAAAATATTGATATTGCTTAATTATTCTTCGCCATCCGCCTCATCGTCGCGGCCGGGGATGACGTAGGAGCCTTTCAGCCAGCGGTTCAGGTCGACGTCGCGGCAGCGCGACGAGCAGAACGGGCGGGTTGCCTCCGACTGCGGCTTGCCGCAGATCGAGCAGGTTTTGACGGGGCCGGTGGGCTTTTTGACGTGGTCGTCCATGATCTCGGCAGCGCGTAGGAGGTGAAGGCGTTCAAGAACCTGTCAACAAACAGGTTCCTCAGGCGTCGGCGCATGCGTTCCACGCAAGGTCGCGCCGGGCCATTCTACTGTGCATGGGGTTGTTTTCGAGATTTTTGTTAGGCCGCGAGGCCAGCACCGCGCTCACACGGCGGTGGCGTTGAGCCAGCCGAAGCGGATCGGAAAACCCTCGCCGCCGAGCAGGGTCGTGGTCTCGTAGAGCGGCAGGCCGACGACGTTGCTGTAGGAGCCGACCATCTTCACGACGAAGGAGCCGGCGATGCCCTGCACGGCGTAGCCGCCGGCCTTGCCGCGCCATTCGCCGGAGCCGATATAGGCTTGGATGTCGTCTTCCGAGAGGCGCTTGAATCGGACGCGGGTCTCGACCAGGCGCTGCCGGAAGGCCTCGCGCGGCGTCACGAGCGTAATCGCCGTGTAGACGCGGTGGTTGCGGCCCGACAAGAGCCGCAGGCACTGCGCGGCTTCATCGACGAGGTTGGCCTTGGGCAGGATGCGGCGACCGACCGCCACCACCGTATCGGCGGAGAGTATGAAGGCGCCGCGCAGCTCGTCGTCGAGCTGGACTGATTTCAGCGCCGCATCGGCCTTGGCGCGGGCGAGGCGGTTGGCGCAGGCGCGCGGCAGCTCGCCCCGCTTCGGCGTCTCGTCGACGTCGGCGGGCCGGAGCGCATCCGGCTCGATGCCGGCCTGGTTGAGCAGCGACAGGCGCCGCGGCGAACCGGAGGCAAGAACGAATTTGGGGCGGCCGAGCATCAGGTGATTTTTGGGGATGAAGCAGGGGGTGAATTGCGCGCGGAACCTATCGGAAGGGGGCTGATTTCACAACCCGGGAACCCGGACTTAAGCGATTCGAGGGTCGCCACATGCCTGTGCCCGCAGTCTGTGACGCCGTTGTTACGGGCGGCGAATGCTACCCGCTCGCCGCGCCGACCTTGGCAAACCGCCGGCGGATGCGCATCAGGAGCTGGTCGCAGACCTCGCGATAGGCGGCGAGCTTCTGGTCGCGGCTGCCTTCGATGGTGGTGGGATCATGCGTCGGCCAATATTCGACGTCGGCGGCAAGCGTCCGGGTCAGCTCCAGCGCCTTGTGGTGCGCCTCCGGCGACAGCGTGATGATGAGGTCGAAATTCAGCCCCTCCCAGTCCTCCAGCTCCTCGAAGGTCTGCGGCTTGTGGGTGGAGATGTCTTGCCCCAGTTCGTCCATCACCGCGACCGCGAAGGGATCGAGCTCGCCTTTTCTCGCGCCGGCCGATTTCACGTAGAGGCCTTGCGGAAACATGTGCCGCAGCAGGCTCTCGGCCATCGGCGAGCGCACGCTGTTCATCGCGCAGGCGAACAGCACCGATTGCGGATCGCGTGCGCGTGGCGGACCCGCCATCGCGCCTAGCCTCTCTTGATAGAGGGCATGGCCTTGTCGGAAAACCGCTGCGCACTTTTCCGGGCCATGCCCTAGCCTTTCCAGTGCAGAACAGTGATGAGCGTGAACAGTCGGCGCGAGGTCTCGAAATCGATCCGCACCTTGCCCTTCAGCCGCTCCTGGAGCGTGCGCGAGCCCTCGTCATGGATGCCGCGGCGGCCCATGTCGATGGCCTCGATCTTGTCCGGCGTCGCCGTCCGGATCGCCTGGTAGTAGCTGTCGCAGATCATGAAATAGTCCTTCACGATCCGCCGGAACGGGGTCAGCGACAACAGATGCGCGACCACGGGCGTGCCGTCCTCGCGGCGGATGTCGAACATCAACCGGCTGCCGGTGATGCCGATATGCAGCGTGAACGGCCCTTTCCCATCGGCGCCGTCGGGCGCGAACAGGTTCTGCTCGATCAAATCGTAGATCGCGATCGCGCGCTCATGCTCGATGTCCGGCCCGGAACGGCCGATCGAATCCTCATCGAGGGTCACCGCGACGATGCGATTGGTCGAGTCGTCCTGTTCGGGCGGCTTTGTCATGACAAATTGAGGCGCAATCCAATCGAGCGCGAATGGGCATCTAACCCCTCCGCCTTGCCGAGCGTCATCGCGGCTGGACCGAGCGCACGGAGCTGATCCGGGCCGCATTTCAGGATCGAGGTACGCTTGATGAAGTCGTGCACCGACAGGCCTGAGGAGAATCGCGCCGAACGCGCCGTCGGCAGCACATGGTTGGAGCCGCCGACATAATCGCCGATCGCCTCCGGCGTATGCGCACCGAGGAAGACAGCGCCGGCATTGCGGATTTTCGCGGCGAGTGCATCCGGATCGGTCGTCATGATCTCGAGATGCTCGGCAGCGATGGCATCCGCAAGCGGGATCGCCTCAGCCAGATTCTTCACCATGATGATGGCGCCGAAATCGGCCCAGGAGGCGCCGGCAATCGCGGCGCGCGGCAGCGTCTTCAGCTGCGCCGCGACGGCCTTTTCGACCTCGGCGGCAAGGCGCGCGGAATCCGTGATCAGGATCGATTGCGCGCTGGCATCGTGCTCGGCCTGCGCCAAGAGATCAGCGGCGATCCAGTCGGCATTGCCGGTGTCGTCGGCGATCACCAGCACCTCGGAGGGGCCCGCGATCATGTCGATGCCGACCTTGCCGAACACCAGCCGTTTTGCGGCGGCGACATAGGCATTGCCGGGGCCGACGATTTTTGCGACCGGCGCGATCGTCGCGGTGCCGTGCGCAAGGGCTGCCACAGCCTGCGCGCCACCGACGCGGTAGATCTCGCTGACACCGCCGAGTTTTGCGGCCGCGAGCACCAGCGGATTGAGCTTGCCGTCGGGCGACGGCACCACCATGACGAGACGCGAAACGCCGGCGACTTTCGCGGGCACCGCATTCATCAGCACCGAGGACGGATAGGCCGCAGTGCCCCCGGGCACGTAGAGGCCGGCGGATTCGATCGCGGTGTAACGCCAGCCGAGCTCGACGCCGAGCGGGTCGGTGAAGCGCTCGTCCTTCGGCAGCTGGCGCCGATGATAGGTCTCGATCCGATCGCGTGCGAGCTTGAGCGCATCCAGCGTTGCGGCATCGCAGGCCTTCACGGCTGCCTCGATCTCGGCGGCGGTGACGCGCAGGCCAGATGCATCCAGCGTCAGCCGGTCGAACTTTGCCGTGGCCTCGAGCAGAGCCGCGTCGCCGCGTTTGGCCACGTCATCAACGATGGCGCGCGCGGCGGCCTCGACGTCAGCCGAGACCTCGCGCTTGGCGGCGAGGAAGGCCGAAAATCGCTGGTCAAAATCGGCGCTGCTGCGGTCGAGGCGAACGGGCATTTTTCGATGGTCTTTTGGCTGGTCTTTGGGGGCGGATCGGCGTCACAAGGCCCCCTGCTCAATGGCGCGGCGGGGAAGCGGCGTCAACCCTTGGGAGATGTCGTCCCGGCGAAGACCGGGACCCATAACCACCGAAGCTAATTGTTGAGCAAAATGGGGCCACATCTCGTTTTAACAACTATGCCCTGGGGCTATGGGTCTCGGCCTTCGCCGGGACGACACTGGATATGTGGCATGCGGTATCCGTCCCTCATCCCTCGACCCCCAGCCCTGTCCCCAGCTCGTCCGCCCCCAGATCGGTCAGCTCGCATTCCAGGCATTCGACGTCGAGGCGGATGGCGCCGCCCTGGGCGAACAGCAGCAGCGCGCTGCCGCCGGGCTCCTCGTCGCGGCCGTCCCGGGGGTGAAACTCGATACCGACGAGGTCCAGAACCGTCTCCGACGCCGCAAGATCGATGTCGCGCGACTTGCAGGCGAGCACCCGGTCGAAACGGAGCGCCGAAACCAGCCGGCGCGGCTCGGTTTCGCCGTCCAGCGTCTGCTCCCAGTCCAGCCGGCTCATGCCGACCACCAGGCGCTTCTCGCCCTGCCGCCAGATGATGTCGGAGGCTTGCACCAGAGCATCCTGCACATGGGTCGAGATCACCGCGAGATCATCGGCGTCGAGCGCGATCAGTTTAAGCTGGGGAGACATTCGCCGGCCCTTCTCCTGCGATGCAGATGCGGCACAACGCGCGGAGGTGCCAAAATATCCGCAAAACTAACCAGAGGGCGGATTAGAGCCCATTGATATGCTCCATCTCCAGCACTTTCCGCGGATAGCCCTCTCGCGCAACCCGGATCATGCCGCGGCCGATCTGCTCGGTCGAGGTGACCAGGCGAGGCGCAAGGCGGCGCAGCACCGACCATAACGGCCAGGTCACATCGTAGACGGCCTGCACCCAGGCGGTCTTGGAGCGTACGCCGTGCAACGGCTGGATCACGCCGGGCCGGAACATGAAGGCCGCCTTGAACGGCAGCTTGAGGAGGTCGTTCTCGGTCTTGCCCTTGATCCGCGCCCACATCCGCGAGCCCTGCTCGGTGGAATCGGTGCCGGCACCGGTGACATAGGTGAAGGTCATCTGCGGATTGAGCCGCGCAAGCGTCGTCGCCGCAGCGAGCGTGATGTCGTAGGTGAGATGGCGGTAACGGTCCTCGCTCATGCCGATCGAGGAGACGCCGAGACAGAAGAAGCAGGCATCGAAGCCGGTGAGCTGCGCCTCGATCGCCGAATAGTTGGTGAAATCGTCGTGGATGATCTCGGTGAGCTTGGCGCTGCGCACGCCGGTCGGACTGCGCCCAACCACCAGCACGCGTTCGATGCCGGGATCGATCAGGCACTCGCGCAAAACACCCTGCCCGACCATGCCGGTCGCGCCGAAGACAATGACTCGCATCGGGACGTCCCCCACGATGTCGCGGCTCATGCGGCGGCCGCGATCTCGTCGAAGGATACACCGGTCAGCGTTGCCGAGACATCCCACAGCATGGCCGCCGCGGCGAAATCCTTCGCCTGCGGCACAACCCTCGCCGGCACCGGCGGCCCCTTCAATTCGTAGAACCAGTTCGGACCGTAGTAACCGCCGGGCTCCGCGGCCGGAGAGGTCGCCGCGAACAGGGTAGGCAGCGCGCCTTCAGCCGCGGACTGGCTGATGAAGGGCTGTAGCCAACGGCTCACGCGCGACTGGAAGGTGTTGGCGCCCGGGCCGTTCGGAATGAGATCGGTGCGTGCATAGCCTGGATGGGCCGCGACGCTTCGCACGCCCCAGCCGGCCGCGTCGCTGCGGCGCTGCAATTCGAGCGAGAACATCAACATCGCGAGCTTGGACTGGCAGTAAGCACGCCACGGACGATAGGACCGCCGGCTCTGGAGATCGTCGAAATTGATCGCGCCGGAGCGGTGCGCAAGGCTCGAGAGATCGACGACGCGCGCGGCCTTTGCGCGGCGCAGCTGCGGCAGCAAGCGCGCCGTCAGCGCGTAATGGCCGAGATAGTTGGTGCCGAGCTGCATCTCGAAGCCATCCTCGGTCTGCTGCCGCTTCGGCAGCGCCATCACGCCGGCATTGTTGACCAGGAGGTCGAGCTGATCATTGCTGGAGGCAAAGCGCCTGGCAAAATCGGCGACGGAGGCGAGGCTCGCGAGATCCAGGCGCTCATAGGCGATCAGCGCGTTGGGAAACTGCTCGCAAATGCGCTCGATCGCCCGCAGGCCCTTTGCGTCGTTGCGCCCCGTGAGTATGACGATGGCTCCGGCGCCCGCTAGCGCCAACGCCGTCTCGTAGCCGAGGCCGCCCGTGGCCCCGGTGACGACGGCCGTCTTGCCGCTGAGGGAGGGAATGTCTGCCGTACTCCAGTCGGTCATGCCTTAATCTCCTGTCAGGGGTTGGAAGAGCCCCACGACCGGTCTAAATGTGCACTTAGTGCAATTTTGCAAGAGGTGAAGGAATTTGAAGGTTTCGAAGCACGCCGGGAAACAGGCCAAGAAACAGGCGAAGCAACGCGCCAAGCCCTTGTCCTCAGGAGGAAAATCGCCGGCGGTGCCGGGCCTGAGGCAGCGCAAGCGCGAAGCGACCCGCGAGCGGCTGACCCGCGCGGCGATGGCGCTGTTCCTGGAGCGCGGCTTCGAGGCCACGACCATCGACGACATCGCCGCCGCCGCCGACGTGTCGCGCCGGAGCTTCTTCCATTACTTCGCCTCGAAAGAGGACGTGGTTGCCGCCTGGCAGGAAGATGCTGCAACCGCCCTCGTCGCCGCGATCATCGCCAGGCCCGCAGACGAATCCTTGCTGACCGCCGCGGAAAGCGCGATTGCGGCGACGGTCAAACGGCTCGATCCGACTGAGGCGGCGGCGATGGCACGGCTCAAGCGTGACAATCCCGCGCTTCAGGCGCGCGACCAGCTCAAATACGAGAAGCTCGAACGCGCGCTGGCGGAAGGGCTTGCGCAACGCTCCGGCCGCAAGTCGGACCAGTTGAAGGCGCGGCTCGTCGCCATGATCGCCACCGGCGCGATGCGCGTCGGCGGCGAGAGCTGGCTCTGCGAAGGTACCCGCGACAAGCCGGAGGCTTTCGTGAAGCGGACGTTCGACGCGATCAGGGAGATATTGAAGTGAGGTACTTCAGCCTTACTCCTTGAAAAACGCCAGCAGGTCCGCGTTGATGGTCTCGGCATGCGTCGTCGGCATGCCGTGCGGAAAGCCCTTGTAGGTTTTCAGCGTGCCCTTCTTGAGCAGCTTCGCCGACAGCGGCGCGGAATCGGCGTAAGGCACGATCTGGTCGTCGTCGCCGTGCATCACCAGCACGGGCACGGTGATCTTCTTCAAATCCTCGGTGAAATCGGTCTGCGAGAACGCGACGATACCGTCGTAATGCGCCTTCGCGCCGCCCATCATGCCCTGCCGCCACCAGTTCTGGATCACCGCTTCCGACGGCTTTGCGCCGGGGCGGTTGTAGCCGTAGAACGGGCCGGCGGCGATATCGCGATAGAAACTCGAGCGGCCGGCGGCGAGCTGAACCTGGAAGTCATCGAACACGCTCTTTGGCAGGCCGCCGGGATTGGCCTCCGTCTTAACCATCAGCGGCGGCACTGCGGAGAGGATCGCAGCCTTGGCCACCCGGCTTTCGCCGTGGCGGGCGATGTAGTGCACGACTTCGCCGCCACCGGTGGAATGGCCGACGTGAATGGCGTTCTTCAGATCGAGATGCGCGGTCACCGCCGCAAGGTCGTCGGCGTAGTGATCCATGTCATGGCCGTCAGCGACCTGCGACGAGCGGCCATGGCCGCGGCGGTCATGAGCGATGACGCGATAGCCGCGGGTGACGAAGAACATCATCTGCGCGTCCCAGTCGTCCGCTGACAGCGGCCAGCCATGGCTGAACACGATCGGCTGGCCCGAACCCCAATCCTTGTAAAAGATCTCGACGCCGTCCTTGGTGGTAATGGTGGGCATTGGATGGGCTCCTTCAGTGAGAGATCAGGCGAACGCCATCGGCCTGTAGCGGCGCCAGGCGCCGATGGTCACCAGCACGAAGAACAGCAGCACGAGACCCTGCACCACGGCGAAGACCGGACCCGACGGCGGCGCCGGCGGCACGGCCGGTGCGAGCGCGGCCAGCGCCGGCACCTTCAGGAACGACTGGATGATCAGCACGAAGACGTTGAAGTAGAGCGAGATCATCGCGGTCACGACATAGACCGGGCGCCAGGCGCCCTTGAGCTTCATGCCGTAGAGCGCGATGCAGGCGATCGCGAGCAGCACCAGCGAGATGGCGGCGATGATGTACGAGGGCAGCAGCTCCTTGAACGGAAACAGGAAGCCCGTCGCATTGGTCAGGATGGTGAAGAGGAGGAACATCGCGGTGAGGCCCGGCAACCGCTTCGAACCGAGCAGGCCGAACATCACGATGAGGCCGGCGGCGATGGCGATCAGGCTGATGATGACATGGACTAGCGTGAAGGCGGGCAGGCTCAACCCAAGAACCATGGCATCTCTCCTACTCTCAATATTGAGATCAGCAGGATGGTATTACGCGCCTCATCGGATTGCTACATGCGCCGGCATCACACATGCGTACGAAGCCATGCGTCATCGTGCGAATCGACAAACGCATGGCTGAATTTTTTGCATCACTGTCGCAATGGACAGCAGTTTGTAGCCCGGATGGAGCGCAGCGAAATCCGGGGTTCTCGCGCCTGGATAATGCTGTCCCGGATTACGCTTCGCTCCATCCGGGCTACGAGCTTGCAGGTTTCAAACTTCCTTGGTGTCGAAGATCAGCAGATCGGCGCCGCCACTGGCGAATTTCGGCACGTCGCCTGCTGCCGCCTTGCCTGCTTCGCTGCCAAATGCCGCCTGGATGTCGGCCACACTGTTGAAGGAGAGAATGGCGACGAGATGGACTCCGGAGGGACCGGCGGGGGAGCCGACCGGTCCCGTGCTGACCGCGTATTTCTTCAGGCCGGGAAGTTTCTTGGCGAGCGGAATGTGGGTCTCGGCATAATGCTTGTCGAAAGCCGCAGCATCCTTGGGCGTCTTGTAGAGCACGACGAGTTCAGCCATTTAGTCCTCCCGTTGAAGCTTTTGTTCGTTTCGCGGGCGATGCGCCTCGCGACGAGGCGATAGTCCGCGGGACACGGCAAAATCGCAAGTCACATTCGACTTGCCATTCCCTTGTCTTCTCCTTGACTTATTATTTGAGCACGATCTTTCGGAAAACCGCTGCACACTTTTCCGGATCGAGCTCTAAAGCGCCGGTTTTGCGGCGTCGCCGAGATAGCCGTGCAGGGAGGCCACCACCTGCGCGCCCTCGCCAATGGCGCCGCCGACGCGCTTGACCGAGCCGGAGCGGACGTCGCCGACGGCATAGACGCCGGGGACCGAAGTCTCGAGCGGGGCCACGAGCCGGCCCTGGTTCTGCTCGGACTGCGCGCCGGTGACGACGAAGCCGCCGCGATCGAGCGTCACACCGCAGCCATCGAGCCAGCCGGTGGCAGGATCGGCACCGACGAACAGAAACAGATTCTTGATGTCGGCGGAATCCTCGTCCGCAGACAGCCGGCTGCGCAAGCGGATGCGCCGCAGCAGCGAAGCCTCGTCGCCCTCGAGCGCCGATATCTCGGTGTTGAACATCAATTCGATGTTCGGCGTCGCTTCGATGCGCTCGATGAGATAGCGCGACATGCTGGCGCCCAGACCACCGCCGCGGATGATCATCAGCACCTTCTTGGCATGACCCGACAGGAACACCGCTGCCTGGCCTGCCGAATTGCCCGCGCCGACCAGGGCCACCTCTTCGCCGGAGCAGAGCCGCGCCTCCACGGGGGACGCCCAGTACCAGACGCCGCGGCCCTCGAATCTGTCGAGGTTCTCGATCTCCGGCCGGCGATAGCGCGCGCCGCTTGCGACCACCACCGCGCGCGAGCGCAGGGGATCGCCGCCGTCGATCGCCACTGAAAATGCGCCGTCGGTGCGCGTGCAGTCAAGCGACTTCACCGTCATCGGGATCATGATGTCGGCGCCGAATTTTTGCGCCTGGTTGAAGGCGCGCGCCGTCAGCGCCTGGCCGGAAATGCCGGTCGGAAAACCGAGATAGTTTTCGATGCGCGCGCTGGCGCCGGCCTGGCCGCCGAAGGCGCGGGTGTCGAGCACGGCGACCGAGAGTCCTTCGGAGGCGGCGTAGACCGCGGTGGCGAGTCCCGCCGGCCCGGAGCCGACGATCGCGACGTCGTAGATGCGGTCGTTACGCGGGCCGCCGATCATGCCGATCGCGCGCGCAAGCTCTGTCTCGCCGGGATTGCGCAGCACGGTGCCACCAGTCGTGACGACCAGCGGCCAGTCCTCACGTTTGGGCGAATAACGCGCGATCACCTCAGCGGCGTCGCGATCACGCTCGGGACAGAGCAGGTGATGTGGCTGGCCGTTGCGGGTGAGAAAGCCCTGCAAGCGCACCACGCCGGCCGAATGCGACGGCCCGATCAGCACCACACCGCCGACGCCGCCCTGGAGCAGATTGACCCGGCGCAGGATCAGCGCGCGCATAATGCGCTCGCCGAGCTCGGCCTCGGCGACCAGCAGCGCGCGCAGCCGCTCCGGCGGCAGCAGCAGCGTCTCGACATCACCTTCGGCGCGGCCGTCAACCAGCGCCGGCCGGCCGGAGAGCTGGCTGAGCTCGGCCAAAAATTGCCCCGGCCCCTGGTCGATCAGCGGGGTGACATGACCGAGCCCGTCGCGCTGGGTGAGGGCGACATGGCCCTTCAGCACGACGAACATGCCCGGCCCCGGCTTGCCGGTCTCGAACAAGAGCTCGCCATGCGAATAGCTGCGCAGCTCGCCGAAATGCCGCATACGCGCGATCTCGGCGGATGTCAGCGCCGGAAACGTCTGTTCGGGGCGAGAGAACCGCGACATCTGCGCATCTCCGTCGGTTCGTTTCGTTCCGTCCTGCCCGATGGCCACGTCCACGCACTCCAAAAAATTCTAGTCACCGGCCTTGTCGAAGGTCTTGTCAGAGGTCTTGCCGGCGATCCCCTCATCTAGGGAAGCATCGTCGTTCTGCGAGGGGTCGGCGCTTGCGGCGCGTTCGCGCGCCTGCACCTTCCGCCGCTTCAGATTTTCGCGCAGCGCCGATTTCAGCCGGTCCTGCCGGGCGCCAGCCGCCGGCTTCTTCTCGTTCTCGTCGGTCATTTTGAACCCGTCACATGGCCGGCCGCAGGATGCCATCGAATAGCGACATCTCAAGAGGGTGCGGGACGGCCGCGACAACGAAGCCGGCAGATTTGGTCGAATTCGCGGATACCGCCAACTGCCCGATTGGCTGGGGATTTTGCGGGAACCAAATCGAGCCAAAACCGGTCATTTCGGAGCAAAACCGCTGATTTCGGCGCGCAACAGGGTCGATTTTGTCGATTTCGCCGGGCCGGCAAGCTTGCACAGAGGGGAGGCCTGTGGCAGATATCGGCCCGCTTGGTAGGCCCCTCTGGCGGCCGATTCTTACCCCAGCACATGCTGCCGTAGCTCAGTGGTAGAGCACTCCATTGGTAATGGAGAGGTCGACAGTTCAATCCTGTCTGGCAGCACCATTCCCTGGGTCACCTCACGCACAGATCAACTTTCTCGCGGCACGAGGCGCCCGAGTTTTGCTCTTTTCCCGCGCCCTCTTCGACGAAGAGGACGCAGGATAAACCACCCGCTCAAACTCGGCTAAAAGCCGAAGCCGACGCCGCCGGCTGCCAGATGGTGGGACGTCCCGCCGAAGCTGGCCGTCCACGAACTGGTCGCAGCATGAGTGGGATCCACGGTGGAGCCAAAAACCTGATTCGCGGCGCCGACATACAAATAGCGATACTCGCCGAACAGGTAAGCGCCGCTGTTGCCGAGGGCGAAGCGCGCACCGGCCTTTGCCTGTGCCGCAAAGGTCCAGGCTGAGGAGTCCGGCCTCGCGTTGAAGTGGTTGATGCCAAGCTCGGCCGGGTCGGTCTGGGTGGACGTAGCGCCGTTGATGGAGACGTTGGCAGCCCCGATGCCACCGCCGATATAGGGCGTGATGCCTTGATAAGGCGTGTTGAAGCCGACCACCATGTTCGCCAGAAGCACCGTGGTGCGGGTCGGGAAAGTATCATCGAAGGTGCGTTCAGCAAGCCGGTCAGTAGGATTCACCAGCGTCGCGCGCGGCTGATTGCCTGCCAGATAGAAACCTTCGATCTCCAGAGCGGGCCGGACATACGCGCCATACGACCATTCATAACCGAGATGCGCGCCGCCGAACCCGACGCCGCCGCTGCTGCTCCGCCCCGTGGCATCGACGGCCAAGGGACCTCCGAGGGCCTCGGCGAAAAAGACGGTGCCGAATTGGCTGATGTCGGTGCCGCCGCGACTGCCGCCGCCGCCGAAAACGCCGACATAGGCACCGCCACCGGACGCCGGCGACACCGCGGGCGCCTTGGCGTACATCGCATAGGCCTGCGTGGGCGGGGTTGCCGGCACCGTCTCCGTCGCGGCGTCGCGTCCGGCCGGCCTCGCTGCCGGTGCAGCCGCCTCTCTCGGAGTGGCCGTGCGCCGCTCCTGTTTCGCCTGCTTCAATTCAGCGCGCAGCTCGGAGATGGTCTGCTGCTGCGCTTTCAGCATGTGAAACAGTTCGGCGTTGGATGGAATGTCCTCGGCATGGGCGGCGCTCGCCGTCATCAAGCCCGCGGCCACGATGAAACACTTACGCGCTGTCATTGGATACCCCGCCCCCGGTTGCGTATCATCGACTGGCACTATGGAACTTGGTCGAGGGAGCGCAAAGACATCGCGTCCGCGGGCGCGACCGTTTGAGGCACGAAAGCTGGAGATTTTGAACGCGGTGTGGATTTTGGGCGACAGGCGTCCGCGTCTCCATCAATCCCGTCGGACAGCACCATTCTCAATTCACGCATGAAGCCGCATTCTCACGGCTCGAAACGCCCGAGTTTTGTTCTCCTCTTTCGCCTTCTCTTATGAAGAGGGCGCAGGGAAGACCGGGTGCCGGCTGGCACCCGCGGTCCACTGTGCGCAGGTAGCGCAGAGGAAACCGCACAGCAGCATACAGGTGTAGCCAATCACTCGGCCTTCCCTGCGCAGTGGGTTGACGGCTTATGCGCGCTCTCCCCGGCGACGAGTTCCCTTTTGTCACCGTCACCTTGCGAATTGGCGATGGCTCGCGGCCCGGTTGAGCCCCGATCCATCTCCGCAAGGCTTGACCGTAGCAACGACGGCCAGGACCACACGTTTTTGCCGTACGCAGCTCATCCGGCTTCGCCCAGAGGCTTCGCCAGACTTAAGGCGCCGTTCGTCCGCACGCAGAAGGACCTCACGAGGTTCATCTCGCCCTGGTCCCGCCTTCGCGTGCCCGACGCTGCCGCGTCCACCGCACCCCGACCCACGTTCGTTACGACGGACGATCGTCCCTCTCCTTGGGTCGGGATAGAAAACGGGTACCGTAATTCCGAATTTCGGTAAAGTGGAATATTTTTGTGGCGGAGGGTTGACGGGTTTTCGCGCAAGGCGGGTGTTTTGCCCGACGGATCACACCTCACATGTGGTACACTGCCTATCCGACTGCGACGGCCGTCTGCGATCGGCTCTCGCAACCATCGGTTCCTCACGCCATGACGTGAGGAAGTGGCATTTCGAATCGGCTTGCGCGCTCGCGATCTACATCCAACGGTAACGGGCGCCGCAACATTCATCGCTGCTACGTGGCAGGAGCTACTCATGAGGCAAATCCGGATCATTCATAAGACTGAATATTTCTACAATCAGTCCGTCACCTTCGGTACTCATCGAGCCATGATGCGACCTCGCGAGGGACATGACGTCCACATCGTGAGAGGGTCGGTGGATATCGAGCCCAACGCGGAGGTGCGCTGGTTGCGCGACAACTACGACAATGCCATCGCAGTCCTGACCTTTTTGGAATCATCCGACAAGCTCAAGATCGCAAGCGAAGTCGACGTCGACCTCTACTACGACGATCCCATCGAATGGCGGATTGCGCCATTCGCCAGTTCATTCCCCTTCCAATATCCCCCGGAAGAGCAAATTGAGCTGATGGTGTATCGTCTCCCGAGCTATCTCTACGACGCGACCGCCCTTCTCGGATGGTTGCACGACCTCTACAAACCCGGCCAGTTGATCGGCACGCTGGACCTTCTGAACAATCTGAATACTCACATCTACCAATCGTTCAAATACATTTCGCGCGAGACTCTCGGGGTTCAATCACCCAACGAAACACTGCGGCTCGGCAGCGGGACCTGTCGTGACTATGCGGTGTTCATGATGGAAGCTGCCCGCTACTGGGGATTTGGTGCGCGCTTTGTCACCGGCTACATCCAGATGGCCGAAGGACAACACGGTGCCACGCACGCATGGACCGAGATCTATATCCCCGGAGCCGGATGGCGCGGCTATGATCCTACCAACAACAAGATCGTCGGCAGTGAACACATCCCCGTCGCCGTGACGCGCGAACAGGAAAAGGCGTCTCCGCTTTCCGGCACGTGGGATGGTCCGGCGGATGCATTCAGCCGGATGAACGTCTCGGTGCAAGTCATGTCAATCCCCACATCACCATGAATGTCGTTGAAGCGACCGTCGATCACTGAAATTGTCGGCCAGTCGATGTGTCCTTACTCCTTCGTCCGTCTTGTCATCATCATCATTCGAATTGAAGTCGGTGGCTTCCATGGCAGGCACCCATGTTTGATCTGACGATTGTCCTGGTCCTTCTTGCGGCTGCGATCCTGATGTTCGCGATCAACAAGCCGCGCCTGGATGTGGTCGCACTGATCATGCTCCTTGCGCTCCCCTTCACCGGTGTCCTCACCATGGGTGAAGCATTGGCGGGTTTCAGCGATCCAAACATAGTTCTGATAGCCGCTCTCTTCGTGCTCGGCGACGGCTTGGTCCGAACGGGTGTCGCGCAACTGCTGGGCGACTGGCTGATCACGAAGGCCGGAGACAGCAAGATCACGCTGATTGTCCTTCTGATGATGATCGTCAGCGGCCTGGGCGCGACGATGAGTTCGACGGCCGTTACCGCCATCTTCATTCCAGTCGCGTTGCGAATTGCAAACAGCACGGGTGTCGGACCGGGCCAACTGATGATGCCTCTCAGTTTCGCTGCGCTCATAAGCGGAATGCTGACGCTCGTCGCGACGGCACCAAACCTGGTCGTCAACGGTGAACTCGAGCGTCACGGAATTGAAGGGTTTCGCTTCTTCAGCTTCACGCCGTTCGGCTTGCCGATACTCGCCCTGGGCATCCTGTACATGTGCTTCGCGCATCGCTGGCTGCCTGACAAAGTGAAGGCGAAGAACGCCGGCAACCCGAACTTCTCTGTCTGGATCGATGAATACAAACTCGCCGACCGCGAATACCGGCTTCGCGTGACAGAGCAATCATCTCTCGCCGGCATGACCATCGAAGACCTGAACCTTCGCGGCTCGTCCGGAGCAAGCATTTTGGCCGTGGAACGCCGCCGCAGATTTTCCACGGAGGTTCTGCGTCCGACCGCCAAGTTGGAGCTCGCGGTCAATGATGTCCTGCTTATCGATCTGTTTGCAAACCACAGCAATATAGGTGAGCTTCGTGATAGATTTGCGTTGGAAGAGCTTCCGTTGAGCGGAAGCTATTTCACCGATCGATCGCAGGATATCGGCATGGCGGAGGTTCTGCTGATGCCGACTTCGGATCTGATCGGCAAGACGATCCTCCAGGCAAAGTTTCGCAGCCGGTTCGGATCGACCGTGATCGGCCTGCGGCGCGGCGTGGTTGCGCATCAAGACGACCTTCTGAACGATGCGCTGGCGGTCGGCGATACGCTGTTGCTGATTGGTCCCTGGGGTGACATCGAAGAGCTCCGGTCTGCCAATACGGATTTGGTCATCATCAGGCTGCCTGCCGAGGCCGGGCAGGTTCTCCAGGTCCCGGGCAAGGCGCCGCAGGCGGTGATCTGCCTGGCGCTCGTCGTTGGATTGATGGTCAGCGGCCTCATCCCGAATGTGCAGGCCGCCCTGATCGGATGCATGCTGATGGGCGCGCTGGGCTGTATCGACATTGCCAGCGCCTACCGGTCGGTCGACTGGAAGACCATTGTCCTTATTGTCGGAATGTTGCCGTTTTCGATCGCCCTCGAGAGAACCGGCGGGGTCGAACTGGCGGCTGATGGGCTAAGAGCTATCACCAGCGGCGCCGGCCATCACATCATGCTCGCCACGCTTTTTGCCATGACGGCGCTGCTTGGGATGTTTATCTCGAATACCGCGACGGCGGTATTGATGGCCCCCGTCGCCATCGCTGTCGCGAAGGAAATGCATGCCTCGCCGTATCCGTTTGCAATGACCGTGGCCCTGGCTGCTTCGACTGCCTTCATGACGCCGGTGTCGTCGCCGGTTAACACGTTGGTGGTCGCCCCCGGACATTACACGTTCGGTGACTTTGTACGCGTCGGCGTACCGTTTTCCCTGGTTGCTTTGATAGTCTGCGTCTTGCTCGTGCCCTGGCTGTTGCCGCTCTGAACCGGGCAACTCTTTGACGCAAGGGAAAGGCAAAGGAAGGGCTCAGATAGCCCGTAGGATGGGTAGAGCGAAGCGAAACCCATCCTACGCATTATCACTTGTCCTCACCCACCTGATGTCCGGCGAAGCGATCGTCGGAACGGCGCAGCCGTCGGCAAAGCTCGCGATTGATGTTCTGCAGAACGATCACATAGGCGTGGATATCGGCCTTGTAGCAAGCGTAGAGCTTCTGGGCCGTGAGCTCATACAACACCGTCGGCGCCTCCGCGACCACCGTGGCGGAGCGGTTTTGCATTTCAATCAGCGTCATTTCACCGAAGAAGTCGCCGGGCTCCAGAACGGAAATCGGGATGACGCTCCCCACATTCGCCCGCTTGCTCACCACGAGCCGACCGGATTTGACGATGAACATCGAGCGTCCCGGATCGCCTTCCGCCACGACGATTGCGCCGGCATCGAAGCGGCACTCGACCAGCATCGAAATCAGGAGATCGAGACCTGGGTCCGGCAGACCGCCGAAGAACGGCGTCGCGAGCAGGAACGCTTTCATATCGGGGGCATTGGCAACCATCGCGCGAGGATAAGCTTCATCGCCATCTGCGGCAAGAATTGGGTGGTGTCCCGTGGATCAAACGCGCGATCAGATCGTGCCGAACCGTCATCGCTCTTCAGGGGTTGATTGAGCATGATCTTCCCGGAAAGCCGTTTTCGCACCTTTCCGGATCATGCTCTAGTTTCGCTCCCCCTCGCCGACGACGACGAATGGTCCCCAAAGCGCGGGATAAGCATTCATCGGATCGGACTCGTCGTCCATGTAGGACAGCATCGCCTGCCGCAAGGCGTCGGACCGTCCAAGCTTCGGATTGGCCTTCATCGCCTCGAAGGTCGACGTGGCCAGCTTGGTCGCCGCATCGGATGCGACCGCCCAGTGCGAGACCAACAGCGCCCGCGCACCGGCGTAGAAGAAAGCCCGCGCCAGACCGGACAGAGCCTCGGCGCCCGGCTTGCCGCCAGCCGCAGTGTTGCAGGCAGACAGCACGACCCAATCCGCGTTCAGCTTGAGCTGGGCGATTTCGCTGGCGGTCAGCAGTCCGTCGTCTTGATCGGTCGCCTGTTTGGGAAGCGAGAGCGCCAGCGACGGTTCTCCCAGCCCCTGCACGTCGCCGGCGACAAGGCCATGGGTCGCGAAGTAGACGATGCGGTAGTCGGCCAGCGAGGCGGTCTTGACAGTCGTCTCGCTGGCATCGGCCCGCAGATGCAGATCGCTGCTCGGCACGCCCATCCGCTTCGCGATTCCGGAGAGCTCCTCGGCGGTGTCTTCAAGGCGCGGCAGCGCCCGGCTGAGGAGTGAACGATCGACCGAAGCGCCATGCCAGTAATCCGAGTAGGCCCCCACGGCATCGATCGACCTTGCCTTTCCGCTCTTCTTGCTGGGCGGCGGCTGCGCCGGTTTTGCGTTTTCAACCCGCTTCGCGGGCACCGGTTCAGGCGCGGGAGGCGGCGGTTCCGATCCGAAAATCGGATCACCAAAGCCGATCAGCTGTTTGGAGCTGGTGCTCTGACGCGCGAAGCTGCGCAGCACCCGGATGCTCGAGACCGACGGCTGCACCGAGATGCTGTAGCTGCGCAGCAGCCACGCTGCCTTGCGATACGTCGCGGCGTCGTTGAGGCTCGAAGGCCGCTCGGCCGGCTTCTGCGTCACGAGAAGGTGGAACGGCACCGCCGTCAGATTTCCGGTCGGCACCAGGATGAGTTTCTTCTTGCCTTTGATGATATCTGCGACCGGACCAAACAGCGTCGTGTACAGCGCGTAAGATCCGTCGAGATCAAACAGCTCGGGCTTGGCCCCAGCCGGCATCGTCTCCAGCTTGTCCAGGTCCAGCCCGGTTCGAAAGGCCGCGACCTTCTGCGTCAGCGCGGTTTTGCTGACCGCAATTCTGGACCAGCCGAACTGCGAAGGCCCGACGGCAAAGACGTAGGTGTTGTCGTTCTCGACCAGCCAGAAAACCATGGCCTCGTCCGGTCCAAGCAGTTTTTGCGTTTCTTCCAATGTCGTCGGCCGCGGCCGCGACAGTGCTGCATATTCCGGATATTGCGTATCGAGCCTGCCGCGAACGTCGGCGAGCTTGCGTTCGATATCGCTCATCTGCTTGCGCAGCGTTTCGCTGTTGTCCGCTCCGGCATCGTCCTTGACCCCGGTGGCGGTGCTGAGCGCCTTGTTCTTGTCGCTCCAGGCATGCAGGAGGTCCTGGTTCTGCCGCACGAGATCGGCGATGGCGCCGTTGCCCGCGGCAAAGCGGTTGCCCATCCTCTGAATCGCGGCAGCCGCGGAAGACTGCGAGCTCCATTGCGCGGAGCGAAACGCCTCGCTTCCCAGCGCGGCCGCAGATTTCGAATCCTTGTCGGCAAGGCCCGACAGATTGGCGACATTCAACTGGAAAACAGCCGCTTGCATGTCCGCCAGCCTCCCGTTGTCCTCCGTCGCCTGCAACGTGGTATCGTCCTGCTGCGCGAGATAGTCGGACGCGACAGCGACCGCCCTGCGCGAATACTGCGTGGCCTTGTCGAGATCGCCGAGCGAGACCTCGGCGTCCGAGGCGGATCTGAGATCGCTCACCACCATGAAGTTTGATGGTCCGAGCATCTTTTCGTGGAGGCTGATCCTGCGTTCGGCAAGCGCAAGTGCAGCCGGGTAGTCCTTCTGCCGCTGCTTCACGATCGTCAATCGATCGAGAGGCCAGGCGGCAAGCAGTGGATTGCTGCTTTTGGCATCGTAGATCGCCAGCGCGCGCTCCAGGACAGCGGCAGACGGTCCGTAGTTCTGTTCGAACAGATACAGATTTCCGATCCGGGTGAGCACGCTTGCGACCGCAGGACTATCCTTGCCCACAGAGTTTTCGTAGATGTCCAACGCCTGATCCATCGGCGCGTGAGCGTCCTTGGTGCGGCCGGTCATGGAATAGATCATTCCGAGGTCCGAGAGCGCATTGACCAATGCAACGGAGTTTGGGCCGGATGCCTGCTGACGGATCGCGAGTGCGCGTTCGGCGACCCCCACAGCTTCACGCCAGCGCTGCGTCGCCATATACTCCATGAGCAGCCCCGACAGGATATCCGCAACCTTCGGGCTGTCCGGCCCGGCGGATTTTTCGGCGATCGACAGGGCTTGCTGGTAGAGCGCTTCAGCCTGAGCGTTCTTGCCTTGAGTGCGATAGTTTCCGGCCAATCGGAACAGCCCGTCGGACAGCTCGAGGCCATCGGCGCCGCCCATTTCCCGATCGGCCGCGATGGCCTTGAGTAGGAGCTTCTCGGCTGAAGCATATTTGCCCTGGTCGGTATACAGCCCGGCAAAGCGCATCGACGTTCGCGCGACATTCCGCGGATCGGATGCTTTCTCGTAGATCGCCAGCGTCTGCTGGTACAGGTCCTCCGCCTCCTTGTATCTCTTCTGGGCCTGATACAGCGACGCCAGGTTGCTGGTAGTACTCGCAACCGCGACGTCGTCAGGCCCGAGCACCTGCATGCGGATGGACAACGCTTTCTGAAAGCTGTTCTCGGCGAGGTCGAATTTCTTTTGATTGCGATAGACAACGCCGAGATTGTTCAGATTGAGCGCAACCAGGGCGTCGCCTGGTCCGAGCGCCTTTTCGTTGATGGCAAGGGCGCGCTGCAGATAGCTTTCCGCCTTGGCGAGGTCGCCGTTGGCTCTCTGGGAGTTGCCGATATTGTTGAGCGACTTCGCGAACTCGACGGGATCGCGGTCGGGATCCTTTTCCTGGATCGCGACTGCGCGCGTCAGCAGATCGAGCGCGTCCTGGAACTTCCCTTGAGCCGTATAGACGTTGGCGATTTTGACCAGAGCGACACCATAGTAGAAGTCGTCGACGCCGTATCTCTCCTTGATCGCAGCCTCGTATTTCCGGGCTTCGGCCAGCGCTTCATCATACTTTCGCTCGAGGCGCAGCTTGTCGGTATTGGCGCGCATCGCGTTGAGATCGTCCTGCTGTGCGAATGCCGGAGCAGCCGTCAGGCCGAGGACGACCGCGAGCAAGGCCAGCGCGTAACGGTGTTTTTGCGAATATCCTCGCATTCCAGCGTCCCCGTGCGCCCGAGCCAAAAGACCACCGGCATTCATCGCTCCAGGCGACGCACAAGGCCGGCAGTTAATAGACATCCGGAATGGCCTTCAGGTTCAATTCGATTTCGCTTTGAAGGACCGCTCTACGCCGCCGCTATCGTCCCTCCTCCGTGGCAGCTCCAGCTCATCGCTGACGGCCATCATTTGATCGACCGATCCCTGCGGTTTGGCAGCCGACACATCCGTTCACAACACTGTTATTGCGACCTGTCGCGCGCCTTGCCGCCACTGGGCGGCTCGCGCCCGTTGTTGTATCCTTGGCGGAGCAACTGCACGGTCGCCAGGAGGAATTGACATGACCACGGTCGTCTTCAACCGCCGCACCCTCCTCGCCGGCTCCGTCTTCGCAACCGGGGTTTTGGCAGCCGGCGTTTCCGGGCTCCTGTTGCCCGCGCGCGCGGAAGGTGTCGCGCCGACCGATTCGATGTCGGGCGGGGCCAACAACTACCGCAAGGGCGCGCCGATCGTGGACCGGATCGGCAAGGGCGGCTTCTGGATGAGCGGGTCCGTGCGCCGTGCGGGCGACGGGGCTCCGCTGGCCGGCCAACGCATCCAGATCTGGGCGCACACCGTCGAAGGGCAAGAGCACGAGCCGCAGAGCCATGGCGCCACGCTCACCGACAAGGACGGCGCGTTCCGGCTCGAGATGCCACAGATCATTCCCATCTTCGGCCAGCCGCATGGCCACCTCGCCTATGACAGCGGTGAATTCAAAACCGTCTTTCTGCGGCCGGTGATGCGCAGCGCAAAGGAAACGAGCCTGGAGGCACACTTCGTCCTTCAGGCGGCCTGACCGCGTTGCAAATGAAGGAATGGAGATCGGCCCGGGTGGCCCTGATCTGGGTTGCCCTTGCGGCAGCCGTTGGCGTTCCGATCGCCGCCGCAGCGATGAGCCCGCTGCTCGCATGGCGCGGTCCGGTCTACATCCTGGCCGGATTCGCAGGGATGATCGCGCTGGGTCTCGTGCTGGTCCAGCCTCTTCTGATCGGCGGATACTTGACCCCGCTGTCGGCTTATCGGGGACGGCGCGCGCATCACTGGATCGGGGGCGCGCTGGTGGTGGCGGTGGTGATCCATGTCGCCGGCCTCTGGATCACCAGTCCGCCTGACATGATCGACGCCCTGCTGTTCTCATCGCCGACGCCGTTCTCCCCCTTTGGCGTGATCGCGATGTGGGCCATTTTTACTGTCGCGCTTCTGGCTGCGCTGCGCCGGCGATTGGGACTGCGGCTGCGGACGTGGCGCATGGTGCATATCCCCCTCGCGATCGTCATCGTCGCAGGCAGCGTGGTCCATTGCCTGCTGATCGAAGGGACGATGGAGACGGTGTCGAAGGCGGCGCTTTGCGCGCTGGTCCTGGCTGCGGCCATCAAAGTCATGGCCGACCTATGGATGCGGCGAAAGCGCGCGACGTTGCCCGGAGAGAGCATTGCGCGACAGTGACCAGCTCGCAGGACGGGTCGAGCGAAGCGAAACCGATCCTACGCGAGCTAAACCAGCACCGGATAGAAAAGGCCACCATGTCGGTGGCCTTCCTTTCATTTCTTCAGGGTTGCGGCGAAGAGCTTGGCTGCTTCGGCCTTTGATTCCTGATCGGCCTTCGCGTCGTATCTGAGCGGCAGGTTGAACTTCTTGCCGAGCTCGGTGGCCTCGGGGTTCGTGAAGGCGTGCACGGCGTCGGGATATTCGATGATGCGATAATCGGCCTTCGCCGCGTCGAAATCCTTCTTGAGCGCATCGTACTGCTCGCGCTTCACGAACGGGTCGTCCGCGCCGTTGAGAATGAGGATTTTCGCCTTGACGGTTCCCGGCTCAGGCGCCGGCGTGTTGAGACCAAGGGAAGCGTGAAAGCCCGCAACGGCGGCGAGATCAGCCCCGCTGCGCGCCATGTTCAGCACCACCGCGCCGCCGAAACAGTAACCGACGGCGCCGATCGCTTGCGGATTGACCGAGGCCTGCTTGGCGAGTTCTGCGCGCGCTGCGTTGAAGCGGGACTCCATCGCTTTCGGGTTCTTCATCACCGATCCAGAGAGCGCGCCCGCGTCCTTCGGGTTGTCGGCGCTCTTGGCGTCGCCGTACATGTCGGCAATGAAGGCTGTGTAGCCCTGCTCCGCGAACTTGCGCGCCTCACTATGAATATGCGGGGTGATGCCCCACCATTCATGCACCATGACGATGCCGGGCCGCTTGGCTTGGGTCGCGTCGTCGTAGACAACGAAGCCCTTCATCGTGGTCTCGCCGTCGGTGTAGGTGACGGACTCTTCTTTGACTGCTGCGTGTGCGCTCGCGACCATTGCGATGGCGCAAAGTGCTCCCACTATGTTCGTGATGTTCGTTCGCATGCTGACCTCCGGCGGGTTTGGCACGACACTACATTGGCATACCAGCAATGCCCGCGCTAGGCGTCGAAAGCGGCGTCGGCGCCCTCACAGGCCGGGCTGAGGTCCCTATATGTGAGGCTCCGGCGCATGCCGCGCCCCATCCGGTATCCATCGCATGATCCCCTTCTCCGTGCTCGACCTCGCTCCCATCCGAAGGGGTGGCGATGCGGCGCAGGCGTTTCGCAATTCGCTTGATCTCGCCCAGCATGCCGAAGCCTGGGGCTTCAAGCGGTTCTGGCTGGCCGAGCATCACAACATGACGGGGATCGCGAGTGCTGCGACGTCGGTCGTGATCGGGCATGTCGCCGGCGGTACCAAGACGATCCGCGTCGGCTCGGGCGGCGTGATGCTGCCGAACCATTCGCCGCTGATCATCGCCGAGCAGTTCGGCACGCTGGAATCGCTCTATCCCGGACGGATCGACCTCGGGCTCGGACGGGCGCCGGGCACCGACCAGCTCACCGCGCGGGCGCTGCGGCGCGATCTCGCCACCACGTCCGAGAATTTTCCGCATGACGTGCTGGAATTGCAGGCGCTGTTCGGCGACGTACAGCCGAACCAGGCGATCCGCGCCGTGCCCGGCATGGGGCTGAAGGTACCGCTGTGGATCCTCGGCTCCAGCATGTTCGGCGCACAGCTCGCGGCCATGCTCGGCCTGCCCTTCGCATTCGCCTCGCATTTCGTACCAGCGATGATGATGCCCGCGCTGCGCGAGTACCGGGCGCGCTTCGAGCCCTCAGTGCAGCTCGACAAGCCCTACGCGATGGTCGGCGTCAACGTGTTCGCCGCGGACAGCGATGTCGAGGCGCAGCGCATGTTCACCTCGCTCCAGCAGCAGTTCATCAATCTGCGCCGCGGCACGCCCGGCCCCTTGCCGCCGCCGGTCGACGACATGGAGGCGCTGTGGTCGCCGGCGGAGAAGGCCATGGTCGGCCAGTCGCTGTCCTGCTCCGTGGTCGGCACGCCCGACTTCATCGAGCGCGGACTGAAGGCGCTGATCGCCGACACCGCCGCGGACGAGCTGATGACGACAGGACAGATCTACGATCACGCCGCGCGGCTGCGCTCGTTCGAGATCGCGGCCGAAGTGCGTGACAGGCTGTGGACTACTACCGCATGATCCCCGCGTGATAACTGGGGAGTCAGAACACGCAACGACGGGATTTCGCGAATGACCTTACCGTTCATTTTCTGCGCATTGGTGACGCTGATCAGCGCGATCATAAGCCTCGGATTTTCGCTGGCGGCAGCCTTGGGCGCAATCGGCAATGCTCGCACCATGGCGCTCTACGCCTGCGCCCGCAGCATAGCCCTCGCGATCGCAAGCGTGATCCCTCTTCTAACCGGATCGGCGCAATGGCTCCTGGCCATGGCCTGGAGCATGATCATCGTTCAAGGATGCGACGCCCTCGTCGGACTGACGATCCATGATCGCATGAAAACCTTCGGCCCCGCCGGAACCGCACTCCTGAACCTGGTCGCGGTGATCTGGCTCATGCGCGGCTTGTCATAGACGCCGGCGGACGGGCGCGACGCCAGCGCCTTATTGTTTGAGCATGATCTTTTCGGAAAACCGCTGCACACTTTTCCGGATCATGCTCTACGCCGCCCTGATCGAGTTCATGAAGTTGGCGACGCCGCGCTTCAGGCGGGTGCTTTCATTGGCGAGCGACTGCGCGGCCGACTGCACCTGGGCCGAGGCACCGCCGGTTTCCGCTGCGCCGCGCTGAACGTCGGCGATGCTGGTCCCGACCTGCGAGGTGCCTTCGGCGGCGCGCTGCACGTTGCGGGAGATCTCCTGCGTGGCGGAGCCCTGCTGCCCGACCGAGGTCGAGATCGCGGCCGCGATCTCTGAGATCCGCCCGATCGTCGCGCCGATCTCCTTGATCGACGCAACCGAATCCTTGGTTGCCGACTGGATGTCGGAGATCTGCTGGCTGATCTCGTCGGTCGCCTTGGCGGTCTGTTCCGCGAGCGTCTTCACCTCGGACGCCACCACGGCAAAGCCGCGGCCCGCCTCGCCGGCGCGCGCAGCCTCGATGGTCGCGTTCAGAGCCAATAGGTTGGTCTGGCCGGCGATGGTCTGGATGAGATCGACGACATCGCCGATCCGGCTGGCGGCCTGCGACAGCTGGCTCATGCGCGAATCGGTCTTCTGTGCCTGGCTGACAGCCTCGCCCGCAATCCGCGCCGAGGTCTCGACCTGGCGGCTGATCTCGCCAATTGAGGATGCGAGTTCCTCGCTCGCGGCCGCCACCGAATGCACGTTCGCCGACGCCTCGTTCGACGCCGTGGAGGCGCGGCCAGAGACCTGCGCGACGGTGTCGGCCGTCTTCGACAGCGTTGTCGACGATGTTTCGAGCTGGCCGGCGGCAACCGACACCAGCTCGATGATCTCGCCGACCTCGTGCTCGAACTGATCGGCAAGCCGGTTCATGTCAACCTTGCGCGTTTCGACCTGGCGCAGTTCGGTGATCGCCTGCTGCTCGCGCATGCGGTTGGTCTCTAACATGGCGTCGCGGAACACCTGGACGGTGCGCGCCATCTCGCCGATCTCGTCGCGTCGATCAGCATGGGCGACGGGCGCATCAAGTTGGCCAGCGCTGAGCGAGGCCATGCGCTCCTTCAGGCCCATGAGCGGCTTCACCACGCTACGGCCAACGGCCCAGGCAATCATGATCGAAATCAGCATCAGCACGGCGATGACGACGGAGGCGGTCTGCACCATCGACCAGAAGGAGTTGTCGACCTCCGCCATGTATTCGGCCGAGCCGATCATCAGGTTCCACGGCGCAAAGCCGCGCGTGAAGGCAACCTTGTCGAGCGGAGTGGGATCCGAGCCGCTGCGGCGGAAAGCGTAGCGCAGCGTGCCCTGCCCCTTCTTCGCCATGTCCATCAGCGCGACCGCGAACAGCATGCCGTTGGCATCCTTGTTCGGACGCATGTCCTTGCCGACGAATTGCGGAATGCCGGGGTTGGAAACGCACAGCCCGGTCTCGTAATCGTAGATATAGGCGTAGTTGCTGTGGTCTTCGTACCAGACGTAATTATTGGCTTCGAGGAAGCGCTGCTTGGCCTCCTCCTCCGTCATCTGGCCGGCCTTGTAGGCCTTGTAATAGCCATCGGCCAAATTCCAGACGATATCGACGGCGGCATGCGCCTTCTCGATCCGCTCGGTGACGAGCTGGTTGCGTGCGATCCACAGCACGGTGGAGGCGACCAGCGCCATGCAGATCGCACCGACCAATGTCATGATCGCGAGCTTGGCGCCGATCGAGCGAAGGGAAACCAGGTTCTTGAGAGCCGGCATTCTGCCTCTTCGATGTTGCTGGGCGCCGCGCGCCCGCAGAATCGGGCAGCAGGCCATCACGAGGTGGGAATGCGCAAACTAGAGGCAATTCGTTAAGAACTCAGTTACGCCACGAATGCGCCGCGCGGCGCCTCCGGTGTTACCGAGAGGTTAATGCGGCACGTGCTCGTCATTGCGAGGCAGCGAAGCAATCCAGACTATCTCCGAGGAAGCAGTCTGGATTGCTTCGTCGCAAGAGCTCCTCGCAATGACGCCGGAGACGGTTCTAATCCGGAAACCCGAACAGTTTCGCCGGATTGTGCACGAGGATCTTCTCCAGCTCAGCCTGGTCCGGCGCGTAGCGGAACATCAGCTCGAGCAAATCGGCATCGTTGGGCGGCTGCTTGACAGAGACCGGATGCGGCCAGTCGCTGGCCCAGACGCAGCGGTCGATTGCGGCCTCGATATAGGTCCGCGCGATCGGGATCACGTCGTCATAGGGCGGGCCGGACTGCGAAGTCTTCTCGCCGAGCGACAGCATCACCCAGAAATTGCCCTTGGCGAGCAGCTCGAGCATTTTTCGCGGGTTCGGATCATCCTTGCCGCGCGAGGGTTCGGGTCGCGCCATATGGTCGATCAGCACGGGCACGTCGAGATTCTCGTACTTTGCGACGCTGGAGACGATGCCGTCCTTCTCGGGCTGGATTTTTGCGTACCAGCCGAGCTCGCGAATCCGCGCAATCGCGCGGGCGAAATCCTGATCCGACAGCACGGCGCCGAGCTCCTGACGGAAGCTGAAGCGGGCGCCGCGGACGCCGGCATCATGCAGCTTGGCAAGATAAGCGTCGTTCGCTTCCGCGAACACCAGCGCGTTGGCGCAGCCGCGATAGTTGGGGCCCATCGCCGCAAGAGCATCGAGCACGACGGTATGGTCGGCGCCGTAGGTCGTGGTCTGCACGATGATGCCGCGCTCGATGCCAAGCGTCTTGTGCACGCGGAGCGCCGCTTCCCAGGTCGCGCTCGGCATCTGGTAGGCCGCGCCGGGGCGGATCGGATATTTGTCCAGCGGTCCCAGCACATGAAACTGGCTGTCGACGGTCTTCGGCGGCGGCGCCTTGATTGGACGGCGCGGGTTGGGGTCGAACGGCAGATAGGTCGGCATGCAAAATGCTCCTTCAGTCGATCACAGCGGTGAAATCGCACTGCACCAGCGCTCCGCCATCCATGTTGTCCATCGGCAGCGCATGGCGCGCCGGGCGCGAATGCTCGTCCGGAAACATCTTGAGCCATTCGACATTCACCGGTCCGCGCTGCGCACGATCCTTCAGCCACACCGTCATCTTGATGATGTCATCGGTCGAGCCGCCGGCGGCCTCCACCGTCGCCTTCATATGCGCGAACATGTTGGCGCATTGGGCGTCAAGGCTCTCCGGCATCGCGCCGGTCGCGCCATCGCGGCCGAGGATGACGCCGGACATCACGAGATTGCCGATGCGGCAGGCGTTCGGAATCGGATTGGCGTGCTTGAAGCCGCCGATATGAATGCTCTTGCGCCGCGCTTGATCCGTCATGGTGCGCTCCCTCTCTCTTATTGGTTCAGACGAACTGGCACGACACCGAGCCGAACGTGCCATAGTCGGCATGAAACGTGTCGCCGCGGCGGATGTCGACCGGACGCGTGAACGATCCGGCCAGCACGACCTCGCCAGCGGTAAGATATTCGTCATGCGGCGCCAGCCGATTGGCGAGCCAGGCGATACCATTGGCGGGGTGATTGAGCACGCCGGCGGCAAGCCCGGTCTCCTCGACCTCGCCGTTGCGGAACAAGAGCGCACCGATCCAGCGCATGTCCGCGTCCATAGGGCGGAACGGGCGACCGCCGAGCACCAGCGCGGCATTGGCCGCGTTGTCCGAGATCGTGTCCATCACCTTGCGCGTCCTGCCAGTCTCCGGATCGACGCGATGCATCCGCGTCTCCAGAATTTCGAGCGCGGGCGTCACGTAGTCAGTGGCATTGAGCACGTCGAAGATGGTGCAATCGGGCCCGCGCAGCGGCGCCTTCAGCACGAAGGCGAGCTCGACCTCGATCCGCGGCGCGTGGAAACGGTCGAACGGAATGGGCGTGGCGTCAGCGTAGAACATGTCGGCGAACAGCACGCCGTAATCGGGCTCGGAGATGCCGACTGCGTTCTGCATCGCCTTCGAGGTCAAGCCGATCTTGTGGCCCTTGATGACGCGGCCGCGGCCGAGCTGGAGCTTGGTCCAGGCGCGCTGGATCGCGTAGGCATCCTCGATGGCGAAATCGGGGTACTCTTTCGAGAACATCGGGATCAACGTCTTGGTGCGCTCGGCTTCGTCCAGCCGCGCGGCAAGGCGTTCGATCGTGGCAGCATCCAGCATGGCCTATTGCTCCGCAGCCACGGTGTTGCTGAGCACGCCGATGCGGCTCGATTCGACCTCGACGACGTCGCCGACCTTAAGCCAGCGCGGCGGGTCGAAGCGCGCGCCTGCCCCCGTCGGCGTGCCCGTCACGATCATGTCGCCGGGCTTCAAAGTGGCGAATGTGGAGAGATACGAGATCAGAAAGTCGAACGGGAACATCAGCCGTTCGGTGGTGTCCTGCTGCCGCACCTCGCCGTTGACGCGCGTGATGATGTCGTGCGGACCGCGCGGGTCCAGCTCGTCCGCGGTGACGATCCAGGGACCGATGCTGCCGGAGCGGTCGAAATTCTTGCCCTGCGTGACGTTGAACTTGCCGTGGCGCAGCCAGTCGCGGATCGTGCCCTCGTTGCACAGCGTCATGCCGAAGATGTGCGCGAAGGCCTTGTCGCGCGGAATGTGGCGGCCGCCCTGGCCGATCACGATGACGAGCTCACCCTCGTAATCGAGCTGCTCCGACACTTTCGGCTTCTCGAGCGGCTGGCCGGAGCCTGTTATCGACGACATGCTGCGCACGAACAGGCTCGGATATTTGGGCAGGTCCGAGCTGTCCTTATATTCGGCGTTACGCTCGGCGTAGTTGACGCCGATGCACCAGAGCTTTTCCGGCGCCAGCACCGGCGGAAGCAGGACGAGATCCCTGAGCGCGTAGTCCGGCTTTTGGCCGGCCACCGCTTGCTGCGCGTCGGCGAGCGCGTTGGCCGCGATCAGCGCCTTCACGTCGGAAAAATCGTGGCCGATCCGCTTTGTCAGATCGACGACACCGCCGTCGATCGTCGCGCCGTAACGCGGTTCTCCGTCCAAGAGATAGCTCAGCAAGCGCATTGTCGTTCACTCCAATGGTCGTCAGGCGGCGCGGCCGGTGCGCTCAGTCGGTCGATTTCGGGGTCTGGAACACGGCGCCAAGCGTCACGATCTCGCCGAGGCGGGCGTAACGCGGGCCTCCGATGCGCGCGATCGGGTCGAGCGCCGAGGTCTCGACCTTGCCGTTGGTCACGAGACCGTCGCGGATGTGGAACATCACGACCTCACCGACGATGAGCCGGCTGCGGGCGTCGCCAAACTCGAGGCACTGCCGGAAGCGGCACTCCATCGCGACGGGTGCGGCCGCAAGCCGGCGCACCTTGATGCGCTCGCTGGCGAGCGTCTCGAGGCCGAGCTCCGCGACCTCACTGATTTCGGGCGGATGCTCCACGGAGCTGTCATGCACCGCAGACATCAGCGGGGTATCGGCGATGTGAATCACATATTCCTCGGTATCGAGGATGTTGTGCGCGGTGTCCTTGTAATCGGCGCCCTTACGGCCGACGCTGATGGCGAGCATTGGCGGCTTCTGCGAGACGAAGGTGAAGGCGCTGAAGGGGGCGAGGTTGAGCACGCCGCTCCGCGACAGGCTCGTCACCCAGGCAATCGGACGCGGCACCACGATGCCGGTCATCAATCGGTAGATGCGCTCCGCGCCGAGCTCGGTGGGGTCGATCTGCATCGCTCAGTCAGCCCTGATGTTGGCCTTGCGCACAATCGGAATCCATTTGGCGTCCTCACGCTCGAGATAGGCCGTGAACTCGGCCGGCGTCATCGGCACTGCTTCGGCGCCGAGCTTGTCGAACTTGTCAACCACGGCGGGGTCTTTCAGGATCGCCACCAGCGTCTCGTGCAGTCTGTCGACGATCGGCGCCGGCGTGCCCGCGGGCGCGAACAGGCCGGTAAAGGTCTGGGCGTCGAAATCCTTGTAACCAAGCTCGACGAAGGTCGGTACGTCCGGCAGCGCGTTCAGCCGATGCGGGCTGGTCACGGCCAGCGCGCGGAACAGGCCGCTCTTGATGTATTGTAGGCTGACCGAGAGCTGGTCGAATGCGAACTGCACCTGCCCGCCGAGCAGATCGTTGGTCGCGGGCGCATTGCCGCGGTAATGCGCGGTGACCCATTGCAGGCCGAGCGTCGACTGCATCAATTCGCTGAGCAGATGATTGGTGGTGCCGGGGCCGGGCGAAGCCATAGTCAGCTTGCCGGGCTCGCGCTTGGCGAGATCCAAAAATTCCTTCAGCGTCGTGGCCTGCACCGAGGGATGGACCTCAAGCACCAGCGGCGTCATCGAAATGGTCGAGATCGGCAGAAAATCCTTCTTCCAGCTATAGGCGTCGCGCTTGTTGATTTCGGTCGCGAACAGCACCGGACCGTTGGCACCGACGAACAGGGTGTAGCCGTCGGCGGGCGATTTCGCGAAGGCCTCGCCCGCGATCATGCCGCCGGCGCCGGCCTTGTTCTCGATGATGAAGGGCTGGCCAAGCTTTTCCTGGAGCTTGTCGGCGATGATGCGCGCCGCGCTGTCGACATTGCCGCCGGCCGGATAGGGCACGAGCAGCTTGACGCTGCGCGCCGGCCATTGCTGGCCCGCCGCCGGCCCGGCCAGCATTGCAGCAACAGCAGCCAGAACTATCCAGAGCGATCTCATCTCAACCTCCCGCAGGCGGATCCGGCCCGCCCTGTTCTTGTTGCTCACCGGCGCCGCCCGCGGCGCTCCGATCGGGCCGCAATCTTCGGATGCGCGCTTTACCTGTCGAGCGAATTGTGGCGTTCTTGTCCATATTATGGACAAGAGACCATCCTCGATAACCGCCCGCGGCATGACAGAACCGCGACAGGGCGCGCAGGCAATCCGGCGCGCCCTGTCGGTGCTGCGTATTCTTGCCGCAGGCCGCGAAGACGGCGTGCCGCTGGCCGAGGTCGTGCAGGCGACCGGCCTCACCCGCCCGACGGTACATCGCATCGTTCACGTGCTGATCGAGGAAGGCATCGTCGAACGGCACGATAAAACTGGCCGGTACGCAATCGGCAACCAGGTGCCGGAGCTGGCACTCGCGCGCCCGCGGCCCTCGCCGCTGCTGGTCGCCGCAGGTCCTTCGCTGCGGCGCGCCTCCGCCGAGATCGGCGACACGCTGTTTTTGACGGTGCGGACCGGCAACGACACGTTGTGCGTCGACCGCAGGATCGGCGCTTTTCCGATCCAGGTGCTGTCGATCGAGGTCGGTGCACGCCGCCCGCTCGGCGTCAGCAGCGCAGGCGTCGCCATCCTGGCCGCGATGCCGGCGCCTGACGCGCGAAAAATCGTCGCAGCCAATGAGAAGCGGTTCGAGGCCTACCGGACCGATACTGCGACCGTGCTCGGCCAGGTCACCGCGGCGCGGCGGCGCGGGTACGGCATGCGGGAGATCGGCCTCGTGCAGGGCACGAAATCGATCTCGACCTGGATCAAGACGCCGGACGGACACCCCGCGGCGGCGATGACAGTGTCGTCCGTTCGGACGAGGCTCGGCCCGCGCCGCGAGCAGGAGGTCGCGGAGATTTTGCTGCGGGAAGCGCGGACCATTGAGCAGGCGATCCACGACCGTCCTGCCTAGCGCTGCGACCTGTCACACAGCGCTGTCAATGGGCTGACTTGGCGCGTCGTTTTGTGGCAAAAGGGCCGCCATCGCCGACCGACCAACGAGGCCAAGCATGCCCGCACCCAAACCGCCTGCTTTCGAGACCCTGAGCCTGCATGCGGGCCAGCATCCGGATCCCGCGACCGGCGCCCGCGCGGTGCCTATCTACCAGACCACGTCCTACGTGTTCCAGGATTCCGATCACGCGGCTGCGCTGTTCAATCTGGAGCGCGCCGGACACATCTACACGCGCATCTCCAATCCGACCACCGGCGTGCTTGAGGAGCGGCTCGCGGCGCTGGAAGGCGGCGTCGGTGCGATCTGCACCGCGAGCGGCATGGCCGCGCTGCATCTCGCCATCGCAACGCTCTTGAATGCCGGCGACCACATCGTGGCGTCGAGTTCGCTTTATGGCGGCACCATCAATTTGCTGGTGCACACGCTGCCGCGGTTCGGCATCACCACGACGTTTGTGAAGCCGCGCGATATCGATGCGTTCCGCGCGGCGATCAAGCCGAACACGCGGCTGGTGATCGGCGAGACCATCGGCAATCCCGGCCTCGAAGTGCTCGATATCCCGAAGGTCGCGGCGATCGCGCATGACGCAAAAATTCCGCTGCTGATCGACAACACTTTTGCCACGCCCTATCTCAGCCGACCGATCGAGCTGGGGGCCGATATCATCATGCATTCGGCGACCAAATGGATCGGCGGCCATGGCATCGCCATCGGCGGCGCCATCATCGATGGCGGCCGCTTCGACTGGCGCGCATCCGGAAAATTCGGCGTGCTGACCGAACCCTATGGCGGCTATCACGGCATCGTCTTCGACGAGCAGTTCGGCACCGCGGCCTTCATCATGCGCGCGCGCACCGAAGGCCTGCGCGATTTCGGCGCCTGCCTGTCGCCGACCAACGCGTTTCAGCTCTTGCAGGGTGTTGAGACGCTGGGTGTGCGCATGGACCGTCACATGCAGAACACGCACCTCGTGCTGGAGGCGCTCAAGGCCAACAAGGCCGTCGACTGGGTTCTGCATCCCTCGCTGGAGGACCACCCCGACTATCAGCTCGCCAAGACATTGCTGCCGCGCGGCGCCGGCTCGATCGTCTCCTTCGGCATCAAGGGCGGACGGCCTGCGGGGCGCAAGTTCATCGAATCGCTACGCATGATCAGCCATCTCGCCAATGTCGGCGACGCCAAGACGCTGGTGATCCATCCCGCCTCGACCACGCATCAGCAGATGGACGCCGAGCAGCTCAAAACCGCCGGCATCGGCGAGGAGCTGGTGCGGCTGTCGGTCGGCATCGAGTCCGCAAGCGACATCATCGACGATCTCGCGCAGGCGCTGCGCATCTCGCAGAAGGTTTGACACGATGAAGCTCTCCGTCAACGGCGCCGAGGTATTTGTCGCAACCGGCGGCCGCGAACTCGACAAATCCCTGCCCGCGGTGGTGTTCATCCATGGCGCCGGCTTCGATCATTCGAGCTGGGCGCTGCACACGCGCTGGTTCGCCCATCACAGCTTTTCGGTGCTGGCGCCCGACATGCCCGGTCATGGTCGTTCAGCCGGGCCTTCGCTCTCGAGCATCGCGGAGATGGCTGACTGGACGGCCGCGCTGATCGATGCGGCCGGTGTAGCGAAGGCGCATCTGATCGGCCATTCCATGGGATCGCTGATCTCGCTGGAGACGGCGGCGCGTCATCCAGACAAGGTCTTCGCGCTGAGCCTGATCGGCACGGCTGCGACCATGACGGTCGGCCCCGATCTGCTCAAGGCCGCCGAGGCCAACTCGCAGGATGCAAACGACATGGTCTCGATCTGGGGCCTCGGCTTCAACGCCGAGCTCGGCGGCAGCCTCGCGCCGGGGCTATGGATGCACGGCGGCGCGCAGGCTGTGCTGAAGCATTGTCAGCCGGGCGTGCTGTTCAAGGATTTGTCAGCCTGCAATGCTTACGCGAATGCGCTCACCGCTGCCGCAAGCGTGAAGGTGCCGACCACGCTCATTCTCGGAGAGCGGGACATGATGACGCCGGCCAAGGCGGGCAAGGCACTCGCGGCCGCGATCCCGCACGCAAAGACTGTCGTGGTGCCGGGCGCCGGCCACATGATCATGGCCGAGCGCCCGGACGAGTTGCTGGCAGCGCTGAGAGGTTGAGGGGTTGAGGCCTGCTCAGGAGCCCGGAGTCCACTTCCAGACGATGTCGGAAACGTTGACCGGCTTCGGGATCAGGCCGAGTTTTGCAAAGCGGTCGGCGACGGCCTGCTGGCTTTTGATCACGTCCGCATCGACCGGCACCGTGCGATAGTTGGAGCGATCGACGAAGCGTCTGATCGCTTCGATGTCGACGCCGGTGGCGGCGGCCTGCGCTTTTGACACCTCCTCGTGATGCGCCTCCGCCCACACGCCTTCGGAGGCGAAGGTCGCATTGAGTTTCGCGACCAGGGACGGATATTTGTCCACGAAGTCAGTGCCGGCGATGTAGAAGGCGTTCGGCTGATGGACGTCCTTGTCGAGGACGATCACCCGCGCATTTTCCTTCAGTTCGGCGAGCGCAAAATAGGGATCCCAGATCGACCAAGCATCGACCGAACCCTTGACGAAGGCGGCCGTCGCATCGGCTGGCGCAAGCGGCGCCGGCGTGATGTCGGACCAGGCGAGGCCGGCCTTCTCAAGGGCCGCGACCAGGAGATTGTGCGCGCTCGATCCCTTGCCGAAGGCGACGCGCTTGCCCTTGAGGTCGGCAAGCGTCTTGATGGCTGAGTCCTTCGGCACGATGATCGCCTGGCTCTTGCCGTCCGACTTCACCGCCGCCACATAGCGGATCCTGGCGCCGCCGGCCTGCGCGAAGACCGGCGGGGCGTCGCCGACATAGCCGAAATCAACGCTGCCCACATTGATGGCCTCCAGCAGTGGCGGACCGAACTGGAAGTCGATCCACTTGATCTCGATGCCGAGCGGCTTGAACGCGTTCTCGAGCGTCTGGCGCTGACGCACGGCCGGGAAGAAACCGCCCTTCTGCGTTCCGATACGGATTTCCGTCGGCTTGTCCTCGGCGTGCGCGGGCGCGGCCAGGGCAGTTGCGAGCAGGAGTGTCGTTGCGAGGATGTATCGTCTCGTAATCATGACGTGGTCCTTTCGGTTAAGATCAGTGGGCGGCGAGTTGAGAATTCGCGCGCCGGCTCCGCTCGGAGTACACGGCGCGGGCGGCACGCTCGGCCTCGCGTGCCGAGCGGAACTGCCGGCCTTCGAGGCTGTCGAACAGGCGCTCTGAGGAGAAGAAGCGGAAGCCGCGCGCATCCCTCGTGACGATGCCGGCGGCGCGGTCGTGGATTTCGATGATGTAGGCGTTTGACTGGGCTCGAAATTGGCCTTGAGACATGACTGCTCGCTCGCCGGGAGTTCGGCGTTCCTGTCTTAAGATTTGCGGTGTGAGATGTTGCTAGAGAGTGATCAGCAACAACAGGCGCCGGTGGCCGCCGAAAAACAGCGTCGCGTCATGCATTCGTGCATGTCGTTCGGGCTACGCTGGTGATCGGTTCTCATATGGCGGCTTCGGCTCAAGGAGCAGTTTCGATGCCGCAAATATCGAGTGTTCGGGCCGATTGGTCAATGAAATGGCTATCCATAATTGGCGCCGGCGCGCATCGGCACTTCTCCGGCTGGAAGCAGCGGCAAACGAATTCATCTCGCGATGAGTTCAACGCAGCCGCGCGGCCGGCCGTGCTACTGTCGGGCCAACATGGAACAAATGGCAGGGAGGCCCGGCGATGGCGAATGATCTGAAGGGGCGCACGGCGCTCGTCACCGGCGGTTCGCGTGGGATTGGCGCAGCCGTCTGCCGCATGCTGGCGGAAGCCGGCGCGGCGGTGGCCATCAACTGCCGTGAGCGGATCGGGCAGGCGGAACAGCTGGCGGGTGAAATCAACAAAAGCGGTGGCCGCGCCGTCGCCATTGCCGCCGACGTGTCACAGCGTGAAGCTGTCACCGCGATGGTCGAACGAGTCACGGCGCAGTTTGGGCCAATCGACATTCTCGTCAACAATGCCGGCATTGCGATTACGCGCGGCATCGACGATCTCACCGAAGACGATTTCGACCGGACGATTTTGGTCAACCTGAAATCCGTCTTCCTGTGCACGCAGGCGGTGCTGCCGGCGATGCGCGCCAAGAAATGGGGCCGCATCGTCAACATTTCCTCCGGCGCCGCGCGCGGCGCGGGCTCGATCGGGCCGCACTACAATGCATCCAAGGCTGGCATGGAAGGATTGACGCGCGGCTATGCGGCGCGGCTGGTCAAGGAAGGCATCACCGTCAACGCGGTGGCGCCGTCGCTGATCGAAACCGACATGATGAGCGGGCAGCCGCAACTCATCAGCCGCATCCCGCTCGGCCGCTTCGGCACGGCGGAGGAGGTGGCGAAAGCCGTGATGCTGCTGGTCGACAATGCGTATATGACCGGGCAGACGGTCGCACTGAGCGGCGGGATGGCGTTTAATTAGTGCGCTGTCCAGCGGATGGATGGGTAACAGAACAGACCGGATGGATGGGTGACACTGGTTCATGATTTGGTCGGCTGCGGCGCTGCGCTAGCGCAGCGCCGCAGCTTGCGTGTTTTCTGGTCGATGATGCCGATCGGCACGTCGAAGAAGCGCACTTGCCAGGATCCGTCCTCGGTTTCCTCGACGGCAACCGCTTCACCGTCGAGAGCGCTGCAGATGTGGATGAGGTCACCACGCCATTTGATCTCGCCGTTGGAGCGGACCTGGCGCACCGCGGCTTCGGCTGGATAATCCGGCTCGGGAAGCCGCCTTGGCATCGCACGAGCCGAAGGCTGATAGACGCTCGCAGGTGGGTGCTGGCCAAGCGACTCGTGCGGCCGTTCTTCGTTGTAATCGCGCACAAATGCCGCGAAGCGACGGGCCTGCGCGGCCTGGGTTGGCGGCGGTGGCCGCATGGCTTCCAGAAGCGTGAGGTGAAAACGCTCGTGTCGGCCGTTCTGCTGCGGATAGCCAGGATCAATCCGTTCATGGCGGATGCCAAGCTTGATCCACCATACCGACAGCGCCGTCAGACCCGTGGTCCCAGTCGAGGCGAACGGCGAGCCGTTGTCGGAGCGGATGATCTGCGGCAAGCCGTACTCGCGAAACGCCCGCTCCAGCGGCGGTTGGCACTCGGCATATTGCGTGCTGCCCGTCGCTGCCAAACTAATCAAATAACGGCTGAAGCCATCGGTCACCGTGAAGGGTTCAACGCGAGAGCCGTCGCCCAGACGAATCCAGCCCTTGTGATCGAGGGCCCATACATGGTTGGCATGCTGAGGCACCGTCAGTTGACCCACACGCGGTGGCGCACGTCGCCGAGCCCGACGGCTACTAACCAGTCCCGCTCGTTTGAGAATCTGGCCTGCCGTCGAGGCCGACGGCCAATCGATATCCCCTTGGTGAGCCTCAAGCTTGCTTACGATCTTGCGCGGTCCCCAGCTCGGCCGCTCAAGCCGGAGTCCCACAATCGCATCCACGATGTGCTGCGGCGTCGCTCGCCCATGCACCCGCACGGCGTGCGAGCGATCCGCAAGCCCTCCAGCCCCTTCCAACCGGTAGCGGTCCAACCATTTGTAACCGGTCTTGCGACTAATCTCGTAGCGGTCGCACAGCTCCGTCATCGTCCACAATCCGCTTCGCTGATCCGCGATGAAGTTAACCCGCTGGTCCATTGCGCAGCTCTCTCGCCAAGGCATCGGCTGATCCTCCCAGCCGACAGAGAACTGTCACCTATCCATCCGGTCTACTGTGTTACCTATCTATCCGGTCTGGACA
>NZ_JYMS01000018.1:9642-83407 GCF_000938285.1 Bradyrhizobium sp. LTSP857 | reverse complement strand
AATCGGCTGCACGTGATTCTTTGAATCATGGCTGATTCTAGCGAGGGGAGCCATGGTTGAGCGCAATGTCGGTCAGATGAGCTTGGCGGATGGCCTGGTTCGGGCACCGCGAAGCAGCATCCTGGATGAGGTGGAGGCTGTTGTGGATTGGGCGCCGCTGCGCTCGCTGCTTGGCAAGCGGGGCGGCGATGGTGCCGGCAACAGCAGCTATCCGGCGGAAGTCTTGCTTCGCTGCTTGCTCGCCGGGATCTGGCACAATCTGTCTGATCCCGCGCTGGAAGCGGCCATTGCAGACCGGTTGTCGTTCCGCCGCTTTGTTGGTCTGAGCCTGCACGATCAGACCCCGGATCACACGACATTGTGGCGGTTTCGGCAGGAACTCGCCAAGGACGGTCTGATCGAGAAGATCTTCACTGAGATCAATCGGCAGTTGGAGGCCAAGAAGCTGATCCTCAAGCAGGGAACGCTGGTCGACGCCTCGTTAATCGCGGCACGAGCCACTCCGCCCCGCAAGGCACGCAAGGATGGCGAGGATACGCCACCCAAACCATCTGCGGATCGCGATGCTCGCTGGGGCCGGAAAGGCAAAAAGAGCGTGTTCGGCTATAAAATCCACACGGGCGTGGATGCAGGTCACACCCTCATTCGTCGCGTCCATGTGACGGACGCCTCAATCACCGATACCGAGCCAGCGGATCGTCTGTTCTGCGGCGATGAGGCCGCGGTCTATGGCGATCAGGCCTACTACACGCATGCCCGGCACGCGCGTCTTAAAGAAGCTGGCATCAAGGACCGCCTGATGCATCGGCCCAACAAGCATCATCCCGAACTGCCGCCGCGGCAGAAGCTGCGCAACAAACTAATCGCCAAGGTGCGCGCCGCCGTCGAGCGTCCGTACGCCGTGTTCAAGGAGCATTATGGTCTCCGGCGGATGCGCTTCTTCAACTTCGAGCGCAATCAGGTGCACATCGTGCTGGCCTGCTGCGCCTACAACCTACGGCGTGCGGCCGGCGCATTGGCCGCACAACGCCAGGAGTCCGTCTCCGCATGAAAAAACAGAGGACAACAGGGGATGAAATGAACAAAATGCCGCTCACTGTAGCGGGCTGACATCAAAAAAGCCCGCGACGCACCTCAAGCGCCCGCTCGCCCCTCTGTGCAAAGCCCTCACAAGGGGAGAGGGTGCACCGAGCTCGCGGCTCAGTTATTCGCGCTCGCGGAATCGTCCATCGCCTTGAAGGCTTCTTCCAGTTGCAGCGAGATCGGTACATTCATGCGCTCGCCGGTCGGCATGCGCGCGATGAACCATTTGTTGTAGAGCGGAACGAGATCGTGGTTGGAGCCGAGCTTGCGGAAGGTGCGGTCGACCACCGCCGTCAGCTGCGGCTCGCCCTTCCTGAACATGATGCCGTAGGGATCGTAGGACAGATAATCGCCGGTGACGCGGAACTTGTCCTGCGCCTTGTGGCGAACGATCAGGCCCGAGAGCAGGATGTCGTCGGTGGCAAACGCATCGGCCTTGCCGTCGGCGAGCATCTGGAACGATTGCTCGTGATCGGCGCCGACGACGATGTTCAGCCCCAGCGACGACTTCTTGTCGGCGGCCTGGATCGCCTGCTCGTTGGTGGTGCCCTTCGTCACCACGATGGTCTTGCCCTTCAGATCGGTCAGTGACTGGACATTTGATCCCTTCGGCACCATCAGCTTGGTGCCGGCGACGAACATCAGCGGCGAGAATGCGACGCGCTTGCCACGCTCCGCATTGGCCGTGGTCGAGCCGCATTCCAGATCGATCTTGTTCGCAATCACCGCATCGATGCGATCGTCGGATGTGACCTTGACGTAGTCGATCTTGAGATTGGGATCGTCGACCTCGACGCCGATCTCCTCGACGACAGCCTCACAGAGTTCAAGGCTGTAGCCGATCGGGCGGCCCGACTGGTCGAGGAAGGAGAACGGCGGCGAGCTCTCGCGGTAGCCGAGCCGCACGGTGTGAGCTTTCTTGATGGCTGATAGCGTCGGGCTAAGCCCGTCGCTGCCGCCGGTCTGGGCGGAGGCACCCGTTGCCAGCAGACACGCTGCCAGCAACAGGCCGCCCGAAATCGCCGTCAAAGGGCGCATATGCACTCCCGTCAATGGCCGGCCATCGCGGGCACTTCGCCCGGCACCATATCGCCCGGCACGGCGTCGCCCGGTTCCATCGCATGCTCGGGCCCGAGCTCGCCTTCCCACTTCGCCACGACCGAGGTCGCGAGCGTGTTGCCGATCACGTTGGTGGCGCTGCGGCCCATGTCGAGGAAGGTGTCGATGCCCATGATCATCAACAGACCCGCCTCGGGAATGTTGAACTGCGACAGCGTCGAGGCGATGACGACGAGGGAGGCGCGCGGCACGCCGGCGACACCCTTCGAGGTGATCATCAAGGTCGCGAGCATCGCAAGCTGCGTGCCGAGCGGCATGTCGATGTGGTAGCTCTGCGCGATGAAGATACTGGCGAAGGTGCAGTACATCATCGTGCCGTCGAGGTTGAAGGAATAACCAAGCGGCAGCACGAAGCTCGATATCCGCGACGAAGCGCCGAAGCGGTTGAGCCCCTCCAGCGTCTTCGGATAGGCCGCTTCCGAGCTCGCGGTGGAGAACGCGATCATCAGCGGCTCGCGGATCAGCCTGAGGAGATGGCTGTATCTCGGCCCGATCACGATGAAGCCGACGATGACCAGGATTCCCCAGAGCAGGAACAGTGAGAGGTAGAAGCCGCCCATGAACACGATGAGCTTCCAGAGCACCAGGAGGCCGTTCTTGGCGACCGTCGCCGTGATGGCGGCCCAGACCGCCAGCGGCGCGAACAGCATCACATAGCTTGTCACCTTGAGCATGATGTGGCCGAGATCATCGATCAGCGCCAGAATCGGTTTGGAGCGCTCGGGCATCGAGCCCATCGCCACCGAGAAGAACACGGCAAAGATCACGATCTGAAGAATCTCGTTCTGCGCCATCGCATCCGCGATCGAGGTCGGGATCAGATGGGTCAGGAATTTCTCGATCGAGAAGGCGGAGACCGGCAGGCCGGTCGACTGCGCCTTGTCCGGCAACGTGCCGGGGAAGTTAGCACCGGGCTGGAGCAGATTGACCATCACAAGGCCCAGCATCAGCGACACGAAGGACGCGCTGATAAACCAGCCCATGGTCTTGGCGAAGATGCGGCCGAGCTTGGAGCCCGAGCCCATATGGGCGATGCCGCCAACCAGGGTCGCAAACACCAGCGGCGCGATGATCATCTTGATCAGGCGCAGGAAGATCACGGCGACCAGGTTGATGGAGGAGGCCCAATCGCCTCGCGTATCCGGCATGAAGTTGTAGATCGCCGACCCCATGATGATGCCCAGCACCATCGCCACCAAGATATATTGCGTAAACCTGTTCGACATTAATGACCCCCACTACACCGACCGCTTCATGATGTCGCAGATATGACAACTACGCAACACGCTTGCGTGCGATTGGGTTGTCCGGATGTTCCCATTGTGAAACTTGACGCGGCAATCTAGCCTTCATGCAGCGCACAACGAATGCGGCTTGCACGTTTTCTTGGCTGCGGCTGCATCAATAATCGTCAAACAAGCGAAGGGGAAACGCCATGACCGGTAGCGTCAATCGCCAGATTCTTCTGGTGGAAAAGCCCAGCGGCAAGCTCGGTCCCGAGCATTTCAAGATGGTTGAAGGTGCAGTCCCGGAGCCGAAGGATGGCGAGGCTCTGCTGCGCGTGCGTTACATCTCGCTCGATGCCGCCAACCGCGCCTGGATGCACGGCGCAACCTATCGCTCCGCGGTCGAAGCGAACAGTGTGATGGCCGGCGGCGGCATCGCCGAGGTCGTGAGTTCGAAGGCGCCGGGATTTGCGCCCGGCGACATCGTGTTCGGTGACACCGGCTGGCAGCAATATGCCGCGGTGCCGGCAAAGCATCTGACCAAAATGCCGAAGCTCGAGCCGATGACGCACCTGCTCAGCGTGTTCGGCATCGCCGGCCTCACCGCCTATTTCGGCCTGCTGGAGATCGGCAAGCCCAAAGAGGGCGAGACCGTCGTGGTCTCGGCGGCCGCGGGCTCGGTCGGCTCGATCGTCGGACAGATCGCCAAGATCAAAGGCTGCCGCGTGGTCGGCATCGCCGGCGGCGCGGACAAGTGCAACTGGCTGACCTCCGAGCTCGGCTTCGACGCCGCCGTCGACTACAAGGACGGTGCGGTGTTCAAGGCGCTGCGCGCAGCCGCGCCAAAAGGCATCGACGTCTATTTCGACAATGTCGGCGGCGACATCCTGGAAGCCTGCCTGCCGCAGATGAACAATTACGGCCGCATCGCCTGCTGCGGCGCGATCTCGCAATATGACGGCACGCCGTCGGCGCACGGCCCGCGCGGCGTGCCCGGGCTCATCGTCGTGAAGCGGCTCGTCATGCAGGGCTTCATCGTGATGGACTACATGAAGGAGAGCCAGCGCGCGCTCGCCGATCTCCAGGCCTGGGTCAAATCCGGCAAGCTGAAGGTGCAGGAAGACATCATCGATGGCCTGGAGAACACGCCGAAGGCGCTGATCGGATTGCTTGCCGGCGAGAACCGCGGCAAGCGCATGGTCAAGCTGTGACGACGTAGTTACGTCGCAATTGCTTCGGCATTATCTACTTGCGGTAGTGGCCAAAGCGGCCAAAGATGCCGCGCGCGAGGCATCACTCGCGACGATTGCGCTTGCATCACATTTAAAAAACGTCGGGTTACCGACAGGGCAGGAATACACTCAGATGTTCAACACGTTGAAACATGTTTCGACGCGCAAGGCGTTGCTGGCGGCAACACTCTTCGCAACTGCAACAAGCGCATTCGCGCAAGCGCCAACCGAGGCTCAGAAGAGCGCCATCCGGTCCGCATGCCGCTCGGACTTCATCGCGCACTGCTCAAGCGTCACGCCCGGCGGCGTAGAGGCGTATCAATGTTTGCAGAAGAACATGTCCAGCCTGTCATCGGGATGCCAAACCGCAGTTCGCGCAGTCGAGCCCGCGGCAGCTCCGAAGACTGAAGCCGCGCCCGCCAAAACCGAACCGGCAAAGACCGAAGCTGCGCCCGCTGCCACGCCTGCGGCGAAGCCGGCCGCTGAAGCCGCTCCGAAGGCCGCCGCTCCAAAGAAGCCTAGCAGCGCACAGGTCTCCGCCATCAAGAGCGCCTGCCGCTCCGACTATCCAAAAGTCTGCGCCAGTGTGCCGCCGGGCGGAGCCCCCGCGCTCGAATGCCTGGAAAAGAACAAGGCCAATGTGTCGGCGGCCTGCGCCAAAGCCGTGAACGCGGCCTCCGGCGGCGGCGCGGCTACGACGGCCGCTCCTGCGGCCGGTACTGCACCGGCTGCCGCAGCAGCGCCTGCCGCAGCCCCCGCCGTGATCGTGCTGCGACCGTTGCGGCCGCGCGAAGAGCTGTTCATCGTCCGATCCGCCTGCGGCGCCGACATCCGCACGCTCTGCGCCGGCGTCCAGCCCGGTGGCGGCCGCATCGTGCAATGCATCGCCAGCAACGCCGCGTCGCTGTCGCCCGGGTGCAAGGACGTGCTGGCGCCGTTCGCCGCGCAGTAAGGCGCACGCAACTCGCGCGCCGTCGACATCCGGCGGCGCGCGTGAATGAATTTTCGCGCGCCTCTCGCGACTAATCTTTTGCCGCTATCCGATTTCAATCACGACAAGTCCGGGAGGACAACATGCGTTCATTGCTGCTCATCGCTTCCGCGCTCCTCGCCTTCGGGGCGACCATGACTTTTGAGGCTACCGACGCCAACGCGGTGGTGTGCGCCCGCGGCGTCTATCGCGCCGGCTGCGCCGGACCGAACGGGGCCGTCGTGGTCCGCAAGCCGGTTCCGGTGGTCCGCTGTACCAGGGTGCTGGTGAACGGGGTCTACGTGAAGCGCTGCGTCTGACGCCTGGGTGGTCAATCCCGCGCGCTTTGGCTATGATTCGCATCTGACGGTTTCGGACACACGCAAAACGCGTGTCCGAAAGCGAGCTTCGGCGCGCCGCGCCCAGCCGAGAATTCCGCTGGCGCCGGACGTCGGGGCACATTAGTCTACCCTTAGATAGTAAGTATACTGTCAATTAGGGAGGCGGACATTGCGGATCGCCGTGATCGGCGGGGGGCCCGGTGGGCTCTACTTCGCCTATCTCTGGAAGAAGCGTCACCCCGAGGATCAAGTCGACCTGTTCGAACAGAACCCGGCCGACGCGACCTGGGGTTTTGGCGTGGTGTTCTCCGACCAGGCACTGGAATTCCTGCGCGCCGACGACCCCGAGACGGTCGATGCGATCGCGCCGCATATGGAGAGCTGGGAGAACATCACGCTGAGCCTGCACGGCGACAACGTCGCCATCGACGGCGTCGGGTTCTCCTCGATCGGCCGGCTCGAGCTCTTGCAGTTCCTCCAGCAGCGCGCGCTTGACGCCGGCGTGACCCCGCGCTTCGACACGCCAATTCACACGATCGACCAGCTCAACGGCCACGATTTGATCGTCGCCGCGGACGGCTTGAACTCGCTGGTGCGCCGCGCCTACGAGGGCGATTTCGGCACCTCGCTGTCCTACTCCTCCAACAAATTCGTCTGGTACGGCACGTCAAAACGCTTCGACACGCTGTCGCAGACCTTCGTCAAGACCGACCGCGGCGCCTTCAACGCCCATCACTATCGCTATTCACCGAACATGAGCACCTTCCTGGTAGAATGCGACCATGCCACCTGGCAGGCCTATGGCTTCGCCTACAAAGACGTCGAGCAGTCCAAGGGCGTCTGCGAGGAGGTGTTTGCCGACACGCTCGGCGGCCACTGCCTGGTTTCCAACAAATCGGTGTGGCGTAATTTTCCGTGGGTCTGGAACGAGCATTGGTCGTTCAAGAACATGGTGCTGATTGGAGATGCCCTGCACTCGGCGCATTTCTCGATCGGCTCGGGCACGCGGCTCGCGATCGAGGACGCCATCGCGCTGGTCAAGGCGCTGGAATCGGATGCGCATCTGACGACCGCGCTGCATCGCTACCAGGCTGCGCGAAAGCCGGTGGTGCAGAAGCTCGTCAACGCCGCACGCACGAGCGCCTTTTGGTACGAGCACTTTGCCCAGCACATGCAGCTCGGCCTGATCGACTTTGCCTATAGCTACATCACCCGCTCAGGCCGCATCGACGATTCCCGGCTGCGGGCGATGGCGCCCGCCTTCATGGCGCGCTACGAGGCCGAGAAGAACGGCGGAGACGCGGACGGCGGGACTACGGCATGAGCAACGAGATTCGCGACCAGGTACCCGCCGACTGCGCGGGCGCCCACGAGATCGGCTTTGCCGTTCCGCAAATCTACAATGCCAGCCGCGTGCTGTTCGACAATCTCGCCAAGGGACATGGCGACAGGCTCGCACTCATCGGTCCGGCGGGCACGCGCAGCTATGCCGAGCTGTGCGCTGACGCCAGCCGCTGGGGCAATGGTTTTGCCGCGCTCGGCCTGAAGCGCGGCGACCGCGTGCTGCTGTTCCTCGACGACACCCCGGCCTATCCGGCCGCGTTCTTCGGCGCGGTGCGCGCCGGCTTCGTGCCGCTGCTGATCAATACGCTGACGCCGCCGGATCTCCTGCAATTCTATCTCGCGGATTCCGGCGCCAGTGTTGCGGTGGCCGAGTCGGAGTTTTGCGCGCGCTTCAATGCAGAGGCCTGCAAGGCGACCTGCCTGCGCACATTGATCGTCGTCAATGGCGAGGTGCGCGACCACGCCACACCGGAAGCGATCGCCGCAGCAGACTGGCTCCCGCAATTCCCGACTGAGCTCGCAGAAGCCGATACGCATCGCGACGAGATGGCGTTCTGGATGTACTCGTCCGGCTCGACCGGCCGGCCCAAGGGCATCGTGCATCTCCAGCACGATATGGCCTATAGCGATGCCGCTTTCGCCCAGAACGTGCTGAAACTCGCGCCGGACGACATCTGCTTCTCGGTGCCGAAGATCTTCTTCGCCTACGGCTTTGGCAATTCCGTCACCTTCCCGTTCTCGGCCGGCGCCGTGACGCTGCTGCTGCCGGGCCAGCCTAAGCCGGCAACGATCTTCGCAGCGATCGAACAGTACAAGCCGACGGTCTTCTTCGGCCTGCCGACGCTCTATACGTCCCTGACCAAGGCCGCAGGCGCGGACAAGACAAATTTCTCGTCGCTGCGCATGGCGCTGTCCGCCGCCGAAGTGCTCTCGGCCGACGTGTTCAACGGCTGGAAGACGCTCACGGGACTTGAGATTGTCGAAGGCCTCGGCTCGACTGAGGTGCTGCACATCTACCTCTCCAACCGCGAGGGGCAGAAGAAGCTCGGCGCGGCGGGCCTGCGCGTGCCTGGCTACGAGGTCGCGCTTCGCGACAAGGACGGCCGCGACGTCGGCGACGATGAGGAAGGCATCTTGTGGGTACGCGGTGATTCCAACACGCCGCTGTACTGGAACCGGCCGGACAAATCCGCCGAGACCATTCGTGAGGAGGGGTGGATTTACACCGGCGACCGCTTCGTCCGCGACAGCGACGGCTTCCACTTCTTCCGCGGCCGCGCCGACGATCTCATCAAGATCTCCGGCCAGTGGGTTTATCCGCTCGAGGTCGAGCTGTGCCTCGCCGATCACCCTGACATCCGCGAATGCGCCGTGTTTGCGGCGGAGCTACCGGACCGGCGCATGACGCTGAAGGCTGTGGTGGTGATGAACAGCCACGCGGCCGACCAGAGCGAGGCGACGCGAAAGCTCCAGGACTACGTGAAGGGCAAGCTGCTGCCGTACAAATATCCGCGCGAGGTGATCTTCATCGACGAACTGCCGAAGACGGGCACGGGGAAGATCGATCGGCAGGCGCTGTTGCGGATGTGAGGCTGTGACCGCGCCGCACATGCAGTGTCGTCCCGGCGAAGGCCGGGACCCATACGCCGAGGCCGTAATTGTGGCGTGAGGTGGTCATTGCCAATCCTCGCCAAATCAAGATTTGTGGTTATGGGTCCCGGCCTTCGCCGGGACGACGGTGGAGAATGAGGCGCGAGCGCAGCCTCCCACCCCCTCACCCCGCCTTCCCCAGATGCTCCAGCGCATCCTCCGCTCGCAACGGCACCCGTGACGCCTCGTTATTGAGATCGACGAGCTGCACCAAGAGCCCCATCAACGCTTTGCGGTCGGCGGGCTTCAGCGGCTCCAGCATGCGCGCCTGCGCACGCTCAACCGCCGGAATGATCTCGCGCAGAATCGCGGCGCCCGGCCTGGTCAGATAGAGCAGCTTGATCCGCTTGTCCTCGGGCGCAGGCCTGCGCTCGATATAGTCCTTGGCTTGAAGCCGCTCGATCACGCTGCCGAGCGTGGAGCGGTCAAAGGCGATCACCGCCGACAGCCGCGTCGCATCGATGCCGGGATGGGCGTGGATCGCGATCAGCGCCGCGTACTGCACCGGAGTTAAGTCGAACGCCTTGCACTCCTCCATGAAGATCGAGACGGCGATCTGCTGCATGCGTCGGAACAAATAGCCCGGCGCGGCGTAGACCGCGTCGATCGTGATCGGAACGGCAGGCTTACTCGGCATCGGGCTGCTTCTCCGGTGCAGCGTTGGCGAAGGCGGGCAACGCTTTCGCGGCGGCCTCAGCCTTGAGCAGGCGCGGATAGGCCGAGACATCGACGCCGAAGCGGCGCGCGTTGGCGAGCTGCGGCACCAGGCAGAGATCTGCGAGCGTCGGCGCATCGCCGAAGCAGAACGACCCCTTCTCGTCCCTGATCAGGGTCTCGCAGGCCGACAGCCCCTCGCGATTGACCCAGGCCGCCCATTCCTGGACCTTCTCCTCCGCGAGCCCGAGCTCGCGCAGCCGCGCCAGCACCTTCAAATTCTGGACGGGGTGAGTATCGCAGGCAATGGCGAGCGCGAAGGCGCGCACCTTGGCGCGTTGCAGCGGCTCTTTCGGCAGCAGCGGCGGGCTGGGATGGGTCTCATTGAGCCATTCGATGATGGCGACCGATTGGGTCAGCACCGCGCCCGCATCATCCTCCAGCGCCGGCACCAGGCCCTGCGGGTTGATGGCGAGGTAGGCCGGCGCGCATTGCTCGCCCTTGCGAAGGTGATGCGGCAAATGCTCGGCGCCGAGGCCCTTGAGGTTCAGCGCGATCCGCACGCGGTAGGCGGCGCTGGAGCGGAAATAGCCATGCAGCTTCATCGAGACCTCCCTTTCATTCTTGTTCGTCGCATTGACGGTACCTAGATCGTAAGTATACTGTCAATCAACAAAACGAACGGGAGCCGCACCATGGAAGCCGTGACCAAGACGCCGGAACGCGAGGCCTTCTACAAGAAGATCGACGGCGAAAATCTCACCGCGCTGTGGACGGTGATGAGCGATTTGATCACGCCGGAGCCGAGAAGCGCCTGCCGGCCGCACCTCTGGAAATTCGATGTCATCCGCAACTACATGACCGAGGCAGGTCGACTGATCACCGCGAAGGAGGCTGAGCGGCGGGTGCTGGTGCTGGAGAATCCCGGCCTGCGCGGACAATCCAAGATCACGACCTCGCTCTATGCCGGCGTGCAGATGGTGGTGCCCGGCGACGTCGCGCCCGCGCATCGGCACAGCCAGTCGGCGCTGCGCTTCGTGCTCGAAGGCAAGGGGGCCCACACGGCAGTGGACGGCGAGCGCACCGCGATGGAGCCCGGCGATTTCATCATCACGCCGTCGATGACCTGGCATGATCATTCCAACGAAACGAGTGAGCCGATGTTCTGGCTCGACGGCCTCGATATTCCACTGGTGCAGTTCTTCGACTGCTCCTTTGCGGAAGGATCGAAGGACGACCAGCAGAAGATCACGAGGCCGGCCGGCGACAGCTTTGCGCGCTACGGCCACAATCTGCTGCCGGTCGACGTCAAGCGATCATCAAAGACTTCACCGATCTTCAGCTATCCCTATGCCTACACCCGCGAGGCGCTGGAAAAGGCTCGCGCGAGCCAGGAGTGGGACGCCTGCCACGGCCTGAAGCTGAAGTTCAGCAACCCCGAGACCGGCGATTTCGCGATGCCGACCATCGGCACTTTCATCCAGCTGCTGCCCAAGGGTTTCAAGACCGCGCGCTATCGTTCGACCGACGCCACGGTGTTCTGTCCGATCGAAGGCCACGGCCGCAGCCGTATCGGCGAGGCGACCTTCGAATGGGGCCCACGCGATTTGTTCGTGGTGCCGAGCTGGCAATGGGTGACGCACGAGGCGGACGAGGATGCGGTGCTGTTCAGCTTCTCGGATCGGCCCGTGCAGCAGAAGCTGGACTTGTTCCGGGAAGATCGCGGGAACGCGTGACTTTCGTAGGGTGGGCAAAGGCGCCCTTGCGCCGTGCCCACCATGCCTCCGCAATTGATGAAAAGATGGTGGGCACGCTTCGCTTTGCCCACCCTTGTATTAGCGCGCTGATTGCGGCTACCGCCAGTGCAACAGCCGCGTCTCCAGCAGATTGATCACCCTGCCTACCACCAACCCGAATACCGACAAGATCACCACGCCCGCCAGCAGTTGATCCGTCTGCATCAGATTGCCGGCCTGCAACACGAACGCACCGATCCCATATTGCGCGCCGATCATCTCGGCGCTGACGACGAGCAGCAGTGCCACTGACGCCGTAATACGAAAGCCCGCGAGAATCGCGGGCAGCGCGCCCGGCCAGATCACCTTGCGCACGATGGTGGCGAACGGCACGTTGAAACTCTGCGCCATGCGGATCAGGTTGCGCGGCACCCCATCGACGCCGCTATAGACCGAGATCGCGGTCGAGAAGAACACCCCTAACGCAATCGTCGCGATCTTCGGCTCTTCGCCGATGCCGAGCCAGAGGATCAGCAGCGGCAACAGCGCGATCTTCGGGATCGGGAACAGTGCGGAGATGAAGGTGATGCCGACGCTGCGTGCGAGTCGCGATAGGCCGATAGCGAAGCCCACCACAATGCCGGCGGCCGTTCCCAGCAGCCAGCCGACGCCGATACGCAGGAGCGACGCCGAGAGATGCTGCCAGAGCGCGCCGGACACCGCGAGCTCATAGATCGCCCGCACGATCGCCGACGGCGCCGGCAGGAACAGGGGATTGACGAGACCGCCGCTGCCGGCCGCCTGCCAGAGCGCAATGACGAGCGCGAGCGCAATCCAGCCGCCGAAGCGGCTCGACGCGGGCACGAAGCCTGCGCCGCGGAAGCGGACGCGCCGGGTCGTATCGTCCTTCGGAGGCGTACCCGCGCGATCAAGCATGCTGCACCTCGCGCTCGGCATCGATCGCCTCGTTGCGGATCAGCGACCAGATCTGGTTCTGGAGCGCCAGCAGCTTTTCGCGCGCAGCGATTTCACCGCGCTCAGTGCGCGTCATCGGCACGCTCACCACCTCGCGAATGCGGCCCGGACGACGCGACAGCACCACGATGCGGTCCGCAAGCCGCGCGGCCTCTTCGAGATTGTGGGTGACATAGACCGCGCCCATGCCGCCGTCGGCGAGCAGGCGGACGAAATCTTCCATCAGCAGCTCGCGGGTCTGCGAGTCCAGCGCCGACAGCGGCTCGTCCATTAGCAGGATCGCGGGACGCACCGCCAGCGCACGCGAAATGCCGACGCGCTGACGCATGCCGCCCGAGAGCTGCTTTGGATAGGTCCCGCGAAAATCGGTCAGGCCGGTGCGGCGCAAGGCATCCTCGACCAGCGCGCGGCGCTGGACAGCCGAGAGCTGGGCATGCAGCAGCGGGAATTCGACGTTCTCCTCGACCGTGGCCCAGGGCAGCAGCGCAAAATCCTGGAACACGAAGGTCAGCGGATTGAGACTGTCCGATGGCGGCGCCCCGCGCAGCTCCGGCGCACCGGAGGTCGGCTGCAACAGCCCGCCGAGGATCGACAGCAGCGTGCTCTTGCCGCAGCCCGACGGCCCGACAATCGCCACGACTTCGCCGGCGCTGACCGTAAACGAGACGTCGTCGAGCACGGCGAGGTCGCCGAAGCGATGGGAGATGCGGTTGGCGATCAGGTCCATGTGCTGCGTTCTACTCTCAATCCGCCTTCACGAAATCCTTGGCAATGATCATATTCGCATCAAAGCCCTTGTCGGCAAAACCCTGCTCCTGGAGCCATTTGATCTGGTTGTCGACGTTCTTGACGTCGAGCTTACCGTCCGGATCGATATAGGCGCAGTTGCCCACCACCTGCTCGAGCGGCAAATTGGTGTACTTTGCGATGATCTCGAGCAGCGGCTTTGTCTGCTCGTTGATCGGCGCAACGCCGTCCTTCATCGCGGCGAGGATCACGTCGTGATATTCGCGGTCGGCTTTTGCCAGCACGCCGAGCAACTTTGTCACCAGCACCTTGTTGGTCAGCGTCTTCGGCGAGGCGAACACCGCGCCCAACTGCCAGGGCGTCTCGTCGCCAACCCAGCCCAGGAACTTCGCGCCGCCGTCATCCATCAGCTTGCGCGCGGTTGAAATCGGCAGCAGCGCCGCATCGACAGTCTCGCCCTTCAGCGCCGCCGCCGCGTTCGACAGCGATTGCAGCGGGATGATCTTCACCTCAGCGAGCTTGAAGCCGTATTTGTCGGCCAGCAGGCCGAGTGAGTAGTGGAAGGACGAGCCGACCTGCGTCACGGCCACACGCTTGCCCGCGAGATCCTTCGGCGTTTTCAGCCCAGCCGCATAGGCGTTGTTGCTGGCGAAATAGCCGATCAGGGGGTAGCCGGCCTTTTCGCGGCTCATGCCGCCAATCACTTTCAGCACGCCCTTGCCGGCGAGATTGTAGAGACCCGCAGTGAAAGCCGTGACGCCGAAATCGATGTCGCCCGAGGTGGTCGCGACCGCGATTGGCTGCGCCGCGTCGAAGAATTTCAGCTCGACGTCGAGGCCGGCGTCGCGAAAATAGCCCTTGTCCTGGGCGATGAAGACGGGTGCGGACGACGACAGGCGAAGCACGCCGATCTTGGCCTTCAGCGCGTCCTCGGCCCGGGCCGTGCCCATCGCCATGATCGCCACCAGGCCGGCAGCCGCGAGCCGCGCAATCCCGATCATCCCATTTCCTCTCGTGGTTCTCTTAGCAGCCCGTCACAGCCCCTCGGGCACCGGCTGGTCCCGTCCGATGAAGGCGCCCTGTTGTTTCAACGTTTCCTGCAATTTTTCAACCGGGATTTCGCGTGGAATTCGATTGCCCGACAGCGCCAGCGCTGCGGCGGAACCGGCGGCCTCCCCCATCACGAAACAGGCACCGGAAACCCGCGCCGCCGACTGGCCCTCATGTGTCATCGAGGCACAGCGGCCGGCGACCAGGAGATTATCGACGCCTTCAGGCACCAGCATGCGGTAAGGCAGCTCATTATAGCCGCGCGATTCCGGGATCGGCGGGAAGGTGAAGACGACGTCGCCGGGAACATGGGCCTCGATCGGCCAACCATTGACCCCGATCGAATCCTCGAAGGAGGCGCAGCCGAGCACGTCCTCGCCGCTGAGCTGGTAGCCGCCCTTGATGCGGCGGGTCTCGCGGATGCCGAGCTGCGGCGGCAGGTCGACGATGTAGGACTTTTCAAATCCCGGCACGGTGCGCAGGAATTCGAAGGCGGCGAGCGCCTGTTTGCGGCCCTCAATCTCGCCGCGAGTGAGATCATCCGGTTCGATGCCATTGATGGCGTGGCCATCCTCGCGCGCCACTTGCGTAAAATTCACCCGCCATTCGATACCGGACTTCTGCGGCCGCACGATCGCGCTTTTGCGCGGAAATTTGTGCGTTCCAGCGGCGGCGGCCTTCTCCATCAATTGCGGGATGGTGCGCCAGGCCTCGCCCGCCTTCTCGGGATCGATGCCGTTGAGACGGAGCATCATCGACGGATACATCGGATGGCCGTGCTCGTCGCCGAATTCGAACGGCGCGCCGGCCCACACCGCGAGATCGCCGTCGCCGGAGCAATCGATGAAGATCTCCGAGCGCACCGCCTGCCGGCCGGCCTTGGTCTCCACCATCAGCGCGTCGATGCGGCGGTCATCGCCCATCACCACGCCGGCGCCGAGCGCGTGGAAGAGGATGTGCACCTTGTGGCTGGCGAGCAGTTCATCGGCCGCGATCTTGTAGGCCGCGGTGTCGTAGGCCTGGGCAAAGACCTTGCCGAGGATCAAATGCGGGGCGTTGAGGCCGTTCAGCAGATCGATCCGCGCCAGCAGCTCGGATGCCATGCCCTGCACCAGCCGGTGGGCCTGGCCAAAGACGTTGCCGTGCAGGCCGCAGAAATTGGTGACGCCGGCGGCGGTGCCCATGCCTCCGAGGAAGCCATAACGTTCGATCAGCAGCGTCTTTCGCCCCGCGCGCGCCGCAGAAGCCGCCGCAATAATGCCGGCCGGGCCGCCGCCGAGGACAACGACTTCATATTCGCCGTAGAGCGGCACCTGGCGCGCTGGTTCTTCGATCGTCGTGGCCCGCATGGCGCGTCCTATCCCTGAAAATCTCTTGCTTGGGCCCGACTATGAATTAACGCGTGCCAAGCTACAATCCACCAAAATAAGCGATCAGCTTTCGCGAATCGAGAAAGGTCGAAATGGACATCCTGGTGAACCTTCAGGCCTTCCTCGCCACCGCGGATGCGGCCGGCTTTTCCGCCGCTGCGCGAAAACTGAATGTTTCGACCTCGGTCGTGGCCAAGCGCGTGACGCAGCTGGAGGCGCGGATCGGCACGCCGCTGTTTCACCGTTCGACCCGGCAATTGCGGCTGACTGATGCCGGCCAGCGCTATGTGCATCGCGCGCGCGGCGTCGTCACCGACGCCACCGATCTGCTCTCGCGCATGGGCGAGAAGGGCCACGATCTCGTCGATCATCTCCGCATCAAGGCGCCGACTTCGCTGACCGTGGCGCGGCTTGCCGATGCCTTCAGCGCCTTCCAGACCCAGAACCCGCGGCTGAAGCTCGAGATCGTGCTGATCGACCGTCCCGTCGATCCGGTGACCGAAGGCTTTGACATCGCCATCGGCGCCTTCCCGCATTCCTTCGGCGGCGTGGTCGACGAGCCGCTATGCGCATTGAAGCGGCTGCTGTGTGCCTCGCCCGCCTATCTGAAGAAGCACGGCACGCCAAAGCATCCGCGCGATCTCGTCGAGCATCGCTGCCTTAGTTTTCTGCCCACCGGCCCCGAATGGATCTTTGACGGGCCACGCGGCCGCATCAGCATCCAGGTCAGCCCGCTGCTCTCCTCCAACGAAGGACATGTGTTGGCGCGCAGCGCGATCGCCGGCAACGGCATCGCGCTGATGTCACATTATCTCGTGGCCGATGCTTTGCGCGACGGCACGCTGAAGCCCGTGCTGCGCGATTTTCCAATTCCGGAATTGTGGGTGAAGGCCGCCATCCCCGAGCGGCGGCGCAACGCGGCCGCGGTGCAAGCGCTGCTGACACTGCTCAAGACGTCACTCGCATCGTCGCTGTAAGGCTTGTCGCTCAGCCTTTGCCACCACCCCAATTGCCCGCACGCTTCTCGGCGAACGACGCCAGCCCTTCCGCCGCCTCCGCACTCTGCCGCTTCAGCGAATGCAGCTGTACGAGCCGCGCATAGGCCGCATCATCCACGGCCATCCCGCCGAACGAGCTTTCCAGTGCAAGCCGCTTGGTCTCGTCCATCGCCTCCGGCCCATTGGCAAGCAGCTGCTCGACCACTTTCGCGCCGGCGGCCTCCAGCTCGGCGAGCGGCACCACCTCATGCACGAGGCCGATGCGGCGGGCGTCCTCCGCGCCAAAGCGTTCGCCGGTCAGCGCGTAACGGCGGACTTGCCGTACACTAATGGCGTCGCAGAGCTGCGGAATGATGATCGCGGCGGTCAGGCCCCAGCGTACCTCGGTGATCGAGAACAGGGCGTTGTCGGCCGCAATCACGACGTCGCATGCCGCAATCACGCCGGTGCCGCCGCCAAAGCAGCCGCCCTGCACCAGCGCCACCGTCGGGATCGGCAAGGTGTTGAGCCGCTGCACCGCTTCGAAGGTCGACCGGGACGCCGCCTCGTTGGCATCAGCCGATTGCGGCCGCACGCCGTTGATCCATTTGAGGTCGGCGCCGGCCTGAAAATGCTTGCCGTTGCCCCTGAGCACCACGACGCGGAGATTGGGCTTTTGGCCGAGTTCGTCCATCGCCGCGAGCACGCCGGCGATCAGCGCACCGTCATAGGCGTTGTTGACCTCCGGCCGGTTCAACGTGACGGTCGCGACACCACGGGCATCGAGGGTCCACAGGACGGGGCTGGCGGTCATCGGCGATCCTCCGGTCATACTCATTGCCGCGCACTATGGCCGAGGCCACTGACCTTGATCCATATCTTTCCGTCGTAGGGCGGCCGCGCCCATCGCATGGCGGGTTGTGCCATGGTGGCGCCGGGCGGCAGCCAGGGAATTAGGGACGGGACACTCCATATGCGTATCTGCATTTTCGGCTCGGGCGCTGTCGGAAGCCATCTCGCGGTCAGGCTCGCGCGCGCCGGCCACGAGGTCTCATGCGTGATGCGGGGGGCGCATCTCGAGGCGGTACGTGCGGGTGGCCTCAAGCTGCGCGTCGGCGATTCCGAGGTAAGCGCCAAGGTGAACGCCACCGGCGACCCGGCCCAGCTCGGTCCGCAGGACGTGGTGATCAGCACATTGAAGGCCACCGCGCTTCAGGGGCTGGTCGCGAGCCTCAAACCATTACTAGGCGAGGACACCGCGATCGTGTTCGCCCAGAACGGCATTCCCTGGTGGTACGGGATCGGCCTGCCGCCGCGGCATCCGACACCACCGGACATCAGCTTCCTCGATCCGGGCGGGCGCTTACGCGCCTGCATCCCGAAGGAACGGATCATCGGCGGCGTGATCTTCTCCTCCAACGAGGTGGTCGCGCCCGGCGTGGTGCAGAACCTGACGCCGGACCGCAACCGCCTGTTGATCGGCGAGTGCGACGACCGCAATTGTGAGCGCATCACGAAGCTTCGCGGCGTCCTGAATGACGCGCGGCTGGAATCACCGCCGGTGGCCGAGATCCGCGAGGCGATCTGGTCAAAGCTGCTGACCAACATGTCGCTGTCGGTGCTGTGCCTGCTCACCGGCCAAACCGCGCGCGGCGTGCGCGACGACGCCGCCTTTGCCGAAGTGATTCCGCGCATGCTGAATGAGGCCAACGACATCGCGCAGCACTTCATCCCCGAAGTCAAGCGCGTGACTCGCAGCGGCCCCGCCCCCAATCACAAGCCATCGCTGCTCCAGGATTACGAGCTCGGCCGCGCCATGGAGATCGACGTGCTGGTGAGGGCGCCCGCTGCGTTTGCGCGCACCGCCGGCCTGTCGACGCCGACGCTCGACCTGATCGCCGCGCTCGCGATCCAGAAAGCGCGCGACAAGGGACTTTATTCCGCGTGAATTTCAGACGAGTTCGTCGATCCAGGCGGTGAGCGCGTCGAGCACCTCGGCGAGGGCCTCTTCGTTGGTGCGGCCTGACTTTTTGAGCACCGCGAAGGAGTGATCGCCGCCAGCGATCTCGTGCAGCGTCGCCTTCGTCCCGAGCGCCGCGATCACAGGCTTGAGGAGGCCGAGATCGGCAAGCCCGTCGCGCGTGCCTTGCAGGAACAGCATGGGGATATCGACATGCGCGAGATGCTCGGCGCGTTCCGTCGACGGCTTTTTGTCGGCATGCAGGGGAAAGCCGAGGAAGGCGAGCCCTTTTACACCCGGCAGCGGCGCCTTGGATTGCGCCTGCGACGTCATGCGTCCGCCAAAGGACTTGCCTCCGGCGACGAGCTTCAATCCGGGACACAATCGCGCCGCCTCCTCGACCGCCGCGCGGATCGTGGCGTGCGCGACAGCCGGCGCGTCGGGACGCCCCTGTTTCTTTTCCATGTAAGAGAAATTGAAGCGGAACGTGGCGATGCCGCGCTCTGCGAGTCCCTCCGCAATCTTGTCCATGGAGGCATGCCGCATTCCTGCGCCGGCACCATGCGCCAGAACGTAGCAGGCGCGCGCATTGTCAGGCTGCATCAGGATCGCCGAGACCGTGCCGATGCGCTCGATGTCGAGCTTGAGCTCTTGAGTTTTGACAGCCACAATCAATCATCCCGACAGACGCCACTCCGGCCGCCTTGGTAGCGTCACCGGCGCAGCCTGAAAACACAATAATTGCCACGGCCGGCTGGCCTACCAAGCTGGCAACCGCATCAACCGAGGTGATCATGTCCTATCGCTCCTCCTGGATGACCGAAGAGCTCGATGTCTTCCGCGACCAGTTCCGCAAATATCTCGCCAAGGACCTGGCGCCCCATGCCGAAACATGGCGCGAGCAGAAGATGGTCGACCGCTTCGCCTGGCGCGGGCTCGGCGAGATGGGCGCACTGCTGACCAGCGTGCCGGAGGAATATGGCGGGTTAGGCGCGACTTTCGCCTATGAGGCGGCGGTGCTGGAAGATCTCGAGAGCACGGTGCCGGAAATGACAACCGGCGTCTCCGTGCACAGCGCCATCGTCGCCCACTACATCCTCAACTACGGCTCGGAGGAGCAGAAGAAGCGCTGGCTGCCGAAGATGGCGTCGGGCGAGATAGTCGGCGCCATCGCCATGACCGAACCCGGCACCGGCTCGGATCTGCAAGCGGTGAAGACCACGGCCAAGAAACAGGGCAATTCCTACGTCATCAACGGCCAGAAAACCTTCATCACCAACGGCCAGGCCGCGGATCTCGTCATCGTCGTGGCCCGCACCGGCGATGTCGGCGCCAAGGGCATCTCGCTGATCGCGGTCGAGACTGCGGACGCGGACGGCTACAAGCGCGGGCGCAACCTCGACAAGATCGGCCTGCATGCCTCAGATACGTCGGAGCTGTTCTTCGACAATGTCACCGTGCCTCCGGAAAACCTGCTCGGCAAGGAAGAAGGCCAGGGCTTTGCCCAGCTGATGCAGCAATTGCCGCAGGAGCGGCTGTCGCTCGCGGTCGGCGCCGTCGCCTCGATGGAGCGCGCGATCAAACTCACCACCGAGTACACCAAGGAACGAAAGGCCTTCGGCAAGCCGCTGCTGGACTTTCAAAACACCGCCTTCACGCTCGCCGAGCGCAAGACCGAAGCGATGATCGCGCGCGTCTTCGTCGACTGGTGCATCGAGCGCCTGATCGCAAAAGACCTCGACACCGTCACCGCCTCGATGGCGAAATACTGGTGCTCCGACAAGCAGGTCCAGACCGCCGACGAATGCCTCCAGTTGTTCGGCGGCTACGGCTACATGCAAGAATATCCGATCTCGCGCATCTTCATCGATTCCCGCATCCAGAAGATCTATGGCGGCACCAACGAGATCATGAAGCTGTTGATTGCGAGGTCGCTGTGAGGCGCTTTACCTCAGGCGAAAGGCGCTTGAGGCAATATTGCTTCCACGAAAGCACTGTCGTCCCGGCGAAGGCCGGGACCCATAACCACAGGGAGAAGTTTGGCCAAGACTAGTGGTTCGGTACTCCTATCTTTCGCGATTGATAGATCACGCGGTATGGGTCCCGGCCTTCGCCGGGACGACGAGCGGACATCGGGGCGACGGCGTTGCCACAAGCCGTTTCACGCAATCTCCCTCACCGGCTGCGCCAATCCCGCGGCCGGCAGCCGAAGCGCTGCTTGAAGCGCCGCGCGAAGTGGGAGAGATCGGAAAAGCCCCAATCGAACGCGATCGCGCCGATCCCGCGGGCGTCCAGGGCCGGATCCTTCAGATCGGCCGCCGCGCCCACGAGGCGGCGATCCATCACATAGTCCGAAAACGTTGTGCCGGAGCGCTCGAACAGCTTGTGGACATAGCGCTCGCTGATGCCGACGGCGCCGGCGACCGCCGCGACCGTCAACCCCGGCTCGCGCAGCCGGTCGTGAATGGCGCGGCGCAGCGCCAGCACGGTGGCGTCCGCAAAGCTTGCGGCTTCCACCGTCTGCGCCCGCGAGCGGCGCGACAGGCTAAGCGCAACGAGATCGAGCAACACGTCGAACAGCCGGACGCTGTCCTCTTCCGCCATCCGCAACGCGCCGGCGTTCAGGGAACGCGCGGTCTCGACGATGAGATGACCGACATGAGGATCGTCGGACACGCGCTCGGCCCTGAAATCGAACGACGGCGGCAACCGGTCGCGCAAGGCACGCGACGGCACCCAGAACGAAGCGACCTCCAGCGTCGGACCGCGATCGTGCAACAACGTCACCTCGCGGTCGCTGTCGACGATGCCGACCTGGCCCCGCGACAGGCTGACTTCGCGCCCATCCTGGAGCATGCGGCAGCGCCCCGCGAGCTTGAAGTTAAGATAGAAGCAGCTCTCGCGCGACGCCGCGATATCGGCACGCGAACGATTGACGGTGTGCTCGGGAAACATCACCCGGTTGATTGCGCCGGCGCCCAACCCGATCGTCTCCACCTTGGCCGGGAAGCGTGACGTCGTCGCCGATTCCGGCGTCAGGTTCATGAAGGCCTGGCAGATCGCCTCGCGGTAATAAGAAAACTGCTCGTCCGGCCGGGTCTCAGCCGTGTTCCAGGTGACGTGCCGCGGCCGGCTTGTGGGATTGACCTGCTCCATCGGTTCACTCCGAGACCAATCCGGTTCACTCCCAGCCAAGCGGCAAATGGCCAGCCGGTTCACACTTCGCACAACAAGAATTGTCCGCCGCGCCTCGCGAGCGCCGCAAAGGACCCAATTCATGCCGATCTAACCACATCCTGAGGAGGAGCCACAACATGTCGACCTACGTTCTCGTTCACGGCGCCTGGCACACCGGCGCCGAGCTTGAGCCGGTCGCGGCACCGATCCGCGCCGCCGGCCATCAGGTCTACCTCCCGACGATCAGCGGCAATCGCCCGGGCGACGCCAAGACCACGGGGCTGAAGGAAGCGATCCAGTCCATCGCCGACTATCTCGCCGAGAACAATCTGACGGATTTGATCCTGCTCGGCCACTCCTATGGCGGCATGGTCATCACTGGCGTCGCCGACCTCGTGCCTGAGCGTATCCGCCGCCTCATCTACTGGAACGCCTTCGTGCCCAACAATGGCGAGTCGCTCAACGACATGGTGCCGCCGCACTATATCGGGCTGTTCGAAATGATCGCGGCTGAACGCGGCGACGGTTCGGTGGTGTTGCCTTTCCCGATCTGGCGCGAGGCCTTCATCAACGATGCCGATCTCGAGACAGCGCAGCGCGCCTATGACATTCTCAATCCGCATCCGCTGAAGACCTTCAGCGACAAGATCGCACTCAAGGCCAACCCGGCCGAGATGCCGCTCGCTAAATCCTACATCAACTGCACCGAAGATACCGCGCTGCCGCACAGCTACGCCTGGCATCCGCGGCTTTCCGAGAAGCTTGGTCTGTTCCGCCTGGTGCAGGTGCCGGGCAGCCACGAACTGTGCTTCTCCGATCCGGCACGCCTTGCCAAGGCGATCATGGAAGCGGGGCGCGACTGACCGCTGCGTTCAGAGCTGTTGATCGCGCGGTCGCTGTCGCCAGCTATCTCATCCGCTTGTCGGCAGCGACAAAGTCGATGAAGGTCCTCACCTTCGCGGAGAGGTATTTGCGGCTGGGATAGACCGCGAACAGGCGACCTTCGAAGATGATGTCGTCGGGCAGGATGAGCACGAGACGTCCGGCAGCGATGTCCTCAGTGACCAGCCATTTCGGCAGGAAGGCGAGACCCATGCCTTCCAGCGCGGCCATGTGCAGCAACGTTTCGTTGCCGCTGCGCAGGACTGGTTTGAGCTTGACGGTCTCGACGGTACCATTCCTGTTTAGGGAGAGGCTCTCTCCCGGATAAAGCGCATAGTGCAAAAAGGCCTGACCGGCGAGGTCGGCCGGCTTGGTCGGATGCCCGACACGATCGAGATAGGCGGGTGCGGCGACCATGTAGAAGGCGACCTTGGTGATCGGCCGCGCGATCAACGCCTCGTCGGGCGCGCCGGTTGCGCGCAGCGCGAGATCGAATCCCTCCTCGACCAGATTGACCAGACGCCCGCTGAGATCGACGTCCAGACACACCTCCGGGTAGCGCGCCTGATAATCGGCCAGCACCCCCGCGAACATCGCGTTCGCCATCCACACCGGCGCGGTCAGCCGCAGCGTGCCGCGCGGAACGACGGTCGCCTTGCTGACGGCGGCTTCGACCTCGTCGAGCGAATCCAGCATCTGGCGCGCCTGCTCGAAATACAGCGTGCCGCTCTCGCTCAGGCTGACGCGGCGGCTGGTCCGGTTGAGCAATCGCGTGCCCAGCCGCTTCTCGAGCTGCATCACGTGCTTGCTCGCCATCGCCGGCGAGATGCGCAGGCGCTTCGCCGCGGCCGCAAAGCTCTTCAGCTCGGCGACCAGGCAAAACACCCTCATGCTGACCAGGGAGTCCATAAGATCATCAACATCCAGGAAAGGAACCTATCCCAAAAGACATAATGATCAAAAACGGAGAAACTATCAAATGGTGGCAACCCCTCGTTCCACGGAGAACCACCATGTCGACCACTGCCCTTGAAACCGCCGCCCCGGGCCGGGCCCTTCGTATCGGCCTCTGGGTCTCGCAAGGTCTGATCTTCTTCGTGTTCACCTCCGCGGGGCTGGTCAAGCTGCTGACGCCGATTCCGCAGCTTGCCGCGATGATGCCGTGGACGGGCGAGCACTCCGAAGCCTTCGTTCGAATCATCGGGCTGATCGATCTCGCCGGCGGGATCGGCATCCTGCTGCCGGCGCTGACGCGCATCCTGCCGCGGTTGACGGTGCTGACAGCGCTGGGCTGTACGGTGTTGCAGGTGTTTGCGATCGTCTTCCATGTCTCGCGCGGCGAGGCTGTCGTCACGCCGCTCAATTTGGTCCTGCTCGCGCTCGCCGTCTTCGTGTTGTGGGGACGTGGTCGCAAGGCGCCGATCGCGCCACGGCAATTCTGACCGGCAGGGCGCTGCCGCCATGCACTCTCTCAATGGATGGTCTCGCAGGGGCCTGCTCGCCGGTGCCACGATCCTCACGGCAGGCGGCCCCGCCACCGCCAAGGACGATCGTCTCGTCGACGGCGTCGTAATCCTGATCGACAGCAACGAGCCCTATGTGATGGGACACGCAATCAGCTACTCGGCCAATCTCACCAAACACTTCGCCGACAAGGGCGCGAAATTGCTGATCGAGGTCGTCGCCAACGGCAAGGGCATCGAAGTGTTTCGCGCGGACAAGACCACGCTGATCGAGCCGCTCGCGACACTGCGTCAGTCGCTGCCAAATCTCACCTACAGCATGTGCGCATCGTCAAAGGCGATCGCGGAAGCCAGGGAACAGGTCTCAATCCCGCTGATATCGGGCGCGAGCCTCGTCCCCTTCGGCATCGGGCGGGTCGTCGACCTGCAACTGAAGGGCTGGGCCTACATCCATGCGTGAGACAACCCGCGCGCACCGTGCCGCATTGTCCAGGCGATCACTCCTGATGGCGGCGCCGGCGCTTCTCGTTGCTACGCGCGCGAGCCTCGCGCAGGGCGGCGACACCACATGGCCGCCGGTGTTCGAGACGGGCCGCAGCCAGTTCACGCTGGTGCGGCCGCGGGTAGTGATGCCAGTGCTGCGGCTTCAGGACCTGCATGGAAAGGACGTTGCGGTGGCAGCGAAGCCGGGACGCATCACGCTCGTCAATTTCTGGGCGACGTGGTGTGCAGCCTGCCGGCTCGATCTGCCCGTGCTCGCAAGCCTCGTCGGATCGCAACGCGATCAACTGGATATTGTCGCTGTTTGCACTGACACGAAGGACCTGCGCAAGGTCCGCGCGTTCCTTGGCGGCCTCGCCGCGCAAAACCTTGCCTGCTACGTCGACGCGTATGGAGCGGCGGCCGAGTCATCCGCCTCGGTCTTCCCGCTCGTCGGCATGCCCATCACCTATCTCGTCGGAACCGGCAACCGCGTCGAGGGCTACATCACCGGCGCGGCCGAGTGGCTCTCGCCCGCGGGCGCGCGGCTGCTGCAATTCTATCGCGAGCAGGGCTAGGACGAGGCGGCCTACCATCGCGCCGCCGGTTCCGACGGCCCTTGCTCGATCGCAAACGAATTCAGATTTACGAGACAACCCATCATTGCAAGGTGCGGCGGCAGACCATACGCTGCCCGTCATCGGCAGCCGCCGTCTGGTCTCGTTTGCATCGGGAGAATTGCGAATGGTTCACGTCTCGCGACGGAAACTGCTTCAGCTTGCGGCTGTTGCACCATCGGCGCTTCCTGCTGCGTGGACGTCGGTTGCATCTGCTGCGACCGGAAAAAAGATCCTGACTGCGGTGATGCAATCGGACCTTCGCGTCACCGATCCCGGCTTCACGACGGCCATCATCACCCGCGACCATGGCTACATGGTCTACGATACGCTGCTCGGCATCGATTCCAGCTTCAAGGTGCGGCCGCAGATGGCCGACTGGACGGTGTCCGCGGACAAGCTGACCTACACCTTCACCCTGCGCGACGGCCTGAAGTGGCATGACGGCGCGCCGGTGACGGCGGAGGACTGCGTCGCCTCGCTGAAGCGCTGGGGCACGAGTGTCGACGGCATGGCGCGCAAGCTGATGGACTTCACGGCGGGCATCGAGGCAACGGACGCCAAGACGATCGTGCTCAAGCTAAAGGAGCCCTATGGCCTCGTGCTGGAGACGATCGCCAAGCCGTCGGCCGTTGTCGCCTTCATGATGCCGAAGCGGTTGGCCGAGACCCCGATCATCAAGCAGATTCCGGAGCAGATCGGCTCCGGCCCATTCAAGTTCGTCGCGAGCGAATTCCAGCCCGGCGTGAAAGCCATCTACGAAAAGAACACCGACTATGTGCCGCGCAAGGAGCCGGCCGAATGGACCTCGGGCGGCAAGGTGGTCAAGGTCGATCGCGTCGAATGGATCACCATGCCGGACGCGCAGACCGCCCTCAACGCGCTGCAATCCGGCGATGTCGATTTCGTTGAAACGCCGCCGTTCGACATGCTGCCCGCGCTCGAGTCCAATCAGGACATCACCTTGTCGATCCTGAATAAATTCGGCTTCCAGTCGTTCGGCCGGATGAATTTCCTGCATCCGCCGTTCAACAATGTGAAGATCCGCCGCGCCGCGATGCTCGCTATCAACCAGAAGGACGTGCTCGACGCACAGATCGGCAATCCCAAATACTACAAGCTGTGCGGCGCGTTCTTCATCTGCGACACGCCGCTGGCCAGCGACGAAGGCGGCGAGACTTTGATCAAGGGCAACGGCCTGGCGCAGGCCAAGAAAGCCCTGGCCGAGTCCGGCTATGACGGCACGCCCGTGGTGATCCTGGCCCCCACTGATCAGATCCTGCTGAAAGCGCAGCCGGTCATAGTCGCGCAGCTGTTGCGCGAGGCCGGTTTCAAGGTCGACCTACAATCGATGGACTGGCAGACCGTGGTCACCCGCCGCGCCAACCAGAAGTCTCCGAAGGAAGGCGGCTGGAGCATGTTCTTCACCTACCAGGGCGCGGCCGACTCCTTGAACCCGCTGGTCAACGTCCCGATGGGCGGCAAGGGCACGAGTGGCGGCTGGTACGGCTGGTCCGAGGACCCCAAGCTCGAGGAGTTGCGCGATTCCTTTGCCCGCGCAACCTCGCCCGAGGAGAGCAAGAAGATCGCGCTTGAGGTGCAGAAGGAAGCCTACGACCAGGTGATCTACGTCCCGCTCGGCCAATTCCAGGCGCCGAGCGCATGGCGCAAATCGCTCACCGGCGTGATCGACGGCCCAGCGACACCGATGTTCTGGAATGTGGACAAGAACGAATAGGTTGAGGTTCAAGCGCAGCAAACGCCTCTCCCCGTTCTTACGAGGAGATGCGAAGCGCTAGTTCGGATGCCACCAGCGGCCGCCGACGACGACACCTTCAGAGACGATCTTGCGATCACCGATCAGGTGTTCGCCGACCACGTCCTCATAGTCGAACTGGCCTTCTCTCACCGAGATCAGCGTGGCATCGCCGGCGCTGCCCGGCTTGAGGCTGCCGAGCTCGGGCCGCCGCAGCGCCATCGCCGCGTTGACCGTCGAGGTCGCGATGACGTCGGACAGCGGCATGCCCATGCACAAAAATTTCGACAGGGTCGTCACCTGGTCGAAGGCCGGGCCATCGATGCAGAGCTGATGGATGTCGGACGAGATCGTGTCCGGATAGAAGCCGTTGGCGAGCATCGCGCGCGCAGTCTTGAAGGCGAACGAGCCCTTGCCGTGGCCGATGTCGAACAGCACGCCGCGCTCGCGCGCGTCCAGCACCGCCCTCTTCACCGTACCTTGCGCGGTCGCAGGCGTGTTCGGGAACGGACGGAACGCATGGGTCAGCACATCGCCGGGACGCAGGCGCGCCAGCACCTCCTCGTAGCTCGGCGGCGGATGGTCGATATGCGCCATCAAGGGCATGCCGACCTCGTCGGCGACCTGGAGCGCGATGTCGAGCGGCACGGTCCCCGACGTGCCCGAGGAGTGCAGTCCGACGCGCACCTTGATGCCGACGATGAGGTCGCGGTTGGCATCCGCCACCTTTACCGCTTCGATCGGATTCATCAGCCGCAATTCCTCGCTCTCGCCGACCATGATCCGGTGCGAGAAGCCGAAGATGCCGGCATGCGAGACGTGCAGATAGGCGAGAATGCGGACCTGGCTCGGCTCGATCACATGCTTGCGAAAGCCCGCGAAATTGCCGGGGCCGGCGCTGCCGGTGTCGACGGAGGTGGTGACGCCGGAGGTGCGGCAGAATTCCTCGGCATCGATGCCGAGCGAGGTGCCGCCCCAATAGACGTGGGTATGGAGATCGATCAACCCCGGCGTCACGATATAGCGCGACACGTCGCGCACCTCAGTCGCCGGATCCGCCTTCAGCCCGCTGCCGACCGCAGCGACTTTGCCACCCGAAAAGGCTACATCGGTCACGGCATCGAGCTTCTGGGACGGGTCGACCACACGGCCGCCGCGCAGGATCAGGTCGAAAGGCATCGTCATCTCCGGATCAGGCAAACATGGACCGGGCTGGAAGGTGCTCTTCCAGCCCGGCCGCTTCTGTTAGCAATTTTCACACCAGCGAAGCAAATCAACTGCGCTCAATGCCCGTTAGTCCTGCGATCCGCCTTCGGCGCCTCCTCCTTCAGCCGCTCCAGCGCATCGGGCATCATGCGGCCGAACATCGAGCTCAGCATCGCGGTCGGGATCAGGCCCGCATTGCCGGTGTCCTGGCCTTGCCCGCCGGACATCAGGAACTGCGGCACCAACGGCTGGTTGATCTTGGTCAGGGCTTCCGCGAACTTTGTAAAGTTCTGCTCGGCCAACCTGAACTCCGGTCCGCCATAGGCGTCGACCGAGAGCTTTGTCGACTGGGCATTGGCGGTACCAACCGCAAGGACCCGGTCGGCTTCGCCCTGGCCCTCGAGTCGCGACTGCTCGCCGACCGCGGCCGCGGTCACCTTTCGGGTCTCCGCATCCTTTTGCGCGCGGGCGAACGCCGCAGCACCCTCATTCTCGTTGACCTTGATCTGGATCAGCGACTGCGTCAGCGCCGACTGCGCCGCCGCCGCCGCCTTGGCCTCGTTGAGCGTACGCTCCTGGACAGCGGCCTTTTCCTGCTCCTGGTAGGTCTCGATCTGCTCGCGCGCGATCTGGCGCGAGCGGAGCTGGATCAGGATGTTCTCGATCGTGTGGTCGCCGTTCGTGGCGCGCGGCGTGCCGATCAAGACCTCCTGGAGGTCGAGCGAATAGCTCTCGAACTTCGCCTTCATCTGCGCCGCCGACTCATCCTGGATCGACGCCCTGTTCTGAAGCAACTCGATCAGCGTCATCTTCTGCGCGATGTTCTTGAAGAACGCGCTCACCATCGGATCGAGCGTCTGCTCGACGAGCTTCTTCACGTCGCCGAAGCGCTGGATGATCATCGGCGCCTTCTTGTAGTCGATATGCATCACCACCGAGAGCGGCAGCGTCGGCTCGAACGCGTCCCGCGTGATCAACGAGATTTCCGACAGGTTCTCATCTAACTTCATCGCACCGACCTCGCCGCGCACCCATTTCAGGATGAAGTTGACGGTCGGGATGATCTCGATCTTGCCCGCATAAGTGTTGAAGGCGTATTTGCCGGGCAGCAGCGGATCCTTCCAGACGCCGCGGCCGCCGTTGAGAACCAGCTCGCCATGGCGATACTGATCACCCGACACGTCGGCGCTGTGCGGGCCGGTATAGAAGATGACGACGCCGACATTGCCGACCGGGATCACCGTCTTCGGCACCGCCTCGACGGTCGCGAACAGACGATTGATGTACCAGGTGCCCTCGACGATGACCTGCAACTGGCGACCGCGATAGCCGCCGGCGCTTAAGAATTTCTCGGGCTCCTGGAAATTATTGTGAAAGATCTCGTCGTCGCGCAGATCGGTGCCGACCTCGGGCGCGATGATTTCGCCTGATGGCAGCGACGGGCCGTCATGCACGGTGACGATTCCGACCAGATCATGATCGGCAGCCAGCACGACGGGCGCAAAACCCCAGCGCTCGGCGATGGTGAGCTGCATGGCGTCGAGCACGCCGCGCTCCTGCCCGCTCAGGGCATGGCCGTAGACGCGCTCGTCGGTGATGATCGCGAACTGCGTCGTGTTGATCGCATAGGTACCTTCGCGCAGGATTTTTCGCTGCGGGCCCTTCTGGCCGCCGCCGAGCAGGAATCGCCGCACGTCCTGGAAATCCGCCCTGTCCTCCGTGTCGTTGGCGCCGAGCACCTGCGAGGCACCAAGCGGCGCGCCGTCGCGCGCGAACACATAGGCGATCTTGCCCTGTCCGACCGTGACGAGATCCGATTTGTGGATCCGGTACATGAACGGAAAGAACACGTGCAGGCCGCCGCGCAGGACTTCCGGCTCATAGCCGGCTTCGCCATTCAGCGCGATGAAGCCGCCTTCGATCGATCCCTTGGTCGTCCATAGTTTCTCGACGATGCCGACCTGATTGTTCGGGATGTAACGAAAGATATTGGCAATCCGCAGCAGGATCACAAGCGCGATCGCTGCCGCGGCCCACAGCGCCGGCTGGGTCAGCCAGGCGCCATTGAAACCATTGAGGTCCATAGTTCATCTCCACGATTCGCAACTGGGCGGCTTGGTTAACCAAAGCCACACCCCAGAATTGCGGGAGCGGAGATGTGAGTACCGACCCTGCTTCGCAAGTCGGCTGTCGCGTAAAGCCGTGCCAATCTTTTTTTATTGGGGACTTGACGCGTGAGTAAACTTGCGCCGCAGCACGGCCGAAAAAGCCGTGCTGCACGTCGGCCGCCGATGAGCGCCGTTAAGTGCTCCTTATTTCATCGGCTCGGTGGTCGACCACAGCACGGTATTGGCGCTCTTCTCGTAGGCCATGCCCTTGGGATAGCTGATCAGCTCCATCTGCATGCCCCACGGCGTCAGGAAATAGAGGATGGATTGACCGGCGGCCGGTCCTTCGTTCACCGGGATCGGTCCCTGCATGGTCTTGACGTTCTTCGACCGCAGATACTCGGCGGCCTTGGCGATGTCGTCGACATAGAGCGCAATGTGGTGGCCGCCGATGTCGCTGTTCTTCGGCAGCGTCTTGGCCTGGTCGGGCGACTGGTACTGGAACAGCTCGATGTTGGAGCCGTAGCCGCAGCGGACCATGCTGATCTCGTCAATGACGGCGCGCGGGTTCACGTTGACGGCGTCTTGCATGAACGTGCCCTTATCGTCCATGAACGGGCCGAACGACATCGCATGCGAACAGCCAAGCACGTCGGTGAAGAAGGCGGTCGCCGCCTTCACGTCCGGCACAGTGATGCCGGTATGATCGTGGCCGCGCAGGCCGGGAATGGAATCCGCCGAAGCCGGCAGGATCGAGGCGCCGAGCGACAGCGCGGCTGAGGCAAGCAGTACTCTCAACGGGATCATGATCGCTTCCTTTTGGTTCAAAGCCAACGCAACATCCGACGTGAAACTCAGCCCGGCGACGCCAACTGGCGCTCGACGCCCTTGGGATCATGGGCAAGGCCTTGCGCAAGGCCACGCGCCATCTCGCCGACATAGATCTCCTCCTCCCCGGCCTCGAAACCGTCGAGGATTTCCCTCGCCGCATCCGCGGTCGTCATCTTCGGGATGGTCAGCATCGCGGTCATGCGGGTGTCGATCGCACCGGGCAGCGCCGCAGCGACACGCACGCCCTTCGGCACCAGCTCGCCCCGCAGGCCCTGCGTCAGGCTGAGACCCGCCGCCTTGGAAGCGCAGTAGGACCCCATGAACGGCAGGTTCACGCGCGCGAGAATGGTGAGGATATTGAGCACCGCGCCCTTGTTCCTAATCAGCGCGGGCGCGAAGGCTTTCGTCACCCGCAGCGGCGCGAGATAGTTGATCTCGATCTCCTCGCGCGCGATCGCAAGATCAGGCGCGGCCATGAAGCCGGTGTTGTGGTTCACACCGGCATTGTTGATCAGCAGCGTGACGTCATTCGCCGTGGCTGCGGCCCTTGCGACATCATCGTCGTTGGTGACGTCCATCTTGATCGGCACGACGCCGTCCGAGGCGATCAGAGCGGAAACATCACGCGCCGCGGCGTAGATCTTCGTAGCCCCACGCGCCTTCAGCTCGGCAATGAGCGCCTGCGCGATCGCGCCGGTGGCGCCGGTCATGAGAACGACGGAACCCTTGATGCTTTCGGTCATGCGGCTGATCCTTGTTGCTGGGGCGTGACAACCGGCGGAGAATCGTCGAGCCAGCCCGGCTCGACGTCGGGCAGGGGAATTGCGGCGAGCAGTTGCCGCGTATAGGCGTGCTGCGGGGTACCGAAGACGCGTGCAACGGGCCCGTATTCGACGACCTCGCCCTGGTGCAGGATTGCGACATCGTCGCAGAGCACGCGCACGACCGAGAGATCGTGGCTGATGAACACCATCGTGAGACCGAGCCGCGCGCGCAGCTCCCTCAGCAACAGCATGATGTGTGCCTGCGTCGAGACGTCGAGGCCGGATACGATCTCGTCGGCGACGATGAAATCGGGCTCGAGCGCAAGTGCGCGCGCAATGCCGGCGCGCTGGCGCTGCCCGCCGGACAATTCATGCGGATAGCGGTCGGCAAACTCCGGCGGCAGACCGACCAAATTGAGGAGGCCGGCCGCGCGCTCGCGCCGGTCGGATCTGCCCTTCAGCCGCCCATGCACCTCCAGCGGCCGCGTCAGCGTGGTGCCGAGCCGCAGCCGCGGATTGAGCGAGGACTGCGGATCCTGAAAGATCATCTGGATGCGCGCCCGCAGCGGGCGCAGCTCGGCCTCGTCGAGCTGTCCGATCTCGACGCCATCGAACTGAATGCCGCCGGCGGTCGGCTTCAACAGCCGCACCAGCAATCGGCCGAGCGTGGTTTTGCCCGAGCCGGATTCACCGACCAAACCAAGCACCGAACCGCGCGGCACGGCGAGATCGACACCCCTGATCACCTCGCGCAAACCGGGCTTGCGAAACCAACCCTTATGCTCCGGATATCCGAAGCTCAGACTGCCGGTGCGGAGCAGGATCTCGCTCATGCCGGCCTCGCCTCGCCTGCCCGGTCGAGGCGATAGGCCTCCGACCACAATTGCTCAATCAAGGCCGGCGGCACCGGGCGCAGCGCGTCCGCCGGCCGGTCGGCGCGCGGCGTCGCGGCGAGCAACGCGCGCGTATAGGCATGACGCGGACGTACCAGCACGTCCGCGGTTTCGCCCTCCTCGAGCACGCGGCCCGCATGCAGCACGCTCATGCTGCGGCAGATCTTGGCAACGACGCCGAGGTCGTGGGTGACGAACAGGATCGCGCTGCCATGGCGCAAGCGCAGTCGCTCGACGAGTTGCAGCACCTGGCGCTGCACGGTGACGTCGAGGGCCGTGGTCGGCTCGTCGGCGACGACAAGGGCGGGATCGCAGGCAAAAGCCATCCCGATCAGCACGCGCTGACGCATGCCGCCGGAGATCTCGTGCGGATAGAGCGCGAGCACCCGCTCCGGCTCGCGGATCGCGACCTCGGTCAGGAGCTCGGCGGCGCGCGTCAGCGCCGCGCGCTTCGGCAGGCCGAGATGATGCCGCAGCAAATTGCCGATCTGCGCTCCGATGCGCTTGACCGGATTGAGCGAGGTCATCGGGTCCTGCGGGATCAGCGCGATGCGACGGCCGAGCAGGCCGCGGCGCTCGGTTTCCGTCATCGCCAGGAGATCACGCCCCTCAAATGCAATCTGACCTGACGTGATGGTTGCATTCGCGGGCAGCAGTCCGAGCACGGCACGGCCGAGCATGGATTTTCCGGCGCCGGATTCGCCGACCAGTCCGCGGACCTCGCCGGGCTGCACCTCGAGGCTGACGCCGCGCAGCACATTGGCGGCACCGATCGCGACCTTCAGCCCTTCCACAGTGAGCGTTGCGTTCATGATCGCTGCACCGGATCGAGCGCAAGGCGTAACCCGTCGCCGAGCAGGTTGAGGCCGATCACGCTCGAGATGATGCAGACAATCGGCAGCGCCATGATCCATGGCGCCTGATAGACGATCTGGCGACCCTCAGCGATCATGCTGCCCCAGGTCGGCGTATCGCCTGCAACGGAGATGCCGACAAAGGACAGGATGACCTCCACCAGGATCGCGATCCCCATTTCGACCGCGAGCAGCGTGACCAGGAGCGGAACGAGATTGGGCAGCACCTCCAGCCGCAGCAGCTTTGCGCGGCTCAATCCGATCACCCGGGCGGCGGCGGCATAGTCGCGGGTCAGCTGCACCATCGTCTCCGCGCGCACCACGCGGGCGAAGCGGGTCCAGTCGACCACGACGATCGCCGCGATCACCGAGGTCAGGCCGGCGCCGATCACCGCCGCCAGCACGATGGACAGCAACACCGGCGGAAACGCCATCCAGACGTCGATCAGCCGCGAGATCAGCTGGTCGACCCAGCCGCCAAAACTGCCCGCGAACAGGCCGAGCGCGACACCGATCAGCGCCGCGAGCGTGGCCGCGATCAGCGCGACGGCGACCGCAATGCGCGCCGAATAGATCAGCCGCGACAGCACGCAGCGGCCGAGGCTGTCGGTGCCGAGCAGATACGCGTGATCGCCGCCCTGCATCCAGGCCGGCGGCAGCTGTGCCGACATCAGATCCTGCTCGAGCGGATCATGCGGCGCGAGCACCGGCGCAAATACAGCAACCAGCACCAACACGGCGACCAGCGCGGCGCCGACCCACAATCGCGCGCCACCTCGCTTCAACCCGGCGAGCAGGCGCGACGGCGGCAGGGTGAGCGCGATATCAGCCATAACATCAGCCATGGCGCAGCCTCGGATCGAGCAGCGCCACCACGAGATCGACGGCGAGATTGAGCGCGATGAACAGCACCGCGAAGGTCAGCACCAGACCCTGGATCAGCGGAAAGTCGCGATTGATCACCGCGTCGATCGCCATGTTGCCGATCCCCTCGTAGGAAAAGATGCGCTCGACCAGCACGGTGCCGCCGAGCAGCAGCGTCAGCTGCACGCCGCCGAGCGCAACCGTCGGGATCAGTGCGTTTGGAAAGACCTCGTGCAGCAGGATCGCCGGCCGCGAATAGCCGCGAGCGCGCGCGATCTGCGCGTAGTCCTGATCCTCGGCATCGGCCAGCGACGCCTTCAGGATGCGCGCGACCAGCGCCGCGAAGGGCAGCGCCAGCGCCAGCGCCGGCAGGAACATGTGATGCAGCAGCGCCGAGGCCGTACTGAAGCGGCCGGTCAGCAGGCTTTCGAGCAGATAGAAATTGCTGCGCAGGTCGATATCAATCTGCGGATCGACGCGACCGGAGATCGGCAACCACGGAATCAGCACGCCGAACAGCAGCAGCAGGATCAATGCCCAGAGGAAATCCGGGATGGCCAGCAGCGCGCCGACACCGCTATCGACCGCCCATTCCGCGCGGCGGCCGCGCAGCAGGATGCCGGCCAGCGCGACAAGGACGCCAAGCACAACGGCAATCACCGTCGCCAGCAAGGCGAGCTCGATGGTCGCAGGCAAACGCGCCAGCAGCAGCTCGAGTACGCCCTGACGTACGCTGATCGAGCGGCCGAGATCGCCGCTTGCGACCTGGCCTAGCCAGGTTGCGAATTGCTGGAGGATCGGCTGGTCGAGGCCGTAGAGCGCACGCAGCCTCGTAATGTCGGCCTCCGACGCGCCGGGAGGGATCATCATGGCGATGGGATCGCCCGGCACCACGCGCAGCAGCACGAAGACGATCACCGCGACGCCGAACAGCGTGGGCGGCACAAGGACGAGTCGCTTGATGATCTCGCCCCATCGCATCTCTGTATGACTCCGCGTTTCTCGGCCGCTCAGGCCGGCGTGATGAGGTGCGGAAGGATCATGCCGTTCGCCTGCGGCACCACCTTCAGGCCCTTCTTGTGGATGATCGGCTGCACGTACTGGAATAGCGGGATCACCTCGCCTTCCTCGGCGATGTATTTGTCAACGGCCTTGTAGCCGGCGATGCGCTTGGCCTCGTCCTTCTCGCCCCAGAGAGGCCCGATGCGCTCGACGAGGTCCTTGCCCTTCCAGGCGCAATGCGGCGAGGGCCCGAACATCGCAAAGCCGGTCGAGGTCGAGGGATCGCCGATGGCGTTGCCCCAATTATAGAAGGCGGCCGGCGCCAGCGCGTGGCGTGCACGCAACTCGAAGTGCTTGGCGATCTCGTAGACCTCGATGGTGGCGTCGATGCCGACCTTGCGCCACATGCCGACGATCGCCTGGATCATCTCGTAATCCTTCGGCTTGAAGCCCCGCGTCGTCTGGATCGCAAACTTGACCGGCTTTTCCGGCGAGTAGCCGCTCTTGGCCAGCAGGCTCTTGGCAAGCTCCGGATCATAGGCAACCTTGATCGAGGGGTCGAAGGCGGCATATCCCGGCGCCTCCAGCGTCGCGATCGGAACGCCATAGCCCTTCAACAGCCGGTCGACGATCGCCTTCTTGTCGATGGCGTGGCTTGCCGCGAGGCGTACGTTGCGATCCAGCATCGGATCGATGTCGGTGAGGAAGATCATCGCGATATCGGACACCGGCTTGGTCTGGCCGACCATGCCGGGCTTGCCCTTCAGGCGATCGAATTCCTCGTAGGGGATTTCGAAGGTGAGGTCCGATCCGCCGGATTCCATCTCGGCGACGCGGCTGGTGGAGTCCGTGATGAACTTGAACACCACGGTCTCGAAGGCGGGCTTGCCGCCCCAGTAGCCGGAGTGCGCCTTCAACCGCAGGAACGCGTTGCGCTCGAACGCGTCGACCTTGTAGGGGCCCGACCCGATCGGCGCCTTCTCGAAGCCTTCGGCGCCGACCTTCTCATAATAGGCCTTCGGCAGGATGTAGCCGGTGAGGAACGCCATCCATTTGAACAGCGTCGGCTCGAACTCCAGCACGTCGCCGGTGATGGTGTTGCCGTCGATCTTGTAGTTGCCGACCTTGGACCAGACGAACTGAATCGGATTGCCGCCCTTGGGATCGGCGGCGCGCGTGAGCGACCAGACCACGTCGTCGGGCGTCACCGGCGAGCCGTCGTGCCAGGTCGCGCCCTTGCGCAATTCCAGCGTGATCTTGCTGCGGTCCTCGTTCCAGCCCCATTTGGTCAGAAGGCCGGGCTTGAACGAGAGGTCCGCCGCCTGACCGATATAGGGATCGAACACCGACTGGTAGATCGACTGGATGGTCGGATTGACCGCCGACAGGCCCACCGTCGGATCGAACGACGGCAGATTGACGTTGTAGGCGATGGTCAGTGTACCGACTGCTGCCGCGTGCGCAGCGCCGTCGCCGAGGAGACCGGACGTCAGCGGAAGCGCGGCAGCGCCGCCGGCGAGTTGCAGGATCGAGCGACGAGACAGTGAAGACATGTTCATTACCCCAACACGATGAGCCATGTGCGAAAACGGCGCCGCAAGCGGCGCCGTCGATCAGTGCGTCTATTTCCCGGCGCTCTCGGACCAGCGCGCCATCAGCGTGTTCGACGGCAGCGCCTCGTCGACGAGCTTTTTCGCGGTCTCGACGCCGGCCACCGGAAGCTTCTTCGGATCGAGCAGCCCGATCTGCACCAGCACCGAGGCCTGATCCCAGTAGATGTGCTCGTTGTAGAGCTTGTCACCGCGGAAGCGCACGATCGCGACCAGCGGAATCTCGACGTATTTGCCGGTCGGCGGCACACCCGGCAGCATCCAGTCGATCTCGATGTCGTGGGTGAAGCAGAACAGCATCTCGTCGACGATGCGGTCGGCACCGATGGTGCGCGAGATCGGCACCAGCTTGGTGTCCTGCGGCGTCTTCGGGATGAAATGGTTCTTGTAGAAACGCAGCAGGTCGCGGTAGCCGACCCCGCCGGTCATGGTCGGGATGTGGTTGACATAGGGCTCGGCGACCATGGTGGTCATGGTCTCCTCCGCCGAACGCGTCACGAATTCGAGCTCGGTATGCCGGTCCCACAATGTCGAGAGGTCATAGTGCGGGCCCAGGACTTTGCGGAACAGCGCGATCGAGCGCGAATGCGCCATCAGCGTCGCAGGCTTGTTGAAGCTGGTCCGCTCCGGCGCCGCGAAGGCATGGTCGCAGCCGGGATAGAGATAGGACTCGACGTCGGGACGGCCCTTGAACGCGGCCGTGATCTGCGCGCGCGCTTCCGGCGGCGCAAAGCGGTCGAGCTCGGCAAAGTGGAAGACCATCGGGCCTTTCACCTGACCGGCCTCGGCGAGATCGGCCTCGATGCCGACACCGTAATAGCTGACCGCGCAATCGACATCGGTACGCGCGGCAACAAGGTAGGCGAGCTTGCCGCCGAGACAGAAGCCGAGCGCGCCGACCTTGCCCTTGCATTCGGGGCGCGCACGCAGGACCTTCAGCGCGTCCGCGGCATCCTTGATCGACTGGTTGGCGTCGAAGCGCTGGTAGTAGCCCATCGCCTTGCCGAAATCGGCCTCGGTGTAGCCGAGCTCGATGCCGGGCTCCATGCGCCAGAACAGATCCGGCGCGAGCACGACATAGCCTTCCTCGGCATAGTAGTCGGCGACCTCGCGCATCGATTTGTTGACGCCGAAAATCTCCTGCAACAGCAGGATGCCGGGACCGGAACCTGACGCGGGGACCGCGAGATACCCCTTGAAGCTGCCGCCATCCTTGGCAGCGATGTCGATCCATTGTCCGGCCATCGTTCGATCCCTTCTCGTCGTTGAGTCCCTAGGGTCTTCCCTCCGGCGCGTCTGTTTGACGCGTCCTGCATGAGCCGAAGGCCTTGCCTTTTTCATCATGCTTTCTTAATTGAACTTTTAATGTAAGAATCCAACTTGTAAATAGCATAGATTGAGCACAGCCTGCCTAGGCCGTAAGCGAGGCGGGAATCAGGAGACGATTTTGCGGAAGACTGAGAAGGCTGCGGCGAAACGAACCGGCGCGACGGTCAAGCCGAAGCAGCAGCGAGCCTCCAACGAGCGGCCGGGCTCCTGGCACCTGGCGCGCAGTGAAACCGAGCGGCGGCTGTCGGAATTCGAGTTCAGGGTGGAGCGGCTGGCGCAGGCCTATTACCGCTGGAAAGCCGCGTGCCTTGCGGCCGTCTGCGACGTCCCGTTGACGGGTGACGATGTTGCCGTGCTCAACGTGGTCAGGATGGGTGACGAACCGAAACGGCTGTCCGAGATAGGTCAGTTGCTCAACCGCGTCGACGTCCCCAACCTGCAATACGCCACGCGCAAGCTGGTGAAGGCCGGCCTGATCGAGACCGAAGGTTCGTCATCGCGCAAGGAGACGCGCTATCGCCCGACCGAGACGGGCCACTCCGTCACCGAAGCCTATGCGGCCTTGCGCGCCGCGACCTTGCCGCCGATGCTGGAGGCGCTCGAAGGCTGGGCGGAAAAGTCCGAGGCCGCAGGCAGCCATCTCGAGCTGGTGTCGAGCCTCTATACCCAGGCAGCCCAGGTCGCGATCACCAGACGGCACCAGCCATAAGGGATTGTCCCGCGCGATCCATGGCGATTGCAGACGAAAAACTGGCGATCCCGGCATGACTCGAACATGCGACCTACGGTTTAGGAAACCGTCGCTCTATCCGGCTGAGCTACGGGACCGCGGAACCCGCTGAGCGGGTTACCGGCCCGTTCATATCAAAGCAGCGGCGGGACCGGAAGCCTACACTTCGCAGGCCGGGCGGGAGCTTCAGGGCCTTACGCCCTGATATTGTTGTCCCGCACCACCTTGCCCCAATAGGCGACCTGCGTGTCGAAGAAGGTCTTGAACGCAGGCCCGTCCTCGAGCAGCAGCGTCATCTGCTGGGTCTCCTTCAACTGGGTGGCAGTCGCCGGCTCACTCAGGATCTCCTTGGTCGACGCCGCCATTGCCGCGACGATGTCGGGCGGCGTGCCTGTGGGCGCGAAGATGCCCCACCAGGCAAGCGTCTCGAAATCCGGGAAGCCGGCCTCGATCGCGGTTGGCGTATCCGGCAGCAGCGGCAGACGCTGGCGGCCGAGTTGCAGGATCGGGCGCAGCAGATTGGTGCCGAGTTGGGCCGCGACCAGCGCCGCCGAACCCGCAATGAGATCGACATGGCCGCCGAGCACGTCGTTCATGGCAGGCCCGCCGCCGCGATAGGGCACATGGGTGATCTCGACGCCGGCCTTGTTGCCGAGCACGGTCATGGCGAGATGGCCAAGCGTGCCGATGCCGACGGAGGCGTATTTCACCGCGCCCGGGGACGCCTTGCAGGCCGCCACCACGTCGGCAAAGCTCTTGTAGGGCCGGCTGGCATTGGCCGCGATCACGTAAGGCGCGGTGCCGACCAGGAACACCGGCATCAGCTCGCGCTCGACGTCGACCGGCGGCTTGTCGAGAATGGACGGGATCACCGCGTGGGAATCGAAGGTGACGAGGAACGAGGAGCCGTCCGGCGGGCTCTTGGCGACCTGCGCCGCGCCGAGCGCACCGGCGGCGCCCGATTTGTTCTCGACCACGACAATGCGGTTGAGCCTGGTTTGCAGATTGCTTTGAAGCAGCCTCGCCATCGCATCGGTCGATCCGCCCGGCGGAAACGGCACCACCAGCGTGATCTTGCCGGCCTGAGCCGCCGCCGGCGTCATTGCGAGAATGGCCGGCGCAGCCAGCAGCGCGCGTCGTGTGATCGTCATGGTCGCCTCCCTTTTTTGTTTTGCCGCTCCGCTTTTTGCTTTTGAGCGTTAGGTCGTCCCGAAACCGGACCCCGCTTTTTTATATTCCGGCCGCGGTGGGCTAAAGATGTCCAGCACGCGGGCGCCGTCAGGTCCGGCACGCATGGTGTGCGGCACATTGCCGGGCGTGCGCCAGAAATCGCCCTTCTTCACGGAAATCTCCTCGTCACCCTGGACGCGGATCGCCGAGCCGTCGAGCAGCACACCCCACTGCTCTTCGGGATGATGATGCAGCGTGCCTTGCGCATGCGGCGCCAGTGTCACCACCGACAGCATGGCCTGCTCGCCGGAGAAGATGCGCGTGGTCAGCCCCGGCGCGAGCTCACGAAACAGCCCATCGCTGGCGTCGTCGAGATTGTGGAACTCTTCCTTTTGGCTCACGCCCGTTCTCCCTGCCCTGCTTCGATTATGACTTGCCGTAGGAGCCCTGGTAGCGGCCCTCGCGGATCGCCTTCAGTGTCCCCTCCTCGCGCGTGATCTGAGCACGCACCGCCTCCAGCAGCGCCGCTGCGCCCGCGGCGGGAAACGACACCACGCCGTCCTCGTCGCCGACGACGATGTCGCCGGGCGAGATCACGCTGCCTCCGATCGAGACCGGGACGTTGATCTCGCCGGGGCCGTTCTTGTAGGGCCCGCGATGGATCACCGCGCGGGCATAGCAGGGAAAGTCATCGCCGGCGAAGGCCGCGACATCGCGGATGGCGCCGTCGATCACATAGCCTTCCGCTTTGCGCCACTGTGCGATGTTCTTCATGATCTCGCCGACCAGCGCCCTTGTCTCGTCGCCGCCGCCGTCGACCACGATGACGTCGCCGGGGCCGACCAGCTCGAGCGCGCGGTGGATGGCGAGATTGTCGCCGGGCCGGGTGCGCACCGTGAAGGCCGTCCCCACCAGCTTGCCGCCGCGGTGATAGGGCTTTAGCCCGACCGCGCCGGGCAGACGGGCGAGATTATCGGAAATGATCGAAGTCGGCGCGACCCGAAAACCCTCGATGATGTCGGTCGGCGGCTTCGGCACGCTGTTGGCAGCGATGGTAATGGTCATACGTTCAGTCCTTCCGTGATTTCTCTTAGTCGGCGTGCGCCTTCGAAGGCGTCATCCGGAACGCGCGCCCCTCCTTCATCCACGCCGCGCGCTCGTCGCGCAACAGCGTGCGGCGAACTTTTCCGGAATCATCGCGCGGCGGGGCGCTGACGATCTCGAAACTCTCCGGATGCTTGTAGCGGCTGAGCTTGTCCTTCAAAAAATCCGCCATGCCGTCGGCGATCGCCTGACCGTCAGCGCCGGCCTCCGGCTCGATGATGGCATGCACGCGCTGGCCGAATTCCGGATCGGGCAATCCCACCACCACGCAGGAGCGCACGCCGGGACAAGCGGAAACCGCGGCCTCGACCTCGGCCGGATAGATGTTGGCGCCGCCGCGCAGCACCATATCGGCGAGACGGTCGCCGAGATAAAGATAGCCCTCTGCATCGAGCCTGCCGATATCGCCGAGCGATTCCCAGCCGTCGGTGCGGCGCTTCGGCTCGGCGCCGACATAGTGATAGGTGGCGTCAGTGCCGTCATTGTTGAGGAAATAGATCTCGCCGGTCTCGCCCGGCGCGACGTCCTTGCCGTCCTCACTGAGGATACGTAAGCGCGCCATCTCGCCGATCTTGCCGACCGAGCCCTTGTGCGTCAGCCATTCCGTGCCGGAGATGATGCAGGAGCCCTGCCGCTCGGTGCCCCCATAGAGCTCCCAGACCCGCTCCGGTCCGAGCCAGGCGATCCAGTTCTCCTTCAGCCAGGGCGGCATCGGAGCCGCCATGTGGAACACGGTCTGGAGGCTCGACACATCGTAGGAATTGCGCACGTCCTCCGGCAGCGCCCAGATCCGGTGCATCATGGTCGGCACGAAATTAACCCATTGCACGCGCTCGCGCGCGATCAGCCGCAGCGTTTCCTCGGCGTCGAACTTGACGAGACCAGTGAGCCGGCCGCCGCCGAACAGCGCATAGTGCGACAGGATGAACGGCGCATTGTGATAGAGCGGCCCCGGATTGAGCAGCGAGGCGCCGGTGGGGATGTTGAGCGGCAGCGGGGCGACGGTGTCGGTCACGGCCGGATGGTGATCGAGGATCACTTTTGGGCGGCCGGTCGAGCCGCCGCTGGTCATGGCCTTCCAGTAGCGCGCCACCGGCGGGTTGAGCTGCTCATCGGAAAAACCCTCCGGCACGAAATCGGCAGGCAACCGGTTCGGCGCATTCCAGTCGGCTTCGCCGCCGACCACCAGCGCCGGCTTCAAAATGTCGAGCACGGCAGCGGCTTCGCCGCGCGGNGGCAGCCGCCATGACAGCGAGGTCGGTGTCGCCCCGCATTTCCACACCGCAAACGAGGTCTCGAAGAATGCATTGCCATTGGGCAGGCCGATTGCGACAAAATCGCCGGGCTTGACGCCCTTCGCCGCGAACGCCCGGGCGCGCCTGTTGGCGCCGCGTTCGAGCTCGTCCCATGTCAGCGTGTCCTGCCCATGGCGGACGGCGATCGTGCCTTGCGGTTTGCGTTGCGCGTACCAGCGCGGCACGTCGGACAGGGGCAGCAGCATCAGGCGTTTCCAGTTCGTCTTCTTGGCGCCGCCTCAGGGCGAGGCGGTCACGGGACGAAGTGTAACAGCCGGAGCCAACCCTTCAAGGTGCCTGCCTTCAAGGTGCCCGCCTTCAAGGCGTCCGCATCAGCGCTCCGCCCCGCAGCCCGGAATATCGAACAGCGCCGCAAGGCCGCATTTCGAGGTCAGCATCTTGTCACCGTCATGGCCGACGCCGGCGACGTCCCACACCCTGTGATTGGGTGTGCCGTGGTCGCGCTTCGCCATCGCGTCCACATAGGCGTGACCGCGGGCGTAGCGATAAGGGCCTTGTGCCTTGGCCATGCAGCTCTTGTCGAGCGCAGGATGCTCCGGATTGGTGTCGAGCGTGCCGAGCAGGTAGATCACGTCGCGTTCGACATAACGCTGCTCGAGCGCAGCCGGCGTCGCGTCGGCGAGATAAAGCGGGCGTTCGTCCATGCCGTATTTCCAGTTATTGTAGCCCGGGCAGGACGCAGCAACAGCGGGCACGGGCCGATCGGCACTGAAATACGCATAGGACGACGGGTTGGCGACGACATAGCGGACATCGATGTGCTGGCGCGACAGCGCCGCCTCGCCCTTGCCGGCGATGGCGTAGCGCTGCGCGACCTGGCCGCCGCCGGAATGACCGGCAACCACGACCTGCTTCAGGTTCGGGAAGATGCGCCGGTCGGACAATTTTGCGAGGATCGCATCCAGCGCCTCGAAAGAAGACACCGGGTTCGGCGCAAGCGCCGCATCGCCGCCCTCCCATCCCTCCAGCGACCAGCGCAACGTTTCAGCGGGCAGCTTGTGCGCTTCGATATCAATCTCCGCCAGGAACTGCGGCACGATCATGATCGCGCTCTTGCCATCGTTGCCCGCTGCGACCTGCGCGGTGTTGGCTGAAATATAATACTCGTCGGCGTTGCGCAGGCGTCCGTGCAGCACGATGATCGCGCGAGAGATCGCCGGTAACGGCATCGACCAGTCGCTGGACACGTAAAGCGGCAAAATGCCCTGCCCGCCGACCGAAAGCCGCGCATCGGCAATCGCCTTCACCGGCTTGCGGTTGGGAGCATCCTCATCCGCGGCGCGCGCATGGCCGCAAATGAGCGCCAAAGCGATTACGGCAAGACCGGCCAGCGCTCTCATGTCGTCCCCCTCGAATTCAAATCGACCAAACTCTACGCGCATCGGATAGTGCGCGGCTGTGACTGCCGCGCCACGTCAAGCAAAAAATGTCAGCATCCCAGCCATGAAATTCCCGGGTTCCATGGGTGACAAGCCGGCGATAAAGGGGCAAAAATCTGTTCCGACTCAGTTCGGGTTGAGTTTTGCAAGGAATGCTCTCGTAGAATGTCGGACGTAGTTGCATCGCGTCGCGCGGCGCCGCTTCTCGTTGCCGCAGCAGGGTTTTTTCTGCTGACGTCGTCGCATGTCCACGCCCAATGGTGGAAGCGCGCACCGGTCGATTTCGAGGAATGCGCCGACGCGGCCGAGAAAGCCGCGACCAAGGCCGAGAAGACATCAGCACTTGCCGACTGCAACGCCAAGTTCGCGGGCCGCCGCAAGACCGGCGGTGGCTACACCTATTACGACTTCCTGCAAGACCGCACCTTCGACATCGCCGGACCCAATCCGACGCCGGAGGAGCAGAAGAAGATCGACGAATCCTACACCGCCTATCTCGCCAATCAGCGCCGCAGCACCGTCGTGGCCGATGCCCTCGCGCGCCAGCAACAGGAACAACAGGCGCAACAGATCCAGCAGGTGGCGCTGCGCACCGAGGTCGAGCGCGTGCCCGTTCCGGTCGAGCGGCCCAAGGTCTTACAGGCCGGCGGCGATCCGCGATCACGGCAAAAGGGCGCGAACTGCACCAAGAGTGCATTCTCCTGCGAATGGCCGCGCCTGTCGGAGGGATTGAGCGATCTGAAGAAGATGTTCAGCCCGACGCCAAGCAAGCCGGCGAAGAAGGGCTGAGTTTCTCACGCTAAATGTAGGGTGGGCAAAGGCGCGCCCTTCGCGCGCCGTGCCCACCACCGAACAGCTGGAGGAAATGGTGGGCACGCTTCGCTTTGCCCACCCTACAATTGCTGAGGATGTGGCCTCCGCTTGCCGCCTCACACCCAAGGCCACGCTTCAATTCGGCTGCTTCTTCTTGCTACGCTTGGGTGTCACCGTGGGCGGCGTCACAGGTGTCGTCGTCGAACCCCCCAACGCCTTGCGGCTCTCCTGCAAGCGTGCGTCATAACCGGGAGAGTTCATGACGGTCGGGGGCCTTGCCTCCGCGAACGTGGAAGCGCCGCAGAACGCCGCGAACACGATACCGACCATCAAACATCGCCTCATCGCATTCCTCCATCGCGCTCAAGCCACACCGCGAATCTGCTGCGGCGTCAGCCCGGGCGGGCCCGCGGCCGCCGTCTCGGCGTCCTTGATCAGCGCAACAATGCGGCGCATCAGCGGCACATCGACATTGTTCTGCTCGGCCAGCGCAATGACCGCACCCTGGAGGTAGTCGATCTCGGTCCGGCGCCCCTGCTTCAAATCCTGCCACATCGAGGAGCGCGCCTCTGGATCGATCTTCATCGTCCGCCCCAGGATCGCGCTGAAGATCATATCGGGCAACCTCAGCATTGTCGGCATCCAGTTCGGCGGGATCGGCGTCGCCGAGGCCGGCGTGATGCCGGCAGCCTTCAGTGTGGCGAGCCCTTCCGCCATCTGGTCGGCAAACAATTTTCGCCATTCGCGATTCGCCAGTTGCGCGGCGAGCGGCATGTCGGACAACGCGCTGAGCGCATTGTTCAAATTGATGATCAGCTTGCCCCATTGCACGCCGGTGATGTCACGGCTCGCGCGCACGGTGAGACCGGGCGCCGAGAGTGCCGCGGCCGTGTTGTCCGCATCTTCACCGACATGAATGTCGCCCGAGGTCGAGCGATGGAAGCGGCCCTCGCCCATCGCAATCACGTTGAACGGCACCATGCCGGCGAGCACGCGCCGACCGCCGAGCCGCTGATGCAGCGCGTCGACATTGCCGACGCCGTTCTGAAGGGAGACGATGACGGCATCCTGCGGCGCATGCTGCGCGATCTGGTCCGCGACATCAGCGGTGTCGGCGCTCTTCACGGTGACCAGCACGATTCCGGCGCTGTGGAAGATCGCGGGATCGTCCGACAGTGCAATCTGACCGGCGCCTAACTTCTGCTCGGAGCCGTCGAAATCGGTCAGCCGCAGGCCGAACCGCTCGATCTCGGTCTTCACCCGCGGCCGCACCAAAAGCGCAACGCGACGGTCGGCGGCGGCCAGCTGGCCTCCGACAAAACAGCCGATGGCGCCCGCGCCGGCCACTACGATCGATCGATCCGTAACCACGTGGCTTGCTCCCTGAATGACCGGCCCTCGATAGCAGAGCCGACGCTGGCTGCCCATCGCCCGGTTGCGGCGCAATCGCCTTGTAACCGTCATGAGAGCCTCATATGTTTTCGACAGGGGCTTGTTACCGGCAAGAGAGCGCCAAAGGAGAACGCCATGGGTTTACTCGACGTCCTCAACGGCATGCAGAACGGCCCTCGCGGCCCGAGCGCGCCGAGTTCACAATCCTCATCCAGCGGCGGCATGTCGCCCATGACCATGGCGATCCTTGGTCTGCTGGCCTGGAAGACTTTCAAGCATTTGACGGCAGGCCAGCCGGGCGCAGCGCCGCAGACGGCGCCGACCTCTGTGCCGCCGCCGGTGAATGCGGGTCCGGGCGGAGGCCTGGGTGGCGCGCTTGGAGGTGCTCTTGGCGGAGGCGGCGGCCTCGGTGATGTGCTCAAGGGTGGCCTCGGCGGCCTGCTTGCGGGCGGCGCGGCCGGCAGTGTGCTCAGCGGCGGGCTCGGCGATCTCCTCAACCAGCTTCAGCAGGGCGGCCACGGCGAGACCGCCAACACCTGGGTCGGCAAGGGCGAGAACAAGCCTATCGCCCCCGGTGATCTCGCCAATGCACTCGGCGCCGATCAGATCCAAAGCCTCACCGCCCAGAGCGGCCTGTCGCGCGACGAGCTGCTCTCCGGCCTCAGCCAGTATCTGCCGCGGGTGATCGACCATTTGACGCCGGACGGACGGCTGCCGACCGAGAACGAGATCTCGGACAGAGTCTGATTTTAGTCAAACCGAGGGGAGCACTGACATGAGCATGGGCGGCATCTTGTGGATCATCGTCGTCGGCTTCGTCGCCGGCCTTATCGCACGCTGGCTGGCGCCGGGGCCGAACAACCCGTCAGGCTTCATCCTGACCACCATCCTCGGCATCGTCGGTGCGTTTCTCGCGACCTTCATCGGCCAGGCCATCGGCCATTACGGTCCAGACCAGGGCGCCGGCTTCATCATGGCCACCATCGGCGCCGTGGTGGTGCTGTTCATCTGGCACCGGCTGGTGGCGAGCGGCGTGATCAAGGGGTAGTCGACCGCCGCTTTGCAGCGTGACCTGTCGACAGATTCGGTGGCTATGGGTCCCGGCGAAGGCCGGGACCCATAGCCACCGAATTTGGCTTGGCGAAGATTGGTGGTTGCCGACTTCGTACGACAACCACGGCCTGTGGTTATGGGTCCCGGCCTTCGCCGGGACGACGGTTGTGTTTGCCGCGCTAGCGGAGCGCACTCACGTCACCAAATGCATCCCGGCATCCATGCGCACGATCTCGCCGGTCATGTTGCTCGACGCCGGCATCGCCAGGAAGCAGACGAGCTGGGCGATGTCATCAGCGGTTGAGGCGACCTTGAGCGGCACCTTCGCCACCACGCTGTCGCGCACCTGCTTGGCGCCGGCTTCGCCGCGACCCTTGGTGAACCAGGGCGTGTCGATATAGCCGGGGCACACCGTGTTGACGCGGATCAGCGGCGCCAGCGCACGTGACAGCGACAGCGTCATCGTGTTCAGCGCGCCCTTACTTGCAGCGTACGCAATCGACGAGCCGACGCCGCTGATGCCGGCCACTGAAGAGACGTTCACCACTGCCGACGGCCGCCCCGACGCCTTCGCGCCGGCCTCGAGCAGGCTGCGCGCGGCGCGTACCATCTGGAACGGGCCGATGGTGTTGACGCCGTAGAGTCGCTGGAAATCTTCAGCCGACAATCCATCGAGGTCGGCATGCGCGACGTGCTTGGTAGTGCCGGCATTGTTGACGAGGATGTCGAGCCGGCCCCAGGGCGCTGCTGCCGCCACGATCTTGCGGCAATCCTCGTCGCGCGAGACATCGCCTTGCGCGACCAGAACTTCCGCCGCGCCCGCCTTGCGGCAGACTTCCGCGGTCGCCTCGGCTTCCTTCTGGCTCGAGGAATAGTTGATGACGAGCCGCGCCCCACTCCGCGCGAGAATTTCAGCGGTCGCTGCGCCGAGCCCGGATGCCGACCCCGTCACGATTGCGCACAAACTGTCCTTTGCCATCCGGATTTCCTTCCCCGTTATTAAATTGCCGACGCCCTGTTTAGCGAGTTTGCCGCGCCCTGCAAATCGAGCAAACTCCGCTAAGCGGAATTAGTCCAGATCGGTCTTGTCCCCATGCCGACGCCGCAGATGGACCTGCGATCCACGCTTGTCAGAGCCATGGCTTTTTCCGATCATCCGGCGCAAGAAGAGACTGCGCGGCGGCCCATCGGGCGGAACGCGCCAATGGTAAAACACGGGGAACGCTGTGGCGGAGAGTGACAATATCGTCGTCGAGACCGCGGAGAAAATCTTCGCCGATCTCGCCGATCCGCAGACCATCAACAACGACAAGAAGAATTCGTGGCAGGCGCCGCTGTGGCAGGCGCTGAGCGAAGCCGGCCTGCCGCTATCCTGGGTGCCTGATGATCTCGGCGGCTCCGGCGCGAGCCTCGCTGACGGCTTTGCGCTTCTCAACGCCGCCGGCCGTTTCGCCGTCGCGGTTCCCCTGGCCGAGACCATGCTCGCAGGCTGGCTGCTCGCGCAAGCGAAGATTACATCACCCGAAGGTGAGATGACGGTGCTGCCGGCGTCTCCGAAGGATCGCATCACGCTCGCCCCAGACGGCTCGCTCTCCGGCCGCGCCCGTGGCGTGCCGTTTGCGAAAGCGGCCAGGCATTTTGCGGTGCTGGCGCACGGCAAGGACGGCTTCTCGATCGCATTGGTCGACGTGAGCAAGGGCCGGATCGAATCCGGGCTCAATGTCGGCTACGACCATAGCGACACCGTCACGCTCGACAAAGTCCAGCCCGTCACCATCAAGCCCGCGCCAAAGGAGTTTGACCAAACCACAATGATGCTGATGGGCGGTGTCGCGCGCAGCCTTCAGATCGCCGGCGCGCTGGAAGCGATGCTTGACATCTCCGTGCGTTACTCCAACGAGCGCGTCGCCTTCGAGAAGAAGATTTCGAAATTCCAGGCCGTGCAGCACAATCTCGCGCGCCTCGCCGGCGAGTCCGCCGCAGCGCTGGCTGCCGCAACGTCAGCAGCCGACGCGATCGCGAACGCAAAGTCCTTCGACGACGAGGTTTACCTCGAAGCCGCCTCGGCAAAGATCCGCTGCGCGGAAGCTGCAGAAAAGGGCGGTGCCATCGCGCATCAGGTACACGGCGCCATCGGCTTCACCAACGAGCACATCCTGCACCGCTATTCGCTGCGGGCGTTGGCCTGGCGCGACGATTTCGGTTCGGAGAGCCACTGGGCCGTCGAGCTCGGCAAGCTCGTCGCCAATCGCGGCGCCGATGAATTGTGGCCGCTCGTGGCGTCGCGCTGATCAGGAGACGAGACACAAATGACCGCTGCCCTCCGTTTCGATCCGATCCGCCTGCCCGAGAAGTGCGAGCAATTGCGCAAGGAAGTGCGCGCCTTCCTCGCGGAAGAAATCGCCGCCGGCACCTTCGATCCGCACAAGCCCAATCGCGAAGACACCGACGCGCCGGAATTTTCCCGCCGGGTCGGCGCCAAGGGCTGGCTCGGGATGACCTGGCCAAAAAAATATGGCGGCCAGGAGCGCTCCTTTCTCGAGCGCTACGTCGTGACCGAGGAGATGCGTGTGGCCAATGCGCCGACGCGCCGCTTCTTCGTCGCCGACCGCCAGAGTGGGCCGGTGCTGATCAAATACGCGCCTGAGCACATCAAGATGGAGATTTTGCCGCGCATCTGCCGTGGCGAGATCTGCTTTGCCATCGGTATGAGCGAGCCGAATTCAGGCTCCGATCTGTTCGCCGCAAAAACGCGCGCGACCAAGACCGACGGCGGCTATCTCATCAACGGCACAAAAATCTGGACGTCGTCGGCGCATATCGCCGATTACATGATCGCGATCTTCCGGACCTCGCAGCCGACCAAGGAAAATCGCCGCCATGGCCTGACCCAGTTCCTGGTCAAGATGAAGCAGCCGGGCATCCAGGTGAATCCGATCGGCCAGATCACCGGCCAGTACGAGTTCAACGAGGTCGTCTTCACCGACTTCTTCGTGCCCGAGGATCACGTGCTGGGCGAAGTCGACGGCGCCTGGAAACAGGCGACGAGTGAGCTCGCTTACGAGCGATCGGGCCCCGAACGTTTCCTCGAAACCTATTACGTGCTGACCGAGCTGGTCCGCGCGGTCGGTCCCAACCCTGACACACGCAGCGCCGAAGGCATCGGAAGGCTGGTGGCGCAACTCCACACCATGCGGCGGATGTCGGTCTCTGTCGCCGGCATGCTGCAAGCCGGCAAGGAGCCGGTGGTGGAGGCCTCCATCGTCAAGGACATCGGCACGGTCTGGGAGCAACAACTTCCGCACCGCGTGCGCGATCTCGCCGCCTTCGTCGAGGAGACCGCGACCAACCGCGAGACGCTGGAGCGGCAGCTCGACTTCGCCATCAAGACCGCACCGAAACTGACCATCCAAGGCGGCACCACCGAGGTGCTGCGCGGCATCATCGCGCGCGGACTTGGGCTCCGCTAAATCTTCGAGGATCATCATGAGCACCTATAAAGATATCGGCGTCGAGAAGGTCGGGCATGTCGGCACCATCGAAATCCGCAGGCCCCCGCTCAACTTCTTCGACATCTCGCTGATCAACCAGATCGCCGACGCGCTCGACGAGTTCGATCGCGACATCGAGATCCGCAGCTCCGTGCTGTCGGCTCAGGGCAAGGCGTTCTGCGCCGGCGCCAATTTTGGTGACCCGGCGCGGCAGGCGCAGGAAGCGCGCGAAGCCGAGAAAAAGGGCGACCCCGCCGACAACCTCGGTCCGATCAACCATCTCTACCTCCAGGCCGTCCGCATCTTCCGCGCCAGGAAGCCGATCGTCGCCGCCGTACAGGGCGCGGCCATCGGCGGCGGTTTGGGCCTCGCGGTCTCGGCTGATTTCCGCGTCACTTGCCCCGAAGCGCGCTTCTCGGCCAATTTCACCAAGCTGGGCTTCCATCCCGGCTTCGGCCTGACCGTGACGCTGCCCGAGCTGATCGGCAAGAACAACGCCGAGCTGATGTTCTACACCAGCCGCCGCGTCACCGGCGAAGAAGCGGTGAAGTGGGGCCTCGCCAACGAGCTGGTGCCGCAGGACCAGGTGAAGGCGGCGGCGATGAAGCTCGCAGGCGAAATCGCCGAATGCTCCCCGCTCGGCCTCGTCTCCACCCGCGCCACGATGCGCGCAGGCTTGGCCGATCGCGTCATGGCTGCGACCAATCACGAGCTCGAGGAGCAGACGCGGCTGCGCGCGACGGAAGATTTCAAGGAAGGCGTCAAAGCCACGGAAGAGCGGCGCGCGGCGAATTTCAAGGGACGGTGATTGCGGCGGCGTATTGCTGGGATACCCTCTCTCAACCCGTCATCCTGAGGCGCGAGCTGCGCGGTGCACAGCACCGTGTAGGGAGCCTCGAAGGATGAACGACCCCGCCGGTGGCCGTCGCCCTTCGAGGCTCGCCGAAGAGGCGAGCACCTCAGGGTGACGGATCACTACAATCAACTGATGCGAAACGTCACGCCGCCCAGCAGGAATTCATTGCCCGCGACCGCAAGTCCTCTCGCCCTGGCGGCATGCAGCACACCCGCAACGTCCGCAACACGAAACTCCAGCGCGCTCATGATTTCGCTGGCGCCCTTCACGAAGCGGAAGGTTGCATTGGGCAGCTTCAAGTCGGCGTCGCCACTCGGCGCAACGCCGATGATCTTCCCCCAATGCTCCGCCAACCCTTGCGGATCCGGGCTCTGCATCTCCACGCCCGTCAGTGCCTGCGTCACATCCTTGCGGATGAATTTTTGCCAGTCCGGCCCCGCCGGCGGATACGGGCCCAAAATGTCATCGCTGCCTTCGGTGTGGTTGAACTCGATGAAGGCGGCGCGGCAGTCGCGGGGATGGAGCTGTACGCCGTGATAGGGCGCGTGGTCGATGACGTTGGCGGTGCGCACGCCCATCGCATTGGCGATGCGGCCGCGCTCGTCCGGATCGTTGCAGCAGAAGATCGCCATATAGCCGCCGCGCCCGCCGCTCTTCTCGATGAAGCGGCCGGCCGTGGTGCCGTCCTTGAACGGCGCCACCACCTCCAGCAGAATCGTGTCGACCGGGAGCAGCGCGTTCTCGAGACCGTATTTTGCGACATTGCCGTCGCGATAGCAGACGGCGAGACCCATGATCTCGGCAATGTCGGAGATCACCGGTGCGAGCTGCGGCGCGACCAGGCAGATCTGCCGCAGCCGCATATAGGGCGCCATGGTCATGCGCCCTTGAAGGTCGGCTTGCGCTTCTCGACGAAAGCCTTTGCGGCCTCCTTGTGGTCCTCGGTGTCGCCGCAGCGGGTGTGGTGGATCGCCTCGCCGTCGAAACAGTCCTCCAGTGCGAGATGCTCGGCATTGTTGATATTGCGCTTGATGAAGCCGAGCGCGATCGATGGGCCCTGGGCCAGTGACAGCGCGAGCTCGTGCGCGGCGGCGTCGATCTCGGCATCGGGCACAACCCTGGTCACCATGCCGATCGCATGCGCCTCCTTCGCCGTGAGCACCGGCGAGGTCAGATAGAGCTCGCGCGCCCGCGCGCTGCCGAGCAGCTGGGTCAGGAAATAGGTGCCGCCGTAATCGCCGGAGAAACCGACTTTTGCGAAGGCGGTGGTGATCTTGCAGGATTCGCTGGCGACCCGGAGGTCGCAGGACAGCGCCATCGAGAGGCCGGCGCCGGCCGCCGCGCCGTCGAGCTGCGCCACCACAGGCTTTGGCATCTGGTGCAGGATGCGCGAGACCTCCATGCCGCGGCGCAAATTAGCGAGCTTTTGCTCAAACGGCAGCGGTGCACGACCCTCCGCCATCGACTTGACGTCGCCACCGACACAGAAGCTGCCGCCCGCGCCCTTGAACAGCACCGCGCGCACCTCCGGATCGTCAGCCGCGCGCCGCGCCGCCTCGACCAAGCCGCGCACCATGTCTGGATTGAGCGCATTCTTGCGCTCGGGGCGGTTCATGGTGATGGTGAGCAGCCCGCCTTCGAGCTTTTGCAGGACCATGTCGTTGCTCATGGGTGTCTCCCTTATTGTTGTTTTGCTCGGTCTCTCACCACACTCGTCATTGCGAGGAGCGAAGCGACGAAGCAATCCAGACCGTCTCTACGGAAACATCTCTGGATTGCTTCGCTTCGCTCGCAAAGACGAGGTTTATTTTTTGACCAGCGGGCAGCGCGACTGCTCCAGCGATTGGAACGCCTCGTTGCCGGGCACTGTGGCGAGCAGCTTGTAGTCGTCCCAGCGGCCTTTTGACTCCGACGGCTTCTTCACCTCGAACAGGTACATGTCGTGCACCATGCGGCCGTCCTCGCGGATCTTGCCGTTCTTGGCGAAAAAGTCGTTGATCGGCGTTTCCTTCATCACCTTCATCACGGCCGCAGAGTCGGTCGTACCGGCCGCCTTCACGGCCTTCAGATAGTGCGTGACGGAGGAATAGACGCCGGCCTGCGCCGACGTCGGCGGCCGCTTCATGCGCTCGGTGAAGCGCTTCGAGAATGCGCGCGTGTCGTCGTTGAGGTCCCAGTAGAAAGCCTCCGCCAGCAGCAGGCCCTGTGCGGTCTCCAGCCCGATCGAGTCGATATCGGTGACGAAAGCGAGCAGCGGCGAGATTTTCTGGCCGCCTTTCATGATCCCGAACTCGGCCGACTGCTTGATGGCGTTGACGGTGTCGCCGCCGGCATTGGCGAGCCCGATCACTTTAGCCTTGGAGGCCTGCGCCTGGAGCAGGAAGGACGAGAAATCCGACGTGTTGAGCGGATGCCGCACGTTGCCCAGCACCTTGCCGCCGGTCTTGACGACGACGTTGCTGGTGTCCTTCTCGAGATCCTGGCCGAAGGCGTAATCGGCGGTGAGGAAGAACCAGGTATCAAGCCCCGACTTCACGGCGGCAAGGCCGGTCACGTTGGCCTGGCCGAACGTGTCGAACACGTAGTGCACGGTGTAGGGACCGCAGGCCTCGTTGGTGAGGCGGATCGAACCCGGGCCATTGAACATGATGATCTTGTTGCGCGCTTTCGCGATCTCGCCGGCGGCAAGCGCGGTCGCGGAGGCCGCGACGTCGTAGATCATCTCAACGCCCTGGTTGTCGATCATGTCGCGGGCGATGTTGGCGGAGAGGTCGGCCTTGTTGAGATGGTCGGCCGCCAGCACCTGGATCTTGCGCCCCAGCACCTCGCCGCCGAAATCCTCGACCGCCATCTTGGCCGCGGTCTCGCTGCCCGCGCCGGTGATGTCGGCATAGAGGCTCGACATGTCGAGGATACCGCCGATCTTCAGGGGCGGCTTGTCCTGGGCCTGCGCTGCGCTCGCACTCAGGGCGAACGACGCCGCAAAAATGCCCGACAAAATTTTCTTCATCGAAAAAAGACCTCCCTTGATCGCGCCGCGCTCTATTGGCGGCTTGATTATCGCTGTTGCCGCAATCATGCCGCATGGGCGAGAGCGCAGCAAGCGCGGTGCGTTACCAAGATACGATTGGCACACGTGTTTTCCGCAAAGCGGAATGGTGGAGTGCCGCAAAATGTCTCAACTTCGTCATTGCGAGCGGAGCGAAGCAATCCAGACTGTCTCCACGGAAAGATTTTGGGTTGCTTCGCTGCGCTCGAAATGACGGAGTGTGAGGAAGCCCCTTCGCCGCTTGCTCGATTTGCGTTAAGAGTAGAAGGCAGCTCAACCTCTCCGGGCAACGTGAAGCGAACGACTTTCCTGCTCATTGCCGCAACGTTTCTGCTTGCGTCGCGCCATGCCGCGCTCGCGGCTCCCTGCCAGTTCGAGTCGCAAGGCGAAGGTCGCGTTGCGGCAACCGTCGATGCGCGCAGCGTGCGCCTCGATGACGGGCGCGAAATCCGCCTCACCGGCATCGAGCCGACGGCAACGACGAAGCAGGCGCTGACCTCGCAGCTCGTCGGCCGCGACGTGACGCTGCGCGGCACCGACGACACGCCCGACCGCTATGGCCGCCAGGGCGCGCTCATGTTCGTCGCTGAGAGCGATACCTCCGTGCAGGCCATGCTGCTCGCCCAGGGCGACGCGATCGTCTCCGCCGAGATCGCCGACAAGGACTGCGCGACCGTCCTGATGGCGGCGGAGGCCGAGGCGCGGCGCCAAAAAAAGGGCAACTGGGCTGACCCGTCGGCCATAAAAAACGCGGAAAGTCCGGACGATATTTTGGCCGGGATCGGGCGCTTTATGGTGGTCGAGGGCAAAGTCCTGTCGGTCCGGCAAGCTGGGGCAGTGACCTACCTCAACTTCGGTCGGAACTGGACACGCGGCTTCGCCGTGACTATTTCAAGGCGCATAGTGCCGGCGTTTGAAAGCGCCGGAATGGCCCTTAAGTCCCTGGAAAATAGACGTGTTCGCGTTCGGGGCTGGGTTGAGGGGACGACGGGGCCACGTATCGATGTGCGCCTCGTGGGACAGGTCGAGTTGCTGGGCGCAAACGAGCCAGGGGTAAGGCCCTAAAGGGCTAGGCACGGGTTAGACGACGTGAATGGGGTGCTAGGACGGCACGGACGAGGTGATGGCCGCCGCCTGCGGGCTGCGCCGGCCGTGCTATGCCTTGTGTTGGGTACAGCCCTCGCCGGCTGCGGCGACATGAACCGGTTCCAGACCGCGGCGACGACGCCGACAATCGCGATGCCCAAGCCGAAGCCGGCCGTCGCCCAGACCCCCGCGACCGAAAAGGAGCACGAGCGCATCCTGGCGAGCTATGGCGGCACCTATGACGACCCCAGGCTCGAATCACTGGTCAGCAAGACCGTCGACCGGCTGGTTGCCGCCTCCGATCGTCCCGACCAGGGCTACAGGGTCACCATCCTCAATTCCGGTGCCGTGAACGCCTTCGCGCTGCCGAACGGACAGCTCTACGTCACGCGCGGACTTCTTGCGCTTGCAAGCGATACGTCGGAATTGTCCTCGGTGCTGAGCCACGAGATGGCGCATGTGCTGTCCAAGCACGCGGCGATGCGCGAGGACCAGGCCCGCCAGGCCGCGATCGTCACTCGCGTCGTCACCGACATGAGCACCGATCCCGATCTCACCGCGCTCGCACTCGCCAAGACCAAGCTGACCATGGCGAGTTTTTCGCGCAACCAGGAGTTCGAGGCTGACGGCATCGGCGTCGGTATCTCCGCCAAGGCACATTTCGACCCGTATGGCGCGGCACGTTTCCTCTCGGCGATGGAGCGCAATGCCGAGTTGAAGGCCGGCAAGACCACGCTCGATCCGCGCGCGCAGGATTTCACCTCGTCGCATCCGGCAACCCCCGAGCGCGTGCAGAACGCGCAGACGATCGCGCGGCAATACGTCGCCCCGGAAGGTGGCGAGCGCGACCGCGAGAGCTACCTCGCCGCGATCGACAACCTCGTCTATGGCGAAGACCCCAGCGAAGGCTTTGTCCGCGGCCGGCGTTTCCTGCATCCCAAGCTCGGCTTCACCTTCCAGGCGCCGGACAATTTTACGCTCGACAACACTGCGCAGGCGGTGATCGGCGTGCGCGAGGGCGGCTCGCAGGCGATGCGCTTCGACGTCGTGCGCGTGCCGGCCGAGCAGTCGCTCGGCGACTACCTCAATTCGGGATGGATGGAAGGCGTCGAGAAGGCCTCCACCGAGGATATCACCATCAACGGTTTTCCGGCCGCCTCGGCCACCGCGAAGGGCGACCAGTGGCAGTTCAAGGTCTATGCGCTGCGCTTCGGCAGCGACGTCTACCGCTTCATCTTCGCCACGCGGCAGAAGTCGACCGAGAGCGAGCGCAATGCGCGCGAGACCGTCAATTCATTCCGCCGTCTGACGCTCGAAGAGATCCAGGCCGCGCGTCCGCTGCGCATCAAGGTCATCACCGTGCAGCCCGGCGACACCGTGGAATCGATGTCCCACCGCATGGCCGGCGTCGATCACCCCGCCGAACGCTTCCGCGTGCTCAACGGCCTCGACGCGCATGCGCAAGTGAAAGTGCGCGACCGCGTGAAGATCGTGACGGATTGAGGCGCGGTCTGGTAGCTCCAGCGTGCTTCAACAACTCTCAGTCGGGGTAATGGGTCCTGGCTTTCGCCAGGACGACATCCGGGTGAATTTTTAAGCGCCCGCGTCCATATCGCCCGCCTCGCGCTGGCCGCTGAGCCAGAGCGCGAGCAGTGTCCAGAATGCGCCGGACAGCAGATACGCGCCCGAAGCGATGACGCCGAGATTGGTGGCGAGCAGCAGCGCGACGAGCGGAGCGAAGCCTGCGCCGAACAGCCAGGCCATATCGGAGGTCAGCGCCGAGGCCGTGTAGCGGTAGGCCTGTTTGAAGTTCGAGGCGATCGCGCCGGAGGACTGGCCGAACGATAGGCCGAGCAGGATGAAGCCGATCACCATGTAGATGGTCTCGCCGAACGCGCCGGCGTCAAGCAACTGCGGCGCGAAGCCGCTATAGACCGCGATCGCGATCGCCGATCCCATCAGCAGCGGCTTGCGGCCGACGCGGTCAGCGATGACGCCGGAGGCCACGATCGCGGCGACGCCGAACACCGCGGCGACGATCTCGATGATCAGGAAGCGCACCGGGCTTTCGCGGGTGAACAGAAACACCCAGGACAGCGGAAACACGGTGACCATGTGGAATAGCGCGAAGCTCGCCAGAGGCGCGAACGCGCCGAGCATGATATTCTGGCCTTCACGCGCGACCGTCTCGGAGATGCGCGAGGGCTGCAATTCGCGAGTCTCGAACAGCGAGGCATATTCCTCGGTCGTCACCATGCGCAGGCGCGCGAACAGTGCCACGACGTTGATGGCGAAGGCGACGAAGAAGGGATAGCGCCAACCCCAGTCGAAGAAATCGTCGGCCGACAGGTTTCCGGCGAAATAAGCGAACAGCGCGCTCGCCACGATCAGCCCGAGCGGCGCGCCAAGCTGGGGCACCATCGCGTACCAGCCGCGCTGGGAGGGTGGCGCATTCAGCGCCAAGAGCGAAGCCATACCGTCCCAGGCGCCGCCCCAGGCCAGACCCTGTGCGATACGCGCCAGCGCGAGCAGCCAGATCGCGGCACTACCGATCTCGTGATAGCCGGGCAGGAACGCGAGCGCGACGGTGGCGGTGCCGAGCAGGAACAGCGCCGAGACCAGCTTGGCCGTCTTGCCGTATTCCCGATCGACCGTCATGAAGATGACAGTTCCGATCGGCCGCGCGATGAAGGCCAGCGCGAAGATCATGAAGGCATAGAGAGTGCCGGTCAGCTCGCTGGTGAAGGGGAATACCAAGCGCGGGAACACGATCACCGAGGCGATCGCGTAGACGAAGAAGTCGAAGAATTCCGAGGTCCGGCCGATGATGACGCCGATGGCGATCTCGCCGGGACTGGCCTGGTCGTGGCCGTGCTCGCCCGAGTGGATGTCTGCCATTGCGGGGGTCTGTGCCGTCGCCATGCGTGCGCCCTTAACGTCCTGAAAACCAAAGCCGACCACCCGGCGGGCGCCGGGCAATCTGCCCTTGTCTGGCCCAACATTCCGCACTGCAACATTGGACAAATTGTCCAATGTGCGGATTGCTGCGCCGCAGCTACCCATTGGTCCCGCAAAGGAAACTCATTCTCATAAGGCTTGGCCGTGTCACGTCTCAAGATCCTGGCGCTACTACCCCTGGCAGTTGCGCTCAGCGGCTGCAACTACGTCGTGCTGGCGCCAGCCGGCGACATCGCTGCCCAGCAGCGCGACCTCGTCATCATCTCCACCGTCCTGATGCTCCTGATCGTCGTCCCCGTGATGGCGCTGACGGTGCTGTTTGCCTGGCGCTACCGCCAGTCCAACACCTCGGCCCGCTACGAGCCGGAATGGGACCACTCGACCAGCCTTGAGCTGGTGATCTGGTCGGCGCCGCTGCTCATCATCGTCTGCCTGGGCGCGCTGACCTGGATGGGCACGCATCTGCTCGACCCCTACCGCAATATCGGCCGCATCAATGCGGAACGCGCAGTGGACCAGTCCAGGGCTCCGCTCGAAGTCGATGTCGTCGCGCTCGACTGGAAGTGGCTCTTTATCTACCCCGATTACGGCATCGCCACCGTCAACGAGCTCGCCGCACCGGTGGATCGCCCGATCAACTTCCACATCACCGCGTCTTCGGTGATGAACTCGTTCTACATCCCCGCACTGGCCGGACAGATCTACGCGATGCCGGGCATGGAGACATCGCTCCACGCCGTAATCAACCACGCCGGTACCTACAAGGGCTTCTCCGCGAACTACAGCGGCGCCGGCTTCTCCGGCATGCACTTCAACTTCCAGGGCCTCGACGACAAGGGCTTTGACGCCTGGATCGCCAGCGCCAAGTCCGCCGGCGGCTCGCTCGGCCGCGCTGAATATCTCGAGCTGGAGAAGCCGAGCCAGAACGAGCCGGTGCGCCGCTGGGGCACCGTCGATTCTGATCTCTACCGCTTGATCCTCAACATGTGCGTCGAGACCGGCAAGATGTGCCAGAGCGAGATGATGGCGATCGACGCCAAGGGCGGACTCGGCCATGAGGGCCTGAACAACACCTTGCCGCTCGCCTACGACAAATATGCCCGCCGCGGCACCGCGCTCGGGCCCGAGCCGACCTTCGTGGTCGGCACCTGCACGCCGGATGCGCCGCAAGGCGCCGCGACGACGGCGGCCATCAAGGCCCCTCTCGACACCGCGCCGCTCATCGGCGCCGGCCTGAAGCGGCCGACCTTCACGCCGCTGAAGTCTTCGTCCTTCTTCCTCGGACAACGTCCGAAGTCAGACTCCTGAGAGAGCACGCATGTCTCCTGATCTTCTCAAGCTCATCTTCGGCCGGCTCAGCATCGATTCGCTGCCGCTGCACGAACCGATCCTCGTCGGTACCTTCGCGATGGTCGCGCTCGGCGGCATCACGCTGCTCGCCGGCCTGACCTATTTCCGCCTCTGGGGCTATCTGTGGCGCGAGTGGTTCACCAGCGTCGACCACAAGCGCATCGGCATCATGTACATGATCCTCGGCATCGTGATGCTGCTGCGCGGCTTCGCCGACGCGCTCATGATGCGCGCGCAACAGGCGCTCGCGTTCGGCGGCTCCGAGGGTTTCCTCCCCGCCCATCACTACGACCAGGTGTTCACGGCGCACGGCGTGATCATGATCTTCTTCGTGGCGATGCCGCTGGTCACGGGCCTGATGAACTTCGTCGTACCGCTCCAGATCGGCGCGCGCGACGTATCGTTCCCGTTCCTCAACAATTTCAGCTTCTGGATGACGGTCGGCGGCGCGGTGTTGGTGATGGCCTCGCTGTTCATCGGCGAATTCGCCCGTACCGGCTGGCTGGCTTATCCGCCGCTGTCGAACATCGGCTACAGTCCTGACGTCGGCGTCGACTATTACATATGGGGCCTCCAGGTCGCGGGCGTCGGAACGACGCTGTCCGGCATCAATTTGATCTGTACCATCGTCAAGCTGCGCTGCCCCGGCATGACCATGATGAAGATGCCGGTGTTCACCTGGACCTCGCTCTGCACCAACGTCCTGATCGTCGCCTCCTTCCCGGTTCTGACCGTCGTGCTCGCACTGCTCACGCTCGACCGCTATGTCGGCACCAACTTCTTCACGAACGATTTCGGCGGCAGCCCGATGATGTACGTGAACCTGATCTGGATCTGGGGCCATCCCGAGGTGTACATCCTGGTTCTCCCCGCCTTCGGCATCTTCTCGGAAGTGACCTCGACCTTCTCCGGCAAGCGGCTGTTCGGCTACACCTCGATGGTCTACGCCACGGTGGTCATCACCATCCTGTCGTACCTGGTCTGGCTGCACCACTTCTTCACGATGGGGTCTGGCGCCAGCGTCAACTCGTTCTTCGGCATCACCACGATGATCATCTCGATCCCGACGGGCGCGAAGATGTTCAACTGGCTGTTCACGATGTATCGCGGCCGTATCCGCTTCGAGCTGCCGATGTTGTGGACGATCGCCTTCATGCTGACCTTCGTGCTCGGCGGCATGACCGGCGTGCTGCTCGCGGTGCCGCCGGCCGATTTCGTCCTGCACAACAGCCTGTTCCTGATCGCTCACTTCCACAACGTGATCATCGGCGGCGTGGTGTTCGGCGCGTTCGCCGGTATCAACTATTGGTTCCCGAAGGCATTCGGCTTCAAGCTCGATCCGTTCTGGGGCAAGCTGTCGTTCTGGTTCTGGGTCACCGGCTTCTACCTCGCCTTCATGCCGCTCTATGTGCTCGGCCTGATGGGCGTGACCCGCCGGCTTCGCGTGTTCGATGATCCGTCCTTGCAGATCTGGTTCATCATCGCCGGCATCGGTGCCTTCCTGGTCTTCCTGGGCATTCTCTCGATGCTGATGCAGTTCGCCGTCAGCTTCCTCAAGCGCGAGCAGCTCAAGGACGTCACCGGCGATCCCTGGGATGCACGCACACTGGAATGGGCGACCTCCTCGCCGCCGCCCGCCTACAACTTCGCTTTCACCCCCGTCGTTCACGACAACGACGCGTGGTGGGACATGAAGCGCCGCGGCTATCGGCGTCCGCTGACCGGGTTCAAGCCGATCCACATGCCGAGCAACACCGGCACCGGCATCATCCTCGCCGGCTTTGCGACCGCGATGGGATTCGGCCTGATCTGGTACATCTGGTGGCTTGCGGCTGCGAGCTTCATCGCAATGCTCGCCGTCGGGATCGGTCACACCTTCAACTACCACCGCGACTTCGACATTCCGGCCGATGATGTCGTCCGGGCCGAAGACGCGCGCACCCAACTGCTCGCCGGAGCCAAGTAAATGACGATCGCTGTCAATCCCACCCAATCCGGCGAGCCGCTCTTCTACCTCGCCGACGAGCACCCGCACCCCGAAGGCTACAGCACCTCGCTCGGCTTCTGGATCTACCTGATGAGCGACTGTCTCATCTTTGCGATCCTGTTTGCGACCTTCGGCGTGCTCGGCAGCAACTATGCCGCCGGCCCGGCGCCGAAGGATCTGTTCGACCTGTCGCTGGTCGCGGTGAACACCTCGATGCTGCTGCTGTCGTCGATCACCTACGGCTTCGCCATGCTGACGATGGCGCAGAACCGCATCGGCCAGACGCAGATGTGGCTCGCGATCACCGGCCTGTTCGGCCTCGCCTTCATCGGTATCGAGCTCACCGAATTCGCCCACATGATCCATGAAGGCGCGACGCCGCAGCGCAGCGCCTTCCTGTCCGCCTTCTTCACGCTGGTCGGCACCCACGGCCTGCACGTCTCCTGCGGCCTGATCTGGCTGGTGACCTTGATGGTGCAGGTCTGGAAGTTCGGCCTGATCGAGGCCAACCGCCGTCGCCTGATGTGCCTGTCGATGTTCTGGCACTTCCTCGACGTGGTCTGGATCGGCGTCTTCACCTTCGTCTATCTCCTGGGAGTTCTGCGATGAACACCGACACCCACGCCGCCCACGCGGATCACCACCACGACGACCATTCGCACGGCTCGCTCTCGACCTATCTTCTCGGCTTCGTGCTCTCGGTGGTGCTCACCGCGATCCCGTTCTGGCTGGTGATGAGCGGGGCGCTGCCGAGCAAGCAGATCACCGCACTCGTCATCATGGCCTTCGCGGTCGTGCAGATCGTCGTGCACATGATCTACTTCCTGCACATGAACACCAAGTCCGAGAACGGCTGGAGCATGATGGCGCTGATCTTCACCATCGTCATGGTGGTGATCGCGCTGTCCGGTTCGCTGTGGGTGATGAACCACCTCAACAGCAACATGATGCCGATCCATGAGATGACCGGGATGAAGTGAGCGGGACTCTGAGATGAGCAAGACCTGGACCGTGATAAACGAGGCAACCAGGACGCGCGGCAAGGCCGCGCGCCCGTCCTTGTGGCTCGCAGTCCTCTCGCTCACCGCCTTCGTCCTTCTGATCGCTCTCGGCGTCTGGCAGGTCGAACGTCGTGTCTGGAAGCTGGCGCTGATCGAACGCGTCGAGCAGCGCGTTCATGCCGCGGCCCAGCCGATCCCCTTGCCGGCATCGTGGCCCGCGGTCACCGCCGCGAATGACGAGTACAGGCACGTCACCATCTCCGGCCGCTTCCTGCATGACCGCGAGACGCTGGTTCAGGCCGTCACCGAGGAAGGCCCCGGCTATTGGGTGCTGACGCCGCTCCAGCGCGGCGACGGCAGACTGGTCCTGATCAACCGCGGCTTCGTGCCGTCCGAGCGGCGCGACGCAGCGACGCGCCAGGGCGCCAATCCGGACGGCCAGGTCGAGATCACCGGCCTGCTGCGCGTGACGGAGCCGAAGGGCGGATTCCTCAGGAACAACGTTCCCCAGCACAACCGCTGGTACTCGCGGGATGTGGCCGCGATTGCGGCGGCACGCGGTCTCCACGACGTCGCCCCGTTCTTCATCGATGCCGACGCCGGATCACAAACCGACGGCGGGCCAATCGGCGGATTGACCGTGGTGAGCTTTCCCAATAACCACCTGATCTACGCGCTGACTTGGTTTTCCCTGGCTTTCATGCTGGCCGGCAAACTTTTCGTCACATTCGGCGGCGGGCTGTTCCGCCGCAAGCGCTTCGTCCACGAACCGGCCAGCGGATCTGATGCCGCCGCGCACAGGACGGGATCAGATGCTGGAACGATCGTCGAACCGACCTGACGACGGAATCACGCACGGCGAGCTGGCCGTCACGCTGCAATCGCAGGCGGACGCGCGCAGCGAGCTGATCGGCGTTGCACCGACGGACGACGAGACCAACCGCAAGAACATGGCGCTGCTGATCCAGCTGCGCTGGACCGCAGTGGTCGGCCAGATCGTCACCATCGGCGGCGTGCATTTCTGGCTCGGCATTCCCTTACCCCTGACCCGGATGGGCGCGGTCATCGGCGCGCTGGTCTTCCTCAATGTCTCGAGCCTGGTCTGGGTGCGCCATCGGGCCGCGATCACCAACAATGAGTTGCTGGTTGCGCTGATGCTGGATGTCGCAGCCCTGACCGCGCAGCTCTATCTCAGCGGCGGCGCCACCAACCCCTTTACCTCGCTGTTCCTGCTCCAGGTGACGCTGGGTGCGGTGCTGCTCGATGCCCGCTCGACCTGGTCGCTGGTGGCGCTGAGCTGCGCGAGCTTTGTGTGGCTGACGATGGCCTACCGGCCGCTCGACCTGCCGCCGAACCCGCTGAGCGAGACCTATACGCTCACCGTCACCGGCATGCTGCTCGGCTTCGTCCTCAACGCCGTGCTGTTGGTCGTGTTCGTCACCCGCATCAACAGGAATTTGCGCGAGCGCGACGCGCATCTGGCGGCGTTGCGCCAGCATGCCGCCGAGCAGGATCACATCGTCCGCATGGGTCTCCTGGCATCGGGCGCGGCGCATGAGCTCGGCACCCCGCTCGCCTCGCTCTCGGTCATCCTCAGCGACTGGCGCCGCATGCCGGATCTCGCCGCCGATCAGGAGCTCGCCGAGGATCTCGCGGAGATGGAGACCTCGCTGCAACGCTGCAAGACCATCGTGACAGGCATCCTGGTGTCGGCAGGCGAAGCCCGCGGCGAAGGATCATCGCCGACGACGGTGACGGCCTTCGTCACCGCGCTGGTCGAGGAATGGCGCAACGCGCGCTCGGCGCGGACGCTCTATTTCGTCAACACCTTTGGCGAGGACGTCGCGATCGTCTCGGACGTCGCGCTGAAGCAGGTGATCTTCAACGTGCTCGACAACGGCTATGAAGTCTCGCGCGACTGGGTCGAGCTCCTGGCCGAGCGCGAGGGCGACAATCTTGTGCTGTCGATCAGCGACCGCGGCCCTGGCTTTGCGCCGGAGATGCTGGCACAGCTCGGAAAACCCTATCAGTCGAGCAAGGGCCGCGCCGGCGGCGGGCTCGGCCTGTTCCTGGTGGTCAACGTCGTGCGCAAGCTAGGGGGCAGCGTGACCGCCGAGAACCACCGGAAGCGCGGCGCCACGGTCCGCCTCACGCTGCCGCTCGCAACGCTCGCGATCGGAGGCAGCTTTGACGCCTGACCGTTCGCTCATCGTCGTCGAGGACGATGCCGGCTTCGCGCGCACGCTCAAACGCTCGTTCGAGCGCCGCGGCTACGAGGTCGTGCTCGCCGGCTCGATCGAAGAGGTCCGCAAAGTCCTGGAGGGACGCTCCTTCGGCTATGCCGTGGTCGACCTCAAGCTCGGCGGCGCCTCGGGGCTTACCTGCGTCGAACTCCTCCACACCCACGATGAGGAGATGCTGATCGTGGTGCTGACAGGATTTGCCAGCATCTCGACTGCCGTCGAGGCGATCAAGTTAGGGGCCTGCCACTATCTGGCAAAGCCCTCCAATACCGACGACATCGAAGCCGCCTTCAACAAGGCCGAAGGCAACGCCGAAGTCGCGCTGGATGTGCGGCCGACATCGATCAAGACGCTGGAATGGGAGCGCATCCACCAGACGCTGATCGAGACGGATTTCAATATCTCGGAGGCAGCGAGAAGGCTGGGGATGCACCGGCGCACGCTGGCCCGAAAGCTCGATAAGCGGCCGGTGAAGTAGGTCGCTTTCGCAGGGCAGATCAGCCGATCTACGATCTCGGTGGCTCAACACGCGAAAGCGGAAGGCGCAACCTGGCACGTGCTAACCCCGGAGGATCAAGCCCGTGGCTTACGCTTCCGCCCTCGCTGTTCGAACGATAGCGCACGAATCGTTGATCTGCCTACGAGCCGGCGGCCCAGCGCCGGTCGCATCCAGGACGACGACGGATGCGCTACCTTGCGCTACTGCGCCGCTACGTTCCCGTTGGCGTCGCGATCGTTCTTCGGGTTGTAGCCGGAGTCGTGCAGATTTTTGAGATACGTGGCGTGGTCGTTGCTGTTCACACCACCGGTCCAGCCCATTGGGGGCGGAGATGCAGGATCAGGAATCGCGGCATTTGCGTTCAGCGCGTGGTGATGATGATGCGCTGCCGATGCTGCAGAAGCCGAGAGACCGAGGATCGCGAGAGCGACGAGCAGTTTTCTTGTCATAGTTAGCTCCTTTGAGATTTCCTGAGATCCCCCCTGGAGCGTTACAAGCCATAGCATACGCACACGCCCGGAGGTAGCCGCACTCCCTCTCCGTCACCGCAAAGTGAAATCTTTGGAGTTTTGGTGATTGGCGCGAGCCGCTTCGTCCACCTCAGCAATGTCGAGCGGCGATGCCTTCTCGAGCGCAGTCCCTCAGCGCCTGCAATGATGAGAGCTCGCATGCGATTGCGTGACGGAATATCTGCGGTAGCTACCGCCAGGTTCGCGCACAGGCAAAAAAGATCTGAGCGCGCCGCACGCGGAGCGAAGGGACGAGCGAACCGCTTATCCTTGCGATGCGTGCAAGATCACCGCTCTCGACTCAAACAAAAAGCCCGGCCGAACGGCCGGGCTTTTGATTTGCTGCGATCGATGCTGCGAGGCGCTTACGCGGCCTCGTCGGCGACCGTGGTGTTGTCGTCGCCATCGGTATCGTCGGCATCGCCCTCGGCATCCGCCTCGCCTTCGGCGGCTTCCGTCTTGGCGCCGGTGCGGCGCGGGCTCTTGGCGAGCTGGGCCTCGATTTCCTTGACCGCTTCGGTCTCGGTCGAGTGCTGCACCACCGCGATCTCGCGGGAGAGACGATCGAGCGCCGCTTCATAGAGCTGGCGTTCAGAGTAGGACTGCTCGGGCTGCGACTCGGAGCGATAGAGGTCGCGCACGACTTCCGCGATCGCGACGATGTCGCCCGAATTGATCTTCGCTTCGTATTCCTGGGCGCGGCGCGACCACATGGTGCGCTTGACGCGGGCGCGGCCCTTGAGGGTCTCGAGCGCCTTCTTGACCAGCGCGGGCTCGGACAGCTTGCGCATGCCGACGTTGGCGACCTTGGCGGTCGGCACGCGCAGCGTCATCTTGTCCTTGATGAAGTTGATGACGAACAGCTCGAGCTTCGCGCCGGCGATCTCCTGCTCCTCGATGGCCAGAATCTGGCCGACGCCGTGAGCGGGATAAACGACGAATTCGTTGGCCTTGAAGCCCTGACGCTGGGTCACGACCTTCTTTTCCTCGACCTTCGGCGCGGGCGCAGCGGCCTTCACAGCCGGCTTCGCAGCAGCAACGGGGGCCTTGGCAGGGGCGGCAACAACGGGCGCCTTCGGAGCAACGGGCTTGGCAGCGGGAGCCTTGACCGAAGCAGGCTTGGCAGCAGCAGGCTTGGAAACGGTCGCTTTCGCGGCAGTTTTGGCAGTCTTGTTAGGCATTGCGCTTCTTTTATTCTTGGAGGACTTTGCAGCCGGAGCCTTCGTGGCGGCACGGCCCTTGGATGCGCTACGGCTGGCCGTGGCGACTTTCTTGGCCTCCTTATGGGAAGCCCTCGCAGAAGTACTCTTTTTACGCGTTTTCTGTGACACAGCCTGCGCGCGGAAACTGCCACGCCCCTGTTCGACATCTGGTTTCACGGGAACCCTGAGGGGCCAACTGGGCTGACAGGGTTCAGCTTAATGTGCCCAATATAGCACATTTCCCGCAAAAATCAATGATTTAGGGGTCTTAAGGCCTCGTTTTCGGCGCTAACCAAGGTATTAGGGTTAAGTTTGAGGCCGAATTAGTCTCCAGAACCGGGGTTCGGAGAAAAATATTTGTCAAACTTGCCCTCCACCCCCTCGAATTCCTTCGCGTCGTCGGGTGATTCTTTCTTCTGGGTGATGTTGGGCCAGCTCTTGGCGAAGTCGGCGTTGACCTGGAGCCACTTTTCGAGGCCCGGTTCCGTGTCCGGCTTGATGGCGTCGGCAGGACATTCCGGCTCGCACACGCCGCAGTCGATGCACTCGTCAGGATGGATGACGAGCATGTTGTCGCCCTCGTAGAAACAGTCGACCGGGCAGACCTCGACGCAGTCGGTGTACTTGCACTTGATGCAGGCTTCAGTGACGACGTAAGTCATCCAACGCTCCGAAAAGCTCTTTTAAAAGTCGCGGCTTGCGTAGCGCGGATGGCCCGGCGCCGCAAGATCAGGAACGGCCGATCATGACGGCTTTGTGTGGTTGATCGACCAAGAAATGAACTCAAAGCGCAATTAATTACTCTTTGCGCTCACTGACCTCTTCGTAGAGCACGCGTGCCGAAGCTGCATCACCGCGGCGCTCGTTGAAGTCGATCACTTTCAACACGCGCACAGTGCGATCGAGCGCGATGGTGAGCACGTCACCGATCTTGATCGCATGGCCCGGCGATTTCTCGCGCACACCGTTGACGCGAACGTGGCCGGACTCGACGAGCTCAGCCGCGGAGGTGCGCGCCTTCACCACCCGCGCATGCCACAGCCATTTGTCGAGGCGCTGCCGCTCGGTCGTGGGTCACTCCTTACGACCGGCGAGCTGCTCCTTCAGGGCAGCGAGTTTTGCAAAAGGCGAGTTCGGATCGATCGGACGATCGCGCTCACGCGGAGGATTCGCACTCGAGGCGTAGGGGCGGAGCGACGGCCCGCCCTGGCGGTCGCGGCCCTTGTCACGGTCACGGCCACGATTGTCGCGGCCCTTGTCGCGATCGCCGCCGAACTTGCCCTTGTTGCGATCACGATCCTTGTCGCGATCCTTGCTCTGGAAGCCGCGGTTCTTGTCGTCGCGCCCTTCCTGGCGCGGCGCGCCTTCGGCACCACCTTCGCGCGGTTTGCGGAAATCCTTGGCCCCATCCCTGCGATGACCGCCGTGACGATGGCGCTCGCCGCGCTTCTCGCCGTCGGCGGCCTGCACTGCTTCGCCTTCGGCGGGCGNGGCGCTGCTGCGCCTGCCTCTGCGCCCGCCTGCGGACGCGGCTGGTTGTTATGACGCTGGTGGCGATGGCGCTCGTGGCGCGGCTTGCGGTCCTCGTGACGGCCGGCGGGACGCCAGACTTCGATAAGCTCGGGCTCGGCAGGCGTAGCTGCGGCTTCCGCAGGCGCGGCAGCATCGGCCGACGCGGCGGCTTCCGTCGCGGCGGTCTCAGCCGGAGCAGCTTCAGCGGCAGCCTCCGCAGGTGCTTCTTCCGCCGGCGGAGCGATGCCGGGGGCATCTTCAGGCGTGACGGGCGTTTCAGGCGCGGCTTCCAGCGCCGGCTCGTCGTGGGCGGGCTCGTCGTGCTGCTCCATGCCGGGCGCGTCTTCGACGGTGACCGGCTCGGCGGCGGCTTCGATCCCAGTGTCCGCGGGCGCAACGGCTTCTTCGACCGGCGTCTCGGTCGCAGTCGCATCAGCCGGAGCCTCTACGCTGGCCTCTGGGGCCGGCGTCTCCGCAGCTACCACCACCGGCCTCGGCGGCAGCGGCGCACGCTTCTCCATGCGATAGCCGAGCGCGCGCAGCACCGAGGCGAAATCTTCGCCGGCGGAGCCCGTAAGCGAGGTCATCGCCTGCGTCACGACAAAACCGCGACCGTCGAACGCACCGGCGGGCTTTTCGCCGGGCGAGTTCTCGCGCCAGGCCAGCGCCGGGCGGATCAGATCCGCAAGGCGTTCCAGAATGTCGACGCGCACGGCGCGTTCGCCGGCCTGCCTGTAGCCGAGCACGCGATAGGCATCGCGCGGCAGCTGCTTGTCGACCGGGAACGAGGTGCGGCCGGAAGATGCCAGATGCTGCGCGCCGGACAGCGACGACAAATCGACATTGTCCTGCTTCAGCGCCCACAGCAGAGCTGCGAGCGCGCGCGCGGCGGGCTTCAGGATGCCGGGGAAATAGATGTGATAGGCGCCAAAGCGGACGCCGTATTTGCGCAGGACCGCGCGCGAGGGCTGGTCGAGATCCTTCAGCTCGTTGGCGATCTTCGGCCGCTCCAGCACGCCGAGCGCCTCGACGAGCTGATAGGCGATGCCGCGGGCAATGCCGGTGACATCTTCGGCCTTGCTGAGCTCGAACATCGGCCCGAGCAGCTTTTCGATATGCGTCTTGAGCCAGAGGTCGAGGCGGGCCTGCACCTTCTCACGCGGGCTACCTGTCAGCCGCTCGTCCGAGATGATGCGGATGCGCGGATGCAGCGCCTCCTCTGCGGCGGTCAGCCGCGCCACGGCGTCGCCGGTCCAGCGGATGGTGCCGTCCGACGTCAGCACGAACTGATCGTCGGGCGCGCCGCCCAGCTTTTCGGCACGCGTGTTGATCTCGCCGGCAAGCACCGCTTGCGCGGCAGCCTGCAAGGCTTTCGCATCGGAGCCGGCTTCCGCCGCATCCGGTGCAAAGGTGAAGCCATCGAGACGGCCGATGACATGGCCTTCGACGATGACTTCGCCGGTCTTGCCGATTTCCGTATTCAAGCTCGTGTTCTCCCGCAGGCGGCGCATCAATACACTGGTCCGGCGATCAACGAAACGCTCAGTCAAGCGTTCATGGAGCGCATCCGATAATTTATTTTCGACCTCCCGCGCGATCCCCTGCCAGTGTTCGGGGTCGGCGAGCCAATCCGGCCGGTTGGCGACGAAAGTCCAGGTGCGGACCTGCGCGATCCGGCCCGACAGCGTGTCGATATCGCCGTCGATACGGTTGGCCTGGTCGATCTGGGTCGCGATCCAGGCATCGGGAATGCGGCCCTTCTGCATCAGGAAGCCGTACAGCGTGGTCACGAGCTCGGCATGGGCCGCCGGCGACAGTTTTCGGTAGTCCGGGACCTGGCAGGCCTCCCACAGCCGTTCCACGGCCGCCTTGCCATGCGCGATATCGCGCACCTCGACGTCGCGGGCGGCGTGGTCGAGCACGCGCATGTCTTCCGCAATCGGCGCCCGCGTCAGCGCCTCATGGCCGGGCGACTGGTTCAGGGAGACCTGGAGCGCGCCGAGGGAGGCGAAATCCAGCTTCGAATTACGCCATTGCAGCACCTTCACGCTATCGAAGGTGTGGTTCTGAAGCGCATTGACGAGCTCGGGCTCGAACGGCCCGCAGCGGCCGGTGGTGCCAAACGTGCCGTTCCGCGTGGCGCGGCCGGCGCGACCGGCGATCTGCGCAAATTCGGACGGCGTCAGGCGGCGGAACTGGTAGCCGTCGAACTTGCGGTCGGAGGCAAAGGCGACGTGGTCGACGTCGAGATTGAGGCCCATGCCGACCGCGTCGGTGGCGACGAGGTAGTCGACCTCGCCGTTCTGGAACATCGAAACCTGCGCGTTCCGCGTGCGCGGGCTGAGCGAGCCGAGCACGACGGCGGCGCCACCATGCTGGCGGCGGATCAGCTCGGCGATGGCGTAGACCTCGTCGGCCGAGAACGCGACGATGGCGGTGCGCCGCGGCTGGCGCGTGATCTTGCGGTCGCCGGCGAATTCGAGCTGCGACAGCCGCGGCCGGGTGATCATGGAGACGCCGGGCAGCAGCCGCTCGATGATCGGGCGCATGGTGGCGGCGCCCAGTAGAAGCGTCTCGTCGCGGCCGCGGCGGTTGAGGATGCGGTCGGTGAAGACGTGGCCGCGCTCCAGGTCAGACGCGATCTGGACCTCGTCGACGGCGAGGAAGGAGACATCGAGGTCGCGCGGCATCGCCTCGACGGTCGAGACCCAATAGCGCGGCGATTTCGGCTTGATCTTCTCCTCGCCAGTGATCAGCGCCACGGCCTCAGGCCCGGCGCGATCGGCGATCTTGTTATAGACCTCGCGCGCCAGCAGCCGCAGCGGCAGCCCGATCATGCCGGACGAATGCGCGAGCATCCGTTCGATGGCGAGATGGGTCTTGCCGGTGTTGGTCGGCCCGAGCACCGCAGTGACGCCCGCGCCAGGCGCGCGCTCGGAAGCGTAGGGGGAGGAAGAGAAGGCCATATCTGAATGATTAGGTAGTGGCGATTGGGGCGAATGTCAGTGCTGTTTGGGGCGGCGGCGCGAAGCGCTCACGGCATGCTCCATTGTCATCGCCCGGCTTGACCGGGCGACCCAGTATTCCAGAGGTGGCGCAGATCAAACCGAGAGGGCGCGGCGTACTGGATGCCCCGGTCAAGCCGGCGCATGACAGCGGAGAATGCGGCAACGCTCCCCAAATCCCGCGCAACTGTCTCACTTTGCGACGCTTTTCCCGCATGCTCTTAAGCTTCGGAACGACTCTAGAACGAATCGCGGCCGAATCGCAGACTCCCCCGAGAGTCCCGTTCCGTTCACGCAACATGTCGCGGGACCCTCTCTTTCATCGCACTAGATGGAGTTTTGCGCTGTCGCACAAGCGACGTTTCGAGGGCAAGTTCCTTAATGTTGGGGACGGTGCGGAGTCGAATCAGAATCGGGGAGGAGTCAAATGGATTCACGGCCCATAGCCCCGAAACGCATTTCCGCGAAAACAACCCCATGCACAGTAGAAACGGCCTGCGGCGGCATGGCGGGGTGACGGCGGGTAAGGTGTTGGGGCGATGTAATAAAACTCTCTCGAAATGACGGGAGATCGTAGCCCGCATGGAGCACTGCGGAATGCGGGGAGTTCCGGGCGAGAGTCCCGGATTGCGCTGCGCTCCATCCAGGCTACGCGGGCGCGGCGCCTTACTGCGTCTTCGCAACCCGCGGCGGCTGGGGGGCGGTGATGAAGCTCGTTGCTTCCAGCATCGCCGGGCCGAGCGGCGTCGGCACCTTCAGCCAGAACGGCACCAAAATCCGCGTGCCTGCGACCGGCGCGAAGGCGATCTCGATGTTGCGCTGGGCGGCGAGGTATTTGATCACGGGGCGGTCGGGGATGTAGCCGGCGACCGGCACGAAGAACAGCGAGCAGACCACGACCGGGCCGTGATAGCCCTTCTCCGCCTTCACCGTTTCCATGCGCTTGAAATCGAGCTTGAGCTCGTAGCGCATGCGGCCGTCGAACACCGGCGCGGAATTGTGGCAGGCCTCCGGCGACACGGGATCACCGGTGCCGGGCGCGCGCAGCAGCGAGGCCGTCATCGGATCCCAGACGCCGCGGCGATGCGCCTCGGTGACGACGATGCGGTCGGCATCGACCGGCGGCTCCGGCACGATGCCGAACTCCTTCACATTGCCCTTGTCGAGCGTGATGTGGATCTCTTCGGTCTTCTTCGAGGTGGTGGTGGTGGCCTGATAGGCGCTCGCGACCAGCGCGCCGTTGACCACCCGGCCCTGCGAGGCGCCGGTGCCGGACCCGCCCGCGAAGGATTTCAGCAGCCCGGCCGTGCCGCCCGAAGCGGCAGCGGAAAACACGTCCTCCTGGATGTCGATGGTCCAGGCGCCGCGGCCGACCGGAATGCCGGACAGCGTCGCCTCATATTGCGCCTCGAGCTTGCCCTGGGCCGCCGCAGGCTTCGCCCCCCATGCCAAGGTCAGCCCGCAAAGCGCCGCCAAGGCCAGCCGGCCAGCGGAGCGCAGCCGAGGCAGATGAGGGATCAGGGTGTGCACGAAGCCATCCAATGGGGACGTCAGGCCTTGTTAGTTAAGCCAAATCTCGCAGCAAACAATGTGTCCGGGCACGAAAGCTGCCGGAACTCACTGGACTCTTCGGGTGCGAATACGCCCTTTATGTGATGGTAAGGCATTTTAATCATTGCCATTTTGGTGATTGGCGGGTGATCGTGGACGGCGACCTCTCCTCCCCTCCGCTGTCATGCCCCGGCTTGACCGGGGCATCCAGTACGCCGCGGCCCCTCTGTTCCAGCCGC
>NZ_JYMS01000018.1:2902-9629 GCF_000938285.1 Bradyrhizobium sp. LTSP857 | reverse complement strand
CTGGATCGCCCGGTCGAGCCGGGCGATGACACCTGAGGGTGGGCTGGCACCCCGCGCGGCCCTAAATCCCGCCCAAAAACTTGACGTCCCGCCGCTTCCCCCCTATACGTCCGCCGCTCCCTGCAAGGACAGAGAATTTGCCCCCGTGGCGCCCCGAATGGCGGCCGCAAATCGTTGGGGATCAGGATAAGGATTGTGACATGTCTCGCCGCTGCGAACTGACGGCCAAGGGCCCCCTCGTCGGCCACAAGGTCAGCCACTCCAACATCAAGACCAAGCGCCGCTTCCTGCCGAACCTGGTCAACGTGACCTTCATCAGCGAAGCCCTCGAGCGCAACGTGCGCCTGCGCGTCTCGACCAACGCGGTCAAGAGCGTCGACCACAATGGCGGCCTCGACGCCTTCCTGCTCAAGGCCAAGGCCGACGTCCTGTCGCCGCGCGCCCTCGAGCTGAAGCGCGCCATCCAGAAAAAGGTCGGCCCGACGGCCGCGCCGGTCAAGAAGGCCAGCTAAGCGAATTTCCGAACAGGGCGGGGGCTAAGTTGCGTCGCGTGGCGTAGGCTTAGCCAAGTAGAGTTTTGCGTTGCGGCCGGATCGAAAGATCCGGCCGTTTTTGTTTGTGGGCCAGCCAGACCGGCTCCAATCGGATACATCACCGTGCGAAGGTCGCATAGGGGCTCTACTGGACGTTGAGCTGGGTGAGGTCTAAGGTTTTCGGCCGGGGGGAAGACGTGCCGCAACTGCTATTGCATCGCGTCGCCGAGGTTGCTCGGCCACACATCACTGCCGACGTCATCTTCGTGCACGGTTTGAGCGGCGATGGAAAAGAAACATGGTTTGCCGGGCCAGACGCTTTTTGGCCGCTTTGGATATTTGAGGACTTACCCACGGTAGACGTCTGGACGATCGAATATCCTGCGTCGATGTTTGGAAGTGCCAATGGTGCACTTGTTATCAGTGATCAAGCCAAACAAGTTCTAGATCTTTTCGCCTCCCACTCGATTGGGACCCGTCCAATCGTTTTTGTGGCTCACAGCCTTGGCGGACTGCTGGTGAAGCAACTACTGCGAACCGCCGTCGAGCTTCACCAGTCCGCTTGGGAGCTCATTGCAGCGAATACCCGAGGCGTACTTTTTCTCGCCACGCCTCACACGGGATCGTCGATTGCAAGTATGGCGGCGAAATTCCCATTCGTCTCAAAAGCAACAACTCAAATCGGCGCAAATGACCCCAATCTCCTCGGGCTTCGTGATTGGTACCAGCAAAATGCGGTCTCCCTTGGCGTAGCTACTGCTTCTTACTGCGAGACAAAACTACCTAGGCCAAGTGATTGTCGACAAAGCAAGCGCCAATCCTGGAGTCGTTGGCTGCATCACGGTTGAATTTGATGGCAACCACATGGATATCTGCAAACCGCCATCACGCCAATCACCCATATATCTCGGGGCTAAAAAATTCATCAGCGATGCGAATGGGCTTTCGCCAAAGCACTCCTCTGCCCCTGCGTTCAAGCGCTTTGCACACGCCGACTCGCAAGATGCTGAACAGATTGACCAGCATGATGCTCTGGCAGACGAATTTGAAAACTACACCACGCCAAAAGACGAGCCTCGCTTGGATTTAGCGGAGAAACTAAAACTAGGAGGCAGGTCATACGAAATACCGCGAGCCACACGTTTGAAGGAAGAATTTGCGAAAACATTTGCGCGCAACCAACTGCAGTCTTCCGCCACACAGCGATACATAAAGCTACTAGCCGAAGTCGATTCACGCTTTAACACACACGTCTATCCGCAGATCGTAAATGGAGCATCAGCGTCGGAGACTGCCGCCCTGATCAAGGCGTGGATCAGCGATCCCATCATGAAAGTTCACGAAGACGACGTGCTCGTAAATCACGTCGTGATAGACCGAATGATCTACTATCTGACGGGCATCTGCCATATCAGGTGGTCGCAATGACCTCGGCAAACCCTCTTCGCCTTTGGCACCCCTCGTTTGATGCATATCACTGCACATTTCGCCTTCTACGGATCCTGACATTCCAAAAAGACCATGCCTTACTAATTGAAAAGCTATGGATTTTGGATTTTTACCTGCTCTATCCAGCCCTGCTGCATAAGGCTTCAATGCCTTCCGAGGTCAGACGGACATTTCGATCTCTCGAAATTCAACGTCTAACCGACGAATTCGTCCAGCTGCCGAGCGGGAAAAGCCTCTATCGGGATCTCGCGATTTTTCAAAGAGCCGCAGGGACGAACCTGGTGGCCAAGGACTTGTTCGCACGGGAACAATACCTTTCCGGCCTCGCGCGCCTCAAGATGGACGCGATTCCCCGGCCACTGCTCGCAGATTTGACCGAGCTCAATTTAAATGAAGCGCGTTTTATGGACTTTCTTGTGAATGAATTAGGCGGCCTAGATTTGGCCGGCGCGCGAGGATTACGCGCGCTTACCGGCCTCGTGCGGAGACAGCCATGAGCCAACCGGCACAAATCCAATTCGCACCAAGGCTAGCTCTAAAACGTCTGTTGGTGTTTCGAAAGGGCCATACAGTCTACGATCAATCTTTCCATCTTGGCGTCAACATCATCCGCGGAACCAACGGTTCGGGGAAATCGACAATAATGGACTTCATCTTCCACATCCTCGGAGGAGAAGTGCTTGGGCCAGCTATTCAAGAATGGAAGGAATATGCGGCGTTATGCGACACGGTAGTCGCCGAGGTTGTGCTTAATAACGCGATAGTGAGTCTTAGACGCGAGATTACATCCGAGCGCACACGACCGCTGCACATATTTTTTGGTCCACTAGAGACAGCGGGTCGATCGGTCGCCGAAGGTTGGCAGACCTTCCCCTATGCCCGGCAAGACACCCGAGAATCGTTTTCGCAGATTCTATTTCGTTCTCTCGACATGCCCGAGGCTACAACTCCAGAGGGCAGCAATATCACAATGCATCAGGTGCTCCGATTGCTGTACTCGGATCAAATGACCCCGGTGCAACGCATCTTTCGCTTTGAGAATTTTGACCCACCAATCCTCAAGCAGGCTATCGGGGATTTTCTTTGCGGCGTTGGTGAGTTTAATCTCTATGAGAAGCAAGTGAGACTGCGCGGCTTTGAGAAAAAATTCGACGAACTAAATTCAGAGCTAAAGAGCATCTTCTCGCTTATCGGCGGCGACATTGATACTCCTCTCGCGAGAGAAGCAATTGAAACGGAACTTGATAAGCTCACAACAGAGCGCATCGAACGATATGCGGATCTAGAGCAAATAGCAAAGTCAGATTTTGGGACAACTGCAGACTCCAGGCTTCGCGAAGGCGAGCGACGAAAGGCCTTCGAAGAGGTCGGGTCTCTTTCGACAAAAATGCAGTCGCTCGAATTAGAGAATGCGACAATTCAGTTCGAGATAACTGACAGCGACAACTTCATTCGGCACCTCAATCGAATGCTCGTTGATATCGAGAAAGCTACCCTCACCTACGAGCAGCTAGGCGGAATTCATTTCAAATATTGCCCGGCGTGTTTCTCACCCACTGAGGAGGGACATCACTCCGGTCAGTGTCATTTGTGCAAGACACCGCTGGACGAATCTGAACGCGCGTCAAGAAGCCTCGCTGTCAAGATCGACATCCAAATGCAACTGCGCGAGTCCAAGCAATTGCAGGAACAGCGAGAACAAGCACTGGCATTAAATCTGAAGACGCTTCGCTCAATTCGACGCGACCACTCCTCGAAAACGGCAGCTTACGATGCACTATCAAGAGCTCCTATAAGCTCTCGTGATGCCGCCATAGCGAGCATTAATCGCAGAATCGGATTTATCGATTCGAGGATCGAGACGATAGGTCGACACCTAGAGCTCGCGTCGAAAATCGGAGAGATGTCGCATGAGAAGCAAAAGCTGAACGATGAAATTTCGAAATTGCGCGATGAAGTAAAGGCGATAGCAGCCACCCAAGACAAGCGAAAGCGCATCGCTTATTCACTGATTGCGAGGATTGTCGTAGAACTCCTGCGGCAGGATACCGGCGACCAAGACGCATTTGTGGACGCTGACAGCTTCGGCTTTTCCTTCGGGAATGACTCCATGTCGGTGGACGGCAAATCGAACTTCGCCGCGAGCAGCTTGGTGATCCTGAAGAATAGCCTTCATTTGGGACTTCTGATCGCTTCCCTGCAAGATCGTGACTTTCTTCTTCCTAGATTTATGATGTTCGACAATATTGAGGATAAAGGCATGGTCCCGCAAAGAAGCTGGAATTTTCAGCAGCTGATTTGTAAGGCCAGCGCCGCTTCAAGAGCCGAACACCAGATTATATTGACGACGTCTATGCTTGACCCGAAATTGGAAGGATCGCCTCTGCTTGTCGGATCATCCTACTCAAAGCAGAAGCGAACCTTGAGCATAAGCTAGCCTTGCTTGCCACACGTCGAGCCTAGGATTTATCATGGTCTCGTTAGCTGACTTAAAGAAGGACCTCGTTGATTGGCCCGACGAGATCATCGATGACTGGCTTCTTTATTTTGCAAATGAATCCGATCTTGGATGGCCCCCTCCTGAGCCACTCGGAACTCATCGATGGTCTCGTATCCTAGGTGGACGACCTCTCACTTGGTGGAGTGACGTCAATTGGAAGAAGCAACAAGCGAACTGCAAGCTTCACAGCTTAGCCCCAAAGACACTCGCAATAGCTGTGAACATGGTAGATCAGGTTGGGCGCAACGTTGCCGATGCCGTTACCAAGCGACGATATCAGCAAGCATTGCAGCACATACTGGAGCAAGGGACTTTTTATAAGCCGATTGTTGGCATGCAAATTCCAAAAGGCCTTCTAATCCTTGATGGCAATCACCGCATCGGAGCATTTTCTGGCCTGCAGATTATGCCTGATGAATGGTACGCAAAGCTCGGCAAGAAAAGGCCTTCACTGACGCAAGACGCTTGGATCGGCTCCCATGTTAAGGGAGAAATCCCCTTGACGTAGCGGCGGCATAAGGCGGTTGCCGCGCGTATCCTTGAATATCATCATCCAGCGTGATGGGCCGGGTGCTGGCACCCCGTAACCTGAGGCAACTACAGCGAAGTCGCACAGCATCCGCCATGCATCTTGAAGGGGGCTCCCCCTACCCCCGAAAATCAATGCTCCGCAGCACGATCCCCGGCGGCGTGCCTTCGAACTCCGTCGCCTGATATTTCTTGCCGGCGCAGGCTTCGATGCGCTCGCGCAGACGGATGAACTGGGCTTCGCGCTCGGAGGGCCTGGCGCGCGGGCCGCGCTCGAGGTCGTCCATCGCGGAGGTCGAGATTGCGCAGGGGACCTCGTGCGGGCCGTCCTGCATCGAGAACTGAACGATTCCGCGGTCCTGTTCGTGGCCGATATAGCGGCCGGTCGTGAGCATCATGGGTCACTCCTTTAGGCGATTAGCTTCGTGGCGCGATGGCCGCTTGAGGCGCAAGCTGGCCCCCAACGTCGTCCTGGCGAAGGCCAGGACCCATTACCCCGGTCAACAGTTGTCGAGGCACGCTGTGGCACGATGATCCGCAACAACTCAGTTCGGTGGTTATGGGTCCTGGCTTTCGCCAGGACGACACCTGTTTTCCACACCATCGCTGCCGCATGCGCCCGCGGCCGCGGCCGCCTTCAGGTCTCGCCGCTGAGCCTCACGAAATCGTCGAACAGCGCTGCCACCAGCGCGCGGTGGCGGGTGTCTTCGTTGGGCAGGCTGGCGGCATAGAGGTTGAGCAGATAGCGCGCCTTCACCGCGGCCTCCGGCCACGACATGGCGGGCGCTGTCATCATGCGGTTTTCGAGATCGGACTCGCGCTCGCGCAGCTCCCTGATATTGGTCTCGACCTCGGCCAGCGCCCGGCGCAGATCGGTCGCCTTTTGGGCGGCCATGCCGCGATGCTTGTCGAGATCGACCGGGATGTCAGTCATGGAACGGCGCTCGCATTTGCAATTTGCGCATCTGCGGCTTGCGCATCGGCGAGGTCGACCGAGCCGATCGACAGCAGCTCCGTCGCGCCATGCACGCCTTCGGACGGCACCGTGATCATGGTGGCGATGCGGCGCCAGGATGCGAACGACAGGCCCTCGATCATCTCCTCGTCGGTGACGACCTCATAGCCGCCTGCGGGGAGCTGGCGCTCGATGCCGCGGATGCGGACCGGATGCTTGAATGTGATGGTTTCGCGTCGCGAACGGATGGTCATGAAAGCCTGCCTTTCGCTGGTCAGGCCCCAACCGACGCCGCTTCGGCGAGCATGCGCCCGTTGCGACGCAATAGCCAGCATTATCATCACCGCAGCGCGTGCGCGGCGTTTAAGCCCTCGCTATTGGCGGGGTGCAGGCGTAGGCTCGCGCATTATCGTCAGCGGCACGAATGAGTATGGCAGCGCCAGTCTCGGCCGCAGTGACGCAAGCGTCGCGACTTGTGCGATCAGACTTGCGCGGACGGATGCTGCAACCGGTCGAACCGAACGAATTCGAACCCCCACAGGAGACGGACGTCATGGCCAAGGGACAGCAACGCACCAATCGCGAAACCAAGAAGCCGAAGAAGGACAAAGCCAAGGTGATCGCCGCGGCACCGAACCGCAAGGACGCCGCCTGGCAGCCGGATTTCGGGCCGACGAAGAAGAAGTAGGAAGTTGAATTAAAGCGATCGCCGCGGAGCAGGTGTGCTCCCTCTCCCGCTTGCGGGGGAGGGTTGGGGTGGGG
>NZ_JYMS01000018.1:0-2886 GCF_000938285.1 Bradyrhizobium sp. LTSP857 | reverse complement strand
CGAGATACTCCCCGTGTGGAGAGAGCCCCCACCCGTCGCTTCGCGCCGACCTCCCCCGCAAGCGGGAGAGGTGAGCGAGCCCGCGGCCCAATCATCCAAGACAACTGACACCGCACTGGACCTATCCCGCAAACGCCGCCGTCTCCTCGCTGTCGCGGTTTTTTGCTATGCTCGCCTGGGTAGCATCACCCGGAGGGGCTGACCGTGGAGCACGAGCACAATACCGCGCCGAAAAACCTCGTCATCTGCTGTGACGGCACCGGCAACGAGATCTCGGAAAACATCTCCAACGTCCTGAAGCTGTATCGCTGCCTGCGCAAGACCGACAAGACGCAGCCGCGGCAGATGGTGTTTTACGATCCCGGTGTCGGCACGGTGACGGAGCCGTCGACATGGAATCGCTGGAAGGCCGACATCAATCTGGTGCTGGGGCTCGCCACCGGCTACGGGCTCGATGACAACGTGCTCAACGCCTATTGCTTCCTGGTCGAGCATTACGCGCCCGGCGACAAGATCTATCTGTTCGGTTTTTCGCGCGGCGCCTACACGGTGCGGGTGCTGGCGGGGTTGATCCACAAGGTGGGGCTGATCTCGCCGGAGCAGGCCAACCTCGCGGGCTCGGGCCTCATCGCCTACAAGCAATATTCCGGCACCGGGCACGGCAACGATATCGAGGATCTCGAGAACATCGCCGTCGACGACCAGGGGCCGCTGCCGAAGGACGCATTCGACCTCGCCGCGCAATTCGCGCGCATCACCTCGACGCGCTGGCCGACCATCCATTTCATCGGCGTGTGGGACACGGTGGCGAGCGTGATCGTGCCGCGGCGTGACAACTTCTTTTATGTGTTCAGCCTGGAAGAGCTCGCCTTCACGCTGCGCAATCCGAGCGTCAACATCTTCCGGCAGGCGATCGCGATCGACGAGCGGCGCTGCATGTTCCGCCTGAAAGAGTACAAGGAGCCGCAGCAGTTCTGGAGCCATCGCTACGTGCCCGACGAGAAGAAGGTGCCGCAGGACATTTTGCAGGTGTGGTTCGCCGGCGTGCATTGCGACGTCGGCGGCGGCTATCCGGAGGCCGAGAGCGCGGAATCAAAGTATCCGCTGATCTGGATGTTAGAGGAGGCAGCGAAAGCGGGCCTGAACTTCAACCCGCGCACCGTGAACCAGCTCGCCTGGGGCATTCAGCGCAAGAACTCACCGTTCCAGTATGTCCCGCCGGCATACACGGGCACGGCGGGCCAGCTGCACAATTCGATGAGTGCAGCCTGGCGCCTGCTGGAATATCTGCCGAAGCGCGCGACCTACAAGGAATGGCCGGAGCGGAAGGTGTTTTTGGGCTTCTACATCCCCGATTGCGAACCGCGCCTGATCCCCGAAGGCGCCCATGTGCATGAGAGCGTGGTGAAGCGGATGGCGGTGGAGCCGGGGTATCGGCCGGTGAATTTGCCGAAGGATTATGTGACCGTGCCGATGCCGGTGGGGCCGGGGGTGGAGGGCGCTGAGGCGGGGGAGATCGTGACGGGGTGAGGCGGTGGTGCTTCCCTTCTCCCCTTGTGGGAGAAGGTGGCGCGTGTCCAGACCGGATAGATAGGTAACACAGTAGACCGGATGGATAGGTGACAGTTCTCTGTCGGCTGGGAGGATCAGCCGATGCCTTGGCGAGAGAGCTGCGCAATGGACCAGCGGGTTAACTTCATCGCGGATCAGCGAAGCGGATTGTGGACGATGACGGAGCTGTGCGACCGCTACGAGATTAGTCGCAAGACCGGTTACAAATGGTTGGACCGCTACCGGTTGGAAGGGGCTGGAGGGCTTGCGGATCGCTCGCACGCCGTGCGGGTGCATGGGCGAGCGACGCCGCAGCACATCGTGGATGCGATTGTGGGACTCCGGCTTGAGCGGCCGAGCTGGGGACCGCGCAAGATCGTAAGCAAGCTTGAGGCTCACCAAGGGGATATCGATTGGCCGTCGGCCTCGACGGCAGGCCAGATTCTCAAACGAGCGGGACTGGTTAGTAGCCGTCGGGCTCGGCGACGTGCGCCACCGCGTGTGGGTCAACTGACGGTGCCTCAGCATGCCAACCATGTATGGGCCCTCGATCACAAGGGCTGGATTCGTCTGGGCGACGGCTCTCGCGTTGAACCCTTCACGGTGACCGATGGCTTCAGCCGTTATTTGATTAGTTTGGCAGCGACGGGCAGCACGCAATATGCCGAGTGCCAACCGCCGCTGGAGCGGGCGTTTCGCGAGTACGGCTTGCCGCAGATCATCCGCTCCGACAACGGCTCGCCGTTCGCCTCGACTGGGACCACGGGTCTGACGGCGCTGTCGGTATGGTGGATCAAGCTTGGCATCCGCCATGAACGGATTGATCCTGGCTATCCGCAGCAGAACGGCCGACACGAGCGTTTTCACCTCACGCTTCTGGAAGCCATGCGGCCACCGCCGCCAACCCAGGCCGCGCAGGCCCGTCGCTTCGCGGCATTTGTGCGCGATTACAACGAAGAACGGCCGCACGAGTCGCTTGGCCAGCACCCACCTGCGAGCGTCTATCAGCCTTCGGCTCGTGCGATGCCAAGGCGGCTTCCCGAGCCGGATTATCCAGCCGAAGCCGCGGTGCGCCAGGTCCGCTCCAACGGCGAGATCAAATGGCGTGGTGACCTCATCCACATCTGCAGCGCTCTCGACGGTGAAGCGGTTGCCGTCGAGGAAACCGAGGACGGATCCTGGCAAGTGCGCTTCTTCGACGTGCCGATCGGCATCATCGACCAGAAAACACGCAAGCTGCGGCGCTGCGCTAGCGCAGCGCCGCAGCCGACCAAATCATGAACCAGTGTCACCCATCCATCCGGTCTGTTCTGTTACCCATCCATCCGCTGGACA
>NZ_JYMS01000017.1:135202-251267 GCF_000938285.1 Bradyrhizobium sp. LTSP857 | reverse complement strand
TCATTTCATCCCCTGTTGTCCTCTGTTTTTTCATGCGGAGACGGACTCCTGGCGTTGTGCGGCCAATGCGCCGGCCGCACGCCGTAGGTTGTAGGCGCAGCAGGCCAGCACGATGTGCACCTGATTGCGCTCGAAGTTGAAGAAGCGCATCCGCCGGAGACCATAATGCTCCTTGAACACGGCGTACGGACGCTCGACGGCGGCGCGCACCTTGGCGATTAGTTTGTTGCGCAGCTTCTGCCGCGGCGGCAGTTCGGGATGATGCTTGTTGGGCCGATGCATCAGGCGGTCCTTGATGCCAGCTTCTTTAAGACGCGCGTGCCGGGCATGCGTGTAGTAGGCCTGATCGCCATAGACCGCGGCCTCATCGCCGCAGAACAGACGATCCGCTGGCTCGGTATCGGTGATTGAGGCGTCCGTCACATGGACGCGACGAATGAGGGTGTGACCTGCATCCACGCCCGTGTGGATTTTATAGCCGAACACGCTCTTTTTGCCTTTCCGGCCCCAGCGAGCATCGCGATCCGCAGATGGTTTGGGTGGCGTATCCTCGCCATCCTTGCGTGCCTTGCGGGGCGGAGTGGCTCGTGCCGCGATTAACGAGGCGTCGACCAGCGTTCCCTGCTTGAGGATCAGCTTCTTGGCCTCCAACTGCCGATTGATCTCAGTGAAGATCTTCTCGATCAGACCGTCCTTGGCGAGTTCCTGCCGAAACCGCCACAATGTCGTGTGATCCGGGGTCTGATCGTGCAGGCTCAGACCAACAAAGCGGCGGAACGACAACCGGTCTGCAATGGCCGCTTCCAGCGCGGGATCAGACAGATTGTGCCAGATCCCGGCGAGCAAGCAGCGAAGCAAGACTTCCGCCGGATAGCTGCTGTTGCCGGCACCATCGCCGCCCCGCTTGCCAAGCAGCGAGCGCAGCGGCGCCCAATCCACAACAGCCTCCACCTCATCCAGGATGCTGCTTCGCGGTGCCCGAACCAGGCCATCCGCCAAGCTCATCTGACCGACATTGCGCTCAACCATGGCTCCCCTCGCTAGAATCAGCCATGATTCAAAGAATCACGTGCAGCCGATTGTGCAAAGCCCTCACAAGGGGCGAGGGTGCACCGTCAACGCGGGGCGAGGCGAAGAGACCTCACGCCTCGCCGCGCAGCCAGGCTCTCACCTTTTGCAACAGGCCGTGGCGCAGTTCGTCGACGGAAGCCGCTTCGGCCGGTGTCAGCGTCTGCAAGGCGGCATCGATGTCATCGGTCGCCGGTAGCGGCGTCGACTCGGCCGCAGGAGAAGACACCAGCCCCGCGGCCGCGAGCGCGATCGGACCGATCTGCACCAGGAAGGCACGCTCATACTCGCGCGACAGGCGCGCGATGGCTTCATCCAGCGGCAGCCAGTCGACCGCCTTGATGTCGTTCATCAGCTTGCGGACCTGGCCGCCCTCGGCCTCCATCCGCCAGAAATGCACGACCTTGGATCGCCCGCCCGACTGATAGACCAGCGTGCCCAAAAATTCGTGGATCGCGACCTCGTGGCCGGTCTCCTCCAGCACCTCGCGATGCGCGGCCTGTTTCGGCGTTTCGCCGTCGTCGAGCTTGCCCTTGGGCAAAACCCATTCATTGCGCTTGCGCTGGCGCACGATCGCGATCAGCGGCACAGCTCCTCGCCGCAGCACAATACCACCCGCCGCCATCACCGGCGCCCGCGCCATCACAACATCCGTGTCGATCGATTCGTCCCCGCGGACGATATAGGCGGCCGACACGGCAGATTGAAGGCTAGTTTTTCCTCAGCAGCGCTTGACCGGCGCGGATGCGCGTGCCTTCGGCGATGCCGTCGCAGAAGGTAAAATCGCCGGGCGCCAGGATGATGATGGTCGAGCCGTGCTCGAACCAGCCGAGCTCCTCGCCTTTGGTCACGTTGACGTCGCAGGGAAAATTGACCGGGCCCTTGGTCTGCGCGTTCAGCACCATATCGAGGAAATGCAGTCGGATGCTCGCGACCAGGATCGCGGCCACCGGCACCAGCGTTACCGCCTCGCCCGTCGACAGATGCGTGCGGATCACCGCGCGCTCGTTCTTGCAGAACAGCCGCTCGACCCGCTTCAGCGCGATCGGGTTGACGTTCCAGACGTCGCCATGGATCAGGGTGACGCGCTCGATGTGCGAATCGTAGGGCGCGTGAAAGCGGTGATACATGCTGGACGTCAGCCGCAGCGTGACGAAGGAGCCGTTGCGGTGCTGGTCGACCAGGACCTGGTCGCCGAGCAGGTCGAGCAGCGAATAGGGCGCGCCCTTGACCTGGAATAGCTCGGTGTCGGCGATCCGCCCGTGAGCGCCAACGATGCCGTCCGAGGGGCTGGCGACGACCGCCGGATCGGGATCAAAGGGCCGCAGGTCCGGCTTGAGCTCCCGGGTGAAGCAATCGTGCAGGCTCTTGAAGTGGGTCTTCCGCGCCTCCGACAGATCGAGGTCAGAGAACAGCTTCCACAGCGCGATGGAGCCGTCCCGTACAAACGGATTCTCGATCTTGGAGAACCAGCCCATGAAGCGGGTCAGCGCGGCGCGGGGGATGCGGTTGGTCAACAGGAAGTTGAGGTCTTCCTGCTGGGTGAAAGAGGCGATGAGGGCTTTGACTGTCATGAATCTGTCAGCTCGCAGTATTAGCGCTTGTTGTCATGGAAACGACACTCCCGATTCTCTCATTTTCCGTGGCCGCCGCAGCGTCCGCTGCCGCCGCCTTCCCGAAGCTCAAGGCGCGGATCGCACTGTCCCGCGCCAAGCATCGCTCGCTCGCCGGGCACTCCAAGATGTCGCGGCGGGTGGCAAAGCTGCTCCCGTTCTACGAGTTCGGAGACAACGACTACTTCTCTTGCGACGGCGCGCCGGCGAACATCGCCACGCAGCGCAAGGACGCCTTCTTCCGTCTCGCGGCACTTTACGCCGAGCGCTACCCCAAGGGCCGCGCGATGACGCAGGAAGCGGCGGAAAAGATCTCCGACCTGAACTTCACCGAAACCTACCGCGTGCCGTTCCAGTTCTCGCGTCTCGTCCGCGAGAATTTGGGCACCTCGACCTTCATGGAGTCCTCGAGCGGCGTCACCGTCACCGATGTCGACGGCAACACCTTCTACGACCTCACCGGCTCCTACGGCGTCAATATCTTCGGCAACGATTTCTACAAGGAGTGCATCGAGGGATCCGAGAAACGCGCGCACGCGCTCGGACCGGTGCTCGGGCCCTACCATCCCGTCATCCTCGAGAACGTGCAACGGCTCTGCCAGATCTCGGGCCTCGACGAAGTCTCCTTCCACATGTCGGGCACCGAGGCCGTGATGCAGGCGGTGCGGCTCGCGCGCTATCACACCAAGCGTACCCATCTCGTCCGCTTTGCCGGCGCCTATCACGGCTGGTGGGGCGACGTGCAGCCCGGCGTCGGCAATCCGATTACCGCGCACGAGACCTACACCCTCGCCGAAATGTCGGAGAAGACGCTGCACGTTTTGCGCACGCGCAAGGACATCGCCTGCGTGCTGGTCAATCCGCTCCAGGGGCTGCATCCGAACGGCAACGCCCCCGGCGATTCCTCGCTGGTCGATTCCTCCCGCGGCGGCAATTTCGACCGCGCGGCCTATACCCAATGGCTGAAGAAGCTGCGCGAGGTCTGCACCGAGCGCGGCATCGTGCTGATCTTCGACGAGGTCTTCGTCGGCTTCCGTCTCGCCCCCGGCGGCGCCCAGGAATATTTCGGCGTCAAGGCCGACATGGTGACCTACGGCAAGAGCCTCGCCGGCGGCCTGCCGGTCGGCGTCGTCTGCGGCAAGAAGGAGCTGATGCGTCGCTTCCGCGACGATCGCCCCGCCGACGTCTGCTTCGCCCGCGGCACCTTCAACTCGCACCCCTACGTCATGACGGCGATGGACGAGTTCCTGAGCCGGCTCGCCAGCCCGAACTTCCGCGCCATCTATGACGGGCTGGACGCCACCTGGAACGGCCGCAGACAAAAACTCAACCAGATGATGAGCGATGCCGGCCTGCCGGTGCGGTTCGCCAACTTCTCGTCGATCTGGACGGTGAAATACACCACGCCGTCCCGCTACAACTGGATGCTGCAATACTATCTGCGCGCCGAGGGCCTGTCGCTGAGCTGGGTCGGCACCGGACGGCTGATCTTCAGCCTGAACTACACCGATGCCGATTTCGCCGAGGTCTCCGAGCGCTTCGTGCGCGCCGCCGAGAAGATGAAGGCCGATGGCTTTTGGTGGCACGATGGCGTGCTGACCAACAAGAACATCAAGCGGCAGATCCTGAAAGAGATGCTGGCCAAGCGCTTCGGGCGCTGAGGCCGCACTGCGCGGGCTTGCTCCGCCTCTCCCGCTTGCGGGAGAGGCCGACGCGCTCGCAGAGCGCGGCGGGTGAGGGTTCTCGCCACACAGGGACACCCTCAGTAATCCTCGACAATCCCGACGCGGAGACACCCCCGCCCCAGCCCTCCCCCGCAAGCGGGAGAGGGAGCCTACCGCCGATGCCGCTGCGTTGTGTGCACCATATGCGATTGCCCGACCGCACGCGGGGCGAGGCGAAGAAGCCCCCAAGACGTGGATGCCCGGCACAAGGCCGGGCATGACGCAACCATCAGACATCGGAGTGTTTGGTGAGAACAGCGCGCTCAGGCGTGCTGCTCTTCGAGCGTGGGCTCGGAGATGAGGCCCAGCGTGTGCTCGGGGTTGAGATGCAGGCCGGGATCCATCAGCTCGCCGCGCATCAGCGCCATCGGCGCGTTGCGATAGAGCATCAGATCGTGGAAGGGGTCGGTCAGGATCTTGGTCATCCAGACCAGACCAGTCTCGACGTCGCGGATGAAGAACAGGTGCACGGTGCGGAACAGGAGACCGCCGCCGCCGATCACGAGCCAGATCTTGGCGACCTGGCGCATGAAGTCGGCCGCGCTCGCCCACGGCGTGAACAAGCCGAACAGGGTCGGATCGACGAACAGCACCAGCGGCGACAGCGCCCAGATCGCCATCAGCACAACCTTGCGCTGAAGGTTGTAGCCGACCTTGATGTCTTCCTTGTATTCGTGGGTCGCCTGGTTGATGTGGTCGAAATCATGCGGCTCGAAGAAGAAGTGACCGGCCTGGCGCGAGGTCATCGAGACCAGCCAGCCGACCAGCGCCGAGATCATCGGATCGACGAACAGCCAGAGATAGGCAAAGAGGAAGCTCAGCGCGCTGACGAAGTGCAGGCTCTGATTGATGCGGCTGTGGTGATAGTAGCGATGGTCGTCCCAGCGCTGGATCCGCAGCTGCTCGAGATAATTCTTGATCATGCTCTCCCCCAAAATGCTTTCGGGTACGGGATTTACAGAGATTCGATGTACGCCGTGTGACATCATCATTTTGTCATGTGACGACGTGCAGCGACGCGATGACGCACGCGAACGCAAGTGGCGGCTCACGCCGCCTTGCTCAAGCCGCCTTGGCGACGTCGACCTTGCGGAAGCGCACCAGCGAGAAATGGCCGAGCGGCGGAATCAGGCGGCGCTCGGCGAGCTCGATGCCGTTGGCGCCGGCCAGCCACTTCGCATAACGCGACCAGGCGAACTCGGCGGTGCGGAAACCGAGCGGGCGCACCACCGGCTGGAGCTTCTGCTCAATGAAGCGACGCACGCCGGCATCGGCGCTGACGCGGGTGAGGATGATCAGCTCGCCGCCCGGACGCAGCACGCGCGCGAATTCATCGAGCGCGACTTCCGGATTCGGCACGGCGGTGACGACATATTGCGCCATCACGACGTCGAATGAGTTGTCGGGAAACTCGAGCTTCTCGGCGTCCATCACCGCGAGACCCTCGACGTTCTTCAGCTTGCCCTCGGTGACGCGCTGCCGTGCCTTGTCCAGCATCGCCTCCGAAATGTCGGTGCCGAAGATGCGCAGATGAGGCGCGTAGAGCGGCAGCGAGATGCCGGTGCCGACGCCGACCTCGAGCACGCGGCCGCCGATCTTGTTGGTCGCCGCGATCGCCGCCTGCCGGCCCTTGGCGAACACGCCGCCGAACACGAGGTCATAGACCGGCGCCCAGCGATCATAGGCCTGCTCGACCGTACCACGGGTGAGGTCGAGCTGCTGGGTGCCGTCAAGGTTCATGATCTTAGCCATCGATGAGGTTCTCGCTGTGGTTCAAAAGAAAGGATCAACCGCGCACCGGCCGCCGCGCCATGACCGGCGAGGCGCGCAGGATGCGGCTGGGTTGCAGTGAGGTGAGATTGCCGACGAACTGGCGCGCGCTGTTTTCCCAGGAGCGCTCCAGCGCGAAGTTGCGGCAGGTCTCGCGCGACATGGTGAGCGCGCGCAGACAGGCGGCGCGCAGATCGTTGTCGATCGCGCCGATCGGATGATCGGCGATGACGTCCTTCGGGCCCGTCACCGGAAACGCCGCAACCGGCGTGCCACAAGCGAGCGCTTCGAGTTGCACCACGCCAAACGTGTCGGTGAGGCTCGGGAAGACAAACACGTCGGCCGCAGCAAGATGCGAGGTGAGATCCGCGCCCTTCTTCTCGCCGAGGAAGACCGCGTCCGGATATTTCTTTTCGAGCGCCGCCCTCTGCGGGCCGTCGCCGACGACGACCTTGGTGCCGGGCAGATCGAGCGAGAGGAACGCCTCGAGATTCTTCTCCACCGCCACGCGCCCCATCGTCATGAAGATCGGACGCGGCAGATCGAGCGTTGCGGGATCGTCGGGGTGGAACAGCTCGGTGTTGACGCCGCGCCCCCAGAAGCCGAGCCGCTTGAAGCCGCGCCCGGAGAGCTCCTGCCGCAGCGACGGCGTCGCCACCATGGTCATTGCGGCAGCATCATGGAAGTGGCGCAGCACGGCATAGCCGACGGCGGCGGGGATGCCCGTCCGCACCGAGACATATTCCGGAAAGCGCGTGGTGTAGGATGTGGTGAAGGCGAGCCCGTTGCGGCGGCAATAAGCCCGCGCGGCCCAGCCGATCGGGCCCTCGGTCGCGATGTGCAGCGCTTCCGGCGCGGCCTTCTCGATCCGCCGCGCGATCTCTTTTCCGCTTGGCAGCGCAACGCGCAGGCCCGGATAGGTCGGCAGCGGCCATGACCGAAAACCGTCCGGCGTCAGGAAGTCGACATCGACGTCGAGGGCCTTGGCGGCCGCCGCGAGCGAGGTCAGCGTCCGGACCACACCGTTGACCTGCGGATGCCAGGCGTCAGTCGCGATTAATACCCGCATGGGAAAATCCCGAGAGTTTGATGATTCTCGGCTTAGGACCATCAACCACGGATATTTCAGGCGTGTGACGTCACAGAAGTGTCGGCCGGCCGTTTTGTTCGTTAACGGGCTGGCCAGGCCACGAAACTGTCATGAAACAATCCTTGCCACGACGAAACCGTTTTCGGTTTTCCGCGCAAACGTCCCGAAACTTTTTGTCGTTAGTGATTTAGGCAACGGAGCACCGAAACGGTGCCGGGGTGACCAAGGAACACCGCGCAAACAGGGGCGACCAATGTTCAATCTGGACACGTTCAAGACGTATTCGCGCGCCGTTGCTGTCAGTGCAGTGGCGCTCTCCGCAATCGCGTTTGCCGGCCCGGCCAAGGCTGCGCCCGTGCAGCTTTTCCCGTTCTTCCAGCCGCTGCCGCAAATGACCGCGCCGCAGCCGGTTCAGCCTTACCAGCCCTATCAGGCGCCGACCTACCAGACCGCGCCGTCCGAGGATCAGGACGCCGTCGAAACGCCGGCCCGCTTCCGCCGCCAGACCGTTGCTTACGCGACGCGCGAAGCACCGGGCACCATCATCATCGATACGCCCAACACCTATCTCTATTACGTGCTCGGTAACGGCCAGGCCGTCCGCTACGGCATCGGCGTCGGCCGCGACGGCTTCACCTGGTCCGGCACCCAGTCGGTGACCAAGAAGGCCGAGTGGCCGGATTGGACCCCGCCGCCGGAGATGATCCAGCGCCAGCCCTATCTGCCGCGCCACATGGCCGGCGGCCCCGGCAACCCGCTCGGCGCCCGCGCGATGTATCTCGGCGGCACCGTCTACCGCATCCACGGCACCAACGCCCCCGACACCATCGGCAAGCACGTCTCGTCCGGCTGCATCCGCCTGACCAATGACGACGTCTCCGACCTCTACTCCCGCGTCAACGTCGGCACCAAGGTAATCGTGCTGCCGATGAGTGAGCGCAGGGCCGACCTCGGCGCCGCGACGCGGTAAGCGACAGGACATTGTGACGCAAACGGCCCCGGAACCCAACGGGGCCGTTTTCGTTTGCATGATGCTCTCAGAGCGACCTCGCTTGCGTGGGAGCGATTCTGATGGAGGCGCAGATGCAATCACGCCTGCAAACATCGCGAAGCAGATGGCTCGCCTTGATCGCCTCCAGTGGAGGATTGATTTGGCTTGCATCTGCGCCCGCTTCGCTCGCGCAGCAGCCGGCGAGCAACGACGCGGCGCAGCAGGCGTTCAACAATTCCTGTCGCACCTGCCACTCGGTGAAGGAGGGCGACAATCGCCTAGGTCCCAATCTCAGCAAGATTGTCGGACGGAAGGCAGGCTCGCTGCCGGACTACAACTATTCTCCCGCAATGAAGGATGCCGGCATCGTCTGGGATCAGGACAAGCTCGCACGCTTCATCGTCAAGCCGGAGGAGGTCGTATCAGGCAACAAGATGCAGCCCTATGGCGGGGTTTCGCCGGACGACGCCGCCAAGGTTGTCGCGTATCTGCAATCGGTGGGCGGGCGATAGCAGGCGGATCGGCGATCAGCCGCTCCAGGGCGGCAACCGGCAATTGCGTCGCTGTGGTCCTCATGGTCTCCTCCTGAGCCGCGCCGCGCCCTGATGGACATCGACCCGATATGACGACTTCTGCCGCCCCCAGCCTTGCAATCAGACTGCTCACACCCGCCGACGCCGTTCGCTACCGTGCTATCAGGCTGGAAGCGCTTGCGAACCATCCCGAAGCTTTTACCAGCACGCTCCAACGCGAGCAGAACAAGCCGCTCGCATGGTTCGAGGAGCGTCTCACGACATCGGACGTGTTCGGCGCATTCATCGGGGGCGACCTCGTGGGGACCGCCGGCTTCCGCCGGGAGGACGGCGCGAAGACCGCACACAAGGCGGTTCTGTGGGGCATGTATGTGCGGCCGCAGGCGCGGAAATCCGGCACGGGGCGGCTCCTCGTCGACGCGGTCGCAGCGCACGCTGCAAAGCGGGTCGAGCAGCTCCAACTCGTCGTCGTCAGCGAGAATCAGGCCGCCTTGCGACTCTACGCGGCAGCCGGGTTCGTCGAATACGGTCGCGGGGTGAAGGCGCTGAAACACGACGGCCGATATCTCGATGAGATCCTGATGACCTTGTTCTTCGACGAAAGCGGCGCGACGCAGCCCCGGTAATGCCGAGGCCATTCCCGCTTGTGCTGGCCGTCGTCCTCACTGGCCGACGGTGCCTCGCCACTCCGAAACCAGCCTCAGCCACGCCGCTGCGTGAAACGCACTCATCAGCAGATACATCGGCGCCATCCCGCCGAGCGACATCCCGTGGCCGGCGGAGCAGAGCATGTCCGTCGGCCCGCCGCCGAGAACGGCGGTCAGCACGGCCATGACCGCGAAGGTCGGCGTGGCCGCAAGACCCAGCCATCTGGCGAGGTGAGAAGCGGCCACGACCTCTCCGCCATCACGGCCGGCGTCGGGGGCCGCGCTGGCGGAATGGGTCTCGGTCACTGCGCGCTCTTCTCGCGGAGCGCCTTCTCTCCGGCGTCCGACACCTCGACCCATTTCTTGTCGGGCGCAGCACCCTCCGCGTAGCTGTCGTTCCAGTTCCACCATTTGTAGGTCGGGGACTGCGGATAACCTGCCGGGGAATCCTCCCATGGCTCCTGGCGGCCAAGCGGGGTGATGTCGAGATAGTTCCAGGTGCCGCCCATCTGCTCGTCGCCGCGGCTTTTGATCAGATAGGTGCGGAAGATGCGGTCGCCGTCGCGGTAGAACACGTTGGTCCCGTGCCACTCGCCGACGCCGAAATCGGCATCAAAACTGTCGGTGATGGTGACCCATGGGATGTTCCAGTCCATCCGCGTCTTCAGCCGCGCGATATCCGCTTGCGGCGCCCGAGAGGCGAAGACGAGCGTGGTGTCACGGGCGTTCAGATGCGAGACATGGGCGACCTGGTCAGCCACCATGGAGCAGCCGCGGCAGGCGTGATCCGGCCAGCCGAACACGCCTGGCTCGAAGAAGGCCCGGTACAGGATGAGCTGCTTTCGGCCCTGGAACAGATCGAGCAGACTGGCCTTGCCCGAAGGCGCCTCGAATGCGTAGGTTTTGTCCACTTCCATCCACGGCATGCGCCGGCGTTCGGCGGCAAGTGCGTCGCGGGCGCGGGTATGCGCCTTTTCCTTCACGAGCAGTTGCTGACGGGCTGCCTCCCAGTCTTGCGGCGACACCACCGGCGGTGTTTGCATGGTGGCGTTAGTTCCTGCTTTTTCAACTGATGTCATCATGGCTCTCCAAACCTCTTGCTCACCGCACATTGTCGGCCGTCAACGATTTCTGGCACCAAGCGGTTGCGCAGTGGGAGTAACAAGTGTGGCGGGATTTACATGGAGTCGCTGATCACGGCCGCCGCGCGTGCACTCGAAGCCGGCGATCCGCTCGGTGCGCTGAACCGTGTTGCGCTGCGCAACGATGCACCGTCGCTGGCTCTGCGCGGCATCGCGATGGCGCAGCTCGGCGACCTCGCGAAGGCCAAGACGCTGCTGCGTAGCGCGGCTCGCGCGTTCGGTCCGAGAGAAGCGGTCGCGCGCGCAAGATGCGTGGTGGCCGAGGCCGAGATCGCGCTGGTTTCGCGGGACCTGAGCTGGCCGGTGAAAACGCTCGCGACGGCGCGCGCGACGCTCGAAAAGCACGGCGATCTCGCCAATGCTGCGCATGCGGGTCACATCGAGGCGCGCCGTCTTCTCCTTGTCGGGCGTCCCGACGAAGCCGAGCGCACGCTGGCCGAGCTCAGCCCCTCTCCGCTCCCGCCTGCATCGCAAGTCGTCCGCGAGCTCGTCGTCGCGGGCATCGCAATCAGGCGGCTCCGAACGCAAGATGCGCGCGCCGCGCTCGACCGCGCGGCTCACGCAGCCCGGCAGGCGAAAATCCCGGCGCTCATGGCCGAGGTCGACGCTGCGAACCTCATCCTCAACACGCCGGCGGCGCGCCTGATCACACGCGGCAGCGAACACCCGTTGTTGCTCGGGGAGGTCGAAAGACTGGCGACCTCGACGGCACTCGTCGTAGATACCTTTCATCATGCCCTGCGCAGGCAAGGCCGCATCGTATCACTCGGAACACGGCCAGTGCTGTTCGCGCTCGCCCGCCTCCTGGCGCAGGCATGGCCCGCGGATGTCTCGCGCGAGACCCTGATCGCCGGCGCGTTCCGGGCGAAGCACGCCGATGAATCGCATCGCGCGAGGTTGCGCGTCGAGATCGGGCGGCTCCGCGCCGAGCTCAAGCCGCTGGCCGATGTCAGCGCGACGAAGCGGGGTTTCGTGCTGGCGCCGCGGAAGACGCGCGACGTCCTCGTGCTGGCCCGGCCGGTCGAGGAGAAGCATGCCGCCGTGCTCGCCTTTCTCGCCGACGGCGAGCCCTGGTCGAGCTCGGCGCTCGCGCTGGCGCTTGGGATGAGCCCACGCACCGTGCAGCGGGCGCTGGAGCAACTCGCGGAATCGAACAAGGTGCAGTCGTTCGGACGCGGCCGGGCGCGCCGCTGGATGACCCCGCCGGTCCCTGGTTTCCCGACAGGCTTGTTACTCCCCGGACCGCTCCTCAGGACGTAAGGTGAGACCGTCTCACAGGGATCGAGCACATGAAGCGTTCAGCCGCCGAAATCATCCGGGAGTACGGGCCCTTCGCGGGCGTCGAGAACGTGCATGGCGTCACCTATGACGGCACGCATGTCTGGTTCGCATCCGGCGACAAATTGAATGGCCTCGATCCGGCCAACGGTAAGATCGCGCGCTCAATCGATGTCGCCGCGCATGCGGGCACGGCGTTCGACGGCCGCCACCTGTTCCAGATCGCGGAGGATCGCATCCAGAAGATCGACGCAGCGACCGGCAAAGTGCTCACCACGATCCCGGCGCCCGGCGGCGGTGGCGACTCCGGATTGGCCTGGGCCGAAGGTTCGCTCTGGGTCGGACAATACCGCGAGCGCAAGATCCACCAGATCGATCCGGAAACGGGAGCTGTGCTTCGCACCATCGAAAGCAAGCGGTTCGTCACCGGCGTGACCTGGGTCGACGGCGAGCTCTGGCATGGCACCTGGGAAGGCGACGACAGCGACGTGCGGCGGATCGATCCCGACACCGGAAAGGTGCTGGAGCAGCTCGACCTGCCTGCCGGGACGATGGTCTCGGGACTGGAGTCCGACGGCGGCGATCGCTTGTTCTGCGGCGGCGGAAGCGCCGGCAAGGTGAGAGCGGTCCGCCGTCCCAGGCGAGCTGATCCTCAATGAGGAATAGACGGTAACGGCAAGGTGCTAGCCGTTAACCCATTCGCCCCAATTCCACCCCATCGGTGCGCTCTAGCGCCCCCCTCGCCTGCCCTATAAACTCTGGTCCGGGCGGCCTGGGGGATTGATGCGTCTGACGTTGAACTTGAAGACTGTCCTGATTGCCGTTGCGGTGCTCGCAGCGTCGTTTTTCGTCAGCCTGAAGGCAATGGACTGGCTGTCGCCACGCGCGACCAATTCGGCGCCGGCGGTGGTGCAACTGCCGCCGCTGCCGCCCACCTCGCGCAACTCGATCGTGGTGGCGCCGGTGGCGATCGCGCTCTCGGCGATCCGGGACCAGGCCGAGAAAGCCTCACCGCGCAATTTCGCCGGCAAGGCCGACAATCCGATCTCGCAGATCCTGCAGAACGCCGATATCGGCTGGACTGCCGTCCGGGGACCGATGTCGGCTGTCGGCGACAAGGACGTGCTGACGCTGTCGACGCCGCTCACCGGCAAGCTGAACGTGACGGGGTCGTTGTCGGCGAAAGCCACCGGCGCGCTCGGCGATGCACTGGGCAGCGTGCTCGGCGGTGACGCGGCAAAACGGATCGGCGCGGTCAATATCAAGAACCTGAACGCCAGCGCCGAGATCAAGGGCAACGTGGTCGTCACCTCGCGCCCGAAACTCGCCGCCAATTGGCATCTCGAACCCAATCTCGGCGCGCAGGTCAATCTCGGCAATACCGATCTGTCGGTCGCGGGCGCCAAGGTCAACGTGCCGGCGCAGGTGAAGCCGCTGATCGACAAGACGGTCGGCGAGCAGCTCAACGTCGTCTCCGAGCGCATTCGCAATGACCCGAGCCTGCGCGACAACGCGAAGACGCAATGGGCTAAGGCGTGCCGCTCGATCCCGCTGCAAGGCACCGGCTCCTCGGCCGCGCTGCCGCCGCTCTGGCTCGAGATGAAGCCGGTGCGGGCGATCGCGACGCAGCCGCGCGTCGATGCGCAAGCCGTGACGCTGCTGCTCGGCCTGGAGGCCGAGACGCGCGTCACCACGACGCCGACCACGCCGGACTGCCCGTTCCCCGACAAGATATCGATCGTGCCGCCGACCGGCACCGGCGTGAACATCGGAGTGCCGATCGACGTGCCCTTCACCGAGATCAACAAGCTGATCGCAGCGCAGATGGTTGGCCACACCTATCCCGAGGACGGCTCCGGTCCGGTCGACGTCACCGTGAAGAGCGTCAACGTGGTCCCGTCGGGCGAACGGCTTTTGATCTCGCTGCTGGTGCGCGCCAAGGAGAAGAAGAGCTGGCTCGGCCTCGGCGCCGAGGCGACCGTGCACATCTGGGGCCGGCCCATGCTCGACCAGGCGCAGCAGACGCTGCGGCTCGCCGACATCCAGCTCGCGGTCGAATCCGAGGCCGCCTTCGGCTTGCTCGGCGCCGCGGCGCGCGCGGTGGTTCCGCAGATGCAGCAGGCGCTGGTGCAGAAGGCGTCGCTCGACCTGAAGCCGATCGCCGCCAACGCCCGCGAGAAGATCGCGGCCGTGATCGCCGACTACCAGAAGAGCGAGGACGGACTGAAGGTCGAAGCCAATATCAGCAGCCTGACGCTCGCCGACATCGCCTTCGACTCGAAGACGCTGCGCATCGTCGCGGAAGCCGGCGGCACGCTGAACGTATATGTGACGAAGCTGTCGGGGATGTGAGAGCGCCTTCACTCACCGGGCCCGCGCGCGTCGCTTGCGCCGCTGGCATTCTCACCGGAGGATGCTAAGCTATTCCTCGCAACCTCGGACGAGGTGCTGACAGCACTTTAGGGGACCGCGCGAGGACAACATGGAAGCCGGCATGGTCACGCCCGCGCCGGCACTGGTACGCTTTTCCGGCATTCAGAAGACCTACGATGGCGAGAACCTCGTGGTGAAGAACCTCGATCTCGAAATCAGGAAGGGCGAGTTCATCACCCTGCTCGGCCCGTCAGGCTCGGGCAAGACGACCACGCTGATGATGCTGGCTGGCTTCGAGGTTCCGACCCAGGGCGAGATCTACCTCGCGGAACGGCCGATCAAAAACGTGCCGCCGCACAAGCGCGACATCGGCATGGTGTTCCAGAACTATGCGTTGTTTCCGCACCTGACGATCGCGGAGAATATCGCCTTCCCGCTATCCGTTCGCAAGACGAACAAGGCGGAAGCGCAGGAGCGCGTAAGTGCGGCGTTGCGCATGATCAAGATGGAAGCCCTGGCGCAGCGGCGGCCCGGGCAGCTGTCCGGCGGCCAGCAGCAGCGCGTGGCGCTGGCCCGCGCACTGGTCTTCAATCCGCAACTCGTGCTGATGGACGAGCCGCTGGGCGCCCTGGACAAGCGCCTGCGGGAGCAGATGCAACTGGAAATCAAGCAACTGCACGAGACGATGGGCATCACCGTCGTTTACGTCACCCACGATCAGAGCGAAGCGCTCACCATGTCGGACCGCATCGCCGTGTTCAACGACGGCATCGTGCAGCAGATCGACAGGCCCGATGCGCTGTATGAGCATCCGGTGAACAGCTTCGTCGCCCACTTCATCGGCGAGAACAATGTGCTGGCCGGCACCGTCGAGACGATCGACAAGGACTATTGCCGCGTCGCGCTGGCCGGTGGCGGTGCCGTAACCGCACGGGCGGTCAATGTATCCGGCGCGGGCGCATCGACCTCGCTGTCTGTGCGGCCGGAGCGGATCGCCATAATCCCGGATGGCACGTCCAGCGACGGACCGAACCGCCTGCCGGCCAAGGTGCAGAACACCATCTATCTCGGCGACCACGCGCTGGCCGTGCTCGATGTCGCCGGCAACGGGGAGTTCATGGTCAAGCTTCCGCCGGGGACGCATGACAATTTGAGGCATGGCAGCTTAGGACCTGGCGAAAGCGTGTTCGTCACCTTCCGCCCGGAGGACTGCCTGGCCCTCGATCCCGTCTGATCCAACGCTGCAGGATTTCGGAACCGATCAACCTCAACGCTACTCACATGAAGAAGGAACAAAGGCCATGCTGAAGCGCAAGATTGGCAAGATTGCTCTGGGTTTCGCCGCGGCGTTCAGCGCCAGCGCTGCGCTGGTCACGGTCGCGCAGGCGCGCGACCTTACCGTGGTGTCGTGGGGCGGCGCCTATCAGGATGCGCAGAAGAAGGTCTATTTCGAGCCGTTCAAGAAGGCAGCTGGTGCTCCGATGAACGACGAGTCCTGGGACGGCGGCGTCGGCGTGCTGCGCGCCAAGGTGCAGGGCGGCGCCGCCACTTGGGACGTCGTCCAGGTCGAGAGCGACGAACTCGCGGTCGGCTGCGAGGAAGGCCTGTTCGAGAAGCTGGATTACTCCAAGATCGGCGGTGAGGCCGCCTATATACCGCCCTCCGTCAACCCCTGCGGCGTCGGCGCCATCCTCTACGATTTCGTTCTCGGCTACGACAAGGACAAGCTGAAGGACGCGCCCGCCGGCTGGGCTGACTTCTTCGACACCAAGAAGATTCCGGGCAAGCGCGCCTTGCGTCAGGGCCCGAAGACCACGCTGGAGATTGCGCTGATGGCCGATGGCGTCGCGCCGAAGGATGTCTACAAGGTGCTGGCGACCGACGAGGGTGTCGATCGCGCCTTCAAGAAGCTGGACACCATCAAGGGCGACATCGTCTGGTGGAAGGCCGGCGCCCAGCCGCCGCAATTGCTCGCCTCCGGTGAGGTGGCGATGACCTCGGTCTACAATGGCCGCATCGACACCGCGAACAAGAACGACAAGAAGAATTTCGGCATGGTGTGGGACGGAGCGCTCTTCACCCTCGACAGCTGGGTCATCCTGAAGGGTAGCCCGAACAAGGACGCAGCCTACAAGTTCCTGGACTTCGCCGGCAAGGCGGAGAACCAGTCGAAGCTGTCGGAGAACATTGCCTATGGCACCTCGAACAAGGATGCAGCCGCTCTGATCCAGCCCGCCGTCCTGAAGAACCTGCCGACAGCGCCTGACAACATCAAGAACGCGGTCGAGATCAACGTTGGCTTCTGGCTCGAGAACATCGACCGCCTGACCGAGCGCTTCAACAAATGGGCCGCGAAATAGCGCGGCCCGCAAGGCTCGTCTCATGACGGATGCGCTTCTGACCGGCGCCGATGCGTCGACCGAGGTGCCGCTCAAGCGCCGATTGAGGCGCGCGGAGCGGACACGCCAGGTCAAGGCATTGGCGCTGGTGCTGCCGCTTCTCGTCTTCCTGCTCTTTACCTTTGCAGGTCCGATCGCCGGCATGCTGTGGCGCGCGGTCGACGACCGGGAGGTGCGTCAGGTTCTGCCGCAAACGATCGCGGCTCTCGCCAGTTGGGACGGCAAGGACCTGCCGGACGAAAAGGCCTATGCAGCGCTTGCCAACGACATCATTGCGGCGCGCGCCGCCGGCACCATCGCCGTCGCGGCCAAGCGGCTCAACTACGCGCTGAACGGTTTTCGCACGATCCTCACAAGCACCGCACGCAATCTGAAGGCGGCGCCGGAGCCCGGCACGGCCAGGGAGACGCTGGGCAAGATCAACCCGGCCTGGCGCGAACGCACCACCTGGACGACGATCAAGGACGCCAGTGGCCCGGTGACCGGCTTCTACCTTCTGTCCGCGCTCGACCTGACGCGGAGCGCGGACGGCGCGATCATCGCGGCCCCGCCGGATCAGGCCATCTACCGCGAAATTTTCGTCCGCACCTTCCTCATCAGCCTCAGCGTCACGGTGCTCTGCCTGATCCTCGGCTTCCCGGTCGCCTACCTCTTGGCGACGCTGCCGCCGGGCCGGTCGAACCTGCTGATGATCTTCGTCCTGCTGCCGTTCTGGACGTCGCTTCTGGTCCGCACCTGCGCCTGGATCGTGCTGTTGCAGAGCAAGGGCGTCGTGAACGACAGCCTGCACTGGCTCGGCATCATCGACGAGCCATTGCGGCTGATCTACAACCGCTTCGGCGTCTGCGTGGCGATGACCCACGTTCTGCTGCCGTTCATGATCCTGCCGCTGTACAGCACCATGAAGGCGATCTCGCCCGCTTACATGCGTGCCGCCGCCTCGCTCGGTGCGCCACCCCTCACCGCCTTCCTGCGGATCTATCTGCCTCAGACGCTGCCCGGTGTCGGCGCGGGCAGCCTGCTCGTGTTCATCCTGGCGCTCGGCTACTACATCACACCGGCGCTCGTCGGGGGCGCCGCCGATCAGATGATCAGCTACTTCATCGCGCTCTACACAACCGAGACGGCCAATTGGGGCCTTGCTTCGGCGTTGGGTGCAGTGCTGCTGCTCGCCACTCTTCTGCTCGCTCTCGTCTACGGCAAGCTGGTGCAGGGACAGCAGGTCACGGGAGGACTGAAGAATTGAGCGACAATTCTTCCCTCCGCACACCCAGCCAGCGCATCGCGTGGACCGCGACCATCGTCATCTCGACACTGGTGTTCATCTTCCTGATCGCGCCAATTCTGGCGATCATGCCGCTGTCCTTCAGCTCGGGCTCCTACCTCACCTATCCGCTGCCGGGCCTCTCCTTGCGCTGGTATGACGACTTCATCAATTCGCCGCGCTGGATGAATTCGCTGAAGAACAGCATGATCATCGGCGTCGCCTCGACCGTGCTATCGATGGTTCTGGGCACGCTGGCCGCGCTGGGGCTGGCGCAGTGGAAGAGCCGGTTCAAGCCGCTCGTGCTGGCTTTCGTGCTGTCGCCGGTCGTCGTGCCCGGCGTCATCACCGCGGTCGGTCTGTATTTCTTCTTCGCGCCGATCGGACTGACCGGCAGCTATCTCGGCTTGATCCTGGCCCACACCGCGCTGGCGACGCCCTTTGTGGTGATCACGGTCGGCGCGACCCTGCAAAGCTTCGACACCAATCTGGCACGCGCAGCCGCCTCACTCGGCGCCTCGCCGCTTGAGGCGTTCCGCCGTGTGATCCTGCCGCTGATTCTGCCTGGCCTGGCATCGGGCGCACTGTTCGCATTCGCGACCAGTTTCGATGAGGTGGTGATCGTGCTGTTCATGGCAGGTCCCGAGCAGCGCACCCTGCCGCGCGAGATGTTCAGCGGCATCCGCGAGAACATCAGCCCGACCATCACGGCCGCGGCGGTGATTCTGACCACGGTATCGGTCATCCTCCTCGCCACCCTGGAAGGCTTGCGCCGGCGCAACGAACGGCTCAAGGGCGGCAGCGCCTGACCGGCTCTTCTTCCTTCTCCCCTTGCGGGAGAAGGTGGCGCGAAGCGCCGGATGAGGGGTATCCATCCGCCTATTCAATGACAGTGAGGCTCGCGGAGAGAACCCCTCACCCGTCTCGCCGCTGCGCGGCGAGCCACCCTCTCCCACAGGGGGAGAGGGTAAAAACACCGTCCACCCCTACTTATTCTCAATCCTCTTCATGCGTCCTTGGCTTTGCGGCCGCGACCGTTTGTCGCTAGAACAGTCCTCGCAACAAGACCCAAAACAATAACTCTGAGGGAACAATAACATGCAAAAACTCGTTGCTGCCGTCGCGGCCAGCTTCGCTATCGCCGCATCCTGCGGCACGGCGCAGGCGCAGATTTCCGACGATGTCGTCAAGATCGGCGTGCTCACGGACATGTCGAGCCTCTATGCGGATGCGACCGGCAAGGGCTCGCTCGCCGCAGTCGAAATGGCGGTCGCCGATTACGGCGCCAAGGTCGCCGGCAAGCCGGTCCAGGTGGTCGCCGCCGATCACCAGAACAAGCCGGACGTCGGCATCAACATCGCCCGCAACTGGTACGACAACGAGAAGGTCGACGCGATCTTCGACGTACCCACCTCGTCAGTGGCGCTGCCGATCTCGGCGCTGACGCGCGAAAAGAACAAGATCAACATCAATTCCGGCGGCGGCTCCTCCGACATCACCGGCGTTGCCTGCTCGCCCAACACGGTGCACTGGACCTACGACACCTACGCGCTGTCGAACGTCGCCGGCAAGGCGATGGTGAAGCGCGGCGAGGACACCTGGTTCTTCGTCACCGCCGACTACGCCTTCGGCATGGCGCTTGAGCGCGACGCCGCCAACGTGGTCAAGGAAAGCGGCGGCAAGGTGCTCGGCGACGTCCGGCACCCGCTCAACTCGTCGGACTTCTCCTCCTACTTGCTCCAGGCCCAGGCCTCGAAGGCCAAGGTGGTCGCGTTGGCCAATGCCGGCGGTGACACCACCAACGCTTTGAAGCAGGCGGCCGAATTCGGCTTGGTGCAGGGCGGCCAGAAGATGATCGCGCTGTTGCAGGAGATCACCGACACGCATTCGCTCGGCATCAAGGCGACGCAAGGGCTGATCGTCACCGACGCGTTCTACTGGGACATGAACGACGAAACGCGCGCCTTCTCGAAGCGCTTCAACGAAAAGGTCGGCCACATGCCGACCATGATTCAGGCCGGCCTCTATTCGGCAACCATGCACTATCTGAAGGCGATCGAAGCCATCAAAACCGACGAAGCGCCGAAGGTGATGGAAAGGATGCGCGCCACGCCGGTCAACGATTTCTTCGCCAAGAACGGCAAGATCCGCATCGACGGCCGCATGGTCCACGACATGTATCTGTTCGAGGTGAAGAAGCCGGAAGAGTCCAAAGGCGAATGGGATCTCTACAAGCTGATCGCCACCGTTCCCGGCGACGAAGCCTTCCGCCCGCTCGACAAGGGCGGTTGCCCGCTGGTGAAGGGGAATTGAGACTTCCTTCGTCATTGCGAGCGGAGCGAAGCAATCCAGAAATGCATCCGCGGAGATAGACTGGATTGCTTCGTCGCTTCGCTCCTCGCAATGACGAAAGACGAATGACGAAAGATACGATAGCGCGCCCGGTGGAAACCGGGCGCGCTTCGTTTATCGGCTAAGCCGTATTACTCCGCGTATTTGAACTCGGGCATGTTCTTCAACTCGTCCTTGGTCGCGTTGAACACGGCGTGGTCCGGATACCACTTGGACGACGAAGTGGTCGTGGTCGTTGTGGTCTTCTCGGTGCCGGTCGCGGCGCCCGTCGTGGTGCTCGCCGCGGGCTTGGCACCCGGGTTCGCGCCGGTGCCGGTATAGGCCACGGCCTCGTTGACGAATTTCAGCTTGTCATAGGGCACGGCGACGAGATGCTCGCCCATGCCGAGGAAGCCGCCGACGCCGATCACGGCGATCTTGACGTCACCGTTCTTGTCCATCAGCAGGTCGTTGATCGAGCCGATGTTCTCGTTGGCGTCGTTGTAGATCTTCAGGCCCGCCATCTTCGACGCACGCCACTCGCCCGAGGCGGTCGTGGTTGTCGTCGTCGCGGTCGTGGCCGCAGTCGGCGCCTTGTCGGTGGTGGCGGTCGGGTTTTGTGCAAACGCAACGGTCGCAAACAGCGCGGTGCCGGCGAGGCCGGCGGCGATCGATTTCATCAACATGTTATCCTCTCCTTCAGAAAGCTCGTGCGGAGAGAACAGACACGATCAATTGCAGTTCCTAAGATGCGGCAATTTCGTCGCGCGATGATGGTGCTGCATCGCGACGAAAGTTCCTAAATTCGCGCAGGAACGTTCGAGATGCACAGTTCCCCGCCGACGATCATGCGCCCTGGGTGAAGCACAATCGCGGCGAGGAATGCGCCAACCGGCGTCGCGACGGTCAGCTCTGGTAGTCGATCAGAAGCGCGGAGAAATCCGAGCTGCTCGACGAGCTCGTCGTGCCATTGGCGCCGTAAGACGAGCTCGACGACGATGACTGCGACTGCTGGAGTGCTTCGAGGAACTGCTCGAGGATCTTGGCCGTGCTGGAGTCGGTCGAGCTGCTGCTCGTCGAATCCGTGGACGACGACGAATCCGAAGACGAGCTGTCGTCCGACGGCGGCGGGCCGGGCGGCGGTCCGCCTGCTCCACCGGGACCGCCGGCGCCGCCGGGACCGTTGGCGAAGGCTGACTGAAACACGCCCTTCAGCTCGGTGGCCTGGTCGGAGGTCAGCGTACCGTTCGAGACCTCATTGGAGATGAGGTCATCGATCTTCGACTTCAGGCCGTCCTTCGACGGCTTGGTGCCGCTCGACTGATCGCTCGACCGGCTCTGCTGGAGCGCCGAATCGATGTCGGTCAGGGCCGTCGAGAGCGCGGACTGGTCCGAGGAGGAAACCGTCCCGTCGGACACTTCGGATTGCAGCTCCTGCTGCAGCTTTTGCAGCGGGGACTGATAATTACCGGCGGAGGCCGCCGAAATCGAAGTCATGATGGCTCCGTGGATTTGCGGGGTTTCTTGCTTGACCCGCCCACGATATGGTTAACGGTCTTAACGGGACCTTGCCGTTCCACTGCCCGATCGTTGCGGGGCATTGCAGAAACACACTCAGAAACAATCTGAAACAAAAATCTTCGCCTTTTGGCCCGAATCTTGGACAAACAAAGCTCATGGCCAACTCCTCTCCCAACATCCTGGTCGTCGAAGACGACCGCGAAACCCGGACGTTGATTGCGAAGTACCTGCGCAACAACGCCTGCAACGTCACCGCCGTGAGCGATGGCCGCGAAATGTCGCGCGCCATGGCCGATCACCGCGTTGATCTCATCATTCTCGACGTCATGCTGCCGGGCGAGGACGGCCTCAGCCTGTGCCGCAAGGTGCGCTCGGAGGCCCAGACGCCGATCATCATGCTGACCGCGCGCGGCGAGGACGTCGACCGCATCGTCGGCCTGGAGATGGGCGCGGACGACTATCTGCCGAAGCCGTTCAACCCGCGCGAGCTGCTCGCCCGCATCAACGCGGTGCTGCGGCGCCAGGCGTCGGCACAGGCCGCAAGCTCGATCGAGGGTGCCTCGACGCTCGCCTTCGAAGGCTGGCGCATCGACCTGCGCCTGCGCGAGCTGCGCAATCCGGAAGGCGCCCGCGTCGCGGTAACCAGCGCCGAGTTCGACCTGCTGCGGACATTCTGCGAGCGGCCCGGCCGCGTGCTGTCGCGCGACAGCCTGCTCGACCTCACGCAAGGCCGCAACACCGGCTCGTTCGAGCGCTCCATCGACGTGCTGGTCAGCCGCATCCGCCGCAAGATCGAGCCCAATCCGCAGGATCCCACCATCATCAAGACGGTGCGCTCCGGCGGCTATTTGTTCACGCCAAGAACCGAAGCGGTCAGCACGGGAGCGGTCACGGCGCCCCTGAGCAACTGACGGGCCGGCCATCATGACGCCGTTCCGTTTCTTCCACCTCAAGAGCATCGGCGGACAGATCGCCGCGCTGGTGGTGGCCTCGCTCGTCGCGCTGCATCTGATCCTCACCGTAAGTTTCCTGATCACCCGGCCGGACCGCGCTGACCCGCCGCCCGACAGCGCGCATCAGCTTGCGGACGCCGCGCTGCTGCTCAACGGCGCCGACGCGGGCGAGCGGCCCCGCATCCTGGCCGACATAGCCCGCGCGTTTCCCAAGGCCGGCATCGAGCTTCTCGCGCCGGGGACGGCCTCCGTCGCCGACGACAGTGACGGCCAGCCTGCGCACTATGTGCGCCGGCATCTCGGTCATCGGTACAAGGTGCTCGCGCTGGCCCCGCAAGGCGGCGTGCACCGGATCGCGGTCGAATTGCCGGACGGGACCATGGTCGCGGGCCGCGTCGAGCAGCCGCCCTATCCACCACGGTTCTGGGGCGGCCCCTGGATCATGACGTTGCTGTTCGCGCTGATCAGTGTCGCGATGCTGGGCCTTTGGGCGGCCTACGCGCTGGCCGCGCCGCTGTCATCCTTCGCCAAGGCGGCCGAGAATTTCAGCCTCGACGGCGCGGGCGATCCGCTGCCCGAGCGCGGCCCGGAGGAGATCCGCTCGGTCGCGCGCGCGCTCAACCGCATGCATGAGCGGATCGCGCGGCTGATGTCGGATCGCACCCGGATGCTGGCGGCGATCAGCCACGATCTGCGCACGCCGATCACACGGCTGCGCCTGCGCGCCGAGTTCATCGAGGATGAGGGCAACCGCAAACGCATGCTGATCGATCTCGACCAGATGCGCTCGATGCTGGAATCCGTGCTGTCGCTGCTGCGCAACGACCGCAAGATCGAGGCGGTGACGCTGGTCGACATCGCCAGCACGCTCCAGGTCATCGCCGACCAGTTCGGCGACATGGGCCACGTCGTGCACTACGATGGCCCCGCTTCGGCGACCGCAGCCGCGCGCCCCGACGATCTGCATCGCGGCATCACCAACCTGGTCGAGAACGCGGTCCGGTTCGGCGCCGAGGTGACGATCCGGCTCGATGTCGCCGGCACCAAGCTCGTCATCGACGTCGAGGACGACGGCCCGGGCATTTCGGATGCGCGCAAGCAGGAGATGCTGGAGCCGTTCGTGCGCGGCGACGATGCGCGCACCATGGACGATTCCACCGGCTTCGGCCTCGGCCTGTCGATCGCGCGCGCGATCGCGCTTGCCCATGGCGGCGAGCTGTCGCTGCACGACCGCGAGCCGCACGGGCTGATCGTGCGGATGCAATTGCCGGTGTGGCAGCAGCCGCGGCTGGCGGCGTAGATAATCGCTTAAGCCGCGAGCGGCGGGTGCGCGACGGCCACCTCATCGAAGATCGCCACCGCCTCGAAGCGATAGTCGCAGGCGCGACATGTCCAGAGATAGGAGATGCGCCCCTCGCCCGCCTCGATCCAGTCAGGCTTTGCGATCGGCGTGCCGCATTGGGCACAGGGATTCTGTCTGGGGATGTCGCCGGTGTGTGCTTTTGCCATGTTTGTCATAGCACCTCTCCCGATTTGCGGCCTCTTCATACTCGCTTTCGCAAGCCAGCGCGAATAGACAGGCGTGCTGTCGCGAGCGGGGCTCGTCCACCTGAGGAACCTGTACGCCAGCATTGAGTCGTAACAACGGCTCGGCGCCGCAAAATCGTTAACGGCGGCGTTTGGTCACATCATCGCCGCGTTCGGGAGTCCTAAGGACCTGAGCGCAGGTCACTCAGGGACCCGGGATTTCTCATGAAAATTTTACGCGTTGCCGCGCTGCTCGTGGCTGGACTGACATTGCCGCAGGCCGCCTTCGCGGGCGAAGCCGAATATTCCGAAATGGTCGCGGCGCATGCGCGCGCCAACGGCGTGCCGGAAGCGCTGGTGCATCGCGTCATCATGCGCGAGAGCCGCTATCAGCCGCAGCTGATCGGCCATGGCGGCACCATCGGCCTGATGCAGATCAAGCTCGCGACCGCCCGCGGGCTCGGCTACACCGGCGATGCCGCGGGCCTGCGCGATCCCGACACCAATCTCACCTATGCGGTGAAATACCTTGCCGGCGCCTACCACGCCGCCAATGGCGACCACGCCCGAGCCATTCATTATTATGCAGGCGGCTATTACTACGCCGCAAAGCGGCAGCGGCAAGAAACGACACAACAGACGGTGCAGCAGGCGAGCACTGAGGCCTGGCTGGAGCCGAACGGCAATCCGCAGCCGATGTTCGGCGCCCCGCCACACCGCAAGCTTGCCCAGCACGTCCGCAACGCGCGGGCACAGGTTCCCGGGAACATGCGTTGACACAGGCCGTCACAGGCCTACATTAGAGCCGTTCCGAGGGGTGCTCCGAGGAGGAGCTGAGATACCGCTAAATGGGCAAACCCGCCCAGGACCGCGGTGACCCTTTGAACCTGATCCGGGTCATGCCGGCGAAGGGACAGGGATGTTGCAGACGACCAAGCGACCGGATTCCCCGGTATCCATCATCGGTGCAGGCATAGCCGGAGCCTGGCAGGCGCTGCTGTTCGCGCAGGCCGGCCATTCGGTGACGCTCCACGAGCGCGGCGACGCCGCCATGACCGATGCCACCAGCCATTGGGCCGGCGGCATGCTCGCGCCTTATTGCGAGGCGGAGGTTTCCGAACCCATCATCAGCCGCTTGGGCCTGCGCTCGCTCGACATCTGGCGGCGCGAATTGCCGGACACGCCGTTCAACGGCTCCCTCGTCGTCGCCCATCCGCGCGAGCGCAACGACTTTGAGCGCTTTGCCCGCATGACCGAGGGCCACTGCCGGCTCGATGCCGCAGCTCTGGCGCAGCTCGAACCGTCGCTGGAAGGCCGCTTCCGCGACGCGCTGTTCTTCCCGACCGAAGGTCATGTCGAGCCACGCCGCGTGCTGCCGAAACTGCACGAGCGCATCGTTGCTGCCGGCGGCACCATCAAGTTCGACAGCGACGTGACGGCTGCCGATCTCGCAAACCTTAATCCTAAAGGCCTGGTGATCGACTGCCGCGGCCTTTCCGCGCGCGACGCGCAGCCGGAGCTTCGCGGCGTCAAGGGCGAGATGATCTTGATCGAGACCGACGAGGTGCAGCTTGCGCGCCCGGTGCGGCTGATCCATCCGCGCTGGCCGCTCTACGTGATCCCGCGCGAAGACAATCTGTTCATGCTGGGCGCGACCTCGATCGAGGCCGAGGACACCGGCGTCAGCGTGCGCTCGGCGCTGGAGCTGCTGGGCGCGGCCTATGCCGTGCATCCCGCCTTCGGCGAAGCCCGCATCGTCGAATTCGGCTCGGGCCTTCGTCCCGCTTTTCCCGACAATTTGCCGCGCATCGCGGTGCATGACCGCAACATCGCGGTCAACGGCCTCTACCGCCACGGCTTCCTGATCGCGCCGGCGCTCGCCGAGCTGACGCTTGCCTATGTCGAGCGCGGACAGATCGACAATGAGGTGATGCAATGCGCGTAGTTGTGAACGGCGAGCAACGCGAGGTGAATTCGGCAAGCGTCGATGCGCTGCTCAGCGAGCTCGACTACGAGGGCACGCATTTCGCGATCGCGCTCAACTACGACGTGGTGCCGAAAAGCCGCTGGGCCGAGACGCATCTCAAGGCCGGCGACGAAATCGAGATCATCACGCCGCGGCAGGGAGGGTGAGGATGATGCAGTCACCCCGCACTCAACTGTCATCGCCCGGCTTGACCGGGCGATCCAGTACGCCGCGGCGTCTCGGTTCTAGCCGCGCGGCCGCGGCGTACTGGATCCCCGCCTTCGCGGGGATGACAGCGTCAATTGAGGAGACACCTTCATGGTGACCTTCTACGGCAAATCCTTCCCCTCCCGCCTCCTGATCGGCAGCGCACTCTATCCCTCGCCTGCGATCATGCAGTCCGCGATCCGCGCCTCGGGCTCGAACATCGTCACGGTGTCGCTGCGGCGCGAATCCGCCGGCGGCAAGACTGGTGACGCGTTCTGGAATCTGATCCGCGAGCTCGACGTCACCGTGCTGCCGAACACCGCCGGCTGCCGCAGCGTGCGCGAAGCTGTGACCACCGCAAAGCTCGCGCGCGAATTGTTCGGCACCAGCTGGATCAAGCTCGAAGTCATCGCCGACAACGACACGCTCCAGCCCGATGTCGTTGGCCTGGTCGAAGCCGCCACCATCCTGATCAAGGACGGTTTTGAAGTGTTCCCCTATTGCACCGAGGATCTCTCGGTCGCGAACCGCCTGGTTGACGCCGGCTGCAAGGTGGTGATGCCATGGGCCGCCCCCATCGGCAGCGCGAAAGGCATCACCAACCGCGATGCGCTGAAACTCATGCGCGAACGCCTGCCCGACATCACGCTGGTGGTCGACGCCGGCATCGGCGCGCCCAGCCACGCAGCTGAAGCGCTCGAGCTCGGCTACGACGCCGTGCTGCTCAACACGGCCATCGCCAAAGCCGCCGATCCCGTCGCGATGGCCAACGCCTTCCGCCTCGGCTGTGATGCCGGCCGCACCGCTTACGAAGCCGGGCTGATGAACGCCCGCGACTTCGCTTCCCCTTCAACCCCTGTCGTTGGGACCCCGTTCTGGCATGCCGTATCCTGATCGTTTCTATCCCGTCGTCGACAGCCTCAAATGGGTCGAGCGCCTGACCAAACTCGGCGTCGGCACCATCCAGCTGCGCGCGAAAGACCTCAACGATGCCGACGCGCTCCAGATCGTCAGCGACGCGCTGGCGATCACCAACGGCACGCAAACCAAGCTTGTCGTGAACGACTATTGGCGCGCGGCTGTCGTCGCGGGCGCAAAGTATTTGCATCTCGGCCAGGAGGATCTGGCCGATGCCGACCTCAAGTCCATCCGCGAGGGCGGCCTGTCGCTTGGCGTCTCCACCCATGACGACGCCGAGCTTGAGACCGCGCTCGCGGCCAAGCCCGACTATGTCGCGCTCGGCCCGATCTTCTTCACCACGCTCAAATCGATGCGCTTCGCGCCGCAGGGCGTTCCAAAGATCACGGAATGGAAGAAGCGCGTAGGCCACATCCCGCTGGTCGCGATCGGCGGCATCAAGTTCGAGCACGCCGCCGAGATTTTTGCGGCGGGCGCAGATTCCATCGCCGTCGTCAGCGACGTCACCCAGAACGCCGACCCCGATGCGCGGGTGCGACAATGGCTCGGCCTGTCCGTGGAGGCGGCGTGATGCGCCTCGCTCACTCACCACACTCCGCCGTCATCGCCCGGCCTTATGCGCAATTGCGCATCAGGACCGGGCGATCCAGTACGCCGCGGCCTCTCCATATCCCACTACGGCCTCTGGAATACTGGATCCCCGCCTTCGCGGGGATGACAGCTGTAATCGACGTTCGCGCAGCGACACCAACGAATTGAACTAAGGAGGATCCCCATGAACATCCGCTCCAACCCCGACAAGACCGTCCCCGCCGTCACCACCGGCCCGCTGCCGTCCTCGCGAAAAATCTTCGCCTCGCCGGACGCCGCGCCCGACCTGCGCGTGCCCTTGCGCGAGATCATCCTCTCCGAAGGCGCCGGCGAGCCGAACCTGCCGGTGTACGACACCTCCGGCCCCTACACCGATCCGTCCGTGACCATCGACGTCAACGCCGGCCTCGCCCGCGGCCGCAAATCATGGGTGCTGGAGCGCGGCGGCGTCGAGGAATATGAGGGACGCCAGATCAAGCCGGAGGACAATGGCAGCGTCTCCACCGACAAGGCCGCACGCGCCTTCTCGGCCTATCACCAGCCGCTGCGCGGCCTTGACGGCCACAAGATCACGCAGCTCGAATTCGCTCGCGCCGGCATCATCACCAAGGAGATGATCTACGTCGCCGCGCGCGAAAATCTCGGCCGCAAGCAGCAGCTCGAACGCGCCGAGGCAGCCCTTGCCGATGGCGAGAGCTTTGGCGCCGAGGTCCCCGCCTTCATCACCCCGGAGTTCGTTCGCTCCGAGATCGCACGCGGCCGCGCCATCATCCCCTGCAACATCAATCATAGCGAACTCGAGCCGATGATCATCGGCCGCAACTTCCTGACCAAGATCAACGCCAATATCGGCAACTCGGCGGTGACCTCGTCGGTCGAGGAAGAGGTCGAGAAGATGGTGTGGGCGATCCGCTGGGGCGCCGACACCGTGATGGATCTCTCGACGGGCCGCAACATCCACACCACGCGTGAGTGGATCTTGCGCAACGCGCCGGTGCCGATCGGCACCGTTCCCATCTATCAGGCGCTGGAGAAGTGCAACGGCGATCCGGTGCAGCTGACCTGGGAGCTCTACAAGGACACGCTGATCGAGCAGTGCGAGCAGGGCGTCGACTATTTCACCATCCACGCCGGCGTGCGCCTGCCCTACATCCACCTCACCGCCAACCGTGTCACCGGCATCGTGTCGCGCGGCGGCTCGATCATGGCGAAGTGGTGCCTGGCGCATCACAAGGAGAGTTTTCTCTACACGCATTTCGACGAGATCTGCGACCTCATGCGCAAGTATGACGTCTCGTTCTCGCTCGGCGACGGCCTGCGCCCGGGCTCGATCGCCGACGCCAACGACCGCGCGCAATTTGCCGAACTGGAGACGCTCGGCGAGCTCACCAAAATCGCGTGGGACAAGGGCTGCCAGGTCATGATCGAGGGCCCCGGCCACGTGCCGATGCACAAGATCAAGATCAACATGGACAAGCAGCTCAAGGAGTGCGGCGAAGCGCCGTTCTACACGCTTGGACCGCTGACCACCGACATCGCGCCGGGCTATGACCACATCACCTCGGGCATCGGTGCTGCCATGATCGGCTGGTTCGGCTGCGCCATGCTCTGCTACGTCACGCCGAAGGAGCATCTTGGGCTACCCGACCGCAACGACGTCAAGGTCGGCGTCATCACCTACAAGATCGCCGCCCACGCCAGCGATCTCGCCAAGGGCCACCCGGCAGCCCAGCTCCGCGACGACGCGCTCTCCCGCGCCCGTTTCGACTTCCGCTGGAGCGACCAGTTCAACCTCGGCCTCGATCCCGAGACCGCGAAGAACTTCCACGACGAGACCCTGCCGAAGGAAGCCCACAAGGTCGCGCATTTCTGCTCGATGTGCGGACCAAAGTTCTGTTCGATGAAGATCACCCAGGACGTCCGCGACTACGCCGCGACACTGAATGATCCGAACTCGATCGGCATGTCGATCAGCGGGACTGCCGAGGACGGCATGAAGCAGATGAGCGCGAAGTTCAAGGAGATGGGATCAAGCGTGTATCTGGATGCGGAGAAGGTGAAGGAGAGTAATCGGGTGTTGTGAGCTTTGCGTGACGAGAGGCGGACTCCCTGTGGAGCCGCCTCTCGTCCGCCGCGGATGATACGTCATGCGATTTGAAATCCTGCCCGGACTGCCACCTTATGGTCCCATGGCGATCAGCTTCACGCAGTATGGGGAGCGCGAGCATCGCGAGGGGCTGGTCGTTCGTTTCTATCCGAGGATGTCGGAGCCTTGGGTTGGCAATTTTCTTGGTAGCATGACGGCCTGCACTGGCGTTTTTGAGCATCCTAACAAGAGCGATTTCATCGTTGTCGTGCAGGGCGCCGGCTGTATCGTCGATCCAGAGCATCGTGTCGTTCGCGATCACTTCGCCTCGGATATCAAGGAAATCTTCCCTCTGCCTTCGATCGGGTCTATCGCGTTTCGCCGATTGACTAATTTCATCGCCTTGAAGGCGGACAATTCCAAGTGGGACAGTCCACGCATCTCATGGGATGACTTCCGGAACATTGAAGTTCATGATTGCTCGCTCGTGGGAGAGGCATATACGCCGATTGGAGACGCCTGGGTGCCATTCCAGCTTGATCTCCTGACAGGAGATTGCCACAACGGAATATACGCACAGGATATGGCCCGCGCCGTCCCGGTGCAGCGTCGATGGCAAGCGTAGCCCGGATGAGCGCAGCGACATCCGGGGTCTTGGTCGTCCCGCATATCGCTCCGCTCATGCGGGCTACAGCCGCGGATAATTGACGTGCCCGAGGCCACCATCCACCATCTCCCCGACCAACTCCACCCCAACCTCCGCCTCGTCTTCGTCGGCACCGCCGCCAGCACGCGCTCGGCCGAACTTGGGCACTACTACGCCCATCCGGGCAACCGCTTCTGGCGCGCGCTCCATGAGGCCGGCATCACGCCGCGGCGCTATCAGCCGAGTGAGTTTGCGGCGCTGATCGAGCTTGGGATCGGCTTCACTGATCTGTCCAAGTCGGGCGCCGGGATGGATCATCAGATCGAGGCCGCGTCGATCGACGTGCCCGGCTTCAGGGCCAAGATCGAGAAGTACCGGCCGAAGACGATTGCGTTCACGAGCAAGAAGGCTGCGAGTTTGTTTTATGGCAGGCCGTCGAGCGCGATTGCGCTGGGGCGGCAGCAGCGCGACGAGTGCCCCGCCGAAGTGTTCGTGTTGCCGTCGCCGTCCGGCGCTGCGTCAGGGCATTGGACGCTGGAGCCGTGGCGCGAGTTGGCGAAGTGGATCGCTGCGTAGGGTGGGTTAGCTGCAGCGCCCCAAACTCAGCCGTCGTCCTGGCGAAAGCCAGGACCCATTACCCCAGGGTAAAGTTTGGCGAAGACCGTGGTCCGGTACTGCGACCGTCCGCGACCGATAGATTCCGCGGTATGGGTCCTGGCTTTCGCCAGGACGACGCCGTGGGTTTGTCTGACAGCTCACAGCGACAAGCTGTAGCCCGGATGAGCGAAGCGATATCCGGGAATCGAAAGAGTTGTCCCGCATGTCGCTGCGCTCATGCGGGCTACTAGGCCGCCCTTGGCGGCGCGGTGGGTTACGCTTCGCTAACCCACCCTACGGCACCGTCAACCCCTCACCCCGCATACGCCTTGTCCAACTCCGCAATCACGATCTTCCTCATCCCCATCATGGCCTGCATGACGCGGTTCGCTTTCGTCCGGTCTGCGTCGCCGAGATAGCGGCCGAGTGCGGTCGGGATCACTTGCCAGGACAGGCCGAACTTGTCCTTGAGCCAGCCACATTTGGACTCCGCGCCGCCGTCGGCGGTGAGCCGGCTCCAGAAATAGTCGACCTCCGCTTGCGTCTCCACGCTGATGAAGAACGACACCGCTTCGTTGAAGCGGTACATCGGCCCGCCGTTGAGCGCGTTGAAGCGCTGCCCTTCGAGCTCGAACACCGCCATGAAGTCGCTGACGGTCTCGACTTTTGCGTTGGGGAACACCGATTTGTAGAAGGCGACGGCTTCGGGAACGTTGTTGTCGAACCAGAGAAACGGCGTGATGGACGTCATGAACAGATATCCTCTTGTAGGCACCAGGGCTCGCAAATGCGCGGGTCGGTCCAAGGACGAACCAGGCGACGGCCATCCGACAGGCGCCAGCGAACTTTTTCCGATCCATCGAGGGATCAGCGCCTCACGAAAGCGGCCTCAACACCGGCTGATACGCCTTGAGGCTCGCATCGTACCCTGTCTCCCACGGAAATCGCCCCTCCTCATCTGGCCACACCATCTGAAGGCAGGGAAACGGCCGCGGCAATTTGGCATAGAACCAGATCGCCGTGCCCAGATAGGCGTCGTAAGCCCTGAGCGGCACCTCGACGAAGCAGACCTTACGCTCGAGCGGAAGGTCGTCGCAGACGTCGCCCGCGACGTAGCGCTGCCCCGCTGCGGCGCGGTCGCGAACGGCGTTGATGACGGCGCAAGCGTCTTTTGGGTCGAGTCCGAACAAGACGAGTTCGGCGTGCGCATAGTTGAGGTAGAGACCGATCGAGAAAACATAAGCCGGAGCCTGAGCCTCGGCGGCGATGCCCATCAGATGGCAGCCGTGTTCCCGAACGTTGCGGAACAGGACCTCGTCGGGCTTACCATCCGGCTTCGGCCATTCGAAACTATCCAGCATGGGCGAGACTCGGACCTGAGGGTTCGCGCGATTGGTGGGCGCAGCGTAACCTCACGCGGCGGGCTGGAAAAGCAGATAGGTTGTCGGAATTGGCGCTGCTCGTTCGTCCTCCGGAGGCAAAGCGCTGCCGCAAGCCCAGTCATTGCGAGGAGGCCCTTGCGACGAAGCAATCCAGACTGTCTCCGCGGCGACAATCTGGATTGCTTCGCTGCGCTCGCAATGACGGAATATAATGACGGAATATGGAGCCTACCGATGATACCCACCATCACCGCCTTCGCAAATTCGCCCGACCGCGGCAGGGGACAGGCGCGTGACATGCGGGTTCGCTGGGCGCTCGAGGAGGTGGGCCGGCCCTACAATGTTCGCCTCGTGTCGTTCGAGGCGATGAAGGAGCCGGGGCATCTTGCGCTACATCCGTTCGGACAAATCCCGACTTTCGAGGACGGCGATCTCGTCCTGTTCGAGACCGGCGCAATCGTGCTCCATATCGCCGAGCAGCATGACGCCCTGCTGCCGACCGAGACGAACGCCAGGGCGCGCGCCATCGCGTGGATATTTGCCGCGCTCAACACCGTCGAGCCACCGATCGTCGATCTCGGGATGGCGACGCTGCTCGAACGTGACGAGAGCTGGTACGAAGAGCGCCTGCCCATCCTGAGGGATCGCGTCTCGGTCCGACTCGACGAATTGTTCCACCGACTCGGCGAGGCCGACTGGCTCGACGGGGCATTCAGCGCCGGCGATCTCCTGATGGTGACGGTGCTGCGCAGGCTGACTGCATCCCGCATCCTCGACGACTATCCGAACCTCTCGTCCTATGTCGCCCGCGGCGAAGCGCGACCGGCGTTCAGGCGTGCGTTCGATGCTCAACTGGCCGTGTTCAACGCCGCATCGACCGGCCGATGATGCCCCGTCCCCCTCACTCAAACCGGTACGTCACCCCGAACGTCGCCAGATGCGTCCGCATCGCGACGTCCCAGGTGTTGATCGATGGATTGAAGTCGGGATTGGTGCTGGACCGCGCGACGGTGAAGCTCGCCTTGCCATAGTCGGCATAGCGGTATTCGGCGCGCGCCAGCCAGTTGCCCCAGAGCACGGTCTCGAGGCCGCCGCCGACCGTCCAGCCCGCCTTGGTGGTGGACGCGCTGACGATTCCCGGCGACACGCCGAAGAAGCCGTTGCAGGAGACGCTGACACAGGTCGATGTCAGCTCGACATTCTGCCAGGCCACGCCGGCGGTGGCGTAGAGCATGGTCTGCGGGCTGACGAGATAGCCGAGCCGCGCGCGCAAGGATGCGTCCCATTTGCTGCGGATCGAAAGACTCTCGCCGGGCTCCTGGGAGTCCGCGAGAAAGATGCTGGTGAAGCCGCCGCGCGTCGTGGTGCTGTCGGCGAAGCCAAAGTCACCCTCGATGCCTGCGGTCCATTGCGGCGCGAACTGCCAGAGATAGCCGGCATAGGGGCTGGCGCGAAACGCGGTATTGTCGAACGGACGGGTGTTGGCGCGTTCGGTGAGGTCGAACGGAAAGCCGCCGACAGTCTCCGACGTCGCGATGAGATCGGTGCGCGCGGCGCGTGCCCCGAGGCCGAGGCCGGCATAGGCGCCCGTCCAGGACGACGGCATCGCGGCCTGCGCGGACAGCGGATGCGAACGGCCGCCAAGGCCGGGATCACCGAATTTGTAGGCGACCCCGACGGTTGCGGTGTGCGTTGCGAGCTTCGTATCGAAATTCTCGATGGTGAGACCGAACGCCGTGGCGCGTGTGATCGAGAACGACGCGGTGCCGAAATCGGCATAGCGGTACTCGGAGCGCAGCAGCCAGTTGCCGTCGAGCGCGGTCTCGACGCCGCCGCCGAGCGTCCAGCCCGTCCTGGTGGTGGAATTCGACACCACTGCCGGCGTCGCACCGTCGCAGACGACGCTGACGCAGGTCGAGGTGATGTCGTAATGCTGCCAGGCGAGGCCGCCGGTGGCATAAACCAGCGTCGCCGGCGTCAGGAGATAGCCGGCGCGGCCGCGCAGGCTCGCATCCCAAGTGGTTTTAACCGAGAGGCCGTCGGCGTTGAAGGTGGACGAGCCGAACAACGGCCCGTAGGTGAACCCACGGAGCGTCGTCGTCTGGTCACCAAAGCCGACATCGCCTTCGACGCCAAAGACCCAGCTTGGGGTGACCTGCCAGTTGTAGCCGGCATAGGGATTGGCGCGAAAGCCGGTGCCGTTGACGGGTTGCGTATTGACGGCGCTGTTGGGATCGAAGGAAAAGCCGTTTCGCTCTGCCAACGTGGTGGTGAGATCGGCCTGCGTTGCACGCAGGCCCAGCCCGAGTCCTGCGTAGAAGCCGGTCCACGACGACGCCACGATTGGCGGCGCCTTGGTGAAGGGGGCGAGGTCCGCGGCTAGCGCCGGGGCGGCGACGGCAAGGCCGGCAAGAAGTGTGGCGCCCCATGGCAATCCCCGCATTGTTTGGCGGATCAATGAACGTCGCATATCGGGCCTTACTGCATGGAAGAAAGCCCGAATCCCATACTGCGAAAGAGCGATCCCACGCGTCCTCCGATTGAACGAGATCGCGTACAAAGCTCAGAACTGTTGCAAGCGCGTCACGGCGGCGATACGACTTGAAGTGGAACAACCGGACGCCATCCGGCGCGCATCATTCCAGGAAGCCACCGCAATGAGCGAAGATCTCTCCGGTGTCTGGGACGGCACCTACATTCAACCGGGCACGGGAATGGTCACGTTCACCGCGACGCTGATCGAGACCGGCGGCGCGCTCCTCGGCGAGGTGACCGAGCCCTGCTCGAACCCGCGATGCCCGCTGCGAACCCACAACGCCTCGATCACGGGCCATCGCTCCGGCACCGTGGTCTCATTCGTCAAGCGTTATGATCCGCCCGGTTACGGCTTCGACACGGTCCACTATGACGGCGTGACAAATGCAGAAGCAACCGAGATCGACGGGCGCTGGCGGCTGCCGGGCACGTCCGGATCGTTTCTGATGATCCGTGCCAGCAAATCCGCACAAGCGATCACGACCGAACAGCGAGCCAAGGCACCGACACGCTAGCGAGGAAGCCACCATGCTGACCCTCTATTCCTATCCGGAACTGTTCGGCGTCGCCGACAACAACGGCTACGGCCTCAAGGTCTACGCCTTCCTCAAGCTCGCGCGCGTGCCCTTCGTGCACGAGCACGTGTTCGACGCCTCGGCCGCGCCGCGCGGGCAGCTGCCTTATGTCGTCGACGACGGCGAGACCATCGGCGACAGCGAGACGATCATCACGCATACAATCGCGAAATATCATCTCACCATCGATGCCGCGCTTTCACCGGAGCAGCGACGAACCAATCATTTCGTCACGCGCATGCTCGACGACCTCTATTGGGTAATGTCGTATTCGCGCTGGAAGGACGACCGCTATTATCCCGCGTTCCGCGACGGCTTCATCGCGCAGCATCCGCAGATCGACGCTGATGGCTTCGAGAAGGCCAAGGCCTACAACGCACAGCGCTATCATTTCCAGGGCATCGGCCGCTACACGCCGGAACAGGCCTATGCGCGGGGGCTCGCGGATCTGAAGACTCTGGCCGAGATCGTGCCTGCAACGGGCTTCGTGCATGGCGAGCGGCCAACCAGCTGTGATGCCGGCATCTACGGCTTCATCGCCAATATCTATTACTTTCCGATCCCGACGCCGCTGAAAGCGTTCGTCGACGCGCACAAGAACCTCGTCGCCCATTGCGAGAGGATTCATGCGGCGGTCGCGAGATCGTAGGGTGGGTTAGCGCAGCGTAACCCACCACCTCTGTCACCGCGGAAATCAAAGAGGTGGGTTACGGCTTCGCCTAACCCACCCTACGCGACCCGCAACCCTACCGCATCGTGATCGCGAGCCCGCTCAGATCCGCGTTCGCCATCAGGCCGGTCTGGGTGCCCGACAGCTCCAGCACCGCGCCCTTCTGGTTGGTCAGCACGATGGCGCGGGCGCCGCGGCCGACCGCGAGACCGGCACCGGCGGCGCCGTAGACGCCGGCGACGTCCGAGGGGCGGTTGATGTTGGAGACGCGGCCGCGCAGCACGGTCTTGGAGCCGCCGAAGACGAGGCCGTAATCGAGACCGCCGGTGGAGAGCGAATAGGAGCGGCCGCGGAAGCTCAGCATGCCGCTCCCGCCCGAGCCGCCGATGATCCAGCCCGCCTTGTAGATCGTCAGCACCACGGTGCCGCCATCGGCCTGCGCCGCGGTCGAGAGGCCGGCAAGGGCTACAATGGCAACGAGCGCGGCACGCAAGGTGGATGCGAATTTCATGGGGCGTCTCCGGGGGCTATTTTTCAAGGAGGGAAGCGAATCAGATGCCGCAAATGTATCCGATCGATCGCGGCGGCAACATGATGGGATGGACGTGAGTCGTGAGGTGCAGCTGCGTATTCAACTGTCATCGCCCGGTTCAACCGGGCGATCCAGTATTCCAGAGACGGCGGTGATTGAACCGAGAGGCTGCGGCGTACTGGATGCCCCGGTCAAGCCGGGGCATGACAGCGGAGATTGGCGCGACAAGACGCCCAATCGCCATCATGCCATTCTGCCCCTGTTTTGCCCGACAGAGCAAATGATTGTTTTGCTTTTCCCGAATTCGAAAAGATCAATGATTTCTGCTTGATTTCTACTGTGCATGGGGTTGTTTTCGCATTTTTTGTGGGAGAGGCTTCCTAGGCTCATACGACCACCCAAGGTGATCCCATGCCGATCCAGCATTTTGCACCCCCGCCGCACGTCAAGGCGCCGCCGCTGTCCTTTGCCGCGCGCGTCGGCGACCTCCTGTTCGTCTCCGGCATTCCCGGCTTCGACGCCAATGGCGCGCTGCCGGACGGCTTTGATGCGCAGTTCGCCAACGTCGTCATCAACATCAAACGCGTGCTCGATGAGGCCGGCGCCACGATGCGTGACCTCGTCAAGGTCAACGTGCTCTTGACCCGCGCCTCCGATGTCGCCGCGATGAACGCACTCTATGCCGGCGCGTTCGGGCCCGCGCCTTTCCCTGCACGCACCACCTGCGTGGTTCAGGCGCTGCCCGATCCGAAAATGCTGATCGAGATCGAGGCAGTCGCCTCGCTGGCGAAGTGAGCCACGCTTAGCGCGTGTGGCTTGCTGGACACTCGGCCGAACCAAGTGCACGGCTCCATCTGACATATCCGTGAACGGCCGCTCCTCGGCTTGCAATGGATCTGCTTTTACCGCACGAATTTTCTGGTCACCCTTCCCTATCAGGAGATTTTTCATGCGTCGCGTTCTCGCCCTCTGTGCCGTTGCCGGCATCGCCACCTCCGTATTCGCCGCGCCGGCCTCGGCGGCGGTCGGCTATTACGTGATCCGTTGGGACAACACCGGCATCTGCCAGGTCTGGAACGAGGATCTCCGCTACAAGCCGTTCCAGTGGGGCGCCTCGACCTACAAGGTCGTCAGCAAGCCGCTCCCGACCTTCACCGCCGCCTCCGAGCTCCAGATCAAGCTGCGCGGGGAGCGCCGCTGCACGCTCTAAGCCGGCCAACACCAGATTGAATTCGAGGGCGGGTTGCGCGAGCAGCCCGCCCTTCGCTTTTTCACGGGGGGCGCAACGCCGCCGGCCGGCATTTTTCAGCCAAATTCCGGCATTTCCTCCGGGCGCGATTTGAACCTGTCGCAGCTTGCGGCCTACTCACACCTTGTCCGGGGCGCACACTGAAAGCGTCCCGCACCAACCCTCCCCATCATTGTCGGGAGGCGCATCATATCTTTCATTTAAGGAGCTGATCCATGCGTCGTATGTCCGTGCTGTGCGCTGCTGCCGGTCTTGCAATTGTCGCCTTCGCTGCCGTGAGCCCGGCCGAGGCCGGCTATCATCTGATCCGCTGGCAGGACAGCGGCGTCTGCCAGATCTGGGACGAGAGCATTCCGACCACGCCGTGGCCGGCGGGCTACCACCGCGCCAGCGCGACCGTGCCGACCTTCCTCGACGCGCTCGAGTTGAAGGACCATGCGTTGAAGGCCGGCCACTGTAGCTGGTAAGAATTCGATCGGCGGACGATAAGGGTCGGGCAAGGATGCGATGCTAGCTTCCTTGCCCGGTCGTTTTTTTACTCGCTGAATGTGGAGCAGGTCAATGCGCGCACGGACGACGACAGCAGCAGTTTTGGCCGCGTCGCTCCTGCTCGCCGCAACGGCAAAGGCGCAGGCCCCAGAATCCTTCCGCGTGATCTCGCCTATCTTCGGCCAGCTCGTCACCTTCACCATGCCGTCGAATTTCACCGCGGTGTTCGAGAACACCAAGGGCGGTCACTACATCCGCGAAGCCGTGCTGAAAGGCGAGACGCCCGAGCGCTGGACGCAGATGATCACTGTGACCGGCGAGAAGGGCATGACGTTGACGCCAGGCAGCTCGCCGGAGATCTTCGCGGGCGCGATCGCGGGCGGCTTCAAATCGGCCTGCCCCGACAGTTTTGCGGCAAGACCGTTCGGCACCATGAACTTCGGCCGCTTCGAAGGTTTTGTCGCGGTGATCGGCTGCGGCCGCGTCGACAGCGGACCGACCCGGCACAGCGAGACCGCGCTGCTGATCACGCTCAAGGGCACGACCGACTATTACACCATCCAATGGGCCGAGCGCGGCCCCGAGAGCGACGAGCCGCCGGTCAACGACGAACGCTGGCAAGCGCGCCTGCGCGATCTCAGCCCGATCGACCTCTGCCCGATCATACCCGGCGAAGCCGCGCCCTATCCGAGCTGCGTGAACAAGAGCTGATCGCTCTCACGCGTCCTTGTGGGCGCCGGGATGGATCAGGATGTCGCGTGCGGCGGCGAGGTCGATGAAGGCTTGCGCGCTGCCGCCCTGGTCGGGATGCTTGCCCTTGGCGGCGCGGCGATAGGCCTGGTTGATGTCGTCGCAGGTGAGCTGCACGGCGAGCGGCAGGCCGAGAATCTTGCGGGCGCGGTCCTCGCTGGAGAGCTTTTTCGGTGCGCCGTTGCGGCGGCCGAAACGCGGCGCCGTCAGGCCGTGGACGACATCGAGGATCACGCCTATGCGGCGGCGGGCCGCGAGCGCAACGCCGTGATCGTCATTCTCCGCGGCCTGGCGCAGCACGGGCAGCGCCTGATCGGCGGCCTGCCGCAGCGTGGCATCCGTGCTCATCCGCGCGATCTCGGCCACAAGCCGACCCGCCTCGGGCCAGTCGGCGAACTCCGCCGACCTCAAGCGCTCGAGCGCCAGTTTCCAGGATTCAAGTCGTTCCATCATGCGCGCAACGTTTAGCAATCAAGATCAGTATGCCAAGGCCGCCGTTTCCGACCCCTTAATTTCGAGTTAGCCTTTCATGAAATTTCGAAACGAATCCGGGAGGAAAATGTCATGGCATTGCTTGCAAACCACATTGCTGTTGTCACGGGCGCGGGTTCCGGCATCGGCCGGGCGATCGCGGCCGGCTACGCGCGCGAGGGCGCGCAAGCGGTGCTGCTCGACGTCAATGCCGATACGGTCGCGGAGGCCGCGCAGGAGATCCGCAAGGCCGGCGGCAAGGCCGAGAGCTTCGCGCTCGACGTCACCAAGCGTGAGGACTGTTTTGCACTGGCCAAGCAGGTCGCCGACAAGGTCGGGCAGGTCTCGATCCTCGTCAACAATGCCGGCATCACCCGCCGCAACGCCTTTACCGCGGACACGGAGGCGGTGGCGAAGGACTGGAACGATATCATCTCGCTCAACCTCAACGGCGTCTTCAACACGACGCAGGCCTTCCTCGCACCGCTGCGCGCGAGTAAAGGCCGCATCGTCAATATCGGCTCGATCCAGTCCTTCGTGCATCTGCGCACGCCGAGCTCGGCGGCGTACACGACCTCGAAGCACGGCGTGCTCGGCTTCACCAAGGCGCTCGCGGTCGAACTCGGCAAGGAAGGCGTGCGCGTCAACGCGATCGGGCCGGGCTTCATCGAAACCAACATCAACGCCAACGTGCGCGCCACAAATCCGGCGCTGGTGCAGGCCTTCGTCGATCACACCCCGCTCGCGCGCACCGGCAAGCCCGAGGATATCGTCGGCCCCGCGGTCTTCCTCGCATCGGACCTGTCGTCTTACGTCACCGGAACCATCGTCATGGTAGATGGTGGGTATCGGACCGTGTGAGCGCGGACCAAAATCGGTCCGCATCACCATGCATCCTGTGCCAATCGCGGCAGCGGCGCGGCATTCCTGAGGTCAATTGGTGCGACCAACCCGCAATTAACCTTTCATTAACCAAACCCTCCCACCGTAGATCTACGGCCTGGGGGTCGTTTGTTCTCGATCCGCTTCCAACGATGGAAGCGGGCGTTGATCGGGGAGTATGTTGATGACCACTGTCCATGTCGCGGCGCCCGAGCAGGGCGCGCAATTCCTTGCCCCAAACCAGATCGTTCCGCTGCTGATCGGTGCGACCGTCGGCGAGGTCGAGCGCGAGCTCGTGATCCAGACGCTCGCCCGGTGCGACGGCAACCGCACCCGCGCATCGCGTGTGCTCGGCCTGTCGGTGCGCACGCTGCGCAACAAGATCAGGCTCTACGCCGCCTCCGGCATCGACGTGCCCGCCTATCACGATTGACGCGTAAGGCCGCGCAACATGGCGCTGATTCATGGCGCGGATTGATGTTGATCAAGCCCTGCGAGATGCACCGGCGGAATTGCTGCTGTCGTCAAACGCCGCTAAGTAGCTTGCTTCCGCAGAGGGAGCAGTGGCGTGGCAGACGAACAGGGACGGCAGGGACCTCCGGGTCCGCGCGGGCGGCAGGGCGAGCCGGGACGGCCGGGGCCGCAGGGTCATCCGGGCAAGCGCGGGCCGGACGGGACGCGCGGCAAGCCGGGGCCACAGGGCAAGCCAGGGCCTGCCGGAAAGGCTGGACCGCAGGGCAAGGCCGGCTTGCCGGGTAAGCCCGGCGAAGCCGGTCCGCGTGGATCAGCCGGACCGCAGGGCCCCGCCGGGATCCAAGGCCCCGCCGGGACCCAAGGCCCGCGCGGCGAGGCCGGTCCGCCCGGCCAATTGCCGTCGATCGAGCAGGTGCTGCCGTGGCTCGAACAGCTGTTCGACGCCTGGGACGAACGCCGCCGCCAGCGCGAGCAGGAAGCCGCCGAGCGCGCGGCGCTGGAAGCCGCCGTGCATGAGGACGAAGATGCGATCGTCGATGACGAAGGCGACGAGAGCGAAGGCGATGAGCACAGGAAAAAGAAGAAAAAGAAGAAGCACGGCCACAAGGATTAGCGGCTACTTCGCCTGATCCTCACGCCGCGGCAGCATGCCCATGCGCTCGAACTGCCAGCGCATGGCGCGATACCAGAGATAGCCGACGGCGCCGCCGCACAGGGCCAGGATGACGACGTTCGCGCTCGAGAACGAGCCGCCCCACCACATCATCCACACGGTCCACAGCAGCGTGAAGATGATGGCACCTGCTTTCAGCGGAAGAAGAGGGCGGCTCATGGTCGTGCTCCGGGTTATCAAAACCCCGGTGGACATCATCGCGCGCCGAGACTGCTTTTTCCGTGAGCCGGATCACGGATCGGCGTTCTTCAGCCGAAGCGCAGCCGTGAACGCTCCTTCGCTTTTTCCGCCTCGACCTCACGGTCGCGCGCCGGCGCGTGGGTGTGGAGCGAAGTCAGCAGCCTTCGCGCAGCCTCCGAGACCTCCGCCACCGCGCGATCGAACGCCGCCTCATTGGCCTGCGATGGCCTGCTGAAGCCGGACAGTTTTCGCACGAACTGGAGCGCGCTGGCATGGATCTCATCCTCCGTCGCCGGCGGCTCGAAGTTGAACAGCGTCCTGATGTTGCGGCACATGCAGTCTCTCCCGATGTTTCCCTCTAAGACGATCGGCTGAGGCGAAATCCTACATCCTTCCGGAACTTCTGCTAAGGTCCCTCATAACGCGGCCGCCGACTACGAGCCGCATGGGGAGAGAAACATGAGAACGTCTTGCGCGGCACTGACGGCCATCCTGCTGTCGATCGCAATACCAGCTATGGCCGCGGATTATCCGGCGCCGAAGCAGGGCGACTGGATCGCCAAGGACTTCAAGTTCCACACCGGCGAGACGATGCCGGAGCTGCGGCTGCACTACACCACCGTCGGTGAGCCGAGCGGCCAACCCGTGCTGGTGCTGCATGGATCGGGTGGCTCGGCCGCGAGCATGCTCAATGCAAGCTTCGCAGGCGAGCTGTTCGGCGCCGGACAACCGCTCGATGCGTCCAAATACTACATCATCATTCCCGACAGCATCGGCCACGGCAAATCGTCAAAACCCTCCGACGGAATGAAGACGGGCTTTCCGAAATACGACTATGACGACATGGTCGAGGCGCAATACCGCCTGGTGACCGAAGGCCTCGGCGTCAAGCATCTGCGGCTCGTCATCGGCAATTCGATGGGGGGCATGCACACCTGGCTGTGGGGCGAAAAATATCCGAAGGCGATGGATGCGCTGATCCCGATGGCCTCACAACCGACGGAGATGGCATCACGCAACTGGATGCTGCGGCGGATCATGCTCGACACCATCCGCAACGATCCCGATTACAATGGCGGCAACTACGCCAGTCAGCCGCGCATGATGAAATACGCGATCGCCGCTTACGGCATAGCAAGCATCGGCGGAACGCTGGCCTATCAGTCACAGGCGCCGACCGCAGCGAAGGCCGACAAGATCGTCGACGAGCGGCTTGCCGCACCGATCACGGCAGATGCCAACGACTTCATCTATCAGTGGGAGTCCTCGCACGATTACAATGCCGCTGGGAAGCTGGAGCAGATCGAGGCATCGCTGCTGCTGATCAATTCCGCCGACGACGAGCGCAATCCGCCAGAGACCGGCGTCACCGACGCTGCGATGAAGCGGGTCAAGAGCGGACACCTTTACCTGATCCCCGCCAGCACCGAGACGCGCGGCCACGGCACCACCGGCAACGCCGCATTCTACAGCGAGCAGATCCGGCAATTGCTGCAAAATGCGCCGCAGCGCACGATGTAAAGACGGCGGACCGCGCCCTCTATCGCAACGCATCATGTGCGGCGCGTCGTCGCCGCATATAATTTGAGCATGCAATGCGCTGACAGCTCGGGCTTAATTGCGTCAACGATACGAATCGACACGCGACGCGATCGCGCGCCGTTGCGCGAGACGCGGTGAGGAGGATCGCATGCGCAGGCTTGCGCTGTTCGCTCTGCTGGCCGCAATGCCCGCGCTTGCGAGCGCCGCGCTCGCGTTCGACAACGGGCAATATGACAACGTCGCGCCCGACATCCGCGCCTGGTTCAAGAGCGTGATGGCGCCGAACGGCGTGCCCTGCTGCGACATCTCCGACGGCCATCGCACCGAATACGACGTGCGCGGCGGCAGCTATTGGGTGCCGATCGAAGGAGAGTGGATGGCAGTGCCTGAGCGCGCCATCATCCGCGATCGCGGCAATCCGGTCGGCCACGCCGTGGTGTGGTACGTCCACCACCGCGGCGCCATCATCATCAGTTGCTTCGTGCCGGCGGACGCGGTCTAAGCCACTCAGGCCTTGAGGTCTCGCTTGGGCGAGGCCTCGACATATTCGATCTCATCGCCGAAATCGTCGAGCGCGGCGCGAACGGATTTGGCGTCGGCCTCGACGACGGTGAAGATCGCGGCGAGGGTTTGCCGCTTCTCTCCCGGAAACAGGCTCTCGGCGGCATAGCCGGCATCGCCGAGCGTCTTGATGATCATGCGCCGCCGACGCTGATCGACACGATCGTGAAATTTGAACTGCACCGACATGCTGAGAAGCTAGCCGTTCGCGGCGCCCGATCAAGGTCGCAGAACCTATTTTCGTCCCTTTCTCGCCGGTTTCGCCTTGGTTGTTTTCTTGGCAGCTTTCTTGGCAGTTTTTCTGCCCGATTTCTTTGCCGCAGTCGCTCCGGCCCAGCGCAGCGGCGACATCCAGGAGGCCGGCACCGTATTCCGGCGTAAAATCCCTTCCCCGCATCGCCGGCAATTTGATCGCGGTCGCGATCAGGCGCCTGGCAACCGCAAGGCCGGCGGCCCTGGATTTCGGCTTGTTGATGTAGACGAGTGCAGCGGCACCCGTCACATGCGGCGTTGCCATCGACGTCCCGGGCCAGGAATCGTAGCTCACATGATCGGCGAAGCTTGCCTTCACCCGGGGCACCGTCGACAGGATGTTGACACCCGGCGCGACCAGCTTGATGTGTTTCCCCGTATTGGAGAACGAGGCACGCCGATGAGACTCGTCGACGGCGCCAACTCCGATCGTGTCCGCGTAGCCCGCCGGATACTCCTTCGGATTGCCGTCCTCGAACTCGTTACCCATCGCGGTTGAGATGACGACGCCGGCATCGATCAGTTCGGCGAAGATCGTCGCTTCCGCCTTCGAATGGTCCTCACCGCCAATGCTGAGGTTGATGACCTTGATGTTGGAATCGAGCGCGGCCGCGAGCGCCTTGCTGTAGAACTCGAAGTTGAAGTTCTCATCGTCGCCTGCGCGCTTGGGATCGTCGAAGACCTTCCAGCAGTGCAGCCGGCAATTGGCCAGACCTGCGATGCCGACCGAATTATTGACCGCGGCCGCGATCGTGCCGCTGACGTGTGTGCCGTGGCCGAGAAAATCGCGCGTTCCGTTGCCGTCGTGACGATATTCATCGATCGCTCCTGCGAGGTCGGGATGTCCAGCGTCGACACCGCTGTCGAGCACGGCGACATGAACGCGCCCCGCACCCGGTCGCGGTCGATCGAACCATCTGATGGCGCGAAGGCCCCACTGCCGAATCTTCATGGGATCGGCGGCGGCACTGAGCCACCGGTTGGGAACGGGCTCGACCAGATCCATCGCCTTGGAAGCACTCAGGCGCTTCAGGGCTCCTGCATCTATCTTCCTGTCCTTCACCTGCACGATCTGAAATCCGGCCAGCGACTCCCGCGGCGCCGCCGTTGCGGAGCGCGCTATCGAGCGATGCACCGCGGCCAAAGCCATCACCTGCGGCTGCGCGGGTGCATCACCGCCGCCGACCACGAACAGCGGCTTCATCGACTGAAGCCCGAAATTGTCGCGCAGGAAATCGATCGGACCTCGAACCTCATCGGGCATCGCTGCTATGAGCGCGCGTGACGTTGTCGCCTGAAGCGAGGTCGCCGCGATCTGCCGGACAACGGCCGGCTTCAACCGAACAATGAACTGTCCTGGGACATGCTTGCGACGGCTCGGCCGATCGCCAGCGACCCGCATTGCCTGCGTTGGGGCCATGACAAAATTCCTTCCTTGAAAAACGATAAAGTACACCACCCGTTATAAGCGAGGTTATTTATCTGCGCTACCTGCGCCACCCGGTCGCGCCTGCTCCCGACCTCTGCGCGGGTGCCGTGGCTACTCCATGCCGCACGTGCTATTTGGGCTCATGCAATCCGATCTCGGCAACAGCCGTACACGCGCCGTCATGCGATATGTGCTGGCGGCGTTCTTCATGGCCGCGGGCGTCGCGCACCTCTGGGTTCCGGACAAGCTGCTCGCGATCACGCCGTCCTGGGTTCCGTTTGCGGCGCAAATCATCCTCATCACCGGCGTCTGCGAAATCGCGGGCGCAATCGCGTTGGTGACAAAACCACTGCGCTGGTGGGCCGGCATTGCACTTGCGCTTTATGCGCTCTGCGTCTGGCCGGCGAACATCAAGCACGCCATCGACGGCGTCGACCTTTCGCCCATTCCCAACAGCTGGCTCTATCACGGGCCGCGGCTGGCACTTCAGCCGGTCATCATCTGGTGGGCGCTGTACTGCGCCGGCGTGATCGACTGGCCGTGGCGGCGTGACAAAAGGGGATAGCGATCAGGCCGGGGAATGATATCCTTAAGCATTCAACCAGGGAGACCTTCGTGACCGAGCTTTGCGCCGAAGACCTCGCCACCATCTATCCGAAGCCGACCCCGCGCGTGATCGCGAAGGCGCGTCCCGCGATCGACGTGCACGCGGAGAAATTCATCGAGATGTCGCCATTCTGCGTGCTCGCGACATCGGGCGCCGACGGCAGCGTCGACGCCTCGCCGCGCGGCGGCAGCATTGGCTTCGTCCATGTCGCAGGTCCCAACCAGTTGCTGATGCCCGACCGTTCCGGCAACAATCGGATCGACAGTTTTCGGAACGTCGTCGAAGGCTCGGGCTTCGTGCATCTGTTGTTCTTCGTGCCCGGGATCGACGAGACGCTGCGCGTCGGCGGGCGCGGCACGCTGTCGGCCGATCCGGAGCTGCTCGCCTCGATGGTGGAATTCGGCAAGCCGCCGCGCGCGGTGCTGAGCGTCGCCGTCAACGAAGTCTATTTCCACTGCGGCAAGGCGTTGATGCGCTCAAAGCTGTGGGCGCCTGAGAAAGTGCAGCGCTCGGTGATGCCGAGCATCAGCACCGTCATCCACGACCAGACCAGCCTGGGCGAGCCGGAGAGCCAGGATGTCGTGGAAGCGCGGTACAAGACGCAGCTATAGTTGGTGCAACTAGTCTAGCCGTCGTCCCGGACAAGCGAACGAAGTGAGCGCTGATCCGGGACCCATAACCACAAGATTTTGTTTGGCGAAGACTCGTGGTTGCCATCGCGCACCACAACTACTCCCTGGGGTTATGGGTCCCGGCCTTCGCCGGGACGACAGCGGAGTGTACGGCGACGTTAGTGCTTAATGCCCCTCGCCCTCGAGCCCGCCAACGTGCTTCTGGGTGTAGAGCTCGAGGCCGATGCGGCCGATCAGATCGAGCTGGGTTTCGAGGAAGTCGATGTGGTGCTCCTCGTCGCTCATCAGCTTCTCGAACAGGTCGCGCGTGACGTAATCCTTCACGCCATGGCAGTAGGTCGCCGCTTCCTGGTAGAGCGCCCGCGCGCTCATCTCGGCGGCGAGATCGCACTCGATGATCTCCTTGACGTTCTGGCCGATGCGCAGGGGATCGAGCACCTGCATGTTCGGGAAGCCGTCGAAGAACAGGATGCGCGCGGTGAGCTTGTCGGCGTGCTCCATCTCCTCGATGGATTCCTTGCGCCAGACCTTGGCCATGTCCAGCAGGCCCCAATTGTCGAGGAAGCGATAGTGCAGCCAGTACTGGTTGATCGCAGTCAGCTCGTGACGCAGTGACTTGTTGAGATAATCGATGACTTTTGCGTCGCCCTGCATGATTCACTCCAGCATTTGCAGTCCCATCCGGCCGGAAACCGAATTTAGAACGCTTCTAAAACAGTTTGGGAACGAGGGCAACCGGCTACGGGGACGCAGCCGGGGATAAGCTCATCCGATGATGTTGGTTTTCAGCAGGCCGCGAGGGCGAACTGGGCAGGCTCGGCCGTCTCGTCGTTGGCAGCCACGGCGTGACTATGCGGGCAGCCGGAGCAGCACGATTTGGCACAGGGGCCGAGCGCTTCTTCGATGATGGTCTTGATCGTGCGGGCGCAGCGACCGCATTCGGCGCTACAGCCGAGGCATCCATAGATCTGCTTAGCGTGACGCACGGCATCGTCGGAATCGGCGACGGCGGCGCGGACGTCGTCATCGCTCAGCACGTTACAGGAACAGACGATCATGGAAGCGGCGGGCCCTTGGTGATGCGCCAATATCGATATTTAAGGGGCCGGCCGGATGCAAAAGGAAAAACCGGTATTTGAAGCTATTCCAAACTGGCCCGGAACCAGCCTAGAACGGCTCTAAAATATGGTGTTGTGCTGGATCAAGATTAGGCCGGATCGAGACCTAGTCGCCGCCACCGCCTCCCCCACCGTCGCCGCCGCCTCCGCAATCCCCGCCCCCACCGCTATCGCTCGTGGAGCAGCTGCCGCTGTCGGTCGAGCTGCCCGAACTGTCGCTGGAAAACCAGCTTCCCAGCGCGAAGCCGTCATTCGTCGTGTCCGAATAGCTGTCGCCGCCACCGCCATCGCCCCCTGCCCTGGCGCGCGAGCGCGGGCCGCGGTTCTGCAAATGGGTCATCAGGGCATAACCAATCACGCCGACGGCCCCGACGGCGATCAGGGCATTGGTCAGGACGCCGTTCATGATCGTCTCCCCTGGCGAAAAGCTACGATGTCAACCAATTGGTCGCGGCCGGCAAAGACGCCGTTCATTGATCATTCAAACGAAGTATGGAACTTTGGCCGCAAGAGTTCCGTATTCGTGTGTGAAAGGTCGAGCCCATGAAGAAAACGCTCCTGGCAGTCGCTGCCGCCGCCACCCTGGTCCTGACCGCCGGAACGCCGGCCCATGCACAACGCGGTGTCGCCGCTGGCGTTGCCGCCGGCATCATCGGCGGTGCCATCGTCGGCGGCGCGCTAGCCTCCCCGTATTATTACGGACCCGGTCCCGGCTACGCATATGGTCCGGGCTACGGCCCCGGCTACCCGCCCCGCTACTACGCGCCGGGTCCCGGCTACGTCGCCGACGACTATTACGGCGATGGCTGTGTCTGGCAGAAGCAGCGTTTCTGGGACGGCTATGCCTGGCGGGTCCGCCGCGTCAGAGTCTGTGGCTGAGGCGCGCTAAGCCGGTTCGCTTGGACCGATTCACCTAGACCGATTCACTCGGAGCGATTCACTTGGATCGGTTCGCTTGGATCGATTCGGCTGAGCCGGTTCACTACGGATGCGCCGTTCATCTCAGGGCCTGAAAAAGACCGCTTTTTCTCGTCACATCTTCGCGTGCGTTTACCGCGGATTGACCATTTGCGCGCTTCCTAGCTGCAAGGCCAATTCCATCAGAGTCTGCGTGAACCTTTGAACCCCGGGTGCTTCTAACAACGAGCATCCATCTCTCAGGAGAGCCAAGAGTATGAAGAAGACTTTAGTTGCCGCCCTCACGGTTGCGACGATCGCCGGTTCGCTGGTGACCGCCACTCCGTCCGCGCAGGCCCATGACGGCGTCGGCGTCGGCATCGCGGCCGGCCTGCTTGGCGGCGCGATCATCGGCGGCGCCATCGCGTCAAGCCGTCCGGCCTATGGCGGACCGGTGTACGTGGCCGAGCCCGGCCCGCCGCCCCCGCCCTGCTACTGGCAGCGCCAGCGTTACTGGGACGGCTACGGCTGGGCCGTCCGCCCGGTTCGCGTCTGCTACTGATCTGATCGCAACGCGCGCGCAAGCGCCGCGATCGAAGCCCGGCCGAGATCATCGGCCGGGCTTTTTTCTTTTGGAAGGCTTGTTCAGCGCGCCGCCTGGATCGAACGCAGCACCTCTTCGCTCGGCCAGCAATCGACTTTCAGGCCTGCCGACTTCTGATAGGCGCCGAGCGCCGCGCGCGTCTGCATGCCGGCCTTACCGTCGATCTTGTCCTTGTAGAGTCCCGCGCGCGTCAACCCGCGCTGCATCGTCTCGACATCCTTGGTTCGCAATTGCTTCGACGCCGACCATGGCGTGGCGAACGGCAGCGGGCTCGTCATGCGGTCGCTGAGATGACCGACGAACAGCACATAGAGGTCAGAGAAATTGTATTCCTTGATGACGAAGTAGTTCTTCGTGGTCAGGAACGCCGGACCGTAGATGCCCTCTGGCTGGAGCAGCGAAGCCGGCTGCGCCTGCTCGGTGGCGCTGAGCTTTTGTCCACGGACCGGCACAAAGCCGTCGCGCAACCACTGGCCGATCGGCTTCGTCACCTCGGGCACGCCGCTGGTGCAATCGACCTTGGCCGGCGCCTGCACCTCATAGGCCCAGCGCACGCCGCTCTGCCAGCCCTTGTTGACGAGCTGCTGCGCGGCCGAGGCCAGCGCATCCGGCACCGAATGCCAGATGTCGATGCGGCCGTCGCCGTCGAAATCGACGCCGTGTTTGTAGTACTCGGACGGCAGGAATTGCGTGAGCCCGGTGGCGCCGGCCCAGGACGAGCGCATGTCCTTGCGCGTCACCACGCCTTCGCCGAGGACCTTGAGCGAGAGAATGAACTCGTTGCGATAGGTGTCCTTGCGCCGGCCGACATAGGCCTGCGTCGCCAATACGCGCACGAGATCGTAGGGCAGCGTGTAACGGCCGTAATCGGTCTCGCGTCCCCAGATCGCGAGCATGACGGTCGCGGGCACGCCGGAGCTGCTCTCGATTTTCGTCAGCGCCGCATTGTATTTCTGCAGCAGCCGTTGCCCTTCGCCCGCAAGATTCGCAATCGAGGCTTCCCTGACGTAGTCCGCTGGCACCTGCACGAACTCGGCCTGCGACGGCGCGCCGGTCGCGGGCCGTCCCGGCAGGATCAAATCAGGCAGCTTGTAGTCAGGCTCGAGCCCGCGCGTCTGCTCGTCGAACGTCGCGCGCGAAACGCCGGCGGCCTGAGCTTCCGGCCAGAGCGAGGCGATGAACTGCATGAAGGCGGCGTCGGCAGCACGAGCAGGCGACCAGCCGCAGGTGAGAGCAATCACCGCAGCGATGAGCGCCCGCCGCATCATGTCGAGATCACCGCGTCAGCTTCTTGTACTTCACGCGATGGGGGATGATGCTGTCCTGGCCGAGCCGGCGCATCTTGTCCTTTTCGTAGTCCTGGAAGTTGCCTTCGAACCATTCGACGTGGCTGTCGCCTTCGAAGGCAAGGATGTGGGTCGCGATGCGGTCGAGGAACCAGCGATCATGGCTGATGATGACGGCGCAGCCGGCAAAATCCTCCAGCGCCTCTTCGAGCGCGCGCAGCGTGTCGACGTCGAGGTCGTTGGTCGGCTCGTCGAGCAGCAGCACGTTGGAGCCGGACTTCAGCATTTTTGCGAGATGCACGCGGTTGCGTTCACCGCCGGAGAGCGCACCGACCTTCTTCTGCTGGTCGGCGCCCTTGAAGTTGAACGCCGAGCAATAGCCGCGCGAGTTCACTTCCTTCTTGCCGAGCAGGATCAGCTCGTTGCCGCCGGAGATTTCCTCCCACACGTTCTTGCTGCCGTCGAGCGCGTCGCGCGACTGGTCGACATAGCCGAGATGCACGGTCTCGCCGACCGTGATGGTGCCCTTGTCCGGCGCGTCCTGCTTGGTGATCATCCTGAACAACGTCGTCTTGCCGGCGCCGTTGGCGCCGATCACGCCGACAATGCCGCCGGGCGGCAGATTGAAGGTGAGGTCGTCGATCAGGAGGCGATCGCCAAAGCCTTTGCTGAGGCCTTCGAAGTCGACGACGTTGGCACCGAGCCGCTCGGCGACGGGAATGACGATCTGTGCGCCCTGGCTCTGCTTCTCGCTCGCCTGCTTGAGCAGATCCTCGTAGCGCTGATAGCGCGCCTTGGATTTTGCCTGGCGCGCCTTCGGCGACGAGGCGACCCATTCCTGCTCGCGGGCGAGCGTCTTCTGGTGCGCGGCATCCTCGCGGCCTTCCTGCTCCAGCCGCTTCTGCTTCTGCACCAGCCAGGACGAGTAATTGCCCTCGTAGGGAATCCCCTTGCCGCGATCGAGCTCGAGGATCCAGCTCGTGACGTTGTCGAGGAAGTAGCGATCGTGGGTGACGATCAGGATCGCGCCGGGATAATTGCGCAGATGGCCTTCCAGCCACGACACCGACTCGGCATCGAGATGGTTGGTCGGTTCGTCCAGCAGCAACAGCTCGGGCTGGTCGAGCAGCAGCTTGCACAGCGCGACGCGGCGGCGCTCACCGCCGGACAGTTTCGTGACGTCGGCATCGTCGGGCGGGCAACGCAGCGCGTCCATGGCCTGGTCGACCTTGCTGTCGAGATCCCAGAGGCCCTGAGCCTCGATCTCGTCTTGCAGCTTGGTCATCTCGTCGGCGGTCTCCTCGGAATAATTCATCGCCAGCTCATTGTAGCGATCGAGGATGGCCTTCTGCTTGGCGACGCCCAGCATGACGTTCTCGCGCACGGACAGCGCCGCATCGAGATGCGGTTCCTGCTCGAGATAGCCGACGCGGGCACCCTGGGCGACCCAGGCCTCACCGTTGTACTCCTTGTCGAGGCCCGCCATGATTTTGAGCAGCGTCGACTTGCCCGAGCCGTTGACGCCGAGCACGCCGATTTTGGCGTCCGGATAGAACGACAGATGGATGTTATCGAGCACCTTGCGGGTCGGGTAGCTCTTGGTCAGGCCCTGCATGAAATAGATGAACTGGCGCGCCATCGGTCCCGAAAACCTTCGATTTGAGGAAATTTGCTTGCCGCCGATGTAGCGATCCCGCCCTCAAAGGGCAATGTTTTCCCTCCGTTCACCACGGATGAATACGGGACGGACACCATCCGGCCACCGATCCGGACAATTGAAACCATCTTTTAATAAATCAGGCCAAAGCTCGGTTTCGCGCGGAAACAGCGCCACCCGCTCAGAATGAACGGGGAGCACAGCGAGGCCCATCATGGCTCTGATCGAGACCAATTCCATTGCCGTTCCGGCCGAAGCCGGACATGCGTCCGCGCTCGTCACGGAGATCAAGGGTTTCTGGAAGCGCTTCTTCGCCACGGCCTTCAACCCCTACCGGCCCGAGCTGCATTACATGCGCGGCCCCGGTCCCGCCTGGCGCGCCAAGCACGGCATGAATGCGCCGTTCCGGCTGAAGCCCCGCGACCTCTGAGCCGTTCTCCGCTATCGGATTTTTGAAGACGCTAGCGGCTTGCGCGCAGGTGTGATTGTGCGCAACCATGGCCCGGTTCCGACGATGGCGCCCCCGCATGCGCCGTCACCTCTCGCCATGGATGAACGCTGATGACGCGGCTGCGCTGTGCAATTCTCGACGACTATTTCAACATCGCCCTTGACGTCGCCGACTGGCCGAAACTGCCCGACCGTGTCGACGTCACCGTGTTCAGCCATCCCTTCGCCTCGGAGCAGGCCGCGGCCAGCGCCCTTGCCGACTTCGAGATCATCTGCGCGATGCGCGAGCGGACCGCATTCCCCAAGAGCCTGTTCCAGGCGCTGCCGAAGCTGAAGCTGCTGCTGACGTCAGGCATGCGCAACGCCTCGATCGATATGGAGGCCGCAAAGGCGCAGGGCATCGTCATCGGCGGCACTCAATATTCCCGCGACCCCACCGCCCCTCTGACCATGGGCCTGATCCTGGAACTGACCCGCGGCATCGGCCGCGAGAACGCGCGCATGCATGCGGGCGAGCCCTGGCAGACCTTTGCCGGCGTCGAGATCGAGGGAATGACGCTCGGCATCGTCGGGCTCGGCAAGCTCGGCAGCAAGATGGCGGGCGTCGCGAAAGCGTTCGGCATGAACGTGATCGCCTGGAGCCCGAACCTGACGCCGGAGAAGTGCAAGGAAGCCGGCGTCGGCTATGCCACCAAGGAGGAGCTGTTCGCGAAGGCCGATATCATCACCATCCATGTGGTGCTGAGCGAGCGCTCGCGGGGATTGGTCGGAGCTGTCGATCTTGCGCGGATGAAGCCGACGGCCTTCCTCGTCAACACCGCGCGCGGGCCGATCGTGGATGAGGCGGCGCTGCTTGAGGCGTTGCAGCAGAAGAGGATTGCGGGCGCCGGCATCGACGTGTTCTCGGTCGAGCCGCTACCGGTCGATCATCCCTTCCGCAAGCTCGACAACCTCGTGCTCACGCCGCATCTCGGCTACGCGACCGAGGACGGCTTGCGCATCCATTACGGCCAGATGGTCGAGGCGATCGACGCCTTCGCCAAGGGCGGCGAGCTGCCGCGGAAGCTCGCCTGAAACGAAAAGGGCGCGCCGCCGGCACGCCCTTTTGCAATCTAAATTTTCGTGACGCGCCTAGCGCACCGTGACCGGCGCGGGCAGCGGCGGCACCACCGTCGGCTGGGTGCCCCCGACCGGACCGGTCTGAGCGGCCATCGGGGCCGGACCAGCGGCGGCACCGGGCATGGGCGCTGCGGACGCGGTCGCCGTTCCCGGCGCCGGGCCACCCGGCATCACCACCACGCGGGTGCCGACCTTGACCCGGTCGAACAGGTCCGAGACGTCATCGTTCAGCATGCCGATGCAGCCGGAGGAGACGAACTTGCCGATCGTCGAGGGCTGATTGGTGCCGTGGATGCGATACACGGTCGAGCCGAGATACATCGCACGCGCACCGAGCGGATTGCCGGGGCCGCCGGCCATGAAGCGCGGCAGATAGGGCTGGCGCTCGATCATCTCCGTCGGCGGATGCCAATCCGGCCACTCCGCCTTGCGGGTGATCTTCTGCACGCCGGTCCAGGTGAAACCGTCGCGGCCGACGCGAACGCCGTAGCGGATCGCACGGCCATTGCCGAGGACGTAGTAAAGATAGGTGTTCGGGGTATCGACGATGAGCGTTCCGGCCGGCTCCTTGGTCGCCAGCGAAACTTCCTGACGGCGCAGGTTCGGCGCCAATTGCGCCGGCGCAGCATCAGGCTGCTCCTCGGGCGGCAACGAGGCGATCGACATCGGACGGCCATCGGCACCGACCGCAGGCTGCTGCGAAACCGCTCCGGTCGCGGCCGGACCACCACCGACCGCCTCCGGCGGACGCAGGCCATCGCTGCCGGGCGCCTGGCCCGGACGGTCGGCATAGATCACCGCCGGTGCGCCGGCGGGGCGACCATAGCGGGGATCGTCGGGCGACATCACCGGGCCCTGCGGCGGGGCAGCCGAATAAACCGGAGCGCCAGCGGGACGGCCATAACGCGGATCGTCCGGCGACGTCACAGGGCCCTGCGGCGGGACCGCCGAATAGACCGGCGGGCCAGCCGGGCGGCCGTAGCGCGGGTCCTGGCCGGGCGGCGGCAGCGACGCCTGCGGCATCGCGTCGTCGTCATCTTCCAGCGCGTCGAAATTCGGGGCGCGGTCGCCCGGTCGATATTCGGCCGGGGCGCCATAGCTCGGCGCCTGCTGCACCGGATAGCTCTGGGCCTGTGCGAGCGAGGCTCCCGCCGCAGCAACTGTTGCGGCAGCGCATATCGTCAGCAAATGTTTGATCATCATCGTTCTTGTATAGTCCCCAGGCCCTATCGGACCGCTAACGGCCAGATGACCGAAGATAGCGGCACATTCAAGACATGACAGGCCGAATTGGGCCGATTTGGCGATTTGTGATGTGAATGCGCACCGTTGCTCCGTTGCATCACGGGGCGGAAATCGCATGGCGCCGTAGATTGCCGGAGTCTTTGGCCCCGATTTTTTACGGAACGGCGCGGAGGCCTTGCGATATGGTCGAATCAGCCTGATTCGCCATCGCTTTGAAGCTCCGGATCCCCGCGCGGCGAACGCGGCAATCAGTACCGTCACCGCGTTCAGATGGCTCATGGGCCCTGGCCACACGCCGCCGGGGCGGAAATTCGTAACCCGTCAATGCTTCCCGGCTTTCGCTTCCTGCTTGCCGCGATCTTGCTGTCAACTTCCATCCTGGTGTTCGGCCTAGGCGCCGCCGCGCTGCTGCGGGCAACCCATGAGCAGTATGTCAGCAATCCGTCCTGGCGGAACGGCCCGCAGGAGCAGGTGTTTGCACAGGCGTCGGAACCGGCCCAGCCGGTGCTCGCGGCGTTGCGCGCGGAGCCAGAGGCAACGGAGCCGACGCTACGCGACCAGGTTCCGACCGTTTCCCTGCCGGCGAGCGAGCCCGAGCAGATCGCCGCGGTGACAACCGAGGCCAGCGTTCCGCCGGAGCCACAGGTCGCTGATACCGCTGCACCGGCTGCCGAACCGGCCAGGGTTGAGGCCGCGGCTCCGACGCCGACCGATACACTCACTCCGACCGACACCACCGCATCCGTCGCCGAGGCCAAGCCCGCGCCGATCACGACCGCGCCAACCACGACCGCGAGCGAGCCGACGCCGGCCGACACCAGTGCAGCCCAGGTTTCGTCCGCACTCGACATCGCGAACGCCAAGGTCGCCGCGCTGAACGATCCCGCGACCACAGCCTGGAAGGATCCGCCGGCGAAGGCCAAGGCCGATAACGTTGCACCCGCGAGCCAGGCGACCAAGCCGCGCGCACATCGGGTGAAGAAGCACCGCCGCATCGTGAGGCGTCCGCCTCCGCCGGTTCAGCAGCTCGATCCGTTCGGGCAGCCGCTGCCCGCGCTCGCCGCAACGACCGCGCGCACGCGCCAATAAGCTTACGCCGGTCCGGTCGCGATCGGCGGACCTTTTTCCTGGCCCCATTCCGACCATGAGCCGTCATAGAGTGCGGTATCGGCGACGCCCAGGCGATACAGCGCGAGCGTCAGCACGCCGGCCGAGACGCCCGAGCCACAGCTCGTCACGATCGGCGCATCGAGCTTCACGCCCGCGCCGGTGAACGCGGCGCGGAGATCATCAAGCGGCTTCATCTCGCCGGTCGCAGCATTGAACAGGCCGGCGTAGGGCACATTGCGTGCGCCGGGGATGTGACCGGAGCGGATGCCGGCGCGCGGCTCAGCTGCGCGGCCCTCGAAACGCTCGGCCGGTCGTGCGTCGATCACCTGCTCGGCGCGGCTTTCGACGTTGGCGATCAGCTGCTGCATGCTGCGCACCCGCTTGGCGTCATAGCTCGCCTTGAAGGTCTGCGGCTTCGGCTTCACTTCGCCGCTCTCGGTCGCGCGTCCCTCAGCGCGCCACTTCTTCAGGCCGCCATTGAGGATGCTCACATTGCTGTGGCCGTAGGACAGGAACATCCACCACGCGCGGGGCGCAGCGACCCAGCCGCCGGCATCGTAGAGGACGACGGTGTCGGCATTGGAGATGCCGAGTTGGCCGACGTCACGGCCGAACTGCTCGGCGCTCGGAAACATGTGCGGCAGCGGGTTGGAATGATCCGACACGGCATCGACGTCGAAGAACACAGCGCCCGGCAGATGCGCGGCGAGATAGTCGTCCTTCGGCAGCGGCAGCACACCCGGCAGCTTGAAGCTGGCGTCGAGCACCTTGACGTTGGCGTCGTTGATGTGGGCGGCGAGCCAGTCGGTGGAAACGAGGGGATCGGTCATGCGAGGTCTTTCTTGTCAGTCCGGGGCGTGCGTAGCACGAGGGAGATTGAGGCAGTGCGCATCAAACTCCACTGTCATCTCCCGGCTTGGCCGGGCGATCCAGTATTCCAGAGGCGGTTGTGATCGAGCGGAGAGGCCGCGGCGTACTGGATTCCCCGCTTTCGCGGGGATTGACGCCGGAGATTGGAGCAACAGCGAAACACCCCTCACCCCTTCTTCTTCGGCTCCCACTGCTCCACCGGACCACCGGCGTCGCGCCAGGCGGCGTAGCCGCCGGCGATGTGGGCGACGGGTTTCAGGCCCATGTCCTGCGCTGTCTTGGCAGCGAGTGCCGAACGCAGGCCGCCGGCGCAGTGGAACACGAACTTCTTGTCTTCCTGGAACACCGGCTTGGCATACGGGCTCTGCGGATCGATCCAGAATTCCAGCATGCCGCGCGTGCAGGCGAACGCGCCGGGGATGCGGCCGTCGCGCTCGATCTCACGGGGATCGCGAATGTCGACGATGACGACGTCGCCGTTCTTGGAAATCTCGATGGCGTCCTTGGCGGTGAGCGTCTCGATCTCGGCATTGGCCTCGTCGATCAGCGCCTTGATGCCGCGGGTGATGTTTTGGGGCAAGTGCTTCTCCCTCTTGTCGGCGGCTGGCGCGGCCGTCCGGACTGACGGCGCGTGCAGCTAGTGCGTCAATTCCTTCATCGCCCCCTCGAGCCCCTCGATCGTGATCGGGTACATGCGGTTGGCGAAGATGCGTTTGATGATGGTGGTGGATTCCGAATAGTCCCAGTGCTTCTGAGCGACCGGATTGAGCCACACCGAATGCGGATAGGTGCGAATGATGCGGTCGAGCCAGATCGAGCCCGGCTCCTCGTTGACATGCTCGACCGAGCCGCCCGGCACCATGATCTCGTAGGGCGACATCGAGGCATCGCCGACGAACACGACCTTGTAGTCGTGCGGGTATTTGTGCAGCACGTCCCAGGTCGGCGTGCGGTCGGTGAAGCGGCGCTTGTTCTGCTTCCACACGCCCTCATAGAGGCAATTGTGGAAGTAGAAATACTCCATGTGCTTGAACTCGCTCTTCGCCGCCGAGAACAGCTCCTCGACCTGCTCGATATGCGAATCCATCGAGCCGCCGATGTCGAAGAACACCAAGAGCTTGACCGCGTTGCGCCGCTCGGGGCGCATGACCACGTCCAGATAGCCGTGGTTGGCGGTCTCCTTGATCGTGTTGTCGAGATCGAGCTCATCCGGCGCGCCGGTGCGCGCAAACTTGCGCAGGCGGCGCAGCGCCACCTTGATGTTGCGGATACCGAGCTCGACATTGCCGTCGAGATCCTTGAACTCGCGCTTGTCCCACACCTTCACGGCGCGATTGTTGCGGTTCTTCTCCTGGCCGATGCGGACACCTTCGGGATTATAACCGTGCGCGCCGAACGGCGACGTGCCAGCCGTGCCGATCCACTTCGAGCCGCCCTGGTGCCGGCCCTTCTGCTCCTCGAGCCGCTTCTTCAGGGTCTCCATGAGCTTGTCCCAGCCCATGGCCTCGATCTGCTTCTTCTCTTCCTCGGTGAGGTATTTTTCGGCGAGCTTTTTCAGCCACTCCTCGGGGATCTCGGCCCCCTCCATGGCGTCGAGCAGGCTTTCCAGCCCCTTGAACACGGTGCCAAAGACGCGGTCGAACTTGTCGAGGTTGCGCTCGTCCTTCACCAGCGAGGTGCGCGACAGATAGTAGAAGTTCTCGACCGTGTAGTCCGCGAGGTCGGCGTCGAGCGCCTCCATCAACGTGAGGTATTCGCGCAGCGTCACGGGGACCTGCGCATCGCGCAGAGACGTAAAGAATTGCAGGAACATGGGTGACAGATTGCCCGTCGGGTGGCCGACGTCAAGGGGCCGAGACCAGCGCCGGGCGCTGGACCGGGCGGCTTTTTGCTCTAGAATTGGCGGCCTCAAGGGGTTGTTTTAGGGACGTTCGCAATGGGAATTCTCGCAGCACTCATCATCGGCGCCATCGCCGGCTGGCTCGCCGGTAAAATTGTCCATGGCGCGGGATTTGGCCTGCTCGGCAACATCGTTGTCGGTATCATCGGCGCGCTGGTCGCGGGCTGGGTGCTGCCGCAGCTTGGCATCGCGCTGGCCACGGGCACGCTGGGTTCGATCCTGGACGCCACGATCGGCGCGGTGATTGTGCTGGTCATCCTTTCGCTGATAAAACGGGTCTGAAAGCCTGACCGAACCAGGAACGGCCGCCATGAGCGGCCGTTCCTTTTGTTGGACCAGGGCGATGCCTGGGACGACGACCAACAAGGACGCGCAATGAAATTTACCGGCACCAAGGACTATGTTGCGACCGACGATCTCAAGGTCGCCGTCAACGCCTCGATCGTGCTGGAGCGCCCGCTGCTGATCAAGGGCGAGCCCGGTACCGGCAAGACGGTGCTGGCCGAGGAAGTGGCGAAGGCGCTGAACGCGCCGCTTCTGACCTGGCACATCAAGTCCACCACCAAGGCGCAGCAGGGCCTCTATGAATACGACGCGGTGTCGCGCCTGCGCGACAGCCAGCTCGGCGATGCCCGCGTGTCCGACATCAAGAACTACATCAAGCGCGGCAAGCTGTGGGACGCCTTCGCCGCCGAGCAGCGCCCGGTGCTCTTGATCGACGAGATCGACAAGGCCGACATCGAATTCCCGAACGACCTCTTGCTCGAGCTCGACCGCATGGAATTCCATGTCTACGAGACCGGCGAGACGATCAAGGCGAAGCAGCGCCCGATCATGATGATCACCTCCAACAACGAGAAGGAGCTGCCGGACGCTTTTCTCCGCCGCTGCTTCTTCCACTACATCAAGTTCCCCGACGCCGACACCATGGGCCGCATCGTCGACGTCCACTTCCCCGGCATCAAGAAGCGCCTGGTCGAGGAAGCGCTGCGGATCTTCTTCGAGGTGCGCGAGGTGCCCGGGTTGAAGAAGAAGCCATCGACGTCAGAGCTGCTTGACTGGCTGAAGCTGCTGCTCAACGAAGACATGACCGTCGAACAACTGCGGGAGCGCGACCCGCGCAAGCTCATTCCGCCGCTGCACGGTGCCCTGCTGAAGAACGAGCAGGACGTGCATTTGTTCGAGCGGCTGGCGTTCTTGAGCCGACGGGAAGTGTAAGAAGCCTTGTAGGATGGGTAGAGCGGAGCGAAACCCATCAAACTGTTCCCGCGATGTTGGAGCTGATGGTTTCGCTTCGCTCTACCCATCCTACGCGCTCTCGCTCCAGCCACCGGTGTCATTCCCCGCGAAGGCGGGGAATCCAGTACGCCGCGACTTCTCGGCTGAACCACTACTGTCTCGGAGTACTGGATCGCCCGCCTTCGCGGGCGATGACAGTGAGCGTGCAATCGCAGACACACCTTCGCATCCTCGCGGCGCATTTCGCCCGAGCTTTGCTCATTCCTCGCCCGCCAAAAAAAGAGGGCGCAGGGAAGGCCGGGTGCCGGCTTGGCACCCACGGTCCGCTGTGCGTAGATAGCGCAAAAGGACTGCACAGCGGCATACAGGTGCGGCCGAACACACGGCCTTCCCTGCGCGATGGTCGGACGGCTTATGCCGTGCTCTCCCGGGAGCCGAATTCCTTCTGGCCTCCCTCACCCCGCGAATTGACAATGCCGTCTGCCCGGTTGGGCTCGCGCACATCTCCGCGAAAGGCTTGACCGTAGCAACGACGGCCAGGACCACACGGTTTTGCCGTACGCGCTCAGCGCCGTCCGTCTACACGCGGCCGCGGACTCACAGGGACTACCCGCCCTGCCCGCACCTCTCGTGCCGACGCTGCCGCGTCCACCGCAACCCGGCCCGCGTTTCGAACGACTCGCGAACCGCCCCTCTTCGTGGGCCGGGCTGTTTCGACTTATGCCGCAATTCCGAATTTCGGTAAAGTGGAATATTTTTGTGGGGAGGAATTGACGGCGCGCGAAGTGTTTTGCCCGTCGGGACAATTCAAATGCGACTGCAAATCGTAGCCCGGATGGAGCGCAGCGAAATCCGGGGCATGGCGTGCGGGCCGATGCAGTCGTCCCGGATTGCGCTGCGCTCCATCCGGGCTACGGGACTGTCATCACGCCGACGCCTTACGCTTCACCGCCTTGCGCAAGGTCTCGTCGATCCGCGATTGCCAGCCTGGCCCGGTCGACTTGAAATGCGTGATCACGTCCTGGCTTAGGCGTAAAGAGACCAGCTTCTTTGTCGGCGACTTGTTCGGGCCGCGGCCATTGCGAATGGATGCGCTGAGGTCGGGGAAGGCTTCAGAAAACGGGCGCGCCTTAGCGAAATCTGCCTTTGTCAGTTCCGGATTGTCGCTGACATCGTGCAAGTCTTTTTTGGTGTAGCCCGACTTCTTTTTAGCGTTTGGCATAGAGTTTCCTTTCGCTACGGCTTGCGGGGCGCATGCTGATGACGCTGATGCCCTCGCGCCCCAACCGGGCGAACGCAACAACAATGACACCACGGGTACTCACGCCGGTCGCAACCCAGCGCTGGCTTCTGTTATGCGACGGAAACGTTTCGTCGAGATCGGCAAAATCCAACCCGTGCTTGTCGAGGTTGGCGAGCCGCTTCGGTTCATCCCGGACGATTTTCATCGACTATAATGTCGCTACGATTTATCCGGCCGTCAATATTTTGTAGCTACAGAATAAGAAGACCGTAGGGTGGGTTAGCGTCAGCGTAACCCACCTCTTTCGTTTCCGCGTCGAGAGAAGCGGTGGGTTACGCCGCGCGAACTGCGCTTCGCGCAGTCGCGGGGCTAACCCACCCTGCGCAGTTGCGCCCCTCACGCCACCGCTGCATCCGGCACGCGCGCGGATTCCATCGGCTGCTTGCCGCGGATGAGATCCGAGGCGCGGTCGGCGATCATCATCGTGGATGCGTTGAGGTTCGCCGAGATCATGCGCGGCATGACCGACGCATCGATCACGCGCAGCCCCTCCAACCCATGGACGCGGAGCTGGTCGTCGACCACCGCCCAGGTGGAATCGGCCGGGCCCATGCGGCAGGTGCAGCCGGGGTGGAAGGTGGTGGTGCCGCGTTCGGTGGCTGCCGCCAGGAACTCGTCGTCGGTGTTGATGTTCGGGCCCGGGAAATCCTCATAAGCGTAATAGGGCGACAGCGGTGCGGACTTCAGGAGCCTGCGCGCGAGCTTCATGCCACCGACGATGACGCGGCGGTCGAGCTCGGCGTCGAGATAATTGGTCTGGATGATCGGCGGTGCGAACGGATCATTGGAGCGTATGCGGACATAGCCGCGGCTCTCGGGGCGCTGCTGCCAGGAGGCGACCGTCATGCCGGGCTCGTCCTCGAGCTGGCCCTGCACGCCTTCCTTGTAGCTCGCCGGCGTGAACGTAAGCTGCAGGTCGGAGCTGTCGGCGCTTTCGCCGGAGTGCCAGAAGCAATAGACCATGGTCGGCGACAGCGAAAGCAGGCCTTTGCGCGCGGTCGCCCATTTCAGCGCCTCGATCCACAGCGAGAAGCCGCGGCGGAGCTCGTTGATGGTCCTGATGTCTTTGACGCGCGCCACCGTGCGCGGCGCGTAATGGTCCTGGAGGCCTTCGCCGACCGGCAGCGCGTGACGCACGGCGATGCCGTGGGCGCCGAGCAGATCGGGCGAGCCGATTCCGGAGAGCTGGAGCAGCTGCGGCGAATTATAGGTGCCGCCGGAGAGGATCACTTCCTTGTTGGCGCGCACTTCGACCGGCGTGCCGCCGCTGCCGCCCTTCATGTAGCGCACGCCGACGGCGCGCTTGCCCTCGAAGATGATCTCGGTCGCATGCGCATGCGTGTGCACATGCACGTTGGGCCGCTTCATTGCGGGCTTCAGGAACGCGGTCGAGCCGGAGACACGCAAGCCCTTGTCGATGGTGCGCTGGCAGTAGGAGACGCCTTCCTGCTTCGCGCCGTTGTAATCGGGATTGCGGGGAATGCCGAGCGAGACCGCGCCTTCCATGAAGGCTTCGCAAAGCGGATCGCGCCAATTCATCGTCGTGACGGTGAGGTTGCCGTCGCGACCGCGATAAATGTCTTCGCCCTCGCCGACCCGCTTCTCCAGCCGACGGAAGTAGGGCAGCACGTCGGCATAGCCCCAGCCGCGATTGCCCATCTGCGCCCAGGTGTCGAAATCCATCCGCTGGCCGCGGTTGTAGATGTGGCCGTTGATAGAGGACGAGCCGCCGAGCGTCTTGCCGCGCGGCGCGTAGATGCTGCGCCCGCCGGTCCAGGGCCCAACCTCCTGCTGGTAGGCCCAGTTGATGCTCTTCATGTGGAAGGTCTTGATGAAACCCGCCGGCAGATGGATGTAGGGATGCCAGTCGCTCGGGCCCGCCTCGAGCACACAAACGCTGGTCGAGGGATCTTCACTCAGCCGGCTGGTGAGCACGCAACCGGCGGAGCCCGCACCGACGATCACATAATCAAATCTATCCATGGTACCCCGGCCGCCTTTAGCGCGGCTTGTCGTTGAGTTGATAGTTCAAATGCGTTCGCACCGTCGGCCATTCGGCCGCGGTGATGCTGTAGACAACCGTGTCGCGCAGCGTGCCGTTCGGCGTCACCTGATGGCTGCGCAGAATGCCGTCCTGCTTGGCCCCGAGGCGCTCGATGGCGCGGCGGCTCTGATGGTTGAAGAAATGCGTGCGGAATTCCACCGCGATGCAGTTCAGAGTTTCGAACGCGTGGGTGAGCAGCAGAATCTTGCACTGCGTGTTGAGCGGTCCGCGCTGTGCGCTCTTGCCATACCAGGTCGAGCCGATCTCGACGCGGCGGTTTGCGGCATCGATGTTCATGTAGGTCGTCATGCCCACGATGTTGCCGCCGGCGTCGAACACGGTGAACGGCAGCATCGAGCCCGCGGCCTGAAGACCGAGCCGGCGGTCGATTTCCTTCGCCATGTTCTCAGGCGTCGGAATCGCGGTGTACCAGATCGTGGAGAGCTCGCCGTCCTTCACGGCCTCCACCAGCCCCTCGCGGTGCTGATGCGACAGCGGCTCGAGACGGGCGTGCTGTCCACGCAGGGTGATGGGATCAGGCCAGGGCATTTGAAGTCTCTCTCTGTTGTCATTGCGAGCGAAGCGAAGCAATCCAGAGTCTTACCGCGGAGGTAGTCTGGATTGCTTCGTCGCTCCGCTCCTCGCAATGACGACTTGGCTCACTTGTTCAAAAAATTCAACGGCAATCCGCCGCGCGGCCAGTCCATGGCGATCAGCTCGCCCTTGCCGGACAGCGTGATGTAGGCGGTCTTCAGCTCGGGGCCGCCGAAGGCGATGTTGGTGGTGACGCGGTCGCCGGTCGGGACCTGCTCAACCAGGGTGCCGTCGGGGGCGATCACCGAGATGCAGCCGGAAACTAGCGTGGCGACGCAGACATTGCCGTTGGCCTCCACCGCAAGCGAGTCGAACATCTGGTAGCCGCCGAGGCCGCAGATCGGATTTCCGCGCTCGCCGCGATAGATCACCTCACGCGGCTTGAGCGTGCCGGGCGCGGAGAGCTCGTAGGCCCAGAGCCGCCCCGTCGGCGTTTCCGCGATGTAGACGGTGTTCTCGTCCGGCGACAGCCCGATGCCATTGGCAGGCAGCACGCCATGCACGACCTCGACGATCTCCTTCATGCCGGGCTTGAGATAGTACATGCCGCCGACATCCATCTCGCGCGCGCGGCGTTTGCCGAGATCGGAGAACCAGAGGCCGCCGTGCTTGTCGAACACCAAATCATTTGGCCCGCGCAGATCATGCTCGCCGCATTTGGTCACGACGGTCTCGATCTTGCCCGATTGCAGATCGACGCGCTGGATCGACCCGCCGAGATAATCATCCGGCTGCGGTCCCGGCATGATCATCTTGCCGGCCGGATGCCAGGAGAAGCCGCCATTGTTGCAGATATAGATCTTGCCGTCGGGCCCGAGCGCCGCACCATTCGGGCCGCCCGGGACCTTGGCGACAATCTCCTTGCGGCCGTCGGGATAAACGCGGGTCAGACGCTGGCCGCGGATTTCCACCAGCACGACCGAGCCGTCCGGCATCACAACCGGCCCTTCGGGAAATTCGAGGTCGGTGGCGAGAACGCGAACGTTGGACATGGAGGCCCTCCCGGCTGCTTGTTATGGCTTGCGCGGGATGTCCGGCACGGGCCTCGCACGCAAGATTTGCCTGCGGTTATGACAAAGTCGCTTCCGCTTGCCAAGCAAGCGGGGAGGTATGCCAGCGTTGCGCTGCCCTACTCCTTCACCGGCACCCAAATCTCGAAGCCGCCATTGCCTGTGGCGGGATCGAATTTTTCTGCATAGCGCTCGAAATTCGGCGCGTCCGCGGCTTTCAAGCCAGATGCGGGCAACCATTGATTCCAGATCGTGTTGACGGTGCGACGGATCGAGGCGACGTGGTCGGTGTGGGTGAACACCGCATAGCGCTGCTCGGAGATGCGGACGCGTCCCAGGCCGCGCGGCAGCTCGGAAAAGTCGGAGACCTCAGCACCGGCGATATAATCGAAATTGCCGGCATCATCACCGTTATGACAGACGCCGTAGGCGACATTGCCGATCCGCGCGGGGATGCCTGCGACCTCCTGATGGAAGCGCGCCCACATCCCGGGGATGGCGGCGCCATTGTCGCAGGAGATGCGCTCAGCGAGGCCGGCGACGAGGAAGGCCTTTGCGGTTTCGAAACGCGGGGCTGCCAGATGGTCGAGCATGGTGGAGTCCATGAGGATCGGTTCCTGAAGCTTGAGTTTGTCGAGGCGCGTTGCCGCCCTTACCGCTTCGGGTGTCGCGCCAAATTGGTCGCGGAACGCGCGGGTGAATGCTTCGTGCGAGCCGTAATCCGCCTCCAGCGCCAGCGACAGAATGTCCGGCGCGCCCTTGGCGAGGCTGCGCGCCGCCTCCGTCAGCCGTCGCATGCGCACGTAGCGCATCACCGGATGGCCGGTGGCTGCGGCAAACGCGCGCACCATGTGGAAGCGCGACACGCCGCCGATCGCAGCGATCTCGTCGAGCGTCATCGGCTCGGCCAGATGGCTCTCGATGTACCAGAGCGCGCGCTGGGCTGGGTTCATATGGCCCTCGTTCGAAGCAAGGCCGGTTTAGGCGAACGCGAGAGGCCTCGCTTGATCGGCGTTGCGGTCAGCCCCTACTTCGCATCCTTCGCCGGCGGCGCGTCCTGCTTCTTCTTCACATCCTCCGCCGTCTTCGCCTGCGCGGCCTGGAGATCGCCGAGCGTCTTCTGCAAGCCGGCAAGCGTCACCTTCAACGCGTCGATCTGGCGGTTGGCCGCATCCAGCTTCTGCTGGTGATCGAGGTTAAGCTTCGTGACCGTCTTCTGGAGGAAATCGACGTTGCTCTGGAGGCAGCTCGTACGCCGCTCCATGGTCTTTTCGACCGTACAGATCTCGATGCCGGGCACGTCCTGCGCGCGCACTGGCGCTTGCGCCAGCGCGACGAGCGGTAACATCGCGAAACAAACGGTAGCGGACCGGCGCGGCATTCAGGTTCCTCGTCAAATTAATCACGGCAATTTGCGCGGAACGCGCAGAGCTTGCCAACGCTACCACACTCGTACCGCATTCTCGCGTTGAGCTTGGCGTGTTCCCTTGGACGGGGAGCAGTGAACCGCACGCGGAAGAAGTGGGCGCTCTTTCCGCGGCTTTGTTTAGGGGAGATTTTTGGAATGGCAACGCGCGACAGACGTCTGGCGGAATTCGATGGCGCCGGAGAACCACCGCCCGGTCAACGGGTCGAGGTGCTGTGCGAGGACCATAGCGGAACGTATCAGCTGCCGTTCGCATGCCGTTATGTCGAGGGACGCTGGCAGAACGACGCGGCCGGCGTGGCGGTGGAAGCAACCGTGATCGGCTGGCGCCTGCCGCGCATGAAGCACACCGGGGTGGCCTGAAGGCTCGCTTCTGTCTCAAAATGCAACGGCGCCGCGCGCCGTCTTAACCTTCGGAACGCGGTTCGAACGAATCGCGTCCGAATCAGCCGTTTAGCTCTGTCCACGCCTGTTCACGGCTAGATGTCGGCACTGCCCTGCTCGCGCGTACCATATCTGCGAGACGCGCGGGCGGGCTCGGGCTTGTCGACAGCACCAAACGTTAATTCCTGAAACGGGTGTGCATGCCCTCAATTCCGCCGCCGAAACGGGCAGGACGGCGCGCGCCTGCCTAATATTCGACCTCGAGCTCCTCGATCTCGGCCGGCTCGTCCTTGGCCGCCGCGATCCATTCCTTCATCTCGGGCATGGCCATGATGGTATCGGCATAGGCCTTCAGCCGCGGCTCGAGCTTGACGTCATAGGTCACGAAGCGCGTCACCACGGGGGCGTACATCGCATCCGCCATGGTACGCTTTTCACCGAACAGGAACGGACCGCCGGACTTCTCCAGGCAGTCACTCCAGATCGCCCAGACCCGGTCGATGTCGGCCTGGGCGCGCGACCAGATCTTGAAGCCGGGGAAATGCCCCTTCAGATTGACCGGCAGCGAGGCGCGCAGCGTGGTGAAGCCGGAATGGATTTCGCCGCAAATCGAGCGGCAATGGGCGCGCTGGACGCGATCCGCGGGCAATAGCCCGGCATCCAGCATCGCCTCGTTGAGATATTCGCCGATTGCCAGCGTATCCCAGACCGTGGCGCCGTCGTGCCGCAGGCACGGCACCAGGATCGAGGACGACAGCAGCAGTATCTCGGCGCGTGCCGACGCGTCGTCCGGTGCGGTGACGATCTCCTCGAAATCGAGCCCGGAAAACTTCGTCAGCAGCCAGCCACGCAGCGACCAGGACGAATAGTTCTTGCTGCTGATGGTGAGTGTCGCTTTCGCCATATGGCCCATTCCCTCACGCCTGTGACCTGCACCCCGCCCGGCCTGCGGATGTGCCCATTACCTGTGCTTCCCCGTGGACTCACACCGCTTCAGGAGCAAGCGATGTGCCAATTTTGAGGGCGATTTGACTCCACTTTGGCTTCGATATTGCATGGCACCATGGGACAGGTGGGCAGTTCAGTATGATGTCGATGTTTTATCAGGCCTTTCAGAACCAGATGGATCTGACGGCGCCGTGGCGGGCGGGAGCCTCGTCCGCGCTCAAATTCCTCCATCTGGTGCCCCAGGGCATGTCGGATCAGGTCGTTGGGCGGCTTTCGGCAGCGCTGGAGCTGATCTCGCGCTCCACGCTCACCTATCATCGCCCGGCCTATGGCATCGACAGCGTCATGGTCGGAAACCGCGAAGTCGCGGTCACCGAGGAGGTTGCCTACGCGACGCCGTTCGGCTCGCTGCTGCGTTTCAAGAAGGAAGGCGTGGGCGAGCAGCCGCGCATGTTGCTGGTGGCGCCGATGTCGGGCCATTTCGCAACGCTTCTGCGTGGCACCGTGAAGACGCTGCTCCAGGACCACGACGTCTACATCACCGACTGGCACAATCCGCGCGACATTCCCCGCAGCGAGGGCCGTTTCGGGCTCGACGATTACACCGAGCACCTCATCGACTTTCTCGGACAATTGGGCCCGCGCCCGCATATGGTTGCGATCTGCCAGCCGTCGGTGTCGGCGCTCGCGGCCGCTGCGATCATGTGCGAGGGCAATCATCCGTCGCGTCCGGCGACGCTGACGCTGATGGCAGGGCCGATCGATACGCGCATCCAGCCAACCAGGGTCAACGAGTTCGCCAAGAGCAGGCCGATCGACTGGTTCGAGCAGAACCTGATCAACTACGTGCCGATGCAGTGCCGTGGCGCGCTGCGGAAAGTCTATCCGGGCTTTGTGCAGCTCACCGCCTTCGTCTCGATGAATCTCGAGCGCCACATCAAGCAGCACATGGATCTCGCCAATCACATTGCAAAAGGCGAGAAGGAGAAGGCCGCCAGCATCAAGACCTTCTACGACGAATATTTTGCGGTGATGGACCTCCCGGCGGAGTTCTACATCGAGACCGTGCGCGACGTGTTCCAGGAGCATCTGCTGCCGCAGGGCAAGCTGATGCATCGGGGCCGTCCCGTCGACACCAAGGCCGTCAGCCGCATGGGCCTGATGACGGTCGAAGGCGAGAAGGACGACATCTGCTCGATCGGCCAGACGCTCGCCGCCCAGGACCTCTGCACCAGCGTGCGCGCCTATCGCCGGGTACACCACATGCAGGCCGGCGTCGGCCATTACGGCGTGTTCTCGGGCAAGCGCTGGAATAACGAGATCTATCCGCTGCTGCGGGATTTCGTGCACGTCAATTCGTGATACGCGGCGTCACGCTTCGACGGCCATCTGTCGGATATGCGCGGCTGTCGGCTTGCGTCCGGCGCCGTTGATCGGCGTGATGTCCTGCGGGCAGGCCGAGAAGACCACGTAGCAATCCCGGACAGCTCGCAGCACCACATAGTCGCCAGGCCTGCTGACGGGCTCGCCCTGCGTCAGGCTGAGATCGCCGTTGACCGGAATGTTCATGAAGAGATTGAGCGGCTGCGGCACATGGCCTGCCTTCACGCCGATCTCGTCCAGAGCCTCGACCATGTTGTCGGCGCAGTTGCGGTGATAGTCCGTGCAGCCGAGATGCTCATAGCGCCAACGGTCGCACGCCGCCATCAGGGTGTCATGGATGCCGGGCGATGTGTCTTGCTCCAGCACCAGGATCGGCTCCCGCTTGTTGGTGAAGAGCGTCTGGCCGGCGGCCGGCATCAACCGGCCGTTCTCGACCCTTGTATGCTCCATCGACATGTAGTGTCCGAGATCTTCGATGCAGAACGCCCAGGTGTCCACGACCTGCGAGCCATGGGTGTTGATGATTTGGACGGCCTGCCCCTTGCCCAGCTGAACCGCCTTGCCGTGCGTGGCCGGAATGACGTCGAGCGTTCCATTCATGATGTCCTCCTTCAAGCGACGAGACGGGCGCTGCGGCGGGCTGCCCAGCGCGGCTGAGCACAGATATGCCCCAGAAATTCGATGACGGTCAGCGCGCCGAGATAGGCGGTGACGCCGGTGCCGACGTCGAGTGGCGGATTGACCTCGACGAAGTCGAAGCCCGCGATATCGTGCCTCTCGGCAATCGCCTTCAGGCTGTCGCGCAGTTCGGGATACGTCAGTCCATTGGGCTCGGCCGAAACGCAGCCTGGAACCAGCGACATGTCCATCGCGTCGACGTCGATGCTGACATACACCCGTGAGCCCGCAGGCAAGAGATCGGCGACCCCTTGGGGGCCGATCCGACGGAACTCGCCCATCGGAATGACGCGGTTGCCTGCAGCAATGACATCCTCCACCTGCGCCGGCGAGTGGCGCAGGCTGCGGATGCCGACCTGGGTCAGGCTCAGCGCATTCTCCATCGCCGCGATGTGACGAAACGCATGACTGTTGGTGATGGTCAGATCATTTTCGAACGGCGCGTAGTCGGTGTGGGCGTCGAAGTGGATGACATGCAGCTTCTCGTCGAAGGCACGGAAGATCGGATAGGTGATCGAATGATCGCCGCCGAGCACCACCGGCAGCGCGCCGCGCTCGAGGATCCCGCGTACCATGGCCGTGATGTTCTCGAAGGTGCGAGGCGCATTGGCCGGATGAATGTCGACATCGCCCACGTCGGCGATCAGGCGCTGCGACATTTCTTCGACGAGATATTCGCGCCGCGTCTCGGGGTCGTAATAGCCTTTGCCGCTGCCATAGAAGCGCAGGGAATGCTCACGTAGCGCGCGCGGCGCGAAGCGGCTGCCGGGCATGAAGGGCGAGCCTTCGTCGAACGGCACCCCGAGCACGGCAATGGCGGCGTCGAGCTGCGACAGGTCCTCGCAGATGCGCGACCGCAGGAACGAGGGAATGCCGACATAGGGCCGGTTGACGCGGGACATGGCTCTTACTCCGTTGTGTCGATTGTCGTACCGGGATTGTCGTGGCGGCGGTTTGCCATCACCAGATCGATAAAATTTCGCAGGCGCGGTTCTTTCGGCGCGGCGATGATGTCCCGCGCCGGCCCCTCCTCGAGGATCCGGCCCTGATCCATGAAGGCGATGCGATCGGCGACGTTGGCGGCAAAGCCGATTTCATGCGTGACGACCAGCATCGTCATCCCGATCTCTGCCAGTGAACGCAGCACGGCGAGCACTTCGCCCACCAATTCCGGATCGAGTGCCGAGGTCGGCTCGTCGAACAGCATCAGGGCCGGATCCATCGCCAGCGCGCGGGCGATGGCCACCCGTTGCTTCTGCCCTCCGGAGAGCGCGTGCGGATGGCGGTCCATCCGGTCTGCAAGACCAAGCCGCGTCAGCAGTTCTTCGCCGCGCCGGATCGCCTCGGCCCGCGGCCGACCCAGCACCACCGTCTGCGGGCGCACTACGTTCTCCAGCGCCGTCATATGCGGCCAGAGATTAAATTGCTGAAAGACGATGCCGACCTGCGGACGCAGGGCGTCGATCTGGCGGCGGCTCTGGTGGCGCACGACGCCGCCCGGCGTCAGTTCGCGCCCCAACGGCTTGCCCGCCACCTCGATGAAGCCGTCGTCCGGCTGTTCGAGCCAGGTCAGGCAGCGCAACAATGTGCTCTTGCCGCATCCACTCGGGCCGATCAGCGCGACGATCTCGCCCGCATGCACATCGAGATACACCTGATCGAGCGCGATGACGCCGTGAAAGCGCTTGGTCAGCGCCGAGACGCGGAGGACGGGCGTCGCGCTCATCACGTCCTCCTGGCAACCAGAGAGAGGTAGCGGTCGGCGATCCGGTTACGGCTGACGGCTTCGGCCTGCACGGCTCCAACCCTGCGTTCCAGCCGCCTGGATATTTCCGCGATGACGACTGCCATAAGCCAGTAGATCGACGCGACCGCCGCGAACACTTCGAACGGGGCAAAGGTGTTTCCCTGCACCACGAGGCTCTGGTAGGTGAGCTCCGGCACCGTGATGGATGAAAGGACGGCCGACTCCTTCATCATGGTCAGCGTCATGTTGGTAGACGGCGGCACCAGGGCGCGCAGGATCTGCGGCGCGACCACGTGCCACATCGCACTCATTGGCGACATGCCGATGGCGCGCGCGCTTTCGAACTGGCCGCGCGGCAAGGCGAGGATCGCAGCGCGCACGATTTCGGCGTAATAGGCGCTGGCGAACAGCGCGAGTGCCGCGGTCCCGACCAGGGTCGCCGGCAGTCGGATGCCCCCAAACGGCAATCCGTAATAGACGACGAAGAGAATGATGATGAAGGGAATGTTGCGCAGGACTTCGACGTAGAAACCGGTGACGAGTTGCGGCAACCAACCCGGCACGAGTGCGATCAAGGCAACCGTAATCCCCGCGACATAGCCCATCACGAGCGCCGCAACCGAGACCTGGAGGGTCAGCCACGCACCCTGCAAGAGCAGCGGCCAGTAGTCGACCAGAACTGCGGGATCGAAATGCATCGCTTCAGGCCCGCGCCGTAGCGAAGCGGCTTTCCGCCACTCTGCCGGACAGGCTGATGACGAGATTGATCACGAGGAAGACCAGTGCCGAACCGATCATGGTCTCGAACGGCCGATAGCTGGCGCTGGCGATCTGCTGTGCCGTGCGCAGCACGTCGACGACGGTGATGACCGACAGAAGCGCGGTGCCTTTCACGACGATCGTCGCCTCGTTGATCAGCACCGGCACGATGCGCCGGAACAGCTGGGGCAGCACGACCTTAAGCCAGATGGCATAGGGCGGGAGTCCGAGCGCCGTCGAAGCCTCGATCTGACCGGCATCGATGGTGGCGAGACCGCCGCGCATGCTCTCGCTGACGAACACCATGCTGTTGAAGGCGATGGCCGAGACACCCGCCACCTCCGGCGAGAGGTCGAGACCGACCGCCGGAAGCACGTAATAGGCGATGAAGATCTGGATCAGAAGCGGCGTGCCGCGCACAAAGCTGATGACGACGGCGATGCACGCGTTGACAGCGGCGATCTTCAGCGAGCGGACGATGGTCAACGCGGTACCGAGCGCAAGGGCGAGCAGCATGATGATGACAGCCAGCCGAATGTTCACGGCCGCCGCACCGATCAGACGAGGCAGGATCGACAGCAGAAAGTCGAGCTTGAAGCCCATGGCACGGGCCTTTCATATCGGAAGATGCCTGGTCTCGCCGTTACCCCTTTGTCACCACGTCGATCGACTACATTGCCCCGGGCGGCAGATAGTCTTGATCCGGGATCTTCATTTCGAAACCGAACCATTTCTTCTGGAGAGCCGCGAGGCGGCCATCGTCGCGCATCTTGCGGATCACCGCGGAAACGGCGTCCCTTAAGTCCTTGTCGTCGGGCCGCGTCACCCAGGCGAGATAGGAGAATCCGCCGTCCTGAGGTGTTGGCGCCAGCAGCTCGAAGACGTCAGGCTTTTCCTTGACCAGCGCGGCAAGGCTCGGCAGCGACTGGATCACGGCGTCGGCTTCGCCGCTGGCGAGAGCCACGTAACTTTCGGGGAAAGCGGTGAAGAGCTTCAGTTCCTTGAAGCCCGTCCCGCCTGCGGCCTTCAGCTTGGCATCGAGCGCACGAGCGACCGGTTCGGTCGACGACGCAAGCTGGGTTGCGACCACCTTGCCGTTGAGATCTTCCACCTTGGTGAGCTTGTCGCCCTTGCGCTTCATGGCGTAGGGCACGCCGTCGGCGATCGGCATCGTATAGGCGTAACGCTTGGCGCGTTCCGCGTTGATGCCGACCGTGGTGGCGACAAAATCGAACTTGCCGGCCAGCACACCCGGCAGGATGCCCTGCCAGGGCAGGTCGAGCTGGTTCAGCTTCTTGACGCCGAACTCCTTGACCACTTCGGCGAGAATATCGGAACCATAGCCGACGATCTTGCCATCCTTGACGAATTCGAAAGGAGGAAAGGCCGCTTCGGTGCCGACCGTCAACTCGCCGGTCCGCTTGATCTTGTCCAGCGTCGTCTCGGCGAACGCTTGCTGGCTCGCGACCAGTGCGAGGCAGACACTGCCGGCCAGAACGCCGAATATCGTGCGATTGGTCTTCCGCATGGCTGATCCCTTCGTTGTCGATGTCCGCAAAATCTGCCGCCGCCTCAGGCAGGCGGCGCGTCGAAATAATTCGCCCTCACCGCCGCGCCGATCAGATTGACGATCAGGCGGCCGGCCGTGATGCAGGTGATCATGTTGACGTCGATGGACGGCGTGATCTCTACAATGTCCATGCCAACCACTCGCCCCTTGCGCACCAGGCCGTGGATGAGCCTGCGGACCTGATGGAAGGTGAGGCCGCCCGGAGCCGGGCCCTCGACGGCAGGCATCACGGTCGGATCGAGGCCATCGGCGTCGATCGTGATGTAATACTGGCCACCTTCCGGAATCCGCTCGAGCACTGAATCGATGCCCTTGTCGTGCACCTCGAAGGCCGGAATGATGTTGGAGCCGTAGGCAGCCGCTGCCTCGACCTCTTCGGTCCGTGCGCTGCCCGAGGAGCGAATGCCGATCTGGAAGATCTCGCCAATGTGGGGCATCTCGGAGGCCCGCCGGATCGGGCTCGAGAGGCCATCGCGAACGCCGTTCACTTCATCGCGCCAGTCGATATGGGCGTCGACCTGAATCAGCGTGATCGGACCATGGCCCTTGAAGGCGCGCAAAATCGGGATCGGGATGCCGTGATCGCCGCCGATGGTGATGGGCATGGCGCCAGCGGCAAGGATCTTGCTTACTGCTTCTTCAGCACGGATGGAATGGCTGCGGAGATCGGTCATGTCGGCAGGCACGTTGCCGACATCGACCACTTTCAAGGCACGTCCGCCGTAGATCGGGCCGCCGACGTCAAAATCGTAGCGTTCCAGGCCGCGACAGATGCGATCGGTGACCGAGCGGACAGCATCGGGTGCGTTCGACTGATCGTTGGTGATCGCGGCGGCATGGTAGGCGCTGCCAAACGGAATGCCGAGGATGGCAATGTGCGCGTCGAGAGCGTCGAGATCGGTGCAAATAGGCGACCAGAGCAGGCTCTGGTGCTTGAGCGAAGGCGGCACCGTCAGGGGCAGAGCCATACGTCCTCCAGGTCACAGCAGGTTGGTGTTGCCGAACAAATCGGCATCTGACTGCCAAGCGAGCGGTCTGCGCATCGCCTGGGTGTTCAGCAACCGTAACGTGGACCGGACAACGCCCGGAATGACGTTTCCCGAAACCATGCTTGTAGGATCCGCAACATGAAGCACGTCGCGCCAGCACCCGTTCCGCATCTCACGGAGACTGATCTCAGGCTGTTGCGCATCTTTCGAGCCGTCGCCGAAGCAGGTGGCTTGACCGCAGCAGAAACCCAGCTCGGGATGGAGCGATCAACCATCAGCCGGCATCTGCTGGCGCTGGAAACGCGGCTCGGCAGCCGGCTCTGCTTTCGCGGTCCGACCGGGTTCGAGTTGACCGATTTCGGCCGCAAGGCGCTACAGGCCAGCATCGCAGCGTGCGACGCACTTGAGATGGTGCATCACGAGCTCAATCTGGCTCGCAACATTCTGTCGGGCGAGCTGAAGATCGGCATCGCCGACAACTGCCTGTCCAATCCGCATTGCCGGTTGGCGGACACGCTGGCCCAGTTTCGCGCTGCCGCCCCCAATGTCACCCTGAACGTTGCGATCGGCCTGCCAAGTTCGCTCGTCGAGGACGTGCTGGAGCGACGGCTGCATCTCGCCATCAGCGGGCAGCCTGCTGTCAACGGCAAGCTCGAATACGTCTCGCTGTTCACCGAGGAGTTCCGGCTTTACACGGCCGCATCCGGGCCGCTTGCGCTCGACGCCTTGCGCGACGGCGGTGTGGTCCTGGTGACGCGAACAAACGATCGACGCACACAAAACCTCGCTCGGCGGCTCCATATCAAGCAACACGCTGTCGCCTTCGGACTGGAAGCGGTTGCAACAATGCTGGTCGGCGGCGGGTTTGTCGGCTTCTTGCCGAGGCATTATGTCGAGATGCTGAGACCGATCCATCAATTGGAGGAAGTCTCGGGCGCCGAGGCGTTTCGCTATGCGACCCAGTTCTCGCTGATCTCGGCGATCAACCGACCGCTTCCACCGAGTGGCCGGCTGTTGGCCAAACTGCTGACTGATCCAGAGAGCGCAACCTGAGCGAAGTCTCGGACTTGGCGTGCATCGCCGCAATCTCTTCAGCAATATCAGACAAAGCACCGTGACTTTGGGAAAGACGCCAACGCTGCGCGACGACTAGAACGTGGACATGCCGTTCGAGCCGGAGGCCGTGCCATGTCCGAATTACCAACCGCTGCTGCAACATCTGCTTTAATCGTCGACGCGCTGAAGGCGGTCGCCGGCAATCCGCCAAAGGTGCGCGCGAGCTTTGCCAAGGGCCGCTGCGTGCGCGGCACCTATACCCCGTCCGACCGCGCCGCAGAGATCACGCGATCGCTGAGCTTCACGAAGCCGTCGCGCGTGCTGGCGAATGCGAAGGGCGAGACGCGGTTCATCAAATTCAAGGTCGCGCCCGTCGGCGGTGACGTCACGCTGAGCGAGGAGGAGGCCAAAGCGAAATCCGCCGACTTCCTGCACGATGATCTTGCGCGGCGGATCGCAGCGGGCGACGTCCGCTTCAACGTGATCGCCCTGCTCGACCGTCCCGGCGACCCCATCATGGACGTGACCATCCGCTGGCCGGATGAGGACAATCGCGAGGAGGTGCGGCTGGGGACGATCGTCATCACCAGCCTTGAGGCCGACGATGCGTGCGATACGTCTATCTTCAATCCGGCCAATCTCGCCGACGGCATTGGCCATCCGCCGGACGAGATCTTTGCGGCACGCCGCGCGGCCTATACAATCTCGCTGGCAAACCGCCGCTGATTTAAGACCCGTCCTTAGGTCTACTCGTCTGGGCCGCCCTGCGCTTCGCGGCGCCACACGCCCGGGCTGACGCCGACCATGGACGAGAACACCCGCGTGAAATGGCTCTGATTGGCAAATCCGGCCGACATCGCAATCTCGGACAACGGCAGATCGCGAACCGTCATCAGCTGCTTAGCCGCCTTGACGCGCTGGCGGAGCAGCCATTGATGCGGCGGCAAGCCGGTGGAAATCCGGAACGCGCGTGAGAAGTGGCTGACCGACAGGCCGAGCTCGGCTGCGACCTGCTGCAACGCGACCTTTCCGGTCAGATCGGACTCGAGCCGATCGCATGCGCGCTTCACCTGCCACGGCGCGAGGCCGCCGCGGTTCGGCTCCGCGCCCGACTTCAGTCCGCCATAGGTCTGGGCGACGTGGGCGGTGAGCGCCAGCATCATGTGATCGACGAAAAGCTGATTGGTCTCGTCCGGCCGGCGCAGCCCTTCCTGCAACGAGGCGCCGATATGACGGATGACCCCGTCGTCATGACCGACACCGGGCTCGTAGCTGAGTTCGCCGATGCGAGGCGCACCAGGCTGCCTGCTGATGTCGTCGAGCGCCGAGCGTGGCAAGTAGAAAAACAGCGAGTGAAACGGCTTGTCGATCACGTAGCGCGGATCGCGCTTGAGGTCGTAGAGATAGGTTGCGCCCGCACGGACATCGGTCTTGGCGACGCAGCGGCCCCGCTCCCAGCATTCGCAATCCGGATAGTCGCGAAATTTCAGGCTGACGAGATAGGCATCTTCCGCAGGCAGGGAACCGGAGAGATCCGCCGTCGGGTCGTCATTCCGAGCTTCGGTGACCGCGAGCTCGGCGCTGCGGAGTGAACGCGTGATCAGCGATGGTGCATCCCTCGAATGCAAGGGACGCCCGAGCCTCTGTCCGTACACACCCGCTTGTGTCATGTCGCTCAATCCATTCGTGAAAGGCATTTCGTCGCCGCCAGCCCTCCGATGCCGATGCATTATCGGAGATCGCCCCGCGCCGGTCCAGCTTCGCCGCATCAACATGAAGGTGTTGTGGCAGGCCGCCTCACCTATCACGGCAAGACGATTTTCAGAGTAATTTCAGCGTGATTTCACAGGCGTGGCATCGAAGGACAGCCACCTGAGCCGGTCCGGCAAATCGCTGCGCGATTTCATCGTGCGTTCTTGAAACCATTCGCAGCACAAGGGCGCGCTCGCGGCCCGCGGAGCCTCAGGCCGACCATTCCTCGCCCCAGACCTGGACGACGTGGCCGGGCGACACTTCGCGATATTGCCGGACCGGCGGCTGGTAATCCGGCGCGCGCACCGGGCTTCTGATCTCGTCGTTGGCGACCTCGCGCTTGGTGCCGCGGCGCGCGGGGTCAGGCACGGGCACGGCGGCCATCAGCTTCCTGGTATAGGGATGCTGCGGATTGCCAAACACAGCTGCGCGCGGGCCGATCTCGACGATCTCGCCGAGATACATCACTGCGACGCGATGGCTCATCCGCTCGACCACCGCGATGTCGTGGGAAATGAAGAGATAGGCCAGCCCCATGCTGGCCTGAAGGTCGAGCATCAGATTGACAACCTGCGCCTTGACCGAAACGTCGAGCGCCGAAACTGCTTCGTCCGCGACGATCAGCTTCGGCCCGAGCGCGAGCGCGCGTGCGATGCAGATGCGCTGGCGTTGGCCGCCGGAGAATTCGTGTGGGAAGCGCGCGGCCATGTCAGCGGTCAGACCGACGCGCGTGAGGAGATCGGCGACCTTCTCTCGCGCCTGCGCGGCGGTGGCGAGCCCGTTGGCCAGCAGCGGTGCGGCGATCGCCGTCCCCACCGACATGCGCGGATTGAGGCTTGCGAAGGGATCCTGGAACACGATCTGCATATGCCTGCGGAAATCGCGCAAGGTGCGGCCATTCATGGCAAGCACATCCTGGCCGTCTATCAGCACCGTCCCGGTGTCCGGCTCGATCAACTTGAGGATGGAGCGGCCCGTGGTGGATTTGCCGCAACCGGATTCACCGACCAGCGCCAACGTTTCCCCGGCGCGCAGAGTGAAGGAGACGTTCTCGACCGCATGGACACGGCCCGAGACTTTTCCGAACAATCCCGAGCGGATCGGAAAGCGCGTGGTGAGGTTGGACACTTCGAGCAGCGGCCGCTCGGCGGTCGAGACCGTATCCGGTGTCTCCGCCGGCTCGTCCGAGGTGCCCGTCACCTTGTCGACGATCGGAAAACGCATCGGCCGCGGGCGGCCGTCCATCGAGCCGAGGCGCGGCACGGCCGCCAGCAGCGCCCGGGTGTAGGCGTGTGACGGCGAGGCGAAGATGCGCGAAGTCGCGTCGGTCTCCACCGCCTGCCCGCCATACATCACCACGGTGCGGTCCGCGATCTCCGCGACCACACCCATGTCATGGGTGATGAAGAGGATCGACATCCCCTCCTCCTGCTGGAGCTCCTTCAGCAGCTCCAGGATCTGGGCCTGAATGGTGACGTCGAGCGCAGTGGTCGGCTCGTCCGCGATCAGGAGTTTCGGCTTGCAGGCTAGCGCCATTGCGATCATCACGCGCTGGCGCATGCCGCCGGAAAAGCGATGCGGATGCTCGTGGAAACGCGATTTCGCCGCGGGGATGCGGACACGATCGAGCAGGCGCACGGTCTCGGCCTCCGCCGCCGCGCGCGACAGGCCGCGATGCTGGATCAGCGCCTCTGCAATCTGGAAACCGATGGTGAGCACCGGATTGAGGCTCGTCATCGGCTCCTGGAAGATCATGGCAATTTCGTTGCCACGGATATCCTTCATGCTTGCTTCGGGCAGCATCATGAGATCGCGGCCCGCGAGCATGACGCGGCCCTCGATGCGGCCGCTCTCCTTCGGGATGAGCCGCATGATGGAGAGCGCGCTGACGCTCTTGCCCGAGCCGGACTCGCCGACGATTGCGACCGTCTCCTTGGCGGCGATGTCGAACGAGACGTTGCGGACGACGGGGATCCATTGCCGCTCGCGCAGGAACGACGTGGTCAGGCCGGCGACCGACAGCACCGGCGCCTGCGCCTCGGCGACGACTTGATCAGCTCCGCTTGCGCCCATACTCATGCGAGTGCCCTAATAGCCACGATCACGATCGACCCGCCCCGGCAGATCCTCGCCGCGGCGGTGACGCGCGATGGTGTCGAGCACGTAGTCGACGGCCGTCTCCGGCTTCGTCGTGCTGGCGATATGCGGCGTCAGAAGAATGCGCGGATGGCTCCAGAACGGATGGCCCGCAGGCAGCGGCTCGGGTTCGGCGACATCGAGCACGGCCGCCGACAGCACGCCGCTATCAAGCGCAGCGATCAGGTCGGCTTCGACCAGGTGCCCGCCCCGCCCGACATTGAGCAGCCGCGCACCTTGCGGCAAATGCGCGAACAAGCCAGCGTTGAGGATGCCGCGTGTCTCTGGTGTGAGCGGCAGCAGGCAGACCAGAATGTCAGTCTGCGCGAGGAAATCCGGCAGCGCGTCCGCGCCCGCATAACAGGTGACGCCTTCGATGCTGCGCGGCGAGCGATTCCAGCCGAGCAGCGGAAAGCCGAACGATTTGAGTCGCTCGAGCACGGCCTGTCCGAGCAGACCGAGCCCCATCACCCCGACGCGCCGCTCCCCGGTGTGGGTGACCGGGAGCTCACGCCAGACCTGCTCCCGCTGCTGGGCGATGAACTGGACGAGATCGCGATGCAACGCGAGCGCGGACATGCAGGCATATTCAACCATGCGCTCGGTGATGCCCGGCTCCAGCATGCGGACAAGCGGAACATGAGGCGGAAGCTTGGTGATATCGAACTGGTCGACGCCCGCACCGACCGAAAAGACCAGCTCGAGATTGGGGAACGTCACCGCGATGTCGTCCGGCGGCTGCCAGGCCACCAGATAGCGCACCGCCAAGGGATCACCGAGATCGGGCCAGAGCCGGAACGGCAGGTCGGGCGCACGCTCCGCGAAGAGCCGCGCCCATTCAGCGCCGCGAACCAGATTGGCCTTGTAGAGGACTGTCATCTCGCGAACCGCCGCTGCTAGAACGGGCTGACCGGCGCGAGCCGGCGGCCGTCGATCATGCGCTTGTGGCTATAGGCCGCCGGGTCGACCAGCGGCGTCGAGCCGGTCACGATGTCGGCGGCGAGCTTGCCCGCCGCAGGTCCAATGCCAAAGCCGTGGCCGGAGAAGCCGGTTGCGAGGAAGAAGCCGGGCAAGGCGTCGACCGGCGAGATCACCGGAATTGTATCCGGCGTGCAGTCGATCGTGCCGCCCCAGGCCTCGGCGATCTCGATGTCCTTCAATTCAGGATTCGACTTGATCAGCGAAGCGAGTGCCGCATTGACCAGCGACATGTCCGGCGCGGGATCGCGTACGCGCTCGGTCTCGAATGGCGACGGCTTGTCAAAGCCCCAGCTCGTGCCGCGCATGAGCTGGTCGAAGAACGACTTGCCGAACGACATCTTCAGACCATTGCGACGATGCAGATAGGTCGGCCAGAAGGTCCAGGCGTAACGGAACAGATCGGGCGACAGCTCGACCGTACCGCGATTGCGCAGCGCCAGCGTAAAGCCACCGTCGAGGCGGCGGCGGATGCAGTAGAAGTCGGTGCCGAGTGCGCCGGATGTGATTTCGGGTCCCGGCGTGGTCCGGCATGCGGTGGCGTTGACGAGACCGATCGGCAGCTCGATGCCGTGGCGTCGGCAGAACAGCGACGACCACGCGCCACCCGACAGCAGCACGGATTGGGTACGAATGGTCCCCTTCTCGGTGACGACCGCGCTGACGCGCCCGCCTTGCGTCTCCAGCCCGCGCGCAGCGCAGCCCTGGTGAATAGTGACGCCGTGTTTTCGCGCGGCGGTCGCAAGCGCCGGCACCGCCATCGACGGCTCGGCCCGCCCATCGCTCGGCGTGTGCAGGCCGCCGACCCATGTCTCGGCATTGCCGGGCAGGCGCTCGGCGATCTCGGCCGGCGTCAGGACCGTGGAGTGAACCTGCTGCTCGCGCGCCATCGCCGCCCAGCGCTCCCAGCCGGCGAGTTCGTCCTTGCTCTTGGTCAGGAACAATACGCCGGTGCGGCGGAAGCCGGCATCGACGCCGGCGTCGTTCTGCATGTCGTCCCACAGCCGCAGCGCCTCGCGGGCAAGCGGGAGCTCCTCTCGCGCACGGCCCTGCTGGCGGCACCAACCCCAGTTGCGACTCGACTGCTCGCCGCCGAGATGCCCCTTCTCGACAAGCGCGACGGAGAGACCCTTTTTCGCCAGATGATAGGCCGCGGAGACGCCGATGACACCGCCGCCGATGACGACGACGTCCGCCTGCGCCGGCAGGCGTTCGTCGCTGTTTATACGGTTGAGCGGCGGGGACATCGGACACTCCTGGTATTCAGTTCAATCGAAGCAAGTTTGTCGATCATGGGATGTTCATCCGCGGATCGAGCGCGTCGCGCAGGCCGTCGCCGAGGAAGTTGAAGCTCGTCACGGCAAGCGTGATCGCGAGGCCCGGCGCAATCGCAAGCCAGGGCGCGCTGGTGAGATAGATCTGCGCGTTGTTGAGCATGTTGCCCCAGCTCGCGGCCGGCGGCTGGATGCCGTAGCCGAGATAGCTGACATAGGATTCGAGCAGGATTGCCTGGGCAACGTTCAGCGTTGCCGCCACCACGATCGGCGCAATCGCGTTGGGCACCAGCTCGCGGAACATGATCCGCAGGTTCGACGAACCGAACGCGAGAGCTGCGACCGCGAATTCGCGCTCGCGCAGTGAACGGACCTGGGCCTCGACGATGCGGGCGACGCTCATCCATGCGGTCGCCGCAATCAGCACGGTGGTGGTGACGGGGCCGGGCTCGGTGAGCGCGGCGAGTGCAAGCAGGAGAAAGATCGTCGGAAAGCACAGCACGGCATCAACGAGCCGCATCAACACCGCGCCGACCACGCCGCCATAGAACCCGGCGAAGGCGCCGACCACGATGCCGACCGCCATCGCCATCACCATCGCGACGATACCGACCAAGAGCGACACGCGTCCGCCCATCATCAAGCGCGCCAGCACGTCGCGGCCGAGTTCGTCCGTGCCGAGGATATGCGCACCCGCAAACGGCGGCGCGAATCGCTTCATGATGTCGATATAGGTATCGTCGAACGGCAGCAGATACGGGCCAAACGCCGAACCGAGGACAAGGACCAGGATGATCACGGCACCCGCGAGTGCGAGCCGGTGCCGCCGGAATCGACGCCACGCCGCCTGGCCGGGCGCGGGCTGGTCCGTGGAGAGGGCCGCAATCGTCATCGGCTAGCCCACCCGGATGCGCGGATCGACGACGGCATAGAAGATGTCGGCCAGCAGCGAGCCGATCAGCACCATGATCGCCGAGAACATTAGAATGCCCATCACCACGGGATAGTCGCGATAGCCGATCGAATCGAGGAACAGCCGGCCCATGCCGGGCCAGGTGAACACGGTCTCGGCCACCAGCGCGCCGCCAAGCAGCGTCGGAAACTGGAGGCCCGCCACCGTGATCATCGGCAGCAGCGCGTTGCGCAGAGCGTGCACGGTGAGGATGCGCCATTCCGGCATGCCCTTGGCCCGCGCGGTGCGGATGTAGTCCTGGTTGATCACCTCGAGCATCGAGGAGCGCATGAAACGGCCCCACATCGCGGTCTCGACCAGCGCCAGCACCAGCGCCGGCGCAATCAGATGATGCAGCAGGTCGAGCAGCGAGCCGTCGCCGACGGTTTCGCGGTTACCGGCCGGCAGCCAGCCGAGCTTCACCGAGAACACGTAGATGGTGACGAGGCCGAACCAGAAGGTCGGGATCGACAGCGCGACCATGGCGCCGACGGTTGCCAGCGTATCGAACAACGAATAGCGGCGTAGCGCGCCGAGTATGCCGATCCAGCAGCCGAGCAGGACTGCGATGATGGTCGCCGTCGCCATCAGCTCCAGCGTGGCGCCGAGATGCGACGAGATCACGGTCAGCACCGGCTCGCCATCGCGGTAGGAGCGGCCCCAATCGCCCTTGAGCATGCGGCCGAACCAGTCGAGATACTGGATCGGCAGCGGGCGATCGAGCCCGAGCTGTTTGGTGACGCGGTCGAGATCCTCCTGCGTCATCTGCGCGGAGGCCGCGAATTGCGAGAGCGGACCGCCTGGCGCCAGATGCAGGATGGCAAAGCCGATCGCGGAGACGATCACCAGCAGCATGATCGCCTGCGCCAGGCGATTGGCGACGTAACGGGCCATCTCAGGCGATCCCGCGGACCGGATGCATCAGGCCCAATACCACTCGCGGATGTTCCAGCAATTGATCGACATGTTGATGTTGGGGCGGAAACCCTGGAGCCCCTCCTTCACGCCTTCGGCGATGAAGCCCTGGAACAGCGGCAGGATGGCGAGGTCGTTGCGGACGAGCTTTTGCAGATCGCCATAGGTGGTCTTGCGCTGCGCGAGATCGAACTGCTTGGCGCCTTCGGCAAGCAGCCGGTCGGCTTCCGCGCTCTGATATTGATAGGTGTTGTAGCCGCGGCCGCCCTTGGCGGGAATGGCGCCGGAGCCGAAGCGCGGCGTCACATCGGGGTCGCTGCCAAGCATGAAATTCACCCCCACGATCACCGAGTTGAACTTCGACTGCTGCCAGAAGTCGCCCCAGATCACCGCCGCCGGCATGTTGTTGACGCGCATCGTCGCACCGATCGCGCGCCAGTCCTGGATCAGGAGTTGCTGGGTCTGCTCGCGCACGGCGTTGCCTGATGTCGTCGAATTGGTGAATTCGAGCTTGACGCCGCCCTTCTCGCGCACGCCGCCTGCGCCGCGAACCCATCCCGCGGCATCGAGCAGCGCATTGGCTTTTGCGGGATCAAATTTATGTTGCGGCAGGCCCTGCTGGAACGACCAGGCCTGCTGTGGCACAAAACTCTCGGTCTGCGTCGGCAGGCCATAATTCAGCGCATCGATGATCGCCTGCTTGTTGATCGCGAGATACAGCGCCTCGCGTACAGTGCGGTCGGTGAAGGGACCGAAGTCCAGGTTGGGTGCGATGTGCTCCACCGAAGACGTCGAGGAGACCACGATCTTGCGGCCCTTCAGCGTCTTCGCCTCCTGCACGAAGTTCGGCAGGATGCCTGCGAGGCCTGTGTAATCGACCTGACCAGTGCGGAACTGGGTGTAGAGAACGGTGAGGTCCGGGATGTATTTGAAGACCACCCGTTCGACGTAAGGCCCCTTGCCGTGGTAGCCGACATGGGCATTCAACAGGATGTGGTCGCCGGGCACGCGCTCGCCCCAGCGGAACGGTCCTGTCCCTACGGGCGCGTTGTGGAATGGCGACGAATTCGGATCCGACGCCTTCTCCAGGATATGTTTGGGCACGATGAAGGTCAGCGATCCCAGAATCGACATGTAAGGCGAATAGGCAGCCTCCATCCGCCAATGGATCTCGTCGGGCGCGACGACCTTGATGTCCTTCACCAGGTTATGGCCGACACGACTACGCGCACGGAAGTCCGGATTGTTGTTCAACTCGAGGGTGAACTTCACGTCGTCGGCCGTGAACGGCGTACCGTCGTGCCATTTCACGTCGCTGCGCAGCTTGATCTTCCATGTCAGGCCGTCGGCCGACAGGCCGCCATTCTCGATGGTCGGGACTTCGCGCGCGAGGTCGGGAATGAACTTGCCGTCGGGATCGATGAACCAGAGCGGCGAGAACACCTGCCACCAGACGCCCTGATCGACCTCGATGCCGGGCATCAGCGGATGGAAGACCGTCGGCTCCTGCGACAGCGCCGCAATCACCTGCCCGCGCGGCTTGTCCGGCGGATTGGAGGGGCGTTCAGTCTGGGCGAAGGCGTTGCCTGCAAGGCTCCATCCCGCCGCGGCGCCCGCCCCGAGCTGGACAAACTGACGGCGATTCGGAATGCCGAGTTGCAGTGCCCCAACGCCGAGCTTGCCGGTGTCGTCTGCCATGACCACTCTCCGTTGTCGCACGCGGCACCGTCTCCCGCGCCCCCAAAACCCCGGCAAGGGGACAGGAGTGGGCTTTAGTGCTTCTAAATTTTTCTACCAAAAGTTCATCACGACTAAATACAGCTGTCAATCGGATTGCTAGGATGCGCGACGTTTTCACTCTGACTGAGCGCCGCCGGCCATTCCGGCGGCGAGGCAATGCATGGGAGAGCGACATGGATGGTCGCGGCGACACGAGCGGTCCGAAGGACGCTCCGACGATCGACAGCGACGAGGCGAGCGACCAGCGCCTCGGCGAGACCGTGCGGCTGCTGCGTCAGCGTGCCGGTCTCTCGATCCAGGACGTCGCCAACAAGACCGGCCTCTCCAACGGCATGATCAGCCAGCTCGAACGCGCGCGCGCCATGCCGTCGATCCGCACGCTACGCCTGCTCAGCATCGCGCTCGAAGTGCCCATCTCCTATTTCTTCGAGACCAGCGATCCAGCCGCCGACGTGCAGCGCTACATCGTGCGCAAGAACAACCGGCGCCTGCTGCGGCTCACAGCCAGCGGCGTCGTCAAGGAAGCGCTGACGCCGGAAGGCACGGGCCAGCTCGAGCTCTATGACCTCACGCTCAATCCCGGCGCCTCGTCCGGCACCGATTTCTTGCAGCACACCGGCGAGAAGGCCGGCTACATCCTGTCCGGAAGCCTGCGGCTGTGGCTCGACAACCAGGCCCATCTGTTAGAGGCCGGCGACAGTTTCCGCTTTCCGAGCATCGTACCGCACATGTTCGACAACCCGACCCAGCAGGCGGCGCGCGTGATCTGGGTCACAACACTGCAACAGACTGATTCGCCCGCAGGTTGAAGCGCCCCGCCGCCGTCCGGCAGCGCCCGAAATTGTCCCTCGACGGAGCGGCACGGAATCGGTAGCTCACATGAAGCCGGACTCCTCGGCAGGGCGGCCGGGGCAATCCGCGGCTGACGTGTTTGGTACGAGACCATGAAACCCAGGGGGCTTCTGACACTCGCGATGGCCGCGCAAGTCGTCGTGACCGCTGTGGCTCTCGTCGCCTCCTATGCTGTCGCCAGCGGGTTTGGCATCGCCCAGCTCGTTGCCCTGCTGGCGAGCGCCGCTGTTGCGGTGCTGCTCGCACGGCTGTGCGCACGCACGATCGAGCTATCGCAGGACAAGGGCATCGCCGTGCAACTGGCCGAGCAGGCGCAGGCGCGCGCGGACAGCGCACAGATGACGCAAGCCGTCATCAAGACCGCGCTCGATGCCTTCGTTCAGACCGACGAAACCGGAATTGTGCTGGAGTGGAGCCTTCAGGCCGAAGCCCTGACCGGATGGTCGCGGCAGGAGGCCATCGGCGCCGACGTCGTCGACCTCCTGATCGCCGAGCCGCTCCGTGCCGGCTTTCGGCAGCGCATGATGCGGCTCCTGCAGGAATTGTCGGACACGCCGATCGGCATCCGCTTCGAAGCAAGCCTGCGGCACAGGAACGGCGACGAGATCCTGATCGAGGCGTCGAGCGCGGTGCTCCGCCTCGGCAGCCGCACCATGATCAACAACTTCGTCAAGGACGTGACGCAAAAGCGCGCCGCCGAGGAGCAGTTGGTCCAGTCCCAGAAGATGGACGCGATCGGCCAGCTCACCGGCGGCATCGCGCATGAATTCAACAACATGCTCACGGTGATCACGGGCACGATCGAGATCCTTGCCGACGCCGTGAAGGACGACCCGCCGCTCGCAACCATCACCAAGCTGATCAGCGAGGCGGCCGACCGCGGCGCCGCGCTGACATCGAGCCTGCTCTCCTTTGCGCGAAAGCAGGCGCTGCTGCCGGCCGAGATCGACGTCAACGAACTGCTCGAAGAGCTCGCAAAGCTGCTGCTGGCGACCTTCGACAAGAAGATCGAGATCGTGACGAAGCTCGACGGCAAGATCTGGCTCGCCTTCGCCGACCGCGGACAGCTCAGCTCGGCGCTGCTCAACCTCGCCATCAACGCCCGCGATGCGATGTCCGATGGTGGCAAGCTCACGCTGACGACACGCAACGTCGTGTTCGGCGTCCGCGAAGCCGTCGCGGTCGGCGCCGGCTATGCCGGCGACTATGTCGAGATCGAGATCGCCGATAATGGCACGGGCATGCCGCAAGCCATTGTCGAGCGGATCTTCGATCCGTTCTTCTCGACCAAGGAGGTCGGCAAGGGCACGGGGCTCGGGCTCAGCATGGTGTTCGGCTTCGTCAAGCAGTCCGGCGGCGGCATCAGGGTCAGCTCCGCAGAAGGCCACGGCACGACATTCATGATCTACCTGCCCAAGGCCGAGAGCAGCACGCTTCGCCCGACCGGTTATGACCAACGCAAGGTCGTGGGCGGGACGGAAACCATCCTTTGCGTCGAGGACGACCGCGACGTCCGTCAATACGTCACCGTCCAGCTCAAGAGCCTCGGCTACAAGGTCCTCCCCGCCGCCAACGCGACCGAAGCGCTCGCCATCGCGGCCGAAGGGACACCGTTCGACCTGCTCTTCACTGACATCGTGATGGCCGGCGGCATCAACGGGCGCGAGCTCGCCGAGCAAATGGTGGCAGCGCGCCCCTCCCTGCGGGTCCTCTTCACATCGGGCTATGCCTACGACTCGCCGCACGCCCAGAGCCGCGCCACAGCGGGCGCGCCGCTTCTGACCAAGCCCTACCGCAAGGCGGAGCTCGCGCGCATGCTGCGCCGCTCTCTCGACACCGCCGTCGATTCCGTCGGCGATCCGATCCCGACGCCCTATTCGGTGCAGGCCGAGGCCGAGGGCTTCCTGCGCAAGCAGTCGTCGGACGACAGCGCTGCGACACGATCGCGAAAATAAGCGGCTCCCTGCGCCTCTAGCTCACCCGCCGCCTCAGCGTCGCCGACGGCGTCTCGCCGAATTTTTCGCGATAGGCGCCGGCCATGCGGCCGAGATGGGTGAAGCCGAGATCGAAGGCAATGTCGGTGATGGAGGCGCCGGGCGCGGCGTGCAAGAGCCGTGCGTGAAGATGCGCCAGGCGAATGTCGAGCAGCATTTCCGAGATCGACAGGCCAAAGTGACGGCGGAAACCGAGTTGCAGCGCGCGGATGCCGATGCCGGAGGCACAGGCGAGTTGATCGAGATCGAGCGGCTCGATGGCGTTGGCTTCGAGACAATCCCGCGCGGCGCGCAGTGCGCGCGGCAGCCGTTCCGCTCTGCCGGAAAAGGTCGTGATTGCATCTGACAGGTCGTGCCGCTGGCCGTTGAGGAGATGATCGAGCAGCGTCTCGCGCCAATCGGCGACGGCTACTGCCGGGAGCCTGCCCGCGGGGCCAAGACGTTCGGCAAGCGTCATCAACTCATCGAGTCCTGCGCACAGGCTGCGCGCGGCCGGCGCGTTGAGATCGATGGCCGAATCGAATTCGACCGCACCTGCGGACTTGCCGGAGAGCGCCGCGGCGCGCTGCTCCACCATGCGGCGGTCGAGCAGCAGGATGAGCTGGGCGCAGTCGTGCCAGACCATCCGGGTCGGCACTGTCGGCGAGAGCAGTGACGCCACCGCTCCGGGCGACGTTGCGAAATCCTGGCTGCCGGCACGAATTTTCGTCGATCCCCTCAGTGGAATCTGCACCAGGAAAAAGCTCTCCAGGCAGCCTGGATCGATCGTGACCGAGCCGCCATAGGCGACGTAGTTGATGGAAAAGCCGTCAAAGGTGGCGCAATTGTGCCTCGCGTAAAAGCCGGCGGCCCTGGCCCGAAGCGGCTGCAAATCATGTGGGCAGAAGATGCGGCCGATCTGCTCCGCCGCCTCGTCGACGTCGCCTGTCGAGACGCGGGCGAAGTCCGCAAGCCTGATGGCCTGGGAACGGTTCGCGCTCATCTCCAGCTCGGCTGCAGACATCGTCGACCACGCTTCGCGTTGCGGAATTATTTTAAACCTATAATAGTTTCCGGTCCCCCGAAAGAGCCCAGTCGCAAAAACGTCGTGCCGCACCGCACCGGACGTGTCCGGATTCGTTTGGCGGATAGACAGCGCCCGGCCGCTATCCGATGCTCCCTCAGCCGGGATCCATATGGAGGCGAGCCATGACTGCACTCGAAAAGGGCATTACCGCGAACGGTACGGGCTATGACGGCAAGAGCTGGAATATTCTGGGCCAGGTCTATTTCCCAAAAGCCGTCACCGACTCCACCTTCGCGTTCGAGACCAACAGCGAGCCCGGCCAGTTCGTGCCGGTGCACATTCATCCGACCCAGGACGAATTCATCCTGGTGCAGGAAGGCACGCTCGACCTCAAGCTCGACGGCAAATGGGTCAAGGCCCATGCCGGCGACCTCGTGCGCCTGCCGCGCGGCATCCCGCACGGCTATTTCAACAAATCCGACAAACCGGCCCGCGCGCTGTTCTGGGTCTCGCCGATGCAACAGCTGGAAGCGTTGTTCAACCAGCTCCACAATCTGGCCGACCCCGCCGAAGTCGTGCGCATCTCGGCCCTGCACGAGGTCGACTTCCTGCCGCCCGAAGCCAACGATTAGGCGGCCGGCCTCCTCGTCCATTTCAGCTGCTTGCGGTCGCGCGTTGCGGCCGAATGCGGCCGCTTGCGCCCAAAGACAACCTTGATTGCGAGCAGTCCCATGGTCAGCCCAAAGCATGTCTGCGTGATTGGCGCCGGCGTCTCCGGCCTTGCCGCCGCAAAGGCGTTCGCCACCCGCGGTCACCGCGTCACCATTGTCGAACGCAGTACCGATCTCGGCGGCGTCTGGGAGCCGGCACGCTCCTATCCGGAGGTGCAGACCCAGAGCCCCAAGGATCTCTACCGCTACACCGACCGCGCCATGCCGGAGGCCTATCCGGAATGGCCGACCGGGCCGCAAGTCCATGCCTATCTCACCGACTACGCGAGGGGCTTTGGCCTTGACCGCATGCTGCGTCTCGGCACCAGCGTCGCGGGCATGGAGCGCCGCACCGACGGCAAGCCGGGCTGGTCGCTCGCGCTTTCCAACAGCGGCGGCGCGACCTCGAAAGAGGATTTCGACTTCGTTGCGGTCTGCACGGGCCAGTTTAATGAGCCGCGGGGACTGGATTGTGCCGGCCAAGACGATTTCCTGGCGCAGGGCGGACAGATCCTGCATTCATCGAAATACAACGACCCTGCGCTGGCGAAGGGCCGCCGCGTCGTCGTGCTCGGCGGATCGAAATCGGCAACCGACATCGCGGTGAATGCGGTGAAATCGGGCGCACGCGAGGTGACAATCGTGATGCGCGAGCGGATCTGGCGCATCCCGTATTTCATCGGCGGGCTCGTGAACTTCAAGCGCATCCTCTACATCCGCGCCCAGGAGGACATGTTTCCGGGCTGGGGTGCAAGCGCGATGGCACGGCTGACCCATCGCATCGCCGCGCCTCTCGTCTGGGCCAACTGGCGCGGGCTCGAAAGCCTCTTGAAGGTGCAGCTCAAGCTGAAGCGATGCAACATGGTGCCCAAGGAGCGGATTGAGGACGGCGTCAACTGCTCGGTGCCGATCGCAACGCCCGGCTTCTATCCGATGGTGGCCGACGGCCGCATCAAGGCGGTGTTCGGCAGCTTCGATCACTATGAAGGCAACAGCATCGTCATGAGCGGCGGCGAGCGCATAGCGGCCGACGTCGCCGTGCTCGCGATCGGCTATAAACTCGGCGTGCCCTTCCTGCCGGGGGCGTATCAGGCAAAGCTGGTCGATGCGGACGGGCAGTACCGGCTCTATCGCCTGATCGCTAATCCCGATCTGCCGGAGCTAGGCTTCGTCGGCTTCAACTCGTCGTTCTGCACCGTGCTCTGCGCCGATCTCGCCGCCAACTGGCTGGTCCGCTACGCCGATGGCCAGCTCGCTCGCCAGCCAACGACACAACAGATGCGCGACAGCATCGAGATGATGCTGCACTTCAAGCGCGTCGAACGGCCGGCCGCGAGTGTCTATGGCGGCCTGTGCATCGCGCCGTATCACTACCGCCATTTCGACGAGCTGATGGCTGACATCGGCGCCAAGGAACAGAAGCGCGGCGGGCTCGCTGGGCGCTTCCTGCCGCCGGATGCGGATGCCTATGCGAAGTTCCTGGCTTCGGCGCCGGAGTACCGGGCGGCGTGAAGCCACCCTAGTTGGTGATGCGGGCTTCGTTGACCGCGTGATTGAACATCGCGTTTAATGCGGCCGTGATGTCGGCTGGCGTGTTCGCGGTGTAGAAGAAGCCCGGCGAGGCGCAGTTTTGCAGGCTCGTCGGAATATTCGGGATGTTCCAGTTGGCGTAATCGTCCTCATCGCCAGCGAAGGACGTGTTGACGGGGTCGATCTTCTGGTAGGGAATGTAAAGTACCGAAATGATGATGCCGCGCTTCTTCAGCGGCGTGCACGACGTGGTCGGATCGATCGTCGTAGCGTGGTTGCTGCCGGACCAGGAGCCGTTGGGAACGCCTTTGACCTGCGGATCCTGTGCACCGTCGGTCACGAGGAAGACGTAGGGTAATGTGTTGGTCGACGCGCTGCCGTCGCCGACGCTCTTGATCAGATCGTTCACGTTCGACAGCGCCGTGTCGATATGCGTGCCGCCCGAGCCGAGATCCGTGCTCATATTGGTATCGAGCAGGGTCGCCAGATTCGCAGCCGCATAGTTGATGGTCGAAGGATTGGTCGTCGAACCGTTGATGCTGCTGGTCAGGCCATAATACGCATAGGCATACCGGATGAAGGGATAGAGACCGATCCGGAACTGGTTCGCCACCTTCTCGGTACTGTTCGCCGTGACGAACAACTGGTTCACCGCATAGCCGACGGCATCCAGACGCAACTGAATGCAGGAATCGGTCCCGTCAGTCGGACAGTTCGCCACCGTCGCGAGATTCGAGTAGAGCGAATTCGGCAGGCCGGAGACGATCGAAGACGGCAACTCCACCTTCATGGGATTGCTGGTCTTCTTGGTGAGGAGCCCCTTGTATCCACTCTGGCTGACGCGCGAGATGGCATAGCCGAGACAGTAATTGTTGGTGGGGTAACCCTGCGTTCCGGAGTCTGTGCAGGCGCTGTTCTGGGGCGAGAAATGGCACGCGAGCGTGCAGCCCGTCGGATATTGCTGATAGTTGTCGGGGTTGATCGACTGCATGCGCTGCGCTTCCTTGGTGGTCGACGGCAGACCCATCGAGCCCGAGACGTCCAGCGTCAGATAGAAATCGAGATACAGCGGCAAGGTCGTGGTCGATGACGAGCTGCCGGTCACGTTCAGGCTCTTGTAACCGAGCAGCTGCATGAAGGTGACCGGCACATTCGCGCTGAACTGCACATTCGACGTCAGCTTGTTTCCGGTCTTGGTGACGGTGCTCGTCACACCCAGATTGGTGTAGCTGTTGGCGAATGTCGCAGCATTTCCGCTGAAGATGTTGTTCGCCTCCGTCACACCGGCGGAAACCGAACCGTTCGACGTCATAGCCATCGCGGCGATGTAGCCGGCCGAGTTGATCGAGATCGAGGCGACGCTGGCCGAATCCGACGAGCTTTGCAGCTTGGCTTTGATGCGCGTCGCCATGCTGTAGTCGATGGCACATCCAATCGTCGCGATGATCGGCACGAGCGCGATCGCGAAAGTGACGGCGATATTGGCATCGGTGTCGCGCCTCAATCGCGACATGAGCCGTCCAAGACGGCCGATCGTTTCGAGAATTGCCACTGCCAAGCCCCCGCCCGACTGTTCGTATTGAAATGACTGAGATGAATTGCAAGAAGGTGAGACGAAGCTGATGCCAGAACCAACGCGCGGTAGCACTGATGATAAATTTCGCGCCGGAAGACTCGAATCGTCCTTGATGCGATGGTGCATTGTGCTGATGCGAAGCTACTGAAACGTAAAGGCGTTTTGTCAGCCTCCGGTCAGCCTCAGCCGAAAAACCCGTTGTTCTACGGAGATCTGAGGCTCTCCTTCCTCGACCGACACCGCGCGGATGCTTACGATCTGCGCAGCTGCCGAATCGATAGGCCCTGGGAGCCCGCGATGCGACCAAGACGTCACGCCGCCGCTGTGATGGCGGCGCTTGCCCTGCTCCTCACAACGCCCGCTTTGGGACAGAGCGCGCTCACGGCGAAGCAATCGGATGCGGTTGCCGCCTACGATCGCGCGCTCGGCGACTTCAAATCGATCCTTGCCGAGCGGCGCAGCCAGATCGAGGCGAAGCAGCCGCTGCCGAACCTGCCGGGCCAGGCGCTCTATCTTGCGCGCGTCGCGGTGATCAGTGCTTACAAGGATCTCACCGACGCCATGCCGTCGCGGATCGGAAAGCCCAACAAGTTCGAAATTCCCCCGGCCTATTTCGATGCCGAGATCGAGCCGCTGGTCGACGAATATGCGAGGCTGTTCGAGATCATGGAGGCGCCGCCCGCGGACGCGCAAGCCTCCGCGACGCCGTTCAAGGACGTCGTCGATCTTGCCGCAGCGATTGCGCGTGCCAAGGGGCTCGCGCCGGTGCACGCCGACGCGGCGGGCCGGATCAGCCTGGGGCTGTTCTACGCGGAGACCAACGGCAAGCAGAACGTCCGCAACGGGCGCTCGAACACCTATATGGGCAGCTTCCAGACCGGTCCGTCCGAAGACCGCAACGGCCACAGGAAGTGGGAGGCCATCAAGCCGACGATTGCAGCCACCGATCCCGGGCTGAATGCGCGCGACGACAAGGAAGAGGCGCGGGCCCGCGGCACCGATCACCGCTTCAATCACTGGACCAACGTGCGCGACGGCCTGATGAACGCGCATGCGGAGCTGTTTGCCGAGATCCCCGCGATCGTGAAGACACTGCCGGATCCGATCGACCAGATGAAGCTGTTCGAGCTAATCCAGATCATCCCCACCCCGACGCGGTCCGCGCTCAAATCGGGCGACCTGCTCGGCTACAGGGTGTCCAATCCCACCATCATGAAACATCTGCGCAACAACAGCATCTTCGCCTTCGGACAGGCCGACAGGGCGCGAACATCAGCCAGCTTCCGCGAAATTCTCGGCGCGATGTGGCTGTTCAAGCGGAAATTCGAGAAGGCGATGGCGAAATACGCGGAGATCAAGCCGCGCTGAGAGACCGGTTGCAACCGCGACTGGACGTCGTAGACTCTCGATCTCATCGACAGCGCGGACAACGCATGCGCATTCTCGTTCTGGGCGGCAGCCAGTTTCTCGGACGCGCAATCGCCGCCCGCGCCTGCGCCGCCGGCCATGACGTCACCTGCGCGGCCCGCGGCCTCGCGGGCCCAATCGCACCCGGTGCCCGCCTCGTCCGGATCGACCGCGACGCCGCCGACGGCCTCGATCCGCTTGCGGGCGAGGTGTTTGACGCCGTCGTCGACGTCGCCCGTCATCCGGGCCAGGTCCGCCGCGCGGTCGCGGCCCTGAAGCGGCCGGGCGTGCATTGGACCTTCGTCTCCACGGTCAGCGTATATGCAGACAACCGCATACCCGGACAACGCGCGGATACAGCGCCGCTGCGCGAGCCTGCGACTGAGGACGTGGAGCACAGCACCGAGGCGATTTATGGCGCCGCCAAGGTCGCCTGCGAGCAGGCTGTCGGCACGGATGCCTTCATTTGCCGGGCCGGCCTCATCGCAGGGCCGGAGGATCCGACCGGTCGCTTCGCCTATTGGCCGGCACGGCTGGCGCGCGGCGGTGAGGTGCTGGCACCGGGATCGCCGGAGGATGCCGTCCAGTTCATCGACGTGCGCGATCTCGCGCAGTGGATCGTGCATGCGGCCGAAACCCGCCTGACCGGCATCTATGACGGAATTGGACCGGTGCTTACCCGCGGCGAATTCCTGGCCGAATGCGCTTCCGCGCTGGGCTCTGCCTACACCTTCACCTGGATCGATCGCACATTCCTGGAAGCGCATGACGTGCGGCGCTGGGCGGGCCCACGGTCACTGCCGCTGTGGCTGCCCTTGCCCGACTTCGCCGGCTTTCTGACCCGCGACACGTCACCGGCGCGTGAGGCCGGATTGACCGCGCGACCACTTGCGATCACCGCGCGCGAAACGCTCGACTGGCTCAACGCGGGCAACGGGCCGGTCGTCGGTCTCACCAGCGATGAAGAGAACGACGTGCTGGCCGCGTGGCACGCGGGCAGGACGAGCTAGTTCTCCAGCTTGTAGCCATCCGTCAGCGTCTTCAGGAAGGCAATGATGTCGGCCTCGTCCTGCTCCGTCATCGCCGGCTTGTCGCCGAGGTGACGATCGAACGGCGGATCGGTGACATCGACATTGGCATGATATTTTTGCGGCAGGTCGTCGTATTTCTGCACCGCGCCGACGGCGGCATGCGGAAAGACCTTGTCCGGGTTGGTGTCACGGAAATTGTAGAAGTCCATCACCCGCTCGAGGGTGCTGAAGGCGCCGTTGTGGAAGAAGGCGTGACGCGTCGCGGTATTGCGCAGCGTCGGCGTCAGGAACATGCCGCAATATTGCGTCTGCTCGGCGACGTCGGTGCGATGCGGACCGCAGACGCCGAGATCGAAATAGTTCGGATCGCGATTGTTCGCGAGCGCGGCGTTGCGCGGCGCGCCGAGCGCCTCGTATTGATGGTCGGTGAACAGCGGCGGCAGGCCGTCGCGGGTCGGCGCCGAGGTGTGGCAGCCGGCGCAGTTGGCCTTGTCGGGATCGTTGAACAATTGCAGGCCGCGCAATTCGCTCTCGGAGAGCCGCGCCTTGCCCTCGAGCCAGTAATCGTACTTGCTGCTGTAGGGATGGAAGCTCACCTCTTCGACTTGGTAGCGAGCCACGGCAAACATCGCTTCCGCGATCAATAGCCGCTGATTTTTGAGGACGCCGGCGCCGAACAGCTCGACGAAACGCCCCGCATAAGACGCGTGGCGCAGCTTGTCCGCGACGATCTCGGCGCTACCGCCGTCCATCTCGTTGGGATCGAGCAGCGGGAACAGCGCCTGGTCCTGAAGCGTGTCGGCGCGACCGTCCCAGAACAGGCCGCCCTGCGGCACGATGTTCGCCGACGCGCCCGTGCCGCCCGCGGTCTTGGTCGTACGTGCGGCCTGCTGGCCGAGCGCGGCCATCTGCGCGAGGTCGATGATATTGTCGTCGTCGCCCTTGTCGGGGCCGATGCTGAAATTCGGTTGGCGCTCCAGATAGGTCAGTGACGGAACGGCACGCGCGCCCTGCCGCGACAGGGTGGCGCCGCCGAGCATGACCGGCCCGTCATTGGGCGGGCCGTAGGCATGATCCGGGCTGTGGCAGGACGCGCAGGACAGCGCGCCGGACGAGGACAGCGACGCATCGAAAAAGATCGCCTTGCCGAGCTGCGCCATCGCCGAGAGCGGCGCGACCGGCGGGCGATAGAGATGAACCGGGTTCGGATTGAGGCCAGACGGGGTCGCCTCGGCCAGTCCTCGCGTCTCGACCGCAAAGACAGCGCCGGCCAGCGAGAGCAGGCCGGCGCCGAGGAGCCACAAAGTGCGGCTGTGCATATGACGTCCTGTAGAACTAGTGGTGGTGGTGCTCGTCCGGCGGGCTGACGATGACCGTGCCGACGGTCGGATCGAGGAACAGCGCGTCAGTGCGGAAGTCGTGGCGATGGTCCTGATCGAAGTCGAACAGATCCATGATCGATCCGGTCGAGGCATCGAACGAACCGCCGCCCAGGCGCTGGCCGCGCAGCCAATTGTCCTCGATGAAGCGAATCACCGAAGCCTGGGTCGAGTAGGTGTGGCTGACGTAGTTCGTCCTGGCATAGGGCGAGATCACGATCAGAGGAACGCGCGTGCCCGGACCGCAGCGGCCATTCACCGGCTTGCCGCTGAGGCCCTTCGGCGCCGGCTGCTTCTGCGGACCGAGGCCGCAGACGCCGGGGCCGTTGACCTGATCGGCGGTCGGATCGTAGGAGGCGCTCTTCGGCGCAAGGTACTGATGGTCGTACCATCCGTCGGAGTCGTCATAGGTGATGATGACGGCGGTCTCGCGCCACTCCGGCTGCTTCTGGAGGAAGTTGATCAGCTCGACATTGCCGGCCTGCTCGTCGAGCGGATCGGAGTTGCCGGGATGACCGTCCTGGAAGGCCGGCATCTTGACGTAGGAGACGGCCGGGAAATTGCCGGCCTTAATCGCGGCATAGAGGTCTTCGAGATCGTAGGCGTGGTTGGCAGGATCGACCTTGCCATTGAAGTCATGAGTGTGGCCGATCGCATTGACCGAGCTCGGCCGCGCGTGGGTCGGGTTGGCGGTCGACTTGTAATACTGGAACCAGGCGTGGTGCGGAATATAGTCCACGATGGTGCCGTTGACGTTGCCTGAGAAGGTGCTGCGACCGCAACCGGTGGTGCCGTTCGCGTTCTTGAGCGTGGTGTCGAAGCCGCCCATGAAGCTGCCCCAGCTGATGTGCTCGTCGTTGAGCAGGTCGCCGATGTTCTTGCTGGTCATCAGCACGGTGCTGGTCGTGCTCGAGCACGAATCGTAGGCCGGATCGGTGTCGCCGATCAGCGTCAGGCCGCCCTGGCCGTCGGCGATCGACGATGAGGTGCCGACGATGTTCTGCGCACCGTTGGTCTGGCCGGAAACCACCGAGAGCGCGCCCTGAGTCGACGGACCGAAAGTGTCGGTCCAGTTGTTGTCGCTCATGGCGAAGTGCTGGGCATAGTTCCAGAACGCCGTGACGGTGTTGCCGTCGAAATAGCCCAACACCTGACCGTTGGTGCCGAACGCACCGGCGCCGCCGGCGGTGCCGCGGCCGGTGAATTTCGGGAACAGGTCTTCTTTGCCGTTGTCGACGGCCTGCTGCTCGGGCGTGTAGGCGTGGTTCTGCGACTTCGTGTTGGCCTGGGTGCGGTCGAGCCGGAACGGATCGGCCGCGCCGGTGCCGTTGGCCGGGTTGTTGTTCGGGTTGTTCACCAGCAGATTGGCGTTGGCGAGGTTGTTGACCTTCGGCGTATGCGGCTTCGGCACGAAGGGGATCGCGCCCGATGGATTGCCTGCATTGGGATAGGTCGCGAAGTAATGATCGAACGAGCGGTTCTCGTTGAAGATGACCACGAGATGCTTGATCGGCGTCTCGGTGTGGACCTCATGCGGATGGTGATCATGATCGCGATCGTGGTCATGATCCCGGTCCCGGCCGAAATCGTCTGCGAGAACCGGCATGGCGCACGCAAGTGCCGTCGCGGCCGCGAAAATCGCAGCCGTCGTCAAAAATCTGGATTTCATCTCTGTTTTGCCCCGAAGGAGTGACGCCGCGACCCTAGCGATCACATTTGACAGAGCTGTGTCAGTTTGACGCAAGAGACACTTTGCGCGGTTGTTCGGACAGAAATTTTTACGAACGGGCTTTGCCCGGGGCTGTTGCGCATCATCCCCGCCAGGACGCTTCATGCGCATTTATTCCATGCGCCAAAGCAAAAATGATCGCCGGGGAGTTATTGCGAAATCTGTTCGGTTGCATTTAGCTTCGCCAAACAAAAACTTACGGGGGAAATCATGAAAACCGTTCTTCGCACCCGCACACGCCATGCCGCATCAGCCTTGCTGGCAACCACCTTGGCCGGCCTGGCCAATTTCGCCGCACATGCCGAGATCGTCGTTACCGCGAATGACGGCAAGATGGCGCTGGAGAACGGCAATGCCGTGGTGCGCAAGCAGCCGCTGCCGGACACGGTCAGCGTCATCGATTTCACCGACGGCACGCTGAAGCTGCTCGCCGAGATACCGGCCCCCGCCAGCGTCGTCGGCCCGCCGCCAAGCGTCGCGGTCGCTCCCGATGGCGCGTTTGCGCTGGTCACGGGCGCCATAAAGGTCGATCCGGCGGATGCGACCAAGACGGTACCCGACGACAAGCTCTCCGTCATCGACCTGAAATCCTCGCCGCCCAAGGTACTTGCGACCTTGCAGGCCGGGGCGGGTGCGGCCGGCGTCTCGATCAACCGTTCAGCGACGCTGGCGCTGGTTGCCAACCGGAGTGAAGGCACGGTCTCGGTCTTCACGATCAGCGGCAACAATCTGACGCCGGCGGGCAAGATCCAGCTCGGCGATGCCAAATCCGGCCCAAGCCACGCCGTGTTCTCGCGCGATGGAGCGACCGCGCTGGTCACCCGCGACGGAGACAGCCGGATCTCGCTGCTGACGGTGGATGGGAGCAAGGTCGAGTACGCCAAGCGCGATCTCTATTCGGGCGTGCGCCCCTACGACATTGATCTCACCGTGAACGCCACCGCAATCGTCGGCAATGTCGGCGCCAGCGGCGGTGACACCGATACGATCAGCCTGATCGACATGACGGCGAAGCCGATCCGCGTCGTCAATACGGTCAGCGTCGGGCAGACGCCTGAGGGCGTGAAGATGTCCCCGGACGGCAACTACGTCGCCGTGACCGTCATGAACGGCTCGAACAAGCCGTCGGCCTCGCCGTTCTTCAACGATTTCGGCCTGCTGAAGATCTACAAGATCTCGGGGACCGAGCTCGCGCCGGTGGCGGAAGCAAAGATCGGCCATTGGTGCCAGGGCATGGCGTGGTCGAAGGACTCCAAATATCTCCTGACCCAATGCATGGTCGAGAGCGAGCTCATCGCGTTCTCGTTCGACGGCAAGACGCTGAACAAGACGTCCACGCTCAAGATGCAGGTGAGCCCGGCAGGCATCGGAACCGCGGAGCCATAGGGCCCGGACGCGGCGCAGCCACCCTGCGCCGCGCGCCCTACTCTGTCCGGATCGGCGAGTCCTTCAGCCCATTATTGTCATAGGCCTTGCGCAACGTGCCGTTCGTCACCGCCTCATTCATGAATTTTGCGACGAAGGCAAGTGACTGCTGATGGCCAAGCGGCACGGCGACGGCGGTGACTGTCTTCTTGAAGGTCTCGTCCAGCACCCGCGTGCCCGGAAGCTTCTGCGCCAGCTTGTTGAGCTGGTCGCGCGACAGCGCGAAGGCGTCGACCTCGCCGTTCTTCAGCAGGCCGAAGATCTCATCATAGGTCTGGTAGCCCGTGACATGCGCGTTCTTCAGATGCGCGACGGCACCGCGCATGGTGGTGGTGGCGTTGACGGCCGCGACCTTGATGCCGGGTTGGTCGAGCGTGGCAAAATTGGTGACGTTCGAACCGGCCTTGACGATGTAGGTGGCGTCCGCGACCTCGTAGATCGGGCCAAACATCATCTTGGTCTCGCGTTCAGGATCCTTGGGCAGCCAGGTGACGTCCCAAGCACCTTTTTCAAGAGTGCCTTTCGATGCGGCGTCGGTGATCTGTCCGGAATTCTGGTGCACGACATATTCGACGGGGACGCCGAGCTGGGCAGCCATCTCCCTGCCGAGATCAACCGGCACGCCGGCATAGCCGGCTTCGCTCTTGGTCGACCAGAACGCACCGCCCGCCTGGCTGATCGCGATCGCGACCCGCAGCTTGCCGGTCGGCGCGATTTCGTCCTTCAAACCATCGGCTAAAGCGGGCATGGCGAGCACTGCTGCGAGAACGAGGCCGGCGCAGGCCGACCGGAGTGGCGTTGGCATGTCATGTTCTCCTCACGTTTCTTCTTGTTGCCTTCGTCATTCCGCCGGCCTCGTGCCCGTCGCACGGGCCTTTGACGCAATTCTGGTCGATCATGCGCGCGATGAAAAGCGATTTGTCATGACAAATCTGTCAAGGCTGGTGACTGCCATGGCTATGGTGTTCCACGGCCGCGTATTTGTTGCTAGCCTGTTGCACCGACAGACAGCAATCGGAGGCCATCGAATGACCTGCGCCAATCTCGCCCGTCCCGCACATCATAATGGAGCGTGGAGACAGATCGGGCGGGCGCTGGCCGCCGTGGCGACCGTCGCCGTCCTCGCCGGCTGCGAGGACAAGAACACTTTCGTGGCGCCGCCGCCGTCCAAGGTCGATGTCGCCACGCCGATCCAACGCCCGGTGACGCGTTATGTCGAGGCCACCGGCAACACCGCGCCGATCAAGAGCGTCGATCTCGTAGCGCGCGTGCAAGGCTTCCTTCAATCGATCGACTACACGGACGGCACCTTCGTCAAGCAGGGCACCCAGCTGTTCACGATCGAGCCCGAGACCTACAAGCTCAAGCTCGACCAGGCGCAGGCGGCCGAAGCCGGCGCGCAGGCTTCGCTCAAACAGGCTGAAGCCGATTTCAAGCGGCAGGTCGATCTTGTTCAGCGGCAGGCCGTGTCGCAGGCGACCCTGGACACCTCGACGTCGACCCGCGACAACGCCCAGGCCAATCTCCAGCAGGCGCAGGCCAACACAAGGATTGCCGAGCTCAACTACAGTTACACCAAGGTGAGCGCGCCGTTCGACGGCATCGTCAGCGCGCACTTGGTCTCGATCGGCGAGCTCGTCGGCGTTTCCTCCCCGACCCAGCTCGCGACCATCGTCGCGATGGACCCGATCTGGGTGAACTTCACCGTCAACGAACAGGACGTGCTGCGGATCCGGGCAGAAGCGCAACGTCGCGGACTGACGTCGGCGGACCTCAAGCAGTTCCCGATTCAAGTCGGCCTCCAGACCGAGACCGGCTATCCGCATGAAGGCCACCTCGATTACGTTGCGCCGACCCTCAACCAATCGACCGGGACGCTCGCGGTGCGCGGCCTTGTCGCCAATGACAAGCGGGTGCTGCTGCCCGGCTATTTCGTCCGGGTCCGCGTGCCGTTCGACCAGGACAAGAACGCCCTGCTCGTTCCCGACACCGCGCTCGGCAGCGACCAGGGCGGCCGCTATCTGCTGGTGGCCAACAAGGACAATGTGGTCGAACAGCGCAAGGTGCAGATCGGCGCCGCCGACAACGGCCTGCGCGTGATCGAAGGCGGCCTGAAGCCGGACGACCGTGTCGTGATCGCGGGGCTGCTGCGCGTGATCCCGGGCCAGAAGATCGACCCGCAACTGACGAAGATCGAGCAGCCTCAGGCGTCTGCCAAGTGAACTGCGAAGTGAGGGGGCGCCGGCCATGATCTCAAAATTCTTCATCGAGCGGCCGGTCCTCTCGAACGTCATCGCGCTGCTGATGATCCTGATCGGCGGCGTGGCGCTGTTCAATCTTGCGATCGCGCAGTATCCGGACGTGGTGCCGCCGACGGTGCAGGTCACCACGCGCTATCCCGGCGCCAGCGCCAAGACCGTCATCGACACGGTTGCCTTGCCGATAGAGCAGCAGGTCAACGGCGTCGAGGACATGCTCTACATGCAGTCCTACAGCGCCTCCGACGGCACCTATACGCTGACGGTGACCTTCAAGATCGGCACCGACCTCAACTTCGCGCAGGTGCTGGTGCAGAACCGCGTCTCCAGCGCGCTGTCGCAGCTGCCGACCTCGGTGCAGAACCAGGGCGTCACCGTCCAGAAGAAATCGACGTCGATCCTGCTGTTCGTGACGCTAACCTCGCCCGACTCGACGTTCGACAGCCTGTATCTCAGCAATTACGCCACCATCAACCTCCGCGACGAGCTGTCCCGCCTGCCCGGCGTCGGCAACGTCACCGTGTTCGGCGCCGGCCAGTATTCGATGCGGGTCTGGCTCGATCCGAACAAGCTCCAGGCCCGCGGATTGATGCCGCAAGACGTCATCCAGGCCATCCAGCAGCAGAGCCAGCAGGTCTCGGCGGGCCAGGTCGGCGCGCCGCCGACGCCGCCGGGACAGGCGTTCCAGTACACGCTCAACGTCAACGGCCGGCTCGACGACACCGGCCAGTTCGAGAACATCATCGTCAAGACCGGCACCAGCGGCGACGTCACGCGCGTGCGCGATGTCGGCTGGGTCGAGCTGGGGGCGCAGACCTACAGCCAGATATTCTCGCTGAACAAGCAGCCCGCCGTCGGCATCGGCGTGTTCCAGTCACCCGGCGCCAACGCGCTCCAGGTCGAGCAGGCCGTCGAGAAGAAGATGGCGGAGCTTGCGAAGGCCTTTCCGCAAGGCATGAAATACGACACGCCGTTCGACACCACAAAATTCGTGCAGGCCTCGGTGCACGAGGTCTACATGACGCTGATCGAGGCAGGCTTGCTCGTGCTGGTCGTGATCCTGGTGTTCCTCCAGGACTGGCGCGCCATGCTGGTGCCGGCGACCACGGTGCCGGTGACCATCATCGGCGCCTTCGCCGCGATGGCGGCGCTCGGCTTCACCATCAACATGTCGACGCTGTTCGCGATCGTGCTCGCGATCGGCATCGTCGTCGACGACGCCATCGTCGTGGTCGAAGGCGCCGCCCACAATATCGAGCAGGGCATGAACGGCCACGACGCCGCGATCAAGGCGATGGACCAGCTATTCGCGCCGATCGTCGGCATCACCCTGGTGTTGATCTCGGTGTTCCTGCCGGCATCGTTCCTCGCCGGCCTCACCGGGCGCATCTACTCGCAATTCGCGCTGGTGATTGCCGCGACCGCGCTTTTGTCCGCCATCAACGCCGCGACGTTGAAGCCGACGCAATGCGCACTCTGGCTGCGTCCGACGGTACCGCCGGAGCAGCGCAACTTCTTCTATCGCGGTTTCAACGCCGTCTATAACCGCGTCGAGCGTGGCTACGTCCGGCTCATCGGCGTGCTGTGCAGGAACAGCACGATCTCGGTCGCGGCTGCACTGGTCCTGATCGGGATCGGCGGCTACGGCCTGTCGCGGGTGCCGACCGGCTTCCTGCCGATCGAGGACCAGGGCTATCTGATCGCCGCCGTGCAACTGCCCGATGGCGCTTCGCTCGAGCGAACGCAGCAGGTGCTCGACAGGGCCAGCGCGCTCATCAAGGACACACCGGGCGTCGCCCAGGTCATTACCATCGCCGGCATCTCCGCGCTCGACAGCAGCGCCAGCCTTGCCAATGCCGGCGTCGCCTACATCATCCTGAAGGACTGGGAGGCGCGCAAAGGACCCGGCGAGGATTTGCGCTCGCTGGTGTACGGACTGAACGACAAGGTCGCGACCATCATGGAGGCGCGCACGCTGGTGCTGCCGCCGCCGCCGATCCAGGGCATCGGCAACGCGGCCGGCTTCTCGATGCAGGTCGAGCTGCGCGACGGCAACAGCGATTTCGCAAAGCTACAGGCCATCACCGGCGCGATGGTCAGTAACGCCCAGAGCCAGAGCGCGCTTCAGCGCGTGTCGTCGTCGTTCCGCTCGTCGGTGCCGCAGTTCAATATCGAGATCGACCGCGTCAAGACCCAGACCCTGCACGTGACGACGGACCAGGTGTTCTCGGCGCTGTCGACCTATCTCGGTTCGTCCTACGTCAACCAGTTCAACAAGTTCGGCCGCGTGTTCCAGGTCTATACCCAGGCCGACCCGGCGTTCCGCGTCACCGAGCGCGACATCGCCAACATGCAGGTGCGCAACCAGGACGGCAACATGGTCCCGATCGGCACCGTCGCCACCATCACGCCGGTGACCGGCCCGTCGCTGATCAGCCTCTACAATCTCTATCCATCTTCGACGATCGTTGGCCTACCCGCGCAGGGCTATTCGTCGGGCCAGTCGCTGCAACTGATGGAGGAGATCGCGGCCAAGACGCTGCCGCCGGGCACCGGCTTCGAATGGACCGCGATGTCCTATCAGGAGAAGGCAGTCAGTAACCAGATCTACTGGGTGTTCGGGCTTGCCATGCTGCTGGTCTATCTCGTGCTCGCCGGCCAGTATGAGAGCTGGTACGCGCCGATCTCGGTGATCCTTGCGGTGCCGCTGTCGCTGATCGGGCCGATGCTCGTCCTTAACGGCCTGAAGATCGACAACAACCTGTATTGCCAGATCGGCTTGATCCTGCTGATCGCGCTGTCGGCCAAGAACGCCATCCTGATCGTCGAGGTCGGGCTCGAGCTGCACGGCCGCGACGGCAAGCCCGTATTGGAATCCGCGATCGAGGCCGCGCGCGCCCGCTTCCGCCCGATCCTGATGACGTCGTTCGCCTTCATCCTCGGCGTGGTGCCGCTGGTGATCGCGACCGGCGCCGGCGCCAGCGCCCGCAAGTCGATCGGCATCACTGTGTTCTCGGGCATGCTGGCCTCGACCTGCCTCGCGGTGCTGTTCGTGCCGGCCTTCTTCGTGGTGGTGCAGCGGTTTGAGAACTGGCTCGAGTCCCGCAAGAAGCCGTCCGCAAAGCCGGCGACGCACACGGAAGCCTAGACGTCGACGCGGAAGCCGACCTCGATCACTGCGTCATGCGGGATTTTGAAGAAGTCCGGCGCGCGGCTGGCGATCCGGTTCAGGAACGAGAAGATGCCGAACGAAATCGGATCGATTGCCGATCCGCTCTCACGGCGAACGATGGTCTCGTGGGCGAGATAATAGTTCTTGTGCTCGAGATCGGCGTCGAAGCCGAGCTTGTTGCAATTGTCGAGCGTCAGCGGAATGTCCGGCGTCTGCATGAAGCCGAGCCGGACCTGGATGCGATAGAAGCCGCGGCCGAGGCGATGCACCGAATGCCGCTCGCCGAACGGCACGCGTGGCCGGCGATCCGACACATAAGTGAGCAGCACCACGGTTTCGTGCAGCACGCGGTTGTGCTCGATATGGCGCAGCAGCACCGGCGAGACGCCATGCTCGACTTTAGTCAGCCACACGCCCATGCCGGGCGCACGACCGATCACGGCGGTGTCGGCATAGCCGAGGAACTCCTTCAGCGGCATCGACATGTCGTCGAGGCGACGGCGCACGGTGGATGAGCCCCTGCGCCAGGACAGCATCAGCGCGGCGATGATCGTGCCGACGACCAGCGGAAACCAGCCGCCCTCGACGATCTTCAGCGAGTTCGACACCAGGAATGTCGCATCGATCGCGCCGAAGACCATAATCACGGGCAGCGCCAGCCTGCGCGACCATTTCCAGCGCGATCGCGCGACGTGATAGAGCAGGATCGTGGTGATCAGCATGGTGCCGGACACCGCGATGCCATAGGCGGCGGCGAGGTTTTCCGACGAGCGAAACATGATCACCGTAAGCAGCGTGCCGGTCATCAAGAGCCAGTTGGCGGCGGGGACATAGATCTGGCCGGCTTCGTCATAGGAGGTCGGCGTGATCTGCGCCCGCGGCGCCAGCCCCATCTGCATCGCCTGCCGCGTCAGCGAGAACACGCCGGACACCAGCGCTTGCGAGGCAATGATGGTGGCGAACGTCGCCAGGATCACCATCGGGATCAGCGCCCAGCTCGGCGCGAGCTTGTAGAAGGGATTGTCGGCCGCGGTCGGATCGGCGAGCACCAGCGCGCCCTGCCCAAAATAGTTCAGCACCAGCGCCGGCAACACCAGTGCGAACCAGGCCCGCCGGATTGCGGTGGCACCGACATGGCCCATGTCGGCATAGAGCGCTTCGCCACCGGTGAGTGCGAGGAAGACGGCGCCGATCACCACGAAGGAGATCTTTGGATCGGCAAGCAGGAAATGCCCGGCTTCCAGCGGATTGATCGCCAGCAGGATCGCCGGCGCCTTCCACACGTTGACCGCGCCGAGCACGGCGAGCACTGCGAACCAGACCACCATGATCGGTCCGAACAGTTTGCCGATGCTGCCGGCGCCATAGCGCTGGATCGCGAACAGGCCGATCAGCACGGCGAGCGTCGCCGGCAGGATGAAATGCTCGAAGTCGGGCGCGACCAGCTTGAGGCCTTCCATGGCCGAGAGCACGGAGATCGCGGGCGTGATGACGCCGTCGCCATAGAGCAGCGAGGCGCCGATGACGCCGAGCAGGACGAGGATGGGAAGCCGCGCGCCATCAGCCACCTTGTCGGCGGCGACGAGCGACAGCAGCGCCAGAATGCCGCCCTCGCCGTCATTATCCGCCCGCAGGATGAACACGACGTATTTCAGGGCGACCATGGCAATCAGCGCCCAAAGAATGAGCGAGACGATCCCGGTCACCTCGGCCGCGACAGGCAGCGGATGGCCGAGACCGGAGAGCGCGACCTGGAAGGCGTAGAGCGGGCTGGTGCCGATGTCGCCAAAGACGACGCCGAGCGCGGTCAGCGCCAGAAACCAGGGACTGCCGAGGTGATGGACGAACTTTGGATGCTCGGTCGCGGCGCTAAGGGGATCGTAGACCACGCCGGTCGCGGCGCGATCGATCAGGCTCCGGACCGGGAGATCGGACGGCAGATCCATGCGGGCCTCGGTGAGAGGACAGTCATGGAATAAATGCAAGCGGCGTGCCGGGGGCCTCCGGACAAAAAAGTCGAAAACAACCCCATGCACAGTAGAACGGCGTTGATAAGGCTGTGCTTTCAGCTGCGTGGCGGGCGTTTGACCCGTCGGGCAAAACACTGGCAAGATGGGATCATCGGAAAGCGTGTGCGACGCGCCTCCTCATCCCCCGTCATTGCGAGGGCAGCTCTCCCGTCATTCCGGGTCGTCGCGTAGCGACGAGCCCGGAATCCATTTGTCCGCAGTCTCTGCCGCCCGATGGATTCCGGGCTCGCGCCTGTCGGCGCGCCCCGGAATGACGAGCGGAGCAAAGCAATAACGATGTGGCATCACACTGCCGCAGGCGTCCTGATCTCGCGCGGCAGGATGATCGCCGCCGCAATAGCCAGCAGACATAGCGCGGCGAAAGCGTGCAGCATAGTGACGAAGCCGCCCTGCTCGTAGAGCCAGGCGACCAAGCCAACCGACGCACCCGCCGCGGTGAAGCCGACGAAGTAACGCACCGCGTAGGCGCGCGAGCGCCATTCTTCGCTGGTGTATTTCCCGACCATGGCGTCGTTCACCGTGACCTGCCCGAACGCGCCCATGACGACGCCGATCGAGACCAGGATCAGCGGCAAATTAGACAGGCTCGCGGCCAGATACAAAAACGGCGCCAGCATGAAGGACAGCGGCAGCGCCACCGCCTTCAGCGAATAGCGGTCGAGCAACCGGCCGATCGTGTACTGCGTCATCGCGCCGAACACGTAGACGCAGGCCGCGATGACGCCGAGCAGCGCCGGGCTCTTGGTGAGATCGGCGAGCCGCTCCGCGAACAGCTTTGGCAGCGCCACGGTGACGGCGTTGAAGGTGGTGGAGATCGCGATGACCACGATCAGCAACGACAGGATCACACGCCACATGTCCTGCTTGGCCACCCGCGCCTGCGCCGCCGCCTGCTTCGAGCCCTTGCGGTCTTCGTGCACGACGCTCATCGCAAAGGCGATACCGATCAGGATGGTGACGACGCCCGGGACAATGAAGGCAAAGCGCCATCCGAAATATTGCCCGACCACGCCGGTGACGAGCGCCGAGGAAGCCACGCCGAGATTGCCCCAGACGCCGTTCAGTCCCATCTCGCGGCCGAGCTTGTCGGCATAGGACACGATCATCGCGGTGCCGACGGGATGGTAGATCGAAGCGAAGATGCCGATCGAGAACAGCGCCGCGCCGAGCTGCGGCGGCGTCTGCACGAAGCCGACCGAGATCATGGACAAGCCGATGCCGATGAAGAAGATCAGCATCATGTGGCGGCGGCTCCAGCGGTCGCCGAGCCAGCCGGTCAGCAGCGAGCCGGCGCCGAAGGCGATGAAACCCGGCGTCGCGTAAGGCAAAAGCTCCGAATAGGCCATGCCGAGCGCCGGTCCCATGATGATCACGGCGGCGGCGAAGATCAGCATCGCATAATGGTCGATGAAATGACCTGCGTTGACGAAACTGATGACCCGGCTGGGGCTGTTCATTCGAATCCTCTCCTGCTCCGAAATGGGTTATATGTCGGGCGCATGACGGGATGCTGCCAATGACTGTCGTCGAAACGCCAATCCTCCGGGAGGTCCGGGGCAACCATCGCTCCACCGCGGGCGTGCATCTGGTCGCGCGCGACTATCCCAGGGGGTTGCGGCTCGACCCGCACATGCACCGCGAGGCCCAGCTGGTCTATGCCGCGAAGGGCACCATGCAGGTGACCACGCCGAAGGGCCGCTGGCTGGTGCCGCCGGACCGCGCGGTCTGGGTGCCGGCCCATCTCGAGCACGCCATCGACGTGCTCGCCGACATCGAGATGCGCACGCTGTATTTCGACCTGCCCTGGCTGAAGCGCGAGCAGCGTTACAAGGGCCTGACCAGCGAGTTCGTGGTGCGGGTGTCGCCGCTGCTGCATCAGGCGATCCTCGCTTTGTTCGACGCCCGCAACACCGAAGAGCGCACCGAGCTGCTGGTGCGCCTGGTGATGCTGGAATTGCACCAGGCCGAGGATCCCGCGACCTTCGTGCCGCTGCCGCACGAGCCGCGCTGCCGGCGCGCGGCGATGATCGTGCTCGACGACCCCACCGGCCTGCACGATATCGACACGCTGGCGCGCGAGGTCGGAACCTCGGCGCGGACGCTGTCGCGGCTATTCTCAACGGAGACACAATTGAGCTTCAAGAGCTGGTGCCAGCGCGCAAGGGTTGCTGCCGCCATCCAGCGGCTATCCACGGATGCAGGTGTGTCGGTGAAGCAGCTCGCGACCCAGCTCGGTTATGCCAGCGTGCCAGCTTTTTCGGCTGCGTTCCGCCAGGTGACGGGTCGGACGCCGACGGAGTTTGCTGGGAAGGGGTGAGGCGCAGATGCGAGCGGCCTACCTGCTCAACACTGACTCTTCAGGAAGTCCCGCCTTGCGCAAGCCCTCGGCAATGCGAACTCGCTGCGCAAGACAGGTCGGATGATCCGACGGCGAACTGGCATGGAATTGGGCGATGCTGAAGTTCGGAGTGAGCATGAGCCCTGCCTGCACATAGGCCCGTGCTTCCTCGATCTGACCAAGATGCGCCTGCCCGGCGGCGAGATAGAAATACATGAACGGCGCAATATTCCGGTTGGTCTCGATCGATCGCTTGAACCAGTGAACGGCAGCCTCATCGGCGCCAAGATATGATTGCGCGACGCCTGCCGTATTCATCCAGGAAGAGGCCTTGTTGTCGCGGGGAGACAGCCGGAATGCCTCAATGACGTGGGCTTCGGTCTCCTCGGCCCGACCGAGATTGTTTTTACCGAGCCCAATCCACGCATGGGCCGTGGCCAGATTCCGGTCCAGCACCAACGCCCGCTCACATTCGGCGATGCCCTGGGCGGCGCGCTTTGTGAAAATCTGGACGACGCCCATCAGGCAATGCGCTCTCGCGTGATTGGGCGTGTGGGAAAGTACGCCGGCCAAGGACGTCTCGACCGCCTGCAGAGGCGCCGTCCTGTCAATCAGCGTCGAGGTCGCCCGCATGGTATCGACAGAAGCCATGCCCACCATGGCTTCGACATTCGCGGAATCCAGGCGGAGCGCCTGTTCGAAGAACGGGCGCGCCTGCGACAGGCTTGCGGGATCCGTTCCGCGATTCATATATTCCATACCTTGAAAATACAGGTCCATCGAATCCGGATGGGGCGCCCGCGCCGCGCGCCGCGCCTCCACCATGACCAGCTCGGTCCCGAGTTGATTGGCAAGACGGGCACCGATCTCGTCCTGCATGTCGAAGAGGTCGACGACCTGTTTATCAAAGCGGTCGCCCCACAAATGATTGCCGGTCCCGGCATCGATGAGCTGGACGTTGATCCGCATCCGACGTCCAGCCCGCTGCACCGAGCCCTCGAGCGCGTAGCGAACGCCGAGTTCGCGGCCGAGCTGCTTCAGATCGACATGCGTACCCTTGTAGGTGAAGGCGGTGTTACGGCCGATCACGAAGATGCCGGCCATTCGCGACAGATCCGTGGTCAGGCTCTCGGTCACGCCGTCGACAAAATATTCCTGCGCGGGATCCGGGCTCAGATTGGCGAAGGGAAGAACCACAAGCGACGGCTTGCCTGCGGCGGGGCTCGGCAAGACGGCGACAGTTGCAGCCGTCGGCACTTCGCGCACCTCCGCGACGAAGCGGATGCCCTTGCGCGGAAAGGTCTTGATCAGGCGCTGCGCGTCTCCGGAATCGCCGATCGCCTTGCGCGCGACATTAAGTCGCGTGGTCAGGGCGACGTCGGAGACGGCGCGGCCATGCCAAATGGTACGGATCAGGTCATCCTTGCTGACGACGCGCTCGCGGTTGCCGATCAGATAGCCGAGCAGGTCGAAGACCTGTGGCGCGATGGCGATCGCATCCGCTCCGCGGCGCAGCTCGCGCCGCTCGGTGTCGAGAGAAAAATTTTCAAAGAGATAGCGCAAGCCGTTTCCCTGCAGTCGCGGTCGATCGCTGAAATCCTTCCGTTCAAGAATAAGCTGCCGGTAAGGAAAATGTAAGCCGGCGACCAGGCCCGTCGGCCTCCCGACGTGATACATCTAAAGGTAGAGCCCGCGGAAACGTTGGGCCTGGTCAGGGAGACGGGCAATGATCACGCGTCGTGATGTGTTATCGACCGCCGCTGCCGCGTTCGCCGCCACGTATCCTGCGCCGCGCGCGCTCGCACAGCCGCTCTCAAAAACCGCGCACATTCTGACAGGCTTCTCGCCCGGGTTCCAGGACGCCATGGCGCGGCTCGTGGCCGGACAGATGAGCGGCTATGCGGAAACCATCGTGGTCGAGAACCGGCCAGGCGCGGGCGGTCGCATCGCGGTGGAGGCGCTGAAGAACGCCGATGCCGACGGATCGGCCATGCTGTTCTCGCCGCTCGGCTTCATGATGTTCTTTCCGCATGTCTACAAGACGCTGAGATACCAGCCGCGTGATTTCACACCGGTGTCGACCGTCGCCTCGACCCCGACATTGCTGACGGTCGGCCCGAAGGTACCGGCCGACGTCAAGACGCTGGCGGACTTCGTTGCCTGGTGCCGCGCCAATCCGAAGCTCGCCACCTTCGGTACGCCGGGCGCCGGAACCACGCTGCATTTTCTCGGTACGATGCTGGGCCGCAGCGCGGGCTTCGATTTTCTTCACATACCCTATCAAGGCGGTGGCGCGATTCAGGATCTGGTCAAGGGCGTGATTGCGGCGACCGTCATGCCGATCGGAAGCTCGCTCGGGCTTGTCCAGTCTGGAGATCTTCGCGCGCTGGCGACCACCGGACCGCGCCGCTGCCCGTTCATTCCGGAGGTACCGACGGTGCGGGAAGCCGGATATCCGTCGCTCGAGGACCTCACATGGTTTGCGTTCTTCGTTCCGGCGAAGACACCGGCGCCGATTGTCGATAAGCTCAATGCCGCGATCCAGGCGGCCGTGCGCACCGACGAGGTCAGGGCCGGCATGGCAAAGCTGGCCGTCGAGCCCGATACGATCGCGATGGAAGACTTCACCCGGCTGATCGCATCGGAATCCGACCGGTGGAAGGCGATCGTGCAGGAAACGGGGTTCGTCCCGACCGATTGAGCGCGGCATTGACAGGAGGCATACATGAGCGGGCCGGCATCCGTGCTTGATCTCGTGCAGTCGCATCGCATCACCGCGGTGATCTATGCTGCGGCGAAGCTCAATCTCGCCAAGGCCATCGGCGATGAGGCGAAATCCGTGGCCGAGCTTGCCCGGCTGGTGTCCGCCGACGAAAGCGCGCTACGCAGACTGCTCGTCGGCCTGACGACAATTGGCCTGTGCAGGCAGGCAGACCTAGACCGGTTTGCCATGACCGATCTCGGCCGGCAACTCGGCGAGACCGCCGACCCATCCTTCAAGGACTGGGTTCTCTTTGAGGGCGAGATGCTCGCGCAATCCTGGAGCGGACTGGTCGATTCGGTTCGCACCGGAAAGACTGCGACCCAGCTGCGCGGAGAAGGCGATGACCGTTATGCCGCGTCAGGCAATGCGCCGGACGCAAACCGACGGTTCAACGCTGCGATGGTCAGCCTCACGCGGTCGATCGTTCCAAAGATCGTTGCGGCCCACGACTTCGCCGCCGCGCGCCTCGTCATGGATCTCGGCGGCGGCACCGGCGAATTGATCGGCGCCGTGCTTCAGCACAACCCTCATCTTGAGGGCGTTGCCCTGGATCTGGCGCGTTGCGAGGCAGATGCGCGCGCACATTTCGACCGGCTTGGTATCGCCGGCCGCTGCCGGTTCGTCGCCGGCAGCTTCTTTGAAAAAGTCCCGAGCGGCGCCGACACGATCGTGATGAAGAGCATTCTCCATAATTGGAATGACGATCGTTGCCGGATTATCCTGCGCAATTGCCGGGACGCGCTGCCGCCGGGCGGGACGCTGATCGTGATCGAGCGGATCATGCCGGAGCTTGCCACGACGGAACCCGGGGATCGCTCCTGCGTCATGAGCGACCTCAACATGCTGCGAGGACCCGGCGGCTGCGAGCGGACGGAAGCCGAGTATCGCAGGCTCGCGGGCTCGGCCGGCTTCGCTTTCGTCCGGACGACCGGCATGGGCTCGTTCAGCCTGGTCCAGTTCAGTAGATCCGGCAATTGAGCAGGCATTTCTCCTGGCGCTGACGTCGGGGACCGGAGCATGGACGCACTGGCCGCCACTCGCGACGCGGCGCGACAGAGCGCGGCGTGCCGGATGCCCCGCCGTCGCGGGGCATAACAGCATTCTCGAAACGCACGCCCCAGCTAAAGTTGCCAAATTCTTCCGCTTGATTGTGATCGGCTTCCGCCTAAATCCCGTGTAAGCTTCCCGCAGCGCACAACCCGGTTTCGAAAAGCCCAGATGGCCAACGCCTTCTTCTCCGATCTGCTCGCCACGATCTCCGAGCGCGGCCGCACGCTGCTTCGCCGCGATTCTGCCGATACCAAACAGGACGCCGACGGGCTGATCGAGCTCTGCGGCGCGCTGCTGTCGGGCCGGGGTGAAGCCTCCGGCACAGCCATGGCGCGTGAGGTGCTCGACGTCTACCAGGAGCTGGATGCGGCCGGACGCCGCGCCTTCTTCGAGGCGCTGGTGCGCGATTTCGGCCCGGACCGGGAACGTCTGGCCAAGGCCATCGAAAAGTGGCGCGCCCAGCCCAGCGACGAGGACGCGAGCTCGCTGCATTTCGCCTCGGAACCGCGCCGGCAGGAACTGATCCGCCGTCTCAACCGCGCGCCCGGCGGCACCGGCGATCTCGTCAACATGCGCGCCGACCTGCTCGGCATGACGAACGGGCACACCGATCTCGCCGCGCTCGATCGCGACGTCTCCCATCTTCTCTCTTCGTGGTTCAACAGGGGGTTTCTCGTGCTGCGCAGGATCGACTGGTCGACCCCGGCCAACATCCTCGAAAAGATCATCCGCTACGAGGCCGTCCACGAGATCAGCGACTGGGACGATCTGCGCCGCCGCATCGATCCGGTCGACCGCCGCTGCTACGCTTTCTTCCATCCCGCGATGGTCGACGAACCCCTGATTTTCGTCGAGGTGGCGCTGACCGAAACCATCCCCGGCGCGATCGCGCCGTTGCTTGCGGTCGACCGCCAGTCGGTCCCGATCGAACGCGCGCGCACCGCCGTGTTCTATTCGATCTCCAACACCCAGCGCGGCCTTGGCGGCATTTCCTTCGGCAGCTTCCTGATCAAGCAGGTGGTCGAGGAGCTGCGCCGCGAAACGCCGAAACTCGACACCTTCGTGACGCTGTCGCCGGTGCCAAGCTTCATGCAATGGGTGAACCAGGACAAGGACGTTCCGCTCTCGGACGAGGATCGCGAGCTGCTGAAGCGTCTCGACGATCCCAAATGGTTCGAGAACCCCGAGACGACCGCGCAACTGCGCAGCGTGATCGAGCCGCTCGCCGCGCACTACTTCCTGAAGGCGCGCACGCCGAAGGGCCGCCTGATCGATTCGGTCGCCCGCTTCCATCTCGGCAACGGCGCCCGGCTCGAGCGCATCAACTGGCTCGGCGACCTCTCGCCCAAGGGCGTGCGGGAATCGGCCGGCGTGATGGTCAACTACCTCTATCGCCTCGACGACATCGAGAAGAACCACGAGGCCTATGCCAATGACGGCGAGGTCGTGGCGTCCAGCGCGGTGAAGAAGCTCTTGAAGGGCGAAGGGCGGCGGCTGCTGGACATGCGGTTGTCGTAGCATCAACGTCAGTGTCATCGCCCGGCTTGACCGGGCGATCCAG
>NZ_JYMS01000017.1:0-135151 GCF_000938285.1 Bradyrhizobium sp. LTSP857 | reverse complement strand
CTGGATGCCCCGGTCAAGCCGGGGCATGACAGCGCAATTGTGGATGCGTCATGTTCAAGGAGAGTTCGCCGGCTGGACATGCGGCTATCATAAGCGCTATCCGTTTCATCGAATTCCTGCACCAAAGAACGGGACACCATGAAACGACGCGACTTTCTTGGCCTGACCGCTGCGGCGGCAACCAGCCTCTCGCTCTCGTCCACACGCAGCTTCGCGGAAGGATCCGGCTCGGGCCCGGAGATGACGGCGCTGTGCGACTACATGAGCGCGGCGAAAACCCGCGCGCTTCCGGCGGACGTCGTCGAACACGCAAAACACCACATTCTCGATACGCTGGCCTCGATGATATCCGGATCGGAGCTGCCGCCCGGCCAAGCCGCGCAGCGCTACATCCGCGCCAATGCTGCGCAGGGCACATCGACGGTTGCCGGCACGGCGCTCACGGCATCGCCGATCGAGGCCGCACTTGCCAACGGCGTCATGGCGCATGCCGACGAGACCGACGATTCGCACAGCCCGTCGCGGTCGCATCCCGCCTCTTCAACCGTCCCCGCGGCGCTTGCGCTCGGTGAACACCTCGGCATCGACGGTGCGCATTTCCTGCGGGCGGTAACGCTCGGCTACGACGTCGGCACGCGCGTGGTGATGGCGATGGGCGGGGCCGATTTCAGCTATGAGAGCACGCTGAGCACGCACAGCATTTCCGGCACGTTCTGCGCATCGGCTGCTGCGGCCTGCGTCGCCGGCTTCGACGCGCGCCGGATGCGCTGGGTGCTCGACTATGCCGCGCAGCAATCCTCCGGCTTCATCGTGTGGCGGCGCGACGTCGACCATATCGAGAAGGGTTTTGTGTTCGCCGGCATGCCGGCCCGCAACGGCGTGACCGCGGCGCTGCTGGTGCGCTCGGACTGGAACGGCGTGGACGACGTGTTCTCAGGGCCGGACAATTACTTCCTGGCCTATGCGCCGAAGGCGGTCACGGCAAAACTCGTGGAAAAGCTCGGCGAGCGCTACGAGATCGCGGGCACCGACATCAAGAAATGGACCGTGGGCTCGCCGATCCAGGGCCCGCTCGATGCGGTCTATGCGATCCGCAGCAAGCAGGCGTTCGAGGCCGATCAGGTCAAGCGCGTGACGGTGCGCCTTGCGCCATCCGTCGCCGAGGTCGTTGATAACCGCGACATCCCCGACATCTGCCTCCAGCACATGGTCGCGGTGATGCTGCTCGACAAGACGGCGTCGTTCCACGCCGCGCATGACAAGCCGCGCATGCAGGATGCGGCCGTGCTGAAGGAACGCGCCAAGGTGAATCTCGTGCGCGACGAGGAGCTGGCAAAACTGTTGCCCGTGCGCGTCGCTATCGTCGAGATCGAGCTCGCCGACGGCACCCGCCTCTCCGAACGCGTCACCGCCGTCCGCGGCACCCCGCGCAACCCGATGACGCGGGAAGAGGTCATCGACAAGGCGCGCGATTTGATCGCACCGGTGGTGGGAGCCGAGAAGGCGGAGCAGTTGATCAAGTCGGTGTATGGGATTGAGGCGGTGACTGACATCCGCGGTCTGCGGCCGTTGCTGCAACGCGCGTGAGGCTGCGCGCGGCTCACTCCATTGTCGTCCCGGCGAAGGCCGGGACCCATAACCACAGGAAGTGGTTTGACGAAGACTCGGAGTTGTCAGCTCGCGCCATAACTTCTCCCTGGGGTTATGGGTCCCGGCCTTCGCCGGGACGACAGCGAGTATTTGGCGCGGTCGTCGCACTCCAACGACCAACGCTACTCCGCCAGCGCCTTCATTTCCTTGTAGAGATCCGACTTGCCCTCGAACCCGATGCCCGGCAAATCCGGCATGGTGATGTGGCCGTTCTCGACGCGGACGCCGTCGGGAAAGCCGCCATAGGGCTGGAACAAATCCGGATAGCTCTCATTGCCGCCGAGACCTAAGCCGGCTGCGATGTTGAGTGACATCTGGTGGCCGCCATGCGGGATGCAGCGGCTTGGTGACCAGCCGTGGGTCTTCAAGACCTCCAGCGTGCGCTGATATTCGCAGAGGCCGTAGGACAGCGCGCAATCGAATTGCAGCCAGTCGCGATCCGGGCGCATGCCGCCGTAGCGGATCAAATTGCGGGCGTCCTGGTGGCTGAACAGGTTTTCACCGGTCGCCATCGGGCCCGGATAGAACTCGGCGAGCGCGGACTGGAGTGCATAGTCGAGGGGATCGCCGACCTCCTCGTACCAGAACAAGGGATAGTCGCGCAGCATCTTGGCGTAGGCGATGCCGGTTTCGAGATCGAAGCGACCGTTGGCATCGACCGCGAGCTGCGCGTCCTTGCCGATCTCCTTCAGCACCGCCTCGATGCGGCTGCGATCGTCCTCGATCGGCGCGCCGCCGATCTTCATCTTCACGACGTTGTAGCCGCGATCGAGATAGCCGCGCATCTCGCCGCGCAGCATCGAAAGATCCTTGCCGGGATAATAGTAGCCGCCGGCGGCGTAGACGAAGACGCGCGGATTGGCCGTGAGGCCGTGGCGTTCGGCAAGCAGCCGGAACAGCGGTCGGCCCGCGATCTTCGCCACCGCATCCCACACCGCCATGTCGATGGTGCCGACCGCGACCGAGCGCTCGCCATGGCCGCCCGGTTTCTCGTTGGTCATCATCGCGGCCCAGACCTTGTCGGGGTCGAGATTGTCGCCGGCCGCGTTCAAGAGCGACTTCGGATCGGCTTCGAGGATGCGCGAGGCAAAGCGCTCGCGGATCAGGCCGCCCTGCCCGTAGCGGCCGTTGGAGTTGAAGCCGTAGCCGACCACGCGCTTGCCGTCGCGCACCACGTCGGTGACGACGGCGACCAAGCTCGTCGTCATCTTGGTGAAGTCGATATAGGCGTTGCGGATCGGCGATGAGATCGGTTTTGTGATCTCGCGGACGTCGACGATGCGGACAGACATGGGCTTGGCCTTTCACTTTCGTCATTGCGAGCGCAGCGAAGCAATCCAGACTGCCACTGCGGAAAGATTCTGGATTGCTTCGCTTCGCTCGCAATGACGAGTGGAGAGAGTGTGCGCGCCGAGGTTACTTCTTCTCCCTGAAATACGGCTCGACCGGGCCATGCACCTTGATGGTCAGCGGATTGCCGTGACGATCCTTGGCATTGCCTGCGGTGACGCGGACCCAGCCTTCGCTGATGCAGTACTCCTCGACATTGGTCTTCTCGACGCCCTTGAAGCGGATGCCGACGTCGCGCGCCAGGATCTCCGCGTTGTGATAGGGGCTGTTCGGATCGACCGACAGGCGGTCGGGAAATTCGTCGCTCATGATTGTCTCGCTCATAACAGGGTCTCGATTTGCTGCCGCAATCCTTCGGGCCGTGCGGTCGGCGCATAGCGCGCGATCACCTTGCCGGCACGGTCCACCAGGAATTTTGTAAAATTCCATTTGATGGAGGCACCCAACAGTCCGGATTGCTGGTGTTTCAGATACTCATACAAAGGGTGCGCCTTGGCGCCGTTGACGTCGACCTTCTCGAATAGCGGGAAGGTGACGTCGTAATGGGTCGAGCAGAACGACTGGATCTCGCTCGCCTGCCCCGGCTCCTGCGCGCCAAACTGGTTGCAGGGAAAGCCCAGCACCGAGAAGCCGCGCGGCGACAGATCGCGGTGCAAATCCTCGAGCCCGCGATATTGCGGCGTGAAGCCGCATTTGCTCGCGGTGTTGACGATCAGCAGCACCTGTCCCTCGAAGCGGCGCAGGGCGACCTCGTCGCCGGCGAGCGAGTTGGCCTTGAATTCGTAGATCGCCGACATCGCTAACCCACGGGATCGATCGGCGACGGCGGCACGCCGCCCGCCTCGATCGCTTCGCCTGCGAGAAGACAAAGATCCTCGCGATAACGGCCGGACACGATATGCACGCCGACCGGCGCCTTGCCGACGAGGCCGGTCGAGACCACGAGGCCCGGCAATCCCATGAACGGGGTCGCGATCTGCGGCAGCTGCGCTTCCCAGACGCGCTTGAAGGACGCCTCGTCCTTGCGGTCGAGATGATCGGGGAACGGCAGTTCGCCGGAGACCGGCGTCAGCACCACGGCGTATTGCTCGAAGAACAGCATCCAGTCGCGGGTCAGCGTGGCGCGGCGGGTCAATGCCTTGGCGTAATTCGCCTGGTCGAACGGCGTGACCTTGGCGCGGTTGCCGCGCAGGCACGCCAGTGCGCCGGGATCACCCTCGCGCTCGGCCATCTCAAGCTGCGCCTCATAGCCGTCGCCGAGCCAGAGCTTGACCTGCCACTCGACGGCTTCGCGCATCGGCGGCGTGTTCTCGATCAGTTCAACGGTCCAGCCGGCGCGCTCCAGGCGCTTACCGGCGTCGGTCACGGCCGCCTTCACCTCGGGCGTGGTCGCAAGGCCGTCCGGATTGAGGCAGATCGCGGCGCGCTTCGGCCGCGCCGGGCCTTCCAGCGGTGCCGGCACAAACCAGGGGTCGCGCGCGTCGCGCGCCGACATCGCGGCGAGCGAAATGCGCAAATCGTTGACCGTGCGCGCCAGCGGACCCGACACCGCCATGATCTGCGGCCCGATCGGGCGCTCCGGGAGCGCCGGATTGAAGGCGGGGATGCGGCCGAGCGTCGGGCGCAGGCCGTGCACGCCGCAGGCATAGGCGGGATAGCGGATCGAGCCGGCGATATCGGTGCCGTGGGCGATGTGGCCAATGCCGGCCGCGACAGCCGAGCCGGCGCCGCCGGACGAGCCACCCGGCGTCAGCGCGGCATCGCGGGGGTTCTTGGTGTCGCCATGGACCAGATTGGTGGTGAACCAGCGATAGGAGAAGGCCGGGCAATTGGTGCGCCCAAGGAGAACCGCGCCGGCTTTGCGGAAATTGGCAACCACCGGATTGTCCTCGCGCGCGATCAGGTCGCGCTGGAGTTTCAGGCCGTTGGTGGTGGCAAAGCCTTCCTGGTCGACATTGGCCTTGATGGTGACGGGCACGCCGGCCAGCACGCCGGGGTCCTCTCCCCTCGCGATCGCCGCATCGACGGCATCGGCCTGCTTGAGCACGTCCTCCGGCCGGTGGTCGATCACCGCATTGAGCTGGGGATTGACCGCATCGAGCCGGGCGAGGCCGGCCTTGGCGGCCTCCCTGGCCGACACCTTTTTGGACTTGACGAGGGTAGCGAGGTCGGCGGCCGACAGGCGCCAGAGGTCTTGCATGGCTTGCTCCGTGTAACCGGCGTCTTTTAGCGCCGGAAACACAGCAAAGCCATGCGGATTTCGCAGGGGCGAATCCGGGATTAGTGCCGGGTCGCGGATTGGTCCGGGACGTCCAGCAGGGCCTCGGTGAAGGGGAATTCCAGCACGATCTCGCCTTCGACGTCGGTGACCTCGATCACCGCCGCCATGAGCGCCGGCTGGGTGCCCTCGGATCTCAGCACCTCCAGGATCATCTGGCGGGCGACCTCCCAGGCACGATCGGGATTGCGCAGGTCCTCGCCTTCGGGATCCACGATCAATTCATCGCCGATACGGGTGTTGAAGAAATATTTGGGCATCACCGAGGTCCAGTTGGGTCGCCTGTACCGGATTGAAAGCTGTCCTGCACTCACAACTGCTTTATCAGGACAGGGTTGGCGACCGAATGCGCCGGGCGCAAGGCTGCGTCGTCAGAAGTGAAGTTCCACTAGCATTTTTCGCGGCGCAACATGGACTTCTCGGGAAAATTTCACTGGCGAACTTTTCCGCCCGCATTACTTTTAACCCATGGGCGTACACGTCCCAGTTCGCGAAAATGGAGAGCCAAAATGGCCTGGAAAACCCCGAAGATCGTCGAAGTGCCCTGCGGCATGGAAATCAACATGTATGTGAGCGCCACCCGCAAGTAAGCGGTTGGTGAGTTCGCGTTCAGCGCAGGTGGTTCTTTCGGTCGAGTCCTATTCGGTCACGATGCGTTTCCGAAAGACAGGATTTGTGTCGGCCTGAGATCCACCTCGCGGCGTTCCCTCCAGGAGACGGATCATGCTTCGCGTCGTCGTCCTGGGCGCTGCAGCCGGCGGCGGAGTGCCGCAATGGAATTGCGGCTGCGAGGGCTGCCGGGCGGCCCGTACGAATGGCCATGAGCTTCAACGGACCCAGGCCTCGGTCGCCTTCAGTGGCGATGGCGAGCACTGGTTCCTGATCAATGCGTCCCCCGACCTGCGTCAACAATTGAATGCCACGCCGCAGCTGCACCCCAAGGCGGGTGCGCTACGCCACACGCCGATCGCCGGCGTGATCTTGACCAATGGCGAGGTCGATGCGGTGGCGGGCCTGCTCTCGATGCGCGAGGGCTCGCCGTTCACGGTCTACGCGCATGAGAAGGTGCTGGCGATCCTCAAGGCCAACAGCATCTTCAACGTGCTCAACGAAAAGAACGTGCGGCGGCAGCCGATCGATATCAGCGAGCCGTTCGAGCCGCGACTGCCCGACGGCGCGCGTACGGGACTAGAGGTGCAGCCGTTCGCCGTGCCCGGCAAGTCGGCCTGGTATCTCGAAGGCAAGGCGCATCCCGGCGGCGAGACCGGCGATGGCGACACGCTGGGCCTGAAGATCACCGACAAGTCGACCGGCAAATGCTTCTATTTCATCGCCGCCTGCGCCGAGGTGACCGATGCGCTCAAGGCCGAGATCGACGGTGCAGCCCTGGTGTTCTTCGACGGCACGGTCTGGCGCGACGACGAGATGATCAAAGCTGGCCTCGGCCACAAGACCGGCAAGAGCATGGGCCATGTCGCGATGTCCGGCGACGACGGCGCGATCGCGCGGCTCGCCGATCTCACACTCGACAGGAAGATGTTTCTGCATATCAACAACTCGAACCCGGCATTGCTGCCCGGCTCGCCCGAGCGCAAGACTACTGAGGCGGCGGGTTGGCAGATACCCGCTGACGGAACGGAGATCGTGCTGTGAATGCCGCGTCCATGACTGGAATGACCGCGCTCTCGATCGGCAAGGACATCAGGCTCAACTCGGCCGAGGAGCTGGAAGCAACGCTGCGCCACATCGGTGCGACGCGCTATCACAGCCTACACCCGTTCCATAAGCTCTTGCACGGCGGCAAGCTGAACAAGGGTCAGGTGCAGGCCTGGGCGCTCAACCGCTACTATTATCAGAGCACGATCCCGATCAAGGACGCGGTGGTGATCTCGCGCTTTCGCGATCGCGCCACCCGGCTGGAATGGCGCCACCGTATCGAGGACCATGACGGCGATGTCGGCTCCGAAGGCGGCATCGAGCGCTGGCTCAAGCTGACCGACGGCCTCGGGCTCGATACGGCCTATGTGGAATCTACCGAAGGCATTCTGCCGGCGACGCGCTTTGCGGTGGAGGCCTATGTCCACTACTGCCGCGAAAAGAGCCCGCTGGAGGCGATCGCCTCCTCGCTCACCGAATTGTTCGCGCCGAACCTGCATGAAGAGCGCATCTCCGGCATGCTGGAGCACTATGACTTCGTCAATCCTGATATCATGAGCTACTTCAAGCGCCGGCTGGCGCAGGCACCGCGCGATGCCGGCTTTGCGCTGGACTATGTCAAGGCACATGCCACGACGCCGGAGCAACGCGCCTCCGTCTGCAATGCGCTGATCTTCAAGACCAGCGTGCTATGGGTGCAACTCGACGCGCTCTATCACGCCTATGTCGAGGGCAACATTCCGCCGGGTGCGTTCGTGCCCAAAGCGAGCTGAGGAACCATTGATGGCCGGGCCGCGGAACATCAGCGTCAGCGAGGCAAGCCGCCCGGTGCTGCCGCGGCACGCCAAACTCAGATATGACGAGACGCGAAAGGTCTGGGTGATCCTGGCGCCGGAACGCGTGCTGGCGCCGGACGAAATCGCGGTCGAGGTCTTGCAGCTCTGCGATGGCAAGCGCAGCGTCGGCGACGTGTCCGATCAACTGGCGGCAAAATACGCCGCGCCGCGCGAGGCAATCCTCACTGATGTCATCGGCATGCTCCAGGACCTCGCCGACAAGGGCTTCCTCACCGAAGCCCGGGAGAAGACGCCATGAGCGATCTGCTCGGCAACCCCAGCATTCCGCCTGATGCCAGCGACAGCCTCGCGGTGCTCGAAAAGCAGCGCTCGACGGCGGAGACCTTTGGCATTCCGCTCGCCGTGCTGCTCGAGATCACCCATCGCTGCCCGCTGCAATGCCCGTATTGCTCGAACCCGGTCGAGCTCGACCGCTCCGGCAAGGAACTGACCACCGAGGAATGGAAGAAGGTGCTGAGCGAGCTCGCCGAGATCGGCGTGCTCCAGGTGCATTTCTCCGGCGGCGAGCCGACCGCGCGCAAGGATCTGGTCGAGCTGGTCAAGCATGCCAGCGACGCCGGGCTCTACACCAATCTGATCACCTCGGCTGTGCTGCTGACGCGCGACAAGCTCAGCGATCTCGCGGATGCCGGGCTCTGCCATGTGCAGATCAGTTTCCAGGGCGTCGAAGAAGGCCTCGCCGATCGCGTCGCCGGCTACAAGAATGGGCATCGCAAGAAGCTCGAAGTCGCGAAGTGGACGCGCGAGCTCGATTTGCCGCTCACCGTGAATGCGGTGATGCACCGGCAGAACCTGCATCAGCTCCCCGACATCATCCAGATGTCGATCGATCTCGACGCCGACCGGCTCGAGGTCGCCAATGTGCAGTATTATGGCTGGGCGTTGAAGAACCGCGCTGCGCTGATGCCGACGGTGGCACAACTCGACGAATGCACCCGCATCGTCGAGGAGGCGCGCGAACGGCTCAAGGGCCGGCTGACAATCGATTACGTCGTGCCGGATTATTACGCGCTACGGCCGAAGAAGTGCATGGGCGGCTGGGGCCGGCAGTTCTTCAACATCTCGCCGGCCGGCAAGGTGCTGCCCTGCCATGCCGCCGAGAGCATCACCGGGCTCGACTTCGAATCCGTGCGCTCCAATCATTCGATCGCCTGGATCTGGCAGAACTCCGACGCCTTCAACCGCTATCGCGGCACCGGCTGGATGAAGGAGCCATGCAAGTCTTGCGAATTCCGCGAGATCGATTTCGGCGGATGCCGCTGCCAGGCCTTTGCGCTGACGGGCGACGCCGCCAACACCGATCCGGCGTGTGCGCTGTCACCGCTGCACGAGACCATCTTCAAGCAGGCCGAGCGCGAGGCCGAGGGCGAGACCAACCGTTTCCTCTATCGCAATTTCGCCGGCGGCACTTTGGAATCCGGGAATGACGCCTGACGCCGACGCGGCCAATTCAGTCAAACGCGCCGATCCGTTTGCGCCGCTGACCTCCGACATGCTCGATGTCGGCGACGGCCACGAGCTCTATGTCGAGAGCGTCGGCCGGCCCGACGGCATCCCCGCAATCTATCTGCATGGCGGCCCCGGCTCCGGCTGCCAGCCCGATCATCGCCGCTTGTTCGATCCCGACCGTTTCTGCGCGGTGCTGTTCGACCAGCGCGGCTGCGGCCGCAGCCGGCCGAAGGGATCGCGCGCGCACAACACGACGGCGCACCTCATCGCGGACATGGAAAAGATCCGTGAAAAATTCGGCTTCGACCGCTGGATGGTGGTCGGCGGCTCCTGGGGCGCGACGCTGGCGCTGGCGTATGCGCAAGCCCATCCCGAGCGCGTCTCCGGCATCGCGCTGCGCGCGACCTTTTTGGGCACGCGCGCGGAAGTCGAGACGGCTTTCACCTCGCGCCTGGCGCAGTTCTATCCGGCGCTGTACGAAGATTTTCTGAATGTGCTGCCGCCCGAGGAACGAGAGCGGCCGGTCGAAGCTTACTATCGCCGCATCCTCGATGCCGACCCCGCCGTGCATGGGCCGGCGTCGCGGGCCTGGCACGATACCGAACGTGCGCTCTCCGAGCACAAGCCCGCAAAGACGCGAATTGACCTCGCCTCGCTGAACGTCTGGCGCACATTGCCGGCGACACCGTTCATGGAAGCGCATTACTTCGTCAACGACAGCTTCATGAGCGAGAGCCAGTTGCTGCGGAACGCCGAGAAGCTCAATGGCATTCCCGGCATCATCATCCAGGGCCGCTACGATCTGTTGTGCCCGCCTGAGACATCCGAGCGGTTGGCGAAAGTTTGGCCGGGTTCCGAGATTCGCATCGTGGAAGAAGCCGGGCATTCGCTCTATGATGCCAGCGTGCGGGACGCGGTCATGAAGTCGATCGCCGATCTTGCGTCGAAGGCCGCGCGCTAGAAGGACAAGAAAATGCCGCTCGCCGGAAAAGGCATGTTGCTGACGTCGATGAACATCGACGAAGCCGATGAGGCCGATTTCAACCGCTGGTATGATCGCGAGCATCTGGAAGAGCGCGTTGCGATCGAAGGCTTTCTGGAGGCACGGCGCTATGTCGCGCACGCCGCCAACCCCAAATATCTCTCGCTGTATTCGACCGCGACGCTGGACGTGCTCGACAGTCCCGCCTACCGGGCGCGGCTCGCCAATCAGACCGAATGGTCGCGGCGGACCATGGCGCATTTCAAGAACATGCTGCGCGTCGTCGCACGCATCACCATCAGCAACGGCACCGGTCGCGGCGCTGCGCTCGGCCTGGTGCGGCTGCGGCCGACACCGGACAATGCCGGCGCATGGCGTGACGCACTGCAAGAAAAGCTGGCGCCGGAAACGCGCGAGGGCATCATTTCGATGCATCTGCTCGAAAGCGAACCGGAGCTATCGGGTGCAACGGCGGATATCCCGGCGGCGCGCAACGAAGGCGCGCGCGACTGGTTCGTGCTGATCGACGGCACGCATGTCGGCGCGGTCTCGGCCGTGATCGCGGAGCGCTTCACCGGCCCGACTGCGGCGCCCTTCCCGCTGCCCGTCTCGGTCGGCACCTACAGCCTGATGTGGGACCTCGCGAAGAGCGACATCGCGCGAAGCTAAAGTAACCGGACGCAACGCAACATATTGCACCGCCGCATTGGTTGCGCGCGGCCGTTAATGCTGTGCGCGCGTAGCTCCCATGAAAGCGGTCAATCGCGAAAATTTGCCGTTGTACTTCGGAGCGGTTCTAATAAGCTAACCCAATGACGTCATTCAGAAACCAGATCGAAGCGCGTTAGCGTTCGCCAAGCTCAAGAAAAGGCCGCCGGGTCTTTGAGCCTGCGCGGACAGGGTAGGAATGAAACCAACCGATATCGCGGCCCCCGACTACTTTCATAAAGTGGTCGATTGCCAATGGGCTTGTCCTGCGCACACCCCGGTTCCCGAATACATCCGACTGATTGCACAAGGCCGCTACAGCGACGCCTATATGATCAATTGGAAGTCGAACGTGTTTCCCGGAATCCTGGGACGCACCTGCGATCGTCCATGCGAGCCGGCGTGCCGCCGCGGACGCGTCGAGGAGACTCCGGTTGCGATCTGCCGCCTCAAGCGCGTCGCCGCCGACTTCAAGGACGACATCACGCATCGCTTGCCGAAACCCTCCGCGAAAAACGGCAAGCGCGTTGCATTCGTCGGCGGTGGCCCGGCGTCGCTGACCGTGGCGCGCGATCTCGCGCCGCTCGGCTATCACTGCACCGTGTTCGACGGTGATCCCGAAGCCGGCGGCATGATGCGGACGCAGATCCCGAAATTCCGCCTGCCCAATTCGGTGATCGACGAGGAGACCGGCTACATCCTCAATCTCGGCGTCGAGTTCAGGGGCGGCCATCGCATCGAGAGTATGAAGGCGCTGCTCGCGGAGAAATATGACGCGATCTTCGTCGGCTCCGGCGCGCCGCGCGGCCGCGAGCTCGACATTCCCGGCCGCAAGGAGGCCGCCGCCCACGTTCATATCGGTATCGACTGGCTGTCATCGGTGTCGTTCGGCCACATCGACAAGATCGGCAAGCGCGTGATCGTGCTCGGCGGCGGCAACACCGCGATGGATTGCTGCCGCACCGCGCGCCGCCTCGGCGGCGAAGACGTCAAGGTGGTCGTGCGCTCCGGCTTCGAGGAGATGAAGGCCTCGCCCTGGGAGAAGGAAGACGCGATCCACGAGGACATCCCGATCATCAACTTCCTCGTCCCGGTCGCCTTCGTCCACGACAACGGCAAGCTCACCGGCGTCACCTTCCAGAAGGTGAAGGCCGAATACGACGCCAAGGGCCGCCGCAATCTCGTTCCCTCCGGCGAGCCGGACCAGACTATCGCGTGCGACGACGTGCTGGTCGCGGTCGGCCAGGAGAACGCCTTCCCCTGGATCGAGCAGGATTGCGGCATCGAGTTCGACAAATGGCACATGCCCAAGGTCGATCCGAAGACCTTCGTCTCGACCAATCCGAAGGTGTTCTTCGGTGGCGATGCCGCGTTCGGCCCCAAGAACATCATCTGGGCAGTCGCACAGGGCCATGACGCCGCGTTGTCGATCCACAAGCTGCTCTCGGGCGAGGACATCACCGAACGGCCGCTGCCGGAGGTGCATGTCTCCTCGCAGAAGATGGGCATTCACGAGTGGAGCTATGACAACGACATCTCCAACGACAAGCGCTTCAAGGTGCCGCATCGCGACAAGGTGATCGCGCTGAAGGACATCCGCACCGAGGTCGAGCTCGGTTACGACGTCAAGCTCGCGCTCGGTGAAGCCGAGCGTTGCCTGAACTGCGACGTCCAGACCGTGTTCTCGACCTCGCTCTGCATCGAGTGCGATGCCTGCGTCGACATCTGCCCGATGGACTGCATCACCTTCACGGAGAATGGCGAGGAAGCCGATCTGCGCCAGCATCTGAAGGCGCCCTCGCTCCATCCGGACCAGGATCTCTACGTGTCCAGCGACCTCAAGACCGGGCGCGTGATGGTGAAGGACGAGGATGTCTGCCTGCATTGCGGGCTGTGCGCCGAGCGTTGTCCCACAGGAGCCTGGGACATGCAGAAGTATTTGATCGAAATGACCCAAGCAGGTTCAGCATGTCCGACAAAAAGCCGATCAGCAGCGTAAACGACTTCGTCGTCCGCTTTGCCAACGTCAACGGATCGGGCTCGGCCAGCGCCAACGAAATGTTCGCGCGCGCGATCCTGCGCCATGGCGTGCCGGTATCACCGCGCAACATCTTTCCCTCCAACATCCAGGGCCTGCCGACCTGGTACGAGGTACGGGTGACGGAAGAAGGCCATCTCGGCGCCCGCGGCGGCGTCGACATGATGGTGGCGATGAACCCGCAGACCTGGGACAAGGACGTCGCCGGCATCGAGCCCGGCGGCTATCTGTTCTACGATTCCACCAAGCCGCTGCCGTCGACGAAATTCCGCGACGACATCACCGTGATCGGCGTACCCCTGACCGCGATCACCAACTCGACCTACACCGATCCGCGCCAGCGTCAGCTGTTCAAGAACATCATCTATTTGGGCGCGCTCTCGGCGCTGCTCGACATGGACCCCAAGCTGATCGAGCAGCTGATCGGCGAACAGTACAAGGGCAAGGAGAAGCTGCTCTCCTCCAACGTCCACGCGCTGCATCTCGGCCGCGACTGGGCGCTGCAAAACCTGAAATGCCCGACCGGGCTGCGGGTGAAGAAATCCGACAAGGTCGGCGACCGCATCTTCATCGAGGGCAACAGCGCCGCCGCTCTCGGCGCCGTCTATGGCGGCGCCACCGTATGCGCCTGGTATCCGATCACGCCGTCCTCGTCGGTGGCGGAAGCTTTCACCGCCCACTGCAAGAAGTACCGGCACGATCCCGCGACCGGCAAGTCGAAATACGCCATCGTGCAGGGCGAGGACGAACTGGCTTCAATCGGTATCGTCATTGGCGCCTCCTGGAACGGCGCCCGCGCCTTCACCGCGACATCCGGCCCCGGCATCTCCTTGATGACGGAGTTCATCGGCCTCTCATACTTCGCCGAGATCCCGGCCGTGATCATGAACATCCAGCGCGCCGGCCCCTCGACGGGCATGCCGACCCGCACCCAGCAATGCGACATCATCGCCTGCGCCTATGCTTCGCATGGCGACACCAAGCATGTGCTGTTGTTCCCGGAAGACCCGGCGGAAGCGTTCGAGTTTGCGGCAGCCGCCTTCGATCTCGCCGAGCGGCTCCAGACCACGATCTTCCTGATGCTCGATCTCGACATCGGCATGAACCACCGCCTCAGCCGTCCGCTGAAGTGGGACGATTCCAAGCAGTACGACCGCGGCAAGGTGATGACCGCACAGATGCTGGACGAAGGCCGCGACTTCGGCCGCTATCTCGACGTCGACGGCGACGGCATCCCCTACCGCACCTATCCCGGCACGCATCCGACCAAGGGCTCCTATTTCACCCGTGGCACCTCGCGCGACCGCTATGCGCGCTACTCCGAGGAAGGCTCGGTCTATGCCGACAACATGCAGCGCCTCGTTCGCAAGTTCGAGACCGCGCAGGATCTGGTGCCGCGACCGCTGCAAGCCAATGCGGAGCGGCCGACCAAATATGGCGTGATCTATTTCGGCTCGACCTCGCCTGCGATGGACGAAGCGATCGGGATGCTCGAGGCACGCGGGCATCAGCTCGACCGCCTCCGCATCCGCGCCTTCCCGTTCCATTCGAGCGTGGCGAGCTTCCTCGCCGAGCACGATTTCGTCTATGTGGTCGAGCAGAACCGCGACAGCCAGCTCCGTCAGCTCATCGTCAACGAGAACGGCATCGACCCGGTACGCCTCGTGCCGATCGTGCATTACGACGGCTCACCGATCACCGCCCGCTACATCGCAAAAGCCATTGGCGACCACCAGGATCACCTCAAGGTGACCCCGCTCCGCAAGGCCGTATCATGACCTACATTGCCAAGCCGAAATTCCATCACCCCGGGTTGAAGAAGAACGAACTCGGCTACACGCATCGCGACTACGAGGGCAAGATCTCGACGCTGTGCGCCGGCTGCGGCCATGATTCGATCACGGCCTCGATCATCGAGGCCTGCTACGAGCTCTCGATCGAGCCGCATAGGGTTGCCAAGATCTCCGGCATCGGCTGCTCGTCGAAGACGCCGGATTATTTTCTCGGCAATTCGCACGGCTTCAACTCCGTGCACGGCCGCATGCCCTCGGTGCTGACAGGCGCCAACCTCGCCAACCGCGACCTGATCTATCTCGGCGTCTCCGGCGACGGCGATTCCGCCTCAATCGGCTTCGGCCAGTTCGCGCATTCGATCCGGCGCGGCGTCAACATGACCTATATCGTCGAGAACAACGGCGTCTACGGCCTGACCAAGGGCCAGTTCTCGGCAACCGCCGACCGTGGCTCGAAGAGCAAGAAGGGCGTCACCAACACCGACAACGCGATCGATCTCGTCGCGATCGCGTTGCAGCTCGGCGCCACCTTCGTCGCGCGCTCGTTTTCCGGTGACAAGGCCCAGCTGGTGCCGCTGATCGCGGCCGCGATCGGCCACAAGGGCGCGTCCTTTATCGACGTCATCAGCCCCTGCATCGCCTTCAACAACCACGCCGGCTCGACCAAGAGCTTTGACTATGTCCGCGAGCACAATGACGCCGTGAACCGGCTCGACGTGCTGGTGGGCCGCGATCCGATCGCGGTCGATTATGCGCCGGGCACGGTGCAGGTGGTCGAGCAGCATGACGGCAGCAAGATCGCGCTGCGCAAGATCGATGCGGACTACGATCCGCATGACCGGCTCGGCGCGCAGACGTTCCTCGCGAGGCACGCCGCCAAGGGCCAGATCGTCACCGGTCTCCTGTACGTCGATCCCGACGCAGACGATCTGCACACGCATCTCAACACGGTGGAGACGCCGCTCAACACGCTGGAGGCGGACACGCTGTGCCCGGGCTCGGCGGCGCTGGACAAGTTCAACGCCAGCCTGCGGTGATCATTTGCCGCGCTGAGGCGGCTGCCTGACGCGGACGGTAATCTTGTCCGACACGACAGGCGGGTCGAACGGATAATGTTTCGCATCGCCCAACACCAGTTGCAGGGTGTGGGTCCCGGGCGGAAGCTCGAGAAATGTTTCGGTCTGCCCTGCCCCGAAATGCAGATGCGACTTGTCCTGCAGGATCGGCTCCTTCGGATCGATGGGGTCGTTGACGTCGATCAGCAAATGATGGTGGCCGGCGTTCTGGTAGTCGTCGCCGGCATGCGTCACACCCATGTTGCGCAAGCCGAACCGGACCAGGAATCCGCCGCGCACCCTTTGCCCGTCATACGGGGTGATAAAATAGACCTTTGCGTCCTTTGGAGCAGGCTTCCCCTGCGAGAAGGCCATGCCCGGGAGCAATGCGAGCACCGCCGACAGCGCAACGCAGCGAAGGATTTGCATCAAATTGACTCCGGCAGTTAAGGACTGAGCGCGACGCGGAATCCATGCGTCGGGTAACGAACATTGGTGTCGTAACCGTCGCGGTTGGACGGCCGCACATATCTCGAATCGTTCTTCCAGGAGCCCGAGCGCAGGACGTGCGAACTGCAATCCCCACTGCTCCAGGCCGAGCCGTCATTGGGCGCGCCCTGATAGGTCTTGTGCCAGCAGTCTTCGACCCATTGGTCGACACCACCGCCCATGTCGTGGAGACCAAAAGGATTCGGCTTGAAGCTGCCGACCTTCACCGGCTGCTCGGTCGCTGCGTCGCCGCAGTCCTTGCACCCCGCCATGCCTTGCTGGAGCTTGTCGCCCCACCAATATTTGGTCGACGTTCCGCCGCGCGCCGCATATTCCCATTCGGCTTCGCTTGGGAGCCGGTAGGGCTTCTTCGTCGTCTGCACGAGAAAGGCGGCATATTGCTGTGCGTCGGTCCAACTCACATTCGTGATCGGCGCATCGTCCTTGCCGGTGGCGGTGAACCCGCAGGCCTTGGCGGCGGCGCATTCATTCCATTCCTGCACTGTCACGGGATATTTTCCGATCGAGAATGGCTTGATCGTGACCTGGTGGACGGGACGTTCGGTCGGATCATCGTTGCTTCCCATTGCGAAGCTTCCGCCGCGAATGGCGATCATCTCGGGTTCGCGGACCGGTGTCATCGATGGGCTTGGCGCCGGGGCGGGCGACGGTGGTGACGAAGCCACTGAGGAAGACGGCTGCGGCGTTGCTGTCACCGCTTCCCGCGGCGGAGCTTGCGGGCTCGGGGATACGGCCGGAGAGACGGTGGGCACGGCGGCCTGCTCGCCGACCCGGCCGGGCGGCTGCGCCAGTAGATACCAGAGCACGCCGCTGGCGATGACGAGCAGCGTGATGCCCAGGAGAAAGATCAGGGTGTTCTCGCGTCGGCCTCGCGTCCTGCCGACCGCATCTGCGTCCGGCAGTACACGATAGACGCGCACCGGATCGGTGATGTTCTTGACCTTGCGGTCCCCGAGCGATTCATAGCCGCACACCACCTTGTGCTTGATCTGCTCGTAGATCGCGCCGGAGATGTAGACTTGGCCAGGCTCGGCGATACCCTCGATCCGCGTGGCGATGTTGACGCCGTCGCCATAGACGTCGTCCGGCTCCACGATGACGTCACCGAGATTGACGCCGATCCGGTATTCGATCCGGGTATCCTTCGAAAGCGAGGCGTTGCGGCCGACGAGATTCTGCTGGATGACGATACTGCATCGAACGGCCTCGACGGGACTGTCGAAAATGGCGATGAAGCCGTCGCCCGTCGTCTTCACCAGGCTTCCATGGTGCTCAACGATACTGGGCTCGATGAGATCCCGCTCGATCCGCTTGACGCGGGCATGCGTGCCCTCCTCGTCGGCCTGCATCAGGCGACTGTAGGAGGCGATGTCACCGACGATGATGGCCGCGAGACGACGAGACATCCTGCCGTTTGGCGGCGGCTCATCGTGACTTCCGGACCTGAAATTGCGAATTTCGCCCATTGCGGGGCACTCCACAAACTTGCAAGAGGCAGCCCCAACATACGACTTAGAGAAACAATTGTCTGTGAAGGCTATCACACTGACGAACTCGGACAACGTCGAAGGAATCGCGACATCGAGTTCCAGGGAGCGGCGGCTTTCCTTTGCTTGAACCTTCCCGGCCTAGCCCGCGACTAAGCAACGCGCGGAACATCCATCTGAGATCTGTCCTGTGACGACGGTGTCGAAAGCTCCTGAACGCGCCGCGGTTGGCCTGCGACCAACCGCATACCGGTCCTCATCGTCCCCGAGCGGACCGTCAACAGCTCACGCGTTCGGTGCGATCATGAAGCTTGCCCTTGTCCTGCCGCTTGCCCTTGCCGCCTTCATTGGCGCTGCCCGGGCCGAGGAGGCCGACGACATCCGCGAGGCCAGCAAGGCCGAAGCGGAGACCTTCAACGCGCGGATGTATGCGGGCACGCCGGGCAACAAGGCTTATGCCTGCTTCGTGCGCCGCTACGATGCTGAGCATCTGGCGCGGCATCCCAAGCAGAAGGTCGCTTCGATGAAGCTGCTGGTCTCGGCGGAAGTCGACGAGGAAGACAAGCAGCTCCACAACTCGTTCCGGCTTGGCTTCAGATACCGCCACCGCTCGGGCGATTTCGATTCCAGCGGCTCCTGCCATCACGTGATATTCGTGAAGGACGGCAACGAGACCCGCCTCGGCTGCGGCGTCGACTGCGAAGGCGGCGGCATCGGCGTCGCGCTGTCGAAGGACGACAAATCAGCCATCGTGCGGCTCGCGAGCGTCAGGGTCTGGCTGCACAACAAGCCGGACGACGAGGCCGAACGATCGCTGGTCGCGGGCCCCGACGACGGGATTTTCCGGCTCGACCGGGCCGACAACAGCGAGTGCGCCGCCCTCGTGACCGATCGCAAGGAACTCGCCGCGCTCCGCCACAAATGATATGTGTCCGGCAAAGTCAGACGCAATCGTTGTTTTTGCGCATGATCTTTCCGGAAAACCGCTTTGCACTTTTCCGGATCATGCTTCGAGGGAGATCGCCATGAACCGCCGGAACATCTTGTGGAGCACCGTCTCCGCCCTGGGCGCAGCGTTTGCCGCCTCGCGGGCCCAGGCCGCGACCGAAGCCGCACCTTCGAACAAGCTCAAGGTCGTCTACCATCTCAGCGACGCCGAGAAGGTCAATTTCGTGCTCGGCAACATCCAGAACCACATCGACGGCGTCGGCGGCCCCGACCATGTGACCATCGCGCTGGTGATCCACGGGCCGGCGCTGAAGGCGTTTCACTGGGCACAGGCCAACCCTGACATCAGCAAACGGATCGGCGATTTCTCCAAGGACGGCGTCGAGCTTGCCGCCTGCGGCAACACGATGAAGGCGCAGAACATCACGCTCACGGATCTCTTGCCCGGATTCGTCAGCGCGGAGAAAGGCGGCGTGGTTCGCCTGGCCGAGCTGCAATCGCAGGGCTATCTGTATTTGCGGCCGTAGCATCGAGCTTCGCCCCCAAAATCTGCCGCGTCGCACTTGACTTACCCATAACTATACGGTTATGAATCGATCCATAACTCACTGGTTATGGATTTCGCATGTCTGCCGCACCCGATCTTCTGTTCAGGATCCTCGCCGATCCGACCCGGCGGGCGATCTTCGAGCGGCTATGCCGCGAAGGGGAGCAGACGGTCGGGGCACTGACAGCGCGATCCGGCGTTTCCCAGCCGGCGGTCTCAAAACATCTCGGCGCGCTGAAGCAGGCAGGCCTCGTGCGCGATCGCCATGAGGGACGGCAAACCCATTACAGCGCCCAACCCGGCGCGCTCGATCCGCTGATCGACTGGACCAGCCAGATGGCCGGGTTCTGGCAGAACCGGCTCGATGCGCTGGACGATCTCCTGAAGAGGATGGACCAATGACAGAAGCTGCGACTGAAACCCGTTCCGTCGTCATCGAGCGCGAATTTGCCTTTCCGGCGGAGCGGCTGTGGCGCGCGCTGACGCAACCGCATCTGATCGAGGAATGGCTGATGAAGAACGACTTCAAGCCCACCGTCGGTCACCGCTTCAATCTTCGCGGCGAATGGGGCGGCGTGCTGGACTGCGAGGTCCTCGCCATCGAGCCGCAGCGATCGCTCGCCTACACCTGGAATTTCACGCATGCGGACGCGGCCTACGATCTCAAGAGCGTGGTGACGTTCACGCTGACCCCGACGGGCGCGGGCACCCATCTGCGCGTCGAGCAAGCAGGCTTCCGTCCCAGCCAGAAGCAGGCCTATGGCGGCGCACATGCCGGCTGGAAGCAGTTTTTCGCAAAGCTGGATGAGCTGTTGGCAAGGACCGACTGAGCGCCAGCGACCGCGCCCGCAATGACGGCAGAGAATAGATCGATACCGAAAAGGCAGGATCATGAAGAAGGCGACGAGTACGGCGAAAAAGAACAGCGCGAAAGACGCGACCAGCGCCTCCCCCTCGAAACTGATCGACGGCAGGATCAAGGAGCTCGGTGATTGGCGCGGCGAGATGCTCAAGCGGATTCGTGGCCTGATCAAGGATGCCGATCCCGACGTGGTCGAGGAATGGAAATGGCGCGGCGTTCCCGTGTGGGAGCACGACGGCATCATCTGCACCGGCGAGACCTACAAGGCCGTCGTCAAGATGACGTTTGCCAGGGGCGCGGCGCTGGATGACCCGGCCGGCCTGTTCAATTCGAGCCTTGAGGGAAATGTGCGGCGCGCGATCGATTTTCACGAGGGCGCGAAAATCAATGAGAAGGCGCTGAAGACGCTCATCCGCGCCGCCGTGGCCCTGAACGCGTCCAAGGTCAAAAGCAAGCCGGCAAAGAAGCGTTCGGCGTAGCCGGCGGCTTCACGCCGCCGCGGTGATCGGGCGCGGGCTCACGACATATTCGCGCAAGACCTTGTCGTTGGCGTCGACCTCGATCAGCGCCACGTCATAGGTCCAGAGATCGGCGAGGTGCTGGAGCACCCGCTTGGCATCGGTCTCGTTGAGCTGCGAGCCCTTGATGACGCGGTGGTGCAGGATCAGCCGGCGGTCGCCGGAGAGATCGACGTCGACCACCTCGATATTGGCATCGATGTAGCCGACATCATGCTGCCGCGCCAGTTCGCGCCGCACGCGGCGGAAGCCGCGCTCGTCGTGGATGGCATCGACGCGGATGCCGGCGCGCTCCTCGGGATCGTCATGCAGATGGAACATGCGGAGCTGCCGCATCAGCTTCGGACTCAGGAACTGGGCGATAAAACTCTCGTCGCGATAGTTAGCCCAGACGTCGCGCAGCACGCCCATCACGTCATTCTTGCCGGCGATGTCCGGGAACCATTCGCGGTCTTCGTCCGATGGACTGGTGACGATGCGCTCGATGTCCTGCATCATCGCGAAGCCGAGCGCATAGGGATTGAAGCCGGAGTAACGCGGATCGTCGAATTCGGGCTGGAACACCACATTGGTGTGCGATTGCAGGAATTCGAGGAAGTTGCCGTCGGTGATGCGACCCTGCTGGTGCAGCTTGGTCATGATGCGATAGTGGACGTAGGTCGCCGTCCCCTCGTTCATCACCTTGGTCTGGCTCTGCGGATAGAAATATTGCGCGATGTGGCGGACGATGCGCAGCAATTCGCGCTGCCAGGGGGCGAGCCGGGGCGCGCTCTTTTCCAGGAAATAGAGCAGGTTTTCCTGCGGCAGGCCGAGCAGCTTGCGGCGGCGCTCGATACTCAGCGCAGACTTGGTCTTGGACGCGCCCTTGGGCACAGTGCGCCAGAGATCGTTGAAGACTTCCTCCTCGTGCTGGCGGCGGCGCCCTGCCCGCTTCTCTTCCGCGCGCAGGTCCAGCTTCTTCTTGCCGGGATAGCGGTCGATACCGTGCGACATCAGCGCATGTGCGGCGTCCAGCGTGCGCTCGACCTCGGTGCGGCCGTAGCGTTCCTCGCAACTCATCACGTAGTTCTTGGCGAAGTCGAGATAATCCAGGATGCCGTCGGCGTCGGTCCACTGCTTGAACAGGTAATTGTTCTTGAAGAAGTGGTTGTGGCCGAAGGCGGCGTGCGCGATCACCAGCGTCTGCATCGTCGCCGTGTTCTCCTCCATCAGGTAGGAGATGCAGGGCGAGGAGTTGATCACGATCTCATAGGCGAGCCCCATCAGGCCCTTGCGATAGGACGCCTCGTGATAGGCAAAGTGCTTGCCGAAGGACCAGTGCTTGTAGAACAGCGGCATGCCGACGGACGAATACGCATCCAGCATCTGCTCGGCGGTGATGACCTCGATCTGGTTCGGATAGACGTCGAGGCCGAGATCGTTCGTCGCCACCTCCTCGCAGGCGTCCGTAATGCGCTGCAAGGTGTGAAAATCCCAATCCGCGCCTTCGAACAAGCGTTCCGTCATGGAGCGGCTTTCTCCTGGGTTTCGCGGCGCTGGAACAGGTCGTGGAACACCGGAAAGATCTCGCTGCGCTCGCTGACCTTGCGCATCGAGAGCGGTGCGCCGCTGTTGCGCAGGCGATCATAAAGGGTCCAGAGCGAGGAGTCGGAGAGATCGAAGGCGCTGCCGCCGGACTCGCCGACCTCGAGATAGGCAAAGAACTGGCAGGCCGGCAGGATCTTGTCGGTCAGCAGCATGCCCGTGAGCTCGCCGTCGGAATAGGAATTGTCGCCGTCGGAGGCTTGGGCGGCGTAGATATTCCAGTCCGACGGATTGAAGCGCTCGCGCACGATCTCGTGCATCGCCTGGAGCGCGCTGGAGACCAGCGTGCCGCCGGACGCCGGACCGTAGAAGAAGGTCTGCTCGTCGACCTCCTCGGCGCGGTCGGTGTGGCGGATGAAGACGATCTCGACATGCTTGTAGCGGCGCTTCAGGAACACGTAGAGCAGCATGTAGAAGCGCTTCGCCAGATCCTTCATGTGCTCGGACATCGAGCCGGAGACGTCCATCAGGCAGAACATCACGGCCTGCGCGACCGGCTTCGGGACCGTCTCGAAGCGGCGATAGCGGATGTCGATCGGATCGATGAAGGGAATCCGCTTGGATTTCGCCTTCAGTTTTTCGAGCTGGGCGAGCAGCACTAAACGCTCGTCCTCATCCGCACATGCGGCAATGGCGGCTTCCAGCTCTTCGATCTCGTCCTTACTGGGACGCTTGAGTGCGATACGGCGCGCCATTGCGCGCCGAACCGTCCGGCTCACCGAGATGTTGGATGGCGAGCCCGACGTGGTGTAGCCGGCGCGCTGGATGCCTTCGCTCTCGGTCTGCGCGATCTTGCGCTTGGCGAGATCGGGAAGCTCGAGATCGTCGAGGAAGAGATCAACGAACTCGTCGCGACTCAGCACAAAGCGGAAGGCGTCTTCGCTGTCGCCTTCGCCCGGACCGGAATCCTTGGCGCTGCCCTGGCCGGAGCGCTGGAGGTAGTCGCCCTCGATGAACTTCTTGTTGCCGGGCAGCACCATGTCCCGCGTCCCGCCTTCACGGCGGAAACGGGGCTCATGCATGCCGTCGAGAGGAATCGTGACCTCACCACCCTCCAGGACGTCCTTGATGTCGCGTTCCTGCGAGGTCTTCTTGACGGCGCCCTGCACCAGGGATTTGGCCCGACGCAAGAACCGCTGCCGGTTCTCAAGACTCTTGCCGCCTGGATTCAGGCGCCTGTCAATAATGTGAATGGCCACTTTCTCATCCGCCTCAACCGGCTTGCTTCACGCGCATGTACCATTCGACCAGTCGGCGAACCTGACGCTCGGTGTAGCCGCGCTCCACCATGCGTGCGACAAACTCGCCGTGCTTTTTCTCCGTCTCGCCGTCCTTCTTCGACCCGAACGAGATGACCGGAAGCAGGTCCTCGACCTGAGAGAATATCCGCTTTTCGATCACATCGCGAATCTTCTCGTAGGAAATCCAGGTTGGATTCTTGCCGCCGTTCTGGGCGCGCGACCGTAACGAGAATTTGACCACCTCGTTGCGGAAATCCTTGGGGTTGGCGATGCCCGCCGGCTTCTCGATCTTGGTCAGTTCCTGGTTCAACAATTCGCGATCGAGCAGCTGGCCGGTGTCGGCATCCTTGAAGTCCTGGTCCTCGATCCAGGCATCGGCGTAATCGACGTAGCGGTCGAACAGGTTCTGGCCGTAATCCGAGTAGGATTCGAGATAAGCTTTCTGGATCTCGTTGCCGATGAACTCGGCATAACGCGGTGCAAGATCCGCCTTGATGAATTCGAGGTAGCGCTTCTCGACTTCCTCAGGCAGCTGCTCGCGCTTGATCGACTGTTCCAGCGCGTACATCAGATGCACGGCGTCGGCGGCGACCTCCTGCGGATCGTGGTTGAAGGTCGCAGCCAGGATTTTGAAGGCGAAGCGGGTGGACACGCCGTCCATGCCCTCGTCGACGCCGGCGGCATCGCGATATTCCTGGACGCTGCGCGCCTTCGGATCGGATTCCTTCAGGCTTTCGCCGTCGTAAACCCGCATCTTGGCGTACGTCGTGGAATTCTCGTGCTTGCGCAGGCGCGACATCACCGAGAACCGGGCCAGCGTCTCCAGCGTCGAGGGCGCGCAGGGTGCGGCCGCGAGCTCGGAGCCCTGGATCAGCTTCTCGTAGATCTTCTGCTCTTCCGTGATGCGCAGGCAATAAGGCACCTTGATCACGCAGATGCGGTCGATGAAGGCTTCGTTGTTCTTGTTGGCCTTGAAGCTCGACCACTCGGCTTCGTTCGAGTGCGCGAGGATGACGCCGGTGAACGGGATCGCGCCGATATTCTCGGTGCCGATGTAGTTGCCTTCCTGCGTCGCGGTCAGCAGCGGATGCAGCATCTTGATCGGCGCCTTGAACATCTCGACGAACTCGAGCACGCCCTGGTTGGCGCGGTTGAGGCCGCCGGAATAGCTGTAGGCGTCGGGATCGTTCTGCGCGTAGGTCTCGAGCTTGCGGATATCGACCTTGCCGACCAGCGAGGAGATGTCCTGGTTATTCTCGTCGCCGGGTTCGGTCTTGGCGATACCGATCTGGCGCAGCCGCGATGGCTGGATTTTTGCGACCCTGAACTGGGAAATGTCGCCGCCGAAGGCCTCGAGCCGCTTGTAGCACCACGGGCTCATCAGGCCGGTGAGACGCCGGCGCGGAATGCCGTATTTCTCTTCCAGCATCGGCCCGAGCTGATCGGGATCGAACAGACTGAGCGGGCTCTCGAACACGGGCGAGAGTTCATCGCCGGCCTTGAGCACGTAGATCGGATGCACTTCCATCAGCGACTTCAGCCGCTCGGCGAGCGAGGATTTGCCGCCGCCGACCGGGCCGAGCAGATAGAGGATCTGCTTGCGCTCTTCGAGGCCTTGCGCCGCGTGCCGGAAGAAACCGACGATGCGCTCGATGGTTTCTTCCATGCCGTAGAAGCCGGCGAAGGCTGGATAGGTACGGATCGTGCGGTTCAAAAAAATACGGCCAAGGCGTGGGTCCTTGGCCGTGTCAATGGTCTGGGGCTCACCGATCGCCGCTAGCAATCGTTCGGCTGCATTGGCGTATTTCATGGGATCGCTTCGACACGATTCCAGATATTCCGCCATCGACATGTCGTGCTGGCTTCTCGCCTCGAACGACTTAGCGAAAGCGTTGAATAGCGAATCGTTGTACATGATCCCTCTCCGCGTGAGTTCCGCTACACAACTGAACGAAAGCAGCGACCGGACCGTTCCTTAGCGCCACTCTCGAATCAGCGTGTGCACATGACGATCATTCGACACCCGCGGGCCTTCACCACGCAACGCACAACGTAGGCATCGGGTGAGTTACGAACAGGCACCTGCCTGTTATTTATGCGAATCTATACCTGTATTCGCTAATTTCCAGCAAATGTCGCCTCACCGCAACATCCGGGCGTTACCGGGGTATCGGTCATCCGGCAGCGCAGCATAGCCGCGGGCCGACGGCAGCTTTATGACGCTTGTGCGGCCAGGCTTTGAGCGCCGTGATCGCGGTCTCGCCGCAATGCGGTGCGTGAATCGCTGGCAGCATGACAGTCGCGGCAGGCGCGCAGCAATGTGTCAAAATCCGTCGCCAGCCCCTCGGACTGAATGACGATGCGGTCCGCCTGCGTAGCGCGCGAGGCGGCACGGATGCAGGACAGCTGCCGCAGCAAGGCCGGTGTCGGCGTCAGCACAATCACCTTGTGCCCGCGGCAGTCCTCAGCCGAAACATCCGCAATCGAGTCCCACAGCAGAAATTCATTGCCGACCCGGAGATCACGGATGCCGTAGGGGGTGACGATCACGACCGGCCCCCGCTCGCCCGGCAGCAACCAGATCAGCCACGAGGTGATCGGGCCGAACACCGCGACACCGGCATAGCCCATCGCCGTATCGTATTCGCCGATGCCGTCCCACCAGTCGAAGACAAGGCCTGCGCTGAGCAGCGTCATGGCGAAGCCCGCCGCGACCAGCAGCCGCAGGCGCGTGACGCATTGACCGATTTCGAGATCGTGGGTCGCGTCGATGCAGACGGCCGGCGCGACCGATTGCGGGCTGTCGGCGACACCATCAGGATGTGCGTGCATGCTTTCCCCCAGCATGGCCATTCGCGACCGAGCTAATGATGCGTCAGGCGGGACCAGAATCCACTGACGACACTCCGTGACGCGACAAGTCGAAATTACGCAACAAGACCTCGGCCGAACCACACCGGCCAATGATTTTTATTACGCAAAATCACCACTGCCGCCTGGATCGTCATGATCGCAACGGAGTTACACTGAGAGTATGACGCCAATGCCCTTGATTGGTTCCCTCCCGGGAGCATGTAAGCTACAGGATAGCGCGTCAGGACCGGCGCGGAAACCCCTCGCCCGCAGGCTTGGAGATAAATAAACATCATGAATCCCGTCAAAGAACTGGAAAAGCACGGACAAGCCGTCTGGCTGGACTTCCTGGCCCGCGGCTTCATCGCCAAAGGCGATTTGAAGCGGCTGATCGACACCGACGGCGTCAAGGGCGTCACCTCGAACCCGTCGATCTTCGAGAAGGCGATCGGCAGCTCGGACGAATACGACGCCCCGATCGGCAAGGCGCTGAAGCGCGGCGACCGGACGGTGGCCGACCTGTTCGAGACCGTCGCGATCGAGGACATCCAGAGCGCCGCCGACGTGCTGCGCCCGGTCTATGACAGGCTCAATGGCCATGACGGCTATGTCAGCCTCGAGGTCTCGCCCTACCTGGCGATGGACACCGCCGGCACGGTCGCCGAGGCACGGCGGCTCTGGAAGGACGTCAATCGCAAGAACCTGATGGTGAAGGTACCGGCGACGCCGGAGGGCCTGCCGGCGGTCGAAACGCTGATCGGCGACGGCATCAGCATCAACATCACGCTGTTGTTCTCGAAGGCGGTGTATCTGGAGGTGGCCGAGGCCTATCTCGCCGGTCTCGAAAAATACGTCGCAGGCGGCGGAGACCCGTCGCATGTCGCAAGCGTGGCGAGCTTCTTCGTCAGCCGTATCGACTCGGTGGTCGACAAGCAGCTCGACGAGAAGATCGCACGCGCCAACGATCCATCCGAAAAGGAACGGCTGGCCGCGCTCAAGGGCAAGGTCGCGATCGCCAATGCCAAGGTCGCCTATCAGGACTACAAGCGGCTGTTCTCTGGCCCGCGCTGGGACAAGCTCGCCGCCAAGGGCGCCAAGCCGCAGCGGATGCTGTGGGCCTCGACCGGCACCAAGAACAAGGATTACAGCGACGTCCTCTATGTCGAGGAATTGATCGGGCCAGACACCGTCAACACCGTGCCACCGGCGACGCTCGATGCGTTCCGCGACCACGGCAAGGCGCGCGACAGTCTGGAAGAAAATGTCGACGATGCCCGCCGCGTGCTGGAAGAGCTGGAGCGTTCCGGTGTTTCGCTGGATGCGATCACCGAAGAGCTCGTCAAGGACGGCGTCAAGCAGTTCGCCGACGCTGCCGACAAGCTCTATGGCGCGGTCGCCCACAAGCGCGCCACAGTGCTCGGGCCGGCGATCGATCGCCAGCAATTGTCGCTCGGCGACGGGCTCGGCAAGGCGATCGCAAAGAGCACCGAGGAGTGGCGCGCCTCTGCAAAGATCCGCAAGCTGTGGCAGCGCGACAAATCGGTCTGGACCGGCACGGACGAGGACAAATGGCTCGGCTGGCTCGACAGCGCGGCCAAGGCCGACGTCGCCGACTATGAGGACTATGCCAACCGCGTGAAGGGCCAGAAATTCTCCGATGCCGTCGTGCTCGGCATGGGCGGATCGAGCCTCGGACCGGAGGTGCTGGCCGAGACGTTTGCGCGGAAGTCAGGCTTCCCGAAGCTGCACGTACTGGATTCGACCGATCCGGCGCAGGTGCGGGCGATGGAAGCCAGGATCGACATCGCCAATACCGTGTTCATCGTCTCCAGCAAGTCGGGCGGCACCACCGAGCCGAACGCGATGAAGGATTATTTCCACGAGCGCGTCGCGCAGGCTGTCGGCCCAAAGGTCAAGACCGGCTATCGCTTCATCGCCGTGACCGATCCCGGCTCGTCGCTGGAGAAGGCCGCCAAGAAGCTGAACTATGCTCGCATCTTCCACGGCGAGCCCTCGATCGGCGGACGCTATTCGGTGCTCTCGCCGTTCGGCCTGGTGCCGGCGGCAACCGCGGGCATCGACGTCAAGACCCTGATCAAGCACGCGCTTTCGATGGCCCGCTCTTGCGGACCTGACGTGCCGCCGCAGGAAAATCCGGGTGTGCAGCTCGGGCTTGCCATGGGCCTCGCCGGACTCGAAGGCCGCGACAAGGTGACGATCCTGTCGTCGAACAAGATCGCCGATTTCGGCGCCTGGGCCGAGCAGCTCATCGCGGAATCGACCGGCAAGGAGGGCAAGGGCCTGATCCCGATCGCCGGCGAGCCGCTGGGCGAACCTTCGCTTTACGGCAACGACCGCTTCTTCATCGACATCCGTACCGAGGGCGAGGCGGATGCCGCCCATGACTCAAAGCTTGCAGCAATCGAAGCGGCCGGCCACCCGGTCGTGCGCATTGTCATGAAGTCGATCGACTATCTCGGCCAGGAGTTCTTCCGCTTCGAGATGGCGACGGCTGTTGCCGGTTCAATCCTCGGCATCAACCCGTTCGACCAGCCCGACGTGGAGGCGGCCAAGATCAAGACCCGTGAGCTGACGTCATCGTTCGAGAAGACCGGCGCGCTGCCGGCCGAGCAGCCGGTGGTCAGCACCGCGGAGGCCGATCTCTACACCGACGCGACCAACGCCGCGGCACTCCGCGCCGCCGGCGCCAATGGCGACCTCACCTCATGGCTGAAGGCGCATCTCTCCCGCTCCAACCATGGCGACTATGTCGCCCTGCTCGGCTACATCGCGCGCGACAAGGCTACCATCGATGCGCTCCAGGCGATGCGGCTCGAGGTGCGCGAGAAGCGCCACGTCGCGACCTGTGCGGAGTTCGGGCCGCGCTTCCTGCATTCCACGGGGCAGGCCTACAAGGGCGGCCCGGACAGCGGCGTGTTCCTCCAGATCACCGCGGATGATGCCAAGGATCTTCCGGTGCCGGGCCAGAAGGCGAGCTTTGGCGTGATCAAGGCGGCGCAGGCGCGTGGCGACTTCGACGTGCTCACCGAGCGCGGCCGGCGTGCGCTTCGCGTGCACCTGAAGGGTCCGCTCAAGAAAGGTCTCGCGGCGCTCAACGCCGCGCTCACGAACGCACTGAATTAAGGGGATCTTTCAAATGCAACTCGGCATGATCGGCCTCGGCCGGATGGGCGGCAACATCGTTCGCCGGCTGATGCGCCACGGCCATTCGACCGTGGTCTATGACAAGGACGCCAAGGCCGTCGCCGGCCTGGCCGCAGACGGCGCGCAGGGATCGGCAACCCTGGAAGAGTTCATCGCCAAACTCGAGCGGCCGCGCACGGCCTGGGTGATGCTGCCCGCGGGGCGCATCACCGAAGCGACGATCGACACGATCGCAGGTGTGATGCAGGAAGGCGACGTCATCATCGACGGCGGCAACACCTTCTGGCAGGACGACGTCCGCCGCGGCAAAGCGCTGAAAGAGCGCGGCATCCACTATGTCGACGTCGGCACGTCCGGCGGCGTCTGGGGCCTCGACCGCGGCTATTGCATGATGATCGGCGGCGAGAAGCAGGTGGTCGACCGGCTCGATCCAATCTTTGCTGCGCTGGCGCCCGGCGCCGGCGACATTCCGCTTACGCCGGGACGTGACGGCCGCGACCCTCGCATCGAGCAGGGCTATATCCATGCCGGCCCCGTCGGCGCCGGTCATTTCGTCAAGATGATCCACAACGGCATCGAATACGGCCTGATGCAGGCTTATGCCGAAGGTTTTGACATCCTCAAGAACGCCAATATCGATGCCCTGCCGGCGGATCATCGTTTCGATTTCAATCTCCCTGACATCGCCGAAGTCTGGCGGCGCGGCAGCGTGATCCCGTCCTGGCTGCTCGACCTCACCTCAACCGCGCTCGCCGACAACCCGACGCTCTCCGAATATTCCGGCTTCGTGGAGGATTCCGGTGAGGGCCGCTGGACCGTGAATGCGGCAATCGACGAAGCGGTGCCGGCCGAAGTCCTGACCGCGGCGCTCTACGCACGTTTCCGTTCCCGCCAGGAACACACCTTCGCCGAAAAAATTCTCTCCGCGATGCGCGCGGGTTTTGGCGGCCACAAGGAGCCGAAGCAGCCGGACGCAGCAAAGTCGAAATAACAACAAAAGCGAAGGCCGATCATTCGTGACAAAAGACCCGCAAGCAAAGCGCAAGCCGGAAAATTGCGCCTTCGTCATTTTTGGCGTGACCGGAGACCTCACCCACCGGCTGGTGATGCCCTCTCTCTACAATCTGGCGGCCGAGCACATGCTGCCGGAGAAGTTCTGCGTCGTCGGCGTGGCCCGCAACAGCCAGTCGGATGACGAGCTGCGCGACAGCCTGCTGAAGGGCCTGCGCCAGTTCGCGACCCGTCCCGTGGACGACGTCGTTGCCCAGAAGCTGCTGCAATGCGTGACCTTCGTCGAGGCCGATCCGAAGGATCCCCCCTCGTTCGACCGCTTGCGCGAGCATCTGGATTCGCTGGAATGCGCGCAGGACACCGGCGGCAACCGGCTGTTCTATCTGGCCACGCCGCCGGCCGCGTTCGCGCCTACCGCGCGCGAGCTCGGCCGCACCGGTATGATGAGGGAGAACGGCGCCTGGCGGCGGCTGGTGATCGAAAAACCGTTCGGCACCGATCTCGTCTCGGCGCGCGCGTTGAATGCCGAACTGCTCAAGATCATGGACGAGCACCAGATCTACCGGATCGATCATTACCTCGGCAAGGAGACGGTGCAGAACATTTTGGTGCTGCGCTTTGCCAACGGCATGTTCGAGCCGATCTGGAATCGCAACCACATCGACCACATCCAGATCACGGTGGAAGAGAAGCTCGGCGTCGGCCATCGCGGCGGCTTCTACGATGCCACCGGCGCGTTGCGCGACATGGTGCCGAACCATCTGTTCCAGCTGATGTCGCTGGTCGCAATGGAGCCACCCGCCCGCTTCGACGCCCATTCCGTGCGCTCCGAGAAGGCCGAGGTTCTCGCCGCGATCCAGCAGCCGAATGCGGAGGAAGCGCTGAAGAGCTCAGTCCGCGCCCAATATCTCGCCGGCCGCATCGGCGACGACGAAATCACCGACTATCGCAAGACCGAGGACGTCAAGCCCGGCAGCACCACCGAGACCTATGTCGCGCTCAAACTGATGATCGACAATTGGCGCTGGGCCGGCGTGCCCTTCTATCTGCGCACCGGCAAGGCGTTGGGTCACAAGCGCACCGAAGTCGCGATCAAGTTCAAGCAGGCGCCGCTGTCGATGTTCTCAGGCACGGCGGTCGACCGTCTCTCGCAGAACTTTCTCACCATCGGCATTGCGCCAACCGAGACCATCGAGCTTCAGTTCAACGCCAAGATCCCAGGACCCAGTATCACCATCGACGGCGTCGAGATGAAATTCCGCTACGGCGACTATTTCCGAGCCGATCCCTCAACCGGCTACGAGACGCTGATCTACGACTGCATGATCGGCGACAACATCCTGTTCCAGCGCGCCGATGGCGTCGAAGCCGGATGGCAGGCGGTGCAGCCATTCCTGGACGCCTGGAAACAGGCTGGCACCAACGGCATCGAGACCTATCCCGCGGGCAGCGACGGCCCTGCCTGCGCCGATGAGCTGCTGAAGCGCGACGGACGCAGCTGGCGGAAGTTTACGTGATGGCAGCGGCCGACCAGCCGAAGCTGATCGTCGTGGCTGATGCCGAGGCGCTGGCGCAGGCTGCCGCCGAACGGGTGATGGCGCTGATTTCGGCCAATCCCGGGCGCATCGCGATCTGCCTCACCGGCGGCTCCAGCCCGAAGAAACTCTACCAGTTGCTCGGAAGTGATGGCTGGCGCGGCAGAATCCCGTGGGATCGCGTGCATTGGTTCATCGGTGACGAGCGTTTCGTGCCTTCGAGCGATCCCCTCAACAACATGGCAGTCGCACGCGCGACCTTTCTCGATCACAGCGCACCGTCCGGCCATATCCATCCCATCGCGACCACCGCTGAAAATCCCGATGCCAGCGCCGAGGCCTATGCCCGCGAGCTGCAAACCTTCTACGGCGCTGAAAGCCTCGATCCGGCGCGGCCGCTGTTCGACCTGGTTTTGATGGGCGCCGGACCGGACGGCCACACCGCCTCGCTCTTCCCGGGCTATCCCGCGATCGAGGAGACGCAGCGCTGGGTCGTCGGCGTCCCCAAGGCCAATGTCGCGCCCTTCGTGCCGCGGGTCTCGCTGACTTTGCCCGCGCTGGCGTCCTGCCGCGAAATGCTGTTCGAGATTGCGGGGCATGACAAGCAGCCGATCTTGACGCGCCTCCTCAATGGCGAGACTCTGCCGGCCGTACGCGCGCGCTCGAATGGCGAGACCGTCTGGCTGGTCGACCAGGCCGCGCTTCCGGAGGGAATTCGTGGCGGGCGCTGAAGCACCTTGTGCATTGATCGTGATGGGCGTGTCGGGCTCGGGCAAGAGCACGGTTGCGGAATTGCTCGGCAAACGCCTCGGCTGGCGCTTTGAGGACGGTGACAGCCTTCACCCCGCCGGCAATGTCGCGAAGATGCGGGCCGGCCATCCGCTCACCGACGAGGATCGCTGGCCCTGGCTCAATGCCATCGCCGACGAGATTGCAAGGGTCTGCGAGCAAGGCGAGCACGTCATCATCGCCTGCTCGGCGCTGAAGCACACCTATCGTGACGTGCTGTTGCGTGGACGCGACGACGTCCGCTTCGTCTTCCTGAAGGGCACGCAGCAGCTGATCGCCGACCGGCTCGTCCACCGCAAGGGCCATTTCATGCCGCCCGGGCTCCTGACCAGCCAATTCAACACGCTCGAGCCGCCCGAGGCGGGCGAGCATGTCATCACGGCGTCGATCGACGAATCCGTCGAGGCGATCGTGGACGGCATCGTGCGGCAATTGAAACTAGGCGGCGACAAACCCAAGGCCGTGAAACCTAAGGTCATGCCATGACGCAAATCTCACTCGTGGTTTCCGACGTCGACGGCACGCTGCTGACCAAGGACAAGACGCTGACCGACCGCGCCCGGAACGCCGTGCGGCGGCTGCACCAGGCCGGCATCGGCTTCACCATCACCTCGAGCCGCCCCGCGATCGGCATGCGCTTCCTGATCGAGCCGCTCGCGCTCTGGCTGCCGGTCGGCCCGTTCAACGGCTCCTCGATCGTCGATCCCGAGATGAATCCGGTCGAGCAGCATCTGATCCCCGCCAGCGCCGCCGAACGGTCCCTGCAAATCCTCCGCGAGTTCGGCGCCGACATCTGGGTCTTCACCTACGACAAATGGCTGATTGATAACCCCAGCGGCAAATACGTCGCCCACGAGCAGCACACGATCCGGTCCGATCCGACCATCGTGACGGATTTCTCACCGTACCTAGCCAGCGCCTGCAAGATCGTCGGCGCCAGCGCCGATGCGGCCGGCCTGGAGGCTTGCGAAAAAGCGATGCAGGAGGCGCTCGGCACGCAGGCGACTGCGGTGCGTTCGCAGACCTATTATCTCGACATCACGCCACCCGGCTTCGACAAGGGCACCTTCGTGCAGGCGATGGCAAAGCGTCTGGGCATTGCGACCAATGCGGTCGCCACGATCGGCGACATGCAGAACGATCTCGCGATGTTCCGCGTCAGCGGCACGTCGATCGCCATGGGCAACGCCACCGACAGCGTCAAGGAGCAGGCCACCAACGTCACGGCGACGAACGAGCAGGACGGTTTTGCCGAGGCGATGGAGATGATCTTGAAGTGGAACGGGGTGGGCTGAGGCTATTGCGACCGCTGCATCGCCGGCTTCTCGCTGGCATGCCTCGCCGCCGAAAGATTATGCGCGGTGTTGATCAACGCGATATGCGTCAGCGCCTGCGGAAAATTGCCGGTCTGGCGGCGCACGACGGAATCATATTCCTCGGCCAACAGTCCGACATCATTCGCAAGCCCGGCGACGCGATCGAACAGCGCTTGCGCCTTGTCGAGATCGCCTGACAGCACATAAGCGTCGGCCAGCCACAGGCTACAGGCCAGGAATGCGCCCTCAATCGGCTGCTGCTCCTCGGACACTTCGCGTGGATCGTGCCGCAGCACAAAGCCGTCGCGCATCAGGTGTTTTTCGGCGGCCGCGATGGTGCCGCGGATGCGCGGATCCGACGCCGGCAGGAAACCCACCGCCGGCAGCAGCAGCACGCTGGCATCGAGCAGCTTTGAGCCATAGGATTCGACGAAGGCATTCTCTTCGGCGTCAAAACCCCTGTGGCAGACGTCGCGATGAATGGCCTCGCGCAGCGCACGCCAGTGCAGCAGCGGCGCCTTGAAGCCAAAGGTCTCGGCGCTCTTGATGCCGCGGTCGAAGGCGACCCAGGTCATCACCTTGGAGAAGACGTAGTGCCGGGGTTCCCCGCGCCGCTCCCAGATGCCGTGATCGGGCTGGTCCCAGACCTCGGCCAGATGATCGAGCACGGCACGCTCCAGCGACCAGGTCGCTTCATCGTCGAGCTTCAGCTTGGCCATCCGAGACTGATGGAAGGCGTCGATCAGCTCGCCGTAGACATCGAGCTGGAGCTGAGCGTGCGCGGCGTTGCCGATGCGCACCGGCTGCGCGCCCTCATAGCCGTCGAGCCAACCTGCTTCCCATTCCAGCAGCCGCCGCTGGCCCCAGATGCCGTACATGATCTGCATGTTCGATGGCGAACCGGCGGCCGCACGCAGCAGCCAATTGTGCCAGGCCGAGGCTTCCTCGGTGTAGCCGGAATTCATCAGCGCCAGCAGCGTGAAGGTGGCATCGCGCAGCCAGCAGAAGCGATAGTCCCAGTTCCTGGCGCCGCCGAGCTTTTCCGGCAGTGAGGTGGTCGGCGCCGCCACGATGCCGCCGGTGGGGGCGAAGGTCAGCGCCTTCAGCGTGATCAGCGAGCGCATGATGAGATCGCGATACTCGCCGTCATGGGTAGAGCGGCTGCTCCACTCCTTCCAGAATGTCTCGGTCTCCTGAAGCGCGATCTCCGGATCGATCGGTTCGGGCGGATCGAGATGCGACGGGCCGTAAGTCAGCACGAAGGGCACGGTCTCGCCGGCTGCCACTTCGAAGTCCGCGACCGTGGTCAGATCCTCGCCGCGGGTCTTGGCCGGCGTCCTCAGCACCGTCATGTCCTGGCCGGCGATCGCCAGCAGCGATCCGTCCTCGCAGCGGCGCACCCAGGGAATGTCGACGCCAAAGCCGAAGCGGATCACGAGCTCCATCCGCATCTTGACCGTGCCGGTAACGCCGCGGACCAGACGCACGATGTCGGAGGCCTTGCCACGCGGCGGCATGAAGTCGATCAGCGCGACGGTGCCGCTCTTGGTCTCAAAGCGCGTTTCGAGGATGAGGGTATTGTCGAGATAGCGGCGCGAAATTGCGGTGACGTCCTCGGTCGGCGCGATCAGCCAACGACCGTTCCTGTGCGTCCCGAGGATGGCGGCAAAGCAGGCGTCGGAATCGAAGGCCGGCCAGCACAGCCAGTCGATCGAGCCGTTGCGCCCGACCAGCGCCGCGGTCTCGCAGTCGCCGATCAACGCGTAGTCTTCGATCTTCTGAGACAATGTTTTGCGAGCCTTAAGGAATCCCCGCGGATCAACTCCCGCCGGTCAGGGAACGTTCCCGCGTTGCGGCCTTCAAAGCCTTGAGATCGACCTTGGCGGCGATCTTGTCGAGTGTGACGGGAAGACGCTGGCGCCAGTTCGGATGCTCGTCGATCGTGCCGGGAATGTTGGGCTGGTCGATCACGCCGAGCAGGTCTTCCAGCGACACCGCCAACAGCCGCGATGGCGTGCGCGACAGGAAGGCGAGCACCGAATAGAGATCGTTGGCGCTGATGCCGTTCTGACGCAGAATCTCGTCGAGCAGGCCAAGCGCATCCCAGCGCGCCTGCTCGTTCTCGCCGGGATCGAGCCCGAGCGAGAGCTTCATCTTGAGATCGCTGAACGAGCGCCAGCCGGCATAGGTCGACAAATCATGCGTGTTCAGCGTCACCAGCGCGTTCGGCCGGTAATAGTCGATATTGCGGAAATGGCCGGCATCGTCGCGCTCGAACATCATGACGAGGTAGGACCAGATGCCGAAATCCTGCATGGTCTCGCGAAAACCCTCCGGCACCGTGCCGAGGTCCTCGCCGATCACGATGCATTTGTGGGCCGCGCTCTCCTGCGCCACCGCGCCAAGCAGCGCCTCGAACGGCATCTGCACATAGGCACCATTGTCGGGCTTGAAGCCGCGCGGCACTAGATAGAGGCGCTTCAACCCCAGCACGTGATCGAGACGGATCGCGCCGGCATGGCGCATCGATGCGGCCAGCATGTCGGCAAACGGTACGAAGGACTGCGCCTCGAGCCCACCCGCGTTGAAGCCTGCAAGGCCCCAATCCTGGCCGACGGTGTTGAGCACATCGGGCGGTGCACCGACCGCGAGATGGCGCGAGATCGCGAGCTGCTCGTTCCAGGCGTCGAAGCCGTTGGACTGCACACCAACGGCAACGTCGAGATAAAGCCCGACCCGCATGCCGAGCTCGCCGGCCAGCTCCTTGGCGCCACGCAATTGGCTATCTGCGGTCCATTGCACGAATTCGACGAATTCGACCTCGTGCTTGTCGGGACCATTGCGCAGCTCGGCGCATTTCGCCTCACTCGGCTGCTGCCACTCCGGCGGCCATTCCCACCACGGTCCGGTGAATCGATGCCGCAGCACCTCGAAGCAGGCAAAGCGGGACAACAGCGGCGCCCGTTCGGCCCGGAAGGCATCAAACTGGTTGCGGCGGACACCGCTCGCGCTTTTCACGAAGCTGTCAAAGGCGGCACGCAAGCCCAGCCATTTCAGCGCCGCCATGTCCGTATAGGGCACACGATTGCCTTCGCGCAGCCGCGCGGCGGTCGCGGCCGCATCGGGGATGAGGTCTGCCGAAAATTCCGGGATCGCCTCGACGTCGATATAGAGTGGGTTGAGAAACAGCCGGCTGTTCGGCGAATACGGGCTGCAATCGCCCGGCTGGTTGTCGAACAGGACATGCAGCGGGTTGAGCCCGACGCCGTCCGCGCCGAGCCGCTTTGCGAGCCGGACGAGACCGGCAAGATCGGTGAAGTCACCGATGCCCCAATTGCGGTCGGAGCGGACACTGTACAGTTGCACCGCGAGCAGCCAGCCACGGTCGAAATCGCCCCCGAAGGCACGCTCGGGCGCCACAATCATCGGCACCTCTTCCATCGCGCCGGCAGCATCGGTGAGTGTCAACCGGTGGTAACCGAGCGGCAGTCCGGCTGGCCAGGCGATCACCGGTTCGCGCGTCTCGCCTTGCGCGATCACGTTGCCGGTGATTTGGCCGCTGCCGGTGATTTTCCATTTGAGCGGCACAGCCCCAGTCGCCGCCAATTCGGTGCGCGGTTTCCCCAAGGCGCGCACCACCACGGGCCCGCTGACGAAGCGGTAGACCCGCTTCTCCGGCAGGGCGTCGAGGATGGATTTGAGGGCCACGGGATCGGTGACCCTCAGCTTTCCGAGGGCATCGACGAATTCGGACTGAACACCCTTGATCTGGGCTTGAGCTAAAAGATCCATTCGGCACGCGGTTTGCAGGCCATTGTCTGGCCGGGGGTATCGATTTTAACGAGATCGCGGAAGACGTTAGTCAGGGTTAAGTCACAAACCGCGCCTGCCGTTCCCAGTGGGAACTAATGACACACAAGCGGCTTTCTATATAGGTACCAAGCGTAGGTTCCCGACAAGGGAAACGGGCCCCTGCTTTCTTGTCAATGGCATCACCGTGAACAAGACAATTCAAACTGTCGAGAGTGCCGCTTCAGGCAGCGCTTTCCTGATCGAAGACGTTTATCCGTCGATCGATGGCGGCCGCTTCGCTGTGAAGCGGATCGCGGGCGAACGGGTCGAGGTCTGGGCCGACGTCTATCGCGACGGCGACGACGTGGTCAGTGCCGCGCTGATCTGGCGCGGCGAGCAGGAGCGGGAATGGCGGAGCGAGCCGATGATCCATCACGGCAATGACCGCTGGTCCGGTGCCTTCGTGCCGGCCGAGCCCGGGCAATATGTCTATGCCATCGAAGCCTGGACCGACGAATTCGCCACCTGGCGTCATGGGATGGAGCGGAAGCAGCTCTCCGGCGCCGACGTCAGCCTCGATGCGATCGAGGGCGCCGGCCTGCTGACCAAGGCGCATAGTGCGCGGCAAGACGCCGCGGATGTCATCGTCAGGCAATGCGAGGACTACCTTCAAACCGGCGAGCTCACTCCGCTGCTCGCGACCGAGCTCGGCGAGGCCATGTCCGAGAGCCAGCCGCGGCCTGACCTGACCCGTTCTCTCCTCTTCCCGCTGATCGTCGACCGCGACAGAGCGCGCTTTGGCGCCTGGTATCAGATGATGCCGCGCAGCCAGAGTACCGTGCCGGGCCAGCACGGCACGCTCCGCGACTGCATCGCGCGCGTGCCCGATATCGCCGCGATGGGCTTTGACGTGCTCTACTTCACGCCGATCCACCCGATCGGCCGCACCCGCCGCAAGGGCCGCAACAATACAGCGGTCGCGACCGAAGGCGATCCCGGCTCGCCCTATGCGATCGGCGCCGCCGAGGGCGGCCACGATGCGCTGCATCCCGAGCTCGGCACCATCGAGGATTTCCGCGCGCTGGTCGCGACCTGCCTGGAATACGGCCTCGAGCTGGCACTCGACTTCGCCGTGCAGTGCTCGCCGGACCATCCCTGGCTGACGCAGCATCCGGAATGGTTCAAATGGCGGCCGGATCGTTCGGTGCGGGCGGCGGACGGACCCTATCCGGATATCGTGATCCCCGATTTCGCATCCGTCGACCGGATCGGGCTGTGGAACGCGTTCCGCGACGCCATGCTGTTCTGGATCGACCATGGCGTAACCATCTTCGCCATCGACAATCACGACACCGCGCCGTTGCCGTTCTGGGAATGGCTGATCCAGGACATCCGCCGCCGGCATCCCGAGGTGATCCTGTTCTCCAAAACCTTTGCGCGGCCGAAATTGATGAAGGGTCTCGCCAAGCTCGGCTTCGCGCAATCCTTCAGCTATTTCCCGTGGCGCACTTCGAGGTGGGAGCTGGAGCAATATCTCGGTGAGCTGACGCGTTATCCGGAGCGCGAGTTCTATCGTCCGAATCTGTTCGCCAACACGCCCGACCTGCTGCCCTATCATCTGCAGAGCGGTGAAGCCTGGGCATTCAAGTCGCGCGTTGCGCTCGCAGCGACGCTATCGGGCAATTACGGCGTCTACGGCGGGTTCGAGCTGCTTGAGCATGAGGCCGTGCCCGGCCACGAGGAATATCTCGATTCAGAGAAATATCAGATCAAGCAGCGCGACTGGGACAAGGCAGGCAACATCAAGCCGTACATCACCGAGCTGAACCGCATCCGCAACGAGAATGCGGCGCTTCAGCAGACGACGAATTTGCGCTTCCTCGCCATCGAGGACGGCGAGACCATTGCCTTCGCGAAGGAGGCGACCGACCCAGCCAACACGGTCGTCGCCGTCATCGCCCTCTCGCGCCACGCGCGCGAGTTCTGGTTACCGCTCGGCGACCTCACCATCGACGGCGAACGCCGCCACGTCACCGCATTCGAAAATCTCCTCACCGGCGAACAGTCCCGCATCGAATGGGGCGGGATCAAATTGCGTATCGATCCCGACCGCGATCCGGCGCTCTTGTTCCGCTGCCTGGCGTAAAGGCTCAACGCCATGAATGTTTTATCTTCCGTTGATACCAAGAAGGCTGAGGCTGCCGAGACCGTGGATGAGCTCTGGTACAAGGACGCCATCATCTACCAGCTTCACGTCAAGGCATTTGCCGACAGCAACAATGACGGCATCGGCGATTTCGCGGGGCTAACCGAGAAGCTGTCCTATCTCCAGGATCTCGGCGTCACTGCGCTGTGGCTGCTGCCGTTCTACCCCTCGCCCGGCCGCGACGACGGCTATGACATCGGCGATTACGGCTCGATCAATCCCGATTTCGGGACGATGAAGGACTTCAAGCGCTTCATTCAGGAAGCGCAGAAGCGCGGCTTGCGCGTCATCACCGAGCTCGTCGTCAACCACACATCCGACCAGCACAATTGGTTCAAGCGCGCGCGCCGCAGCCCGGCAGGCTCGAGCGCCCGCAACTGGTATGTCTGGAGCGACACCGACCAGAAATACCAGGGCACGCGGATCATCTTCACAGACACCGAGAAATCCAACTGGACCTGGGATCCGGAGGCCGGCGCGTTCTACTGGCACCGCTTCTTCTCGCACCAGCCGGATCTCAACTTCGACAATCCGCGCGTCGTCAGCGCCCTCATCCAGGTGATGAAGCGCTGGCTCGATGCCGGCGTCGACGGCTTCCGGTTGGACGCGATTCCCTATCTCTGCGAACGCGAGGGCACCTCGAACGAGAACCTGCCCGAGACGCATGCGATCATCAAGCGCCTGCGCCAGGAGCTCGACGCCTACTCCAAGGGCAAGCTGCTGCTGGCCGAAGCCAATCAATGGCCGGAGGACGTGCAGGAATATTTCGGCCGTGGCGACGAGTGCCACATGGCCTACCACTTCCCGCTGATGCCGCGCATCTACATGGCGATCGCGCAGGAGGACCGCTTCCCGATCACCGACATTTTGCGCCAGACGCCGGACATTCCGGCGAGCTGCCAATGGGCGCTGTTTTTGCGCAACCATGATGAGCTGACACTGGAGATGGTCACCGACGTCGAGCGTGACTATCTCTGGACCACCTACGCCAACGATCCCCGCGCCCGCATCAATGTCGGCATCCGGCGGCGGCTTGCGCCGCTGATGGACAATGACCGGCGCAAGATCGAGCTGATGAACTCGCTGCTGCTGTCGTTCCCGGGCACGCCGATCATCTATTACGGTGACGAGATCGGCATGGGCGACAACATCTATCTCGGCGACCGCAATGGCGTGCGCACGCCGATGCAGTGGAGCCCGGATCGCAACGGCGGCTTCTCGCGCGCCGATCCGGCCCGCCTTTACGCGCCGCCGATCATGGACCCCGTCTACGGCTATGAAGCAGTCAATGTCGAGGCGCAGTCGCGCAGCCTGTCCTCGCAGCTCAGCGCCACCAAGCGGCTGATCTCGGTGCGCAAATCGACACTCGCCTTCGGCCGCGGCACCATGACGTTCATCCGCCCGGCCAACCGCTCCGTGCTCGCCTATGTCCGGCAGTATCGCGACGAGGTGATCCTCTGCGTCGCCAATCTTTCGCGTGCGGCGCAAGCAACCCAGCTCGACCTGTCGCCATGGAAGGACCGTATCCCGCAGGAAATGCTCGGCCGCAGCCGCTTCCCCGCGATCGGCGAGCAGCCCTATATGATCACGATCGGGCCCTACGGCTTCTACTGGTTCCAGCTTCAGGAGCGCGACAAGTCCGAACCGGTGACGCCAACCGCCGTGCCGGAGTTCGAGACGCTGGTGGTGCCGGTCAATTCGACCTGGGTCTCGCTCGCCCGCGAACGCGGCATGTTCGAGCGCGACGTGCTGCCGGGATTTTTGTCGCGCACACGGTGGTATCCGGAGAACAATCCCAAGCACATCCAGCCGACGCTGACCTCGGCGGTGCCGTTCTGCGACATCGGCGACAACCGACCCTGGATCGCGTTCTTCGAAGCGGCACAACACGACGTCACCACGCGCTACGTGGTGCCGATGCAGATCGAATGGGTGCGTTTCGACCGCGAGCGCTTCAACCCCAAGGCGCTCGCCGCCGTGCGCCAGGGCGCCCGCGAGGGCACGCTGCTCGATGTCGCGACCGACCAGATCTTCATCGGCCTGTTCCTGCGCAATCTGTCGCAGAAACTGGTGGTGGAGGAGAACAATCTGCGGCTGGAGTTCAAGCCGACCAGCCTGTTCTCCGAATACACTATCAAGGAGCCCGAACGGATCCGCGCGATCGAGCAGTCGAACAGCACCGCGCTGGTCGACAATCAATACGTCGCCAAGATCCATCGCCAGCTCGAAAGCGGCATCAATCCCGAGATCGAGCTCGGCCATTATCTCACCGAGGTCGCCCGCTTCGCTCATGCGCCGGCGCTGCTCGGCAGCGTCGAGCTGGTGGAAGGCGACAGCCGCAGCGCGCTCGGCGTCCTGCATGCCTATGTCGAGAACCAGGGCGACGGCTGGGCCGTGACCGCGAGCTATCTCGACCGTCATGTCGACGAGCAGCGGCTGCTGACCGCGAGTGACACGCCGCGCGAGAACCAAGACCAGGCGCCCTATCTGCACCATCTGGCGCAGACCGGCCGGCGGCTCGCCGAGCTGCATATGGCGCTGGCCGCCGCCAAGCCTGCCGATCTTGCCCCTGAGGCGATCGGCCCGGCTCACGTCAAGCGCTGGATTTCGGACCTCAAGACACGCACTGAGCGTGTTTTCGAACGGCTGGCCGCAAACCGCAGCAGCCTGCGGGAGGCTGACCGGCCGCTGGTCGACCAGATCGCCGCAGCGCGCGAGACCCTGGCCGGCCGGCTGACCCGGCTATTGCCATCCGACATTGGCGGGTTGAACATTCGTCATCATGGCGACTTCCGCCTCGGGCAAACTCTGATTGTGAAGGACGACATCTTCATCATCGACTTCGACGGCGATCCGCGCCTGCCGCTGGCCGAGAAGCGGCGCAAGGCCCCGGCCGCGCGCGACGTTGCTGGCTTGGTCCGCTCGATCGAGCTGGCGGCAGCCGCGGCGCTCAATCGCGCGCTCAATGGCACCTCTGACGAGCAGGACCGGCTCACAGCCGCGCTCGGCGAATGGCGCGAGCGCGCCACGGCCACTTTCCTCACCGCCTATCGCGAGGCCATGACCGACCGGCGGCTATGGCCCAATGATCCCCGATCTGCGGAAAGGCTGTTAAGGTTTTTCCTGCTTGATCAAGCGTTCGACGAAGTAGAGTACGAGCTGTCCCACCGGCCGGAGGGGCTCAATGCGCCGCTGACCGGGCTGCTTCGCATTCTGTCCAATGCCGAGAGCGAAGCACATGCCTAAACTGCCTGCCGAAGCCTACGCAATCATCGAGGGCCGCCACTCCGACCCCTTCCATTATCTCGGGCTGCATCCCGAGGGCGGCAAGAGCGTGGTGCGCGCCTTCCTGCCCGAAGCCGCCGATGTCGAGGCTGTCGGCGAGCACGGCGAAGTGGCAAGGCTCGATCGTGTCCACGATGCGGGTTTGTTCATCGGCGCGCTTCCCAACGGCTCCAAGCACTACCAATTGCGCGCGAAATTCGGCAACGACGTCGTCGAGTTCGAGGACGCCTACCGCTTTCCGCCGATCCTGACCGATTTCGACCTCTATCTGCTCGGCGAAGGCACCCATCAGCGGCTCTATGACAAGCTCGGCGCGCATCCGATGACGCTCGACGGCGTCGACGGCATCGGCTTCGTGGTGCTGGCGCCGAATGCGCGGCGCGTCGCCGTGGTCGGCGACTTCAATTTCTGGAACGCGCGGCGCCATGCCATGCGGGTGCGCGGGGCCGGCTATTGGGAATTGTTCATCCCGCACGCCAAGGCCGGCGACCACTACAAGTTCGACATCGTCGGGCCGCACGGCCATCAGTTGCCGCTGAAATCCGATCCGATGGCATTCGCGGCCGAAGTCCGTCCGAAGACGGCTTCCATCGTCTTCGACGAGGCGCATCTCGCCCGTCCGCGGCCGGCACTCGACGGCATCAACGCGCTGTCGGCGCCGATGTCGATTTACGAAGTTCATCTCGGCTCGTGGCGACGCAAGGGCGACAATGAATGGCTGACCTATCGCGAGTTGGCGGAGCAGCTGCCGGCTTATGCGCGCGACATGGGCTTCACCCATCTCGAATTCTTGCCCGTGAGCGAGCATCCGTTCGACGGCTCGTGGGGCTATCAGCCGACCGGCCTCTATGCGCCGACCAGCCGCTTCGGCGGGCCTGAGGATTTTGCCGCGCTGGTCGATGCCTGCCACCGCGAAGGCATCGGCGTGCTGCTCGACTGGGTGCCCGGCCACTTCCCTGACGATCCGCACGGGCTCGGCAGTTTTGACGGCACCTCGCTTTACGAGCACGCCAACCCGCTCCAGGGCCGCCACCTCGACTGGGGCACGCTGATCTACAATTACGGCCGCACCGAAGTGACGAACTTTCTGGTGTCCAACGCGCTGTTCTGGCTCGAACGCTATGCGATCGACGGCCTGCGCGTCGATGCGGTCGCTTCCATGCTCTATCTCGACTACAGCCGCCCACCGGGTGCGTGGATTCCGAACCAGTATGGCGGCCGCGAAAACATCGAGGCGATCGCATTCCTGCGCCGCTTCAACACCGAGCTATTCGCGCGCTTCCCGCAAGCGACGACGGCGGCAGAGGAATCCACTGCGTGGCCGCAGGTCTCGCGCCCGGTCGAATTCGGCGGACTCGGCTTCGGCTACAAGTGGAATATGGGCTGGATGCACGACACGCTGAATTACATCAGCAAGGATCCGATCCATCGCAAGCATCATCACGGCGACATCCTGTTCGGCCTGCACTACGCCTTCTCGGAAAACTTCATCCTGCCGCTGTCGCATGACGAGGTCGTGCACGGCAAACGCTCGATCCTCGGCCGGATGCCCGGCGACGAGTGGCAGCGTTTCGCGAATTTGCGCGCCTATTACAGCTTCATGTTCGCCCATCCCGGCAAGAAGCTGTTGTTCATGGGCGCGGAGATCGCGCAAAGCCGCGAATGGAATCACGACCAGTCGCTCGACTGGCACCTGCTCGAACACAAGAACCATTCCGGCATCCAGGCGCTGATCCGCGATCTCAACAGGGTCTACCGCGCGGTGCCGGCGCTGCACCAGATGGATTGCGATCAGGCCGGCTTCGAATGGCTGATCACGGACGACGCCAACCGCAACGTGTTCGCCTGGATGCGCAAGGGCGTTGACGAGCACGCGCGGTGTCTCGTGATCATCAACTTCTCACCCAACGTCTATCGCAACTACCGCGTTCGCGTGCCGTTTGCCGGCAAGTGGAAAGAGGTGTTCAATTCGGACTCCGCCCATTATGGCGGCACCAATGTCGGGAACATCGGCGAGGTTCATGCCGTTGACGGCAAGGCCGCCGAGCTCCGCCTCACCATCCCGCCGCTCGCCGCGATCTTCCTCGTTCCGGAAAGCTGACACATGCGCCTGACTGCTGGATCGCCCGCACGCCTCGGTGCAAGCTGGGACGGACGTGGCACCAATTTCGCGCTGTTTTCCGCCAATGCGCAAAAGGTCGAGCTGTGCCTGTTCGACAGCCAGGGCCGCCGCGAGCTCGAACGCATCGAGCTGCCCGAGCGCACCGAGGATGTCTGGCACGGCTATCTCAACGACGTTTCTCCGGGCCAACTCTACGGCTACCGCGTGCACGGCCCCTATGAGCCCGAGCACGGCCATCGCTTCAACGCCAACAAGCTGCTGCTCGACCCCTATGCCAAGCGGCTCGCCGGACGGCTGGTCTGGAGTGACGCACATTTCGCCTACCGCACCGGCAGCGCGCGCGAAGACCTGTCGTTCGACCGGCGCGACAACGCCCGCGGCATGCCCAAGGGCGTCGTGGTCGACGAGACCTTCAACTGGGGCCGCCGCGAGATCCGGCCTAACATCCCCTGGGAAGACACCATCATCTACGAGGCCCACGTCAAGGGCCTGACGCAGAAGCGCGACGACGTTCCGCCGAACCTGCGTGGCACCTATGGCGGCCTGTCGTCGCCCGCAATGATCGAGCACCTGAAGAAGCTCGGGGTCACCACGGTCGAGCTGCTGCCGATCCATGCCTTCGTCGACGACCGCATGCTGGTGGAGAAGAAGCTCGCCAATTACTGGGGCTACAACACACTGTCCTTCTTCGCGCCCGAGCCGCGCTACGCCCAGGACAATGCGCTCGACTCCTTCCGCACCACAGTCGCGCGGCTGCACGATGCCGGCATCGAGGTGATGCTCGACGTCGTGTACAACCACACCGCCGAAGGCAACCACCTCGGCCCGACGCTGTGCTACCGCGGCATCGACAACGCGTCCTATTACTGGCTGAACCGCGAGAATCCCCGCTTCTACGACGACTTCACCGGCTGCGGCTCGTCAGTGAACCTGACCCATCCGCGCGTGCTCCAGATGGTGATGGATTCGCTGCGCTACTGGGTGGAAGTCTGCCATGTCGATGGCTTCCGCTTCGATCTCGCCACGACGCTCGCACGCGGACCGAACGGCTATGATCGTGGCATCTCGTTCCTGACTGCGATCCGGCAGGATCCGGTACTCGCCACCGTCAAGCTCGTCGCCGAGCCCTGGGACCTCGGCCTCGGCGGTTATCAGGTCGGCGCATTCCCCTCGCAATGGTCGGAGTGGAATGATCGCTACCGCAGCGCCATGCGCCGCTACTGGAGCGGTGAAGGCAGCCTGATCGGCGACATCTCCAGCCGCATGACGGCGTCGTCCGACCTGTTCAACCATGACGGACGGCGGCCCCGCGCCAGCATCAACCACATCACCGTCCATGACGGTTTCACGCTCGCCGACCTCTTCAGCTATAACGAGAAGCACAACGAAGCCAATGGCGAGGACAATCGCGACGGCTCCAACGACAACCACAGCAACAATTGCGGTGTCGAGGGCCCGACCGACGATCCAAATATCCTGGGCCTGCGCCGGCAGCTTCGCAAGAACGTGCTGGCATGTTTGATGCTGGCGCAGGGCATTCCCCTGCTTCTCGCCGGCGACGAGGTCGGCAATTCGCAGTCCGGCAACAACAACGCCTATTGCCAGGACAACGAGGTCGGCTGGGTTGGCTGGGATAATCTCGGTAAGGAGGGCGACGATATGATCGATTTCGTCGCTCATCTCGCCGACATCCGGCGCCGGTTCGCGCAGCTCCGCAGCCATCGCTGGCTCGACGGCCGGCCCGCCGATGGCGTCGCCTATGGCGTGCTGTGGCTGACGCCCGCCGGTGACGAGATGACGGAGAACGACTGGAAATTCCCTGAGGGGCGGTTCCTCTCCTATGTGATGGGGCCGATGGAACCGGGTGGCGCCGCGATCTTTATTATCCTGAACGCCGCACCCGAAGAGATCGCATTCAAATTGCCCAAGATGACCGGATACAAGAGCTGGCAGCAGATCCTGAACACGACCGAAGCCAAGCTGAACACGATTGACTTCCAGCCCGGAAGCGACAGCAAGGCGCCGCCCCGCTCCGTGCTCGCCTTCGCGGGGGCGCTATGAGGCCATCCTTCGGCGCAAGGCCGACGAAGGACGGCGTATCGTTCCGCCTGTGGGCGCCCGGCGCGCGCCGCGTCGACCTGCTGCTCGACAGCAGGCACGCGATGCAGCGCCGGCAGGATGGCTGGTATGTCGCCGACATTCCGGGACTATCCGCCGGCAGCCCCTACAAGTTCAGGATCGATGACGAGATCGATGTGCCCGATCCGGCCTCGGCTTTCCAACCTGAGGACGTGTTCGGTCCGAGCGAAGTGATCGATCATGACGCCTTCGCCTGGCGCGCGAGCGATTGGCGTGGCCGTCCCTGGGAAGAGACGGTGCTGATCGAAACTCATGTCGGCACCTTTACTGCGGCAGGCACCTACCGCGCCATGATCGACAAGCTCGATCATCTCACAGCGACCGGCATCACCGCGCTGGAGCTGATGCCGCTGGCCGATTTCGCCGGCCGCCGCGGCTGGGGCTATGACGGCGTGCTGTGGTATGCGCCCGACAGCGCCTATGGCCGTCCTGAAGATCTGAAGCGGCTGATCGACGAGGCGCACCTGCGCGGGCTGATGGTGTTTCTCGACGTCGTCTACAATCATTTCGGCCCCGAGGGGAATTACCTCGGCCGCTATGCGCCGACTTTCTTCACCGACGCGCACACGCCCTGGGGCAGTGCGATCGATTATCGCGTGCCGCAGGTGCGCGCGTTTGCGGTCGAGAACGCGCTGTCCTGGCTCACCGACTATCGCTTCGACGGCCTGCGGCTGGATGCCGCCAACCACATCATGGCGCTGCCCGGCGAGCAATCGATGTTGCAGGAGTTGAGCGTCGCGGCCGGCGAACTCGCCAAGGCCACGGGGCGGCATATCCATCTGGTGCTGGAGAACGGCGACAATCGCGCGAGCCTGCTTGATGCCGCGCAGGAGCCGCCGAACGGCAAATACCGCGCGCAGTGGAACGACGACTATCACCACGCCTGGCATGTGATGCTGACCGGCGAGCTCGGCGGCTACTATGCCGACTACCAGACCCCGCGCATGGACCTCGCACGCGCACTCGCGTCGGGCTTCATCTATCAGGGCGAAATCTCGGAATTTTGGGGCAAGCAGCCGCGCGGCGAGCCGAGTGGCGAGCTGCCGCCGGCGACCTTCGTCAATTTTCTTCAGAACCACGACCAGATCGGCAATCGCCCGCTGGGCGACCGACTGGAGAGCCTGGCATCATCGACGCAGATCGAGGCCGCGCTCGCGGTGACGCTGCTCGCACCGATGGTGCCGATGCTGTTTCAGGGCGAGGAGTGGGGCTCGACGGCGCCCTTCCCGTTCTTCTGCGACTTCCAGGGCGGACTGGCCGACGCCGTGCGCAAAGGCCGCCGGCAGGAATATGCCTGGGCCTATGAGAAGTACGGCGACGATGTGCCCGACCCCTTCGATCCCGCCACGCTGCAATCGGCCGTGCTCGATTGGACGGGCCACACGCCGGAGCAGGAGGCGCGCCTGGCTGTTGTCCGCGATCTGCTCGCAGTTCGCCGCAAGGAGATCACGCCTCGGCTGAAGGGCGCGCGCTTCGGCGATGCCGCGGCGGCGGACAATGGTTTGCTGACCGCGCATTGGCGCATGGGCGACGGCGCAACGCTGCAGCTGACAGCAAATCTGTCGGACCGGGACATCACGCAACCCGACAACAATGCAGGCGCGCCGATCTGGGGCGGCGCGGCCGGCGACCGGCTCCCGCCCTGGTCGGTGAACTGGCGTCTCGGAGGTTAGCATGGCTCCCGCCATCCCCCTCGCGACCTATCGCCTGCAACTCACCGCGGATTTCGACTTCGACAAGGCCACCGCGGTGGTGCCTTATCTGAAAGCTCTGGGAATCACGCATCTCTACACCTCGCCGGTGATGAAGGCTCGCAAGGGCTCGACGCACGGCTACGACACTGTCGATAATGGCCAGTTCAATCCCGAGCTCGGCGGCGAGGCCGGCTTCGCACGACTGAGCGAGGCGCTGACCAAACATGATCTCGGCCTCATCATCGATTTCGTGCCGAACCATGTCGGCGTGCATTTTGCCGACAATCCCTGGTGGCTGGACGTGCTGGAATGGGGCCAGACCTCGCCGCATGCGGTCGCCTTCGATATCGACTGGGATCTGTTGCCGCACCGCGCTCGCGGCGGCGTGCTGCTGCCGATCCTCGGCTCGTCCTATGGCGAAGCGCTCGAGCGCGGCGATATCGAGCTGCGCTATGATTCCGACGAAGGCAGCTTTTCGGCCTGGTATTTCGAGCATCGCCTGCCGATCGCGCCGGAGCGCTATGGCGAAATGCTGCGGCTGATCGTGAAGGAGGCGGACGCGACCGAAACCGAGGCCGGCAAGCGCCTGCTTTCGCTCGCGACTCGCTACACGGGATTGCGCCGACCCAACCGCAAGGAAGCACCTAGCTTCAAGACCGAGCTTAGGGGTATCGTGGGCGCTGCCGACATCATCACACACGGCCTCGCTGCCTATCGGGCCGCAAAGGATCGCCCGGCGCAGACGCTGGCGCTGCATCATCTGCTGGAACGCCAGCACTACAAGCTCGGCCATTGGCGGCTTGCATCCAGCGACATCAACTATCGCCGCTTCTTCGACGTCAACGGGCTCGCGGGCCTGCGCGTCGAGGATCCCGGCACCTTCGCCGCCACACATCGGCTGGTGAAGCAACTGATCGCCGACGGCAAGTTGCAGGGCATTCGCCTCGACCATATCGACGGCCTGCGCGATCCCGCACAATATTGCCAGCGGCTGCGCCGGCTGGTGCGCGATGCGCAAGGCGCGACCAAGCCGTTCTACACCGTGATCGAGAAGATCCTGTGCGAGCACGAGCGCCTGCCGCACTTTGCCGGCATTCAGGGCACCACCGGCTATGAATGGATGAACGTCATCACCCAGGTGCTGGTCGATGCCAAGGGGCTCGACGCGCTGGACGAGACCTGGCGACAGGTCAGCAACCGGCCGCCGCGGCTCGCGCCTTACGTCAAGGACGCCAAGCGGCGCGTGCTGGAGACGTTGCTGACCAGCGAATTCACCGTGCTGACGCGCCTGCTCGCACGCATCGCCAATGGGCACTACTCGACCCGCGACTTTTCCGCCGACAGCTTGCGGCAGGCACTCGAGCTCTACGTGCTGCATTTCCCGGTGTACCGCACATATCTGACGCACAGCAGCCCAACTTCGCTCGACCGGAAGCTGATCGACGAGACCATCGAGCGCGCCCGTGCCGAATGGTTCGCCGCGGACGAGGGCATTTTCGACTTCCTGCGCGATGCCCTGACCATGGACCTGCTCAAGCCCGGCCGTCCCCCGCACAGCGCTCCAAGGGTGCGCCGCTTTGCGCTGAAGGTGCAGCAGTTCACCGGGCCGATGATGGCGAAGTCGCTGGAGGACACCGCGTTCTACCAATTCCACCGGCTGCTCGCCCTCAACGAGGTCGGCGGTGATCCCGCGAGCACGGGCCTTGCGATCTCCGCTTTCCACGAGGCGATGAAGGCTCGCGCCAAAGAATGGCCGCACGGCATGACGGCAACCGCGACCCACGACACCAAGCGCGGCGAGGACGCTCGGGCGCGGATCGCCGCACTCAGCGAGATTCCCGGCGAATGGACCAGCGCGGTCTCGCGCTGGAAGGTGCTGAACGCACCGCACCTCACCCTCCACGGCAATTGGCGCGCGCCGTCGGCGACTTTCGAATACATGCTCTACCAGACCCTGCTCGGGGCCTGGCCGCTTGAGGGGTCGGAGGGCGATTTCGTCGCGCGCATCCAGGCCTATGCGCTCAAGGCCTCGCGCGAGGGCAAGGAAGAGACGAGCTGGCTCAATCCGCACGAGGCCTACGAGTCCGGCGTTCGAAGCTTTATCGAGAAGATCCTCGATCCCGTACAATCCGCCGAATTCCTGGAAGCGCTGCAAACCCTGGCCCGCCGCGTCGCACTGATCGGCGCGCTGAATTCGTTGGGCCAGCTCACTCTCAAGGCGACGTTGCCGGGCGTTCCCGACTTCTATCAAGGCACCGAATTCTGGGACCTGTCGCTGGTCGACCCGGACAACCGCCGCCCGGTGGACTTTGCCGCGCGTCACGCAGCGCTGGGCTCGCTCGACAATCCGGATTGGAGCAGCTTGATCAAGGCTTGGCCTGACGGTCAGATCAAGCTCGCCTGGACGCAGCACCTGCTCAAGCTGCGCGGCAAGCTCGCCGACGTCTTCACGCATGGCGACTACCAGCCGCTCGACGTACGGGGCACGCACGCGGATCACGTCATCGCCTTCGCCCGCCACCACCGTGGCAACGCAGCAATCGTCGTAATCGGACGACAACTTGCGCCATTCACGCAAGCCGGCCGGGAATGGCTCGTGCCGGCAGGCTTTGACGCGACTGTTGATATCACCGGCTATGCCGCACATGGGTTCGGGGGAAATGAATTGCCGCTCTCGCAGGCCTTTCGCGATTTTCCCGCTGCTGTCATCGAGGCGCGCACCACAAGCGCTGCAAGGCCTGCGCGACAGCGCGCCCGCGTTTGAACGCTACTTTCCGCCGTCCTTCGTCAGCAGCAACTGACCGCGCTTGCGGATCGCGGCTTGCGCCATCTCGGCAAAGCGCTGCAACAGCCAGGGCAACACCACCTGAACCTTGACGTGGTCGTCCGCGACATCGACCTGCCCGCTTGCAATCTGGCCGAGCGCGCGGATGCGAAAGTTCATGGTGTCGCCGCTCCAGCGCTCCTCCTCGACCTGCATTACGGGAATGCTGGCCGCGGCGCGGCCGAGCCCGGTCTTGAGCCGACGCACCGCCTCCTCGCGGCCGAGATGATGCGGAATGGAAACGACAAGCGGTGCTGACATGGCCCTACCCCGTGCTGGATGAACCTCACCTAGTCATGCCGGACGAGACACTAAAGGTTCCATGCAACTAGGACCTGCCGCCGTGTTTCATCGGCGGAACTTTAAAACCTGCGGCAAGTTGCCCTCGCACAACGGGACAGGTGCAACGACCCTTTCAACAAAGGGCTGGAGGAGACTATCATGTCTATCGGTACGATCATTCTGATCATCTTGGTTATCGCCCTGCTTGGCGGCTTCAGCGGCATCGGCGGTGGCCCGTTCTACGGCACCGGCTATTACGGCGGCGGCGGCCTCGGGCTCGTCATCGTCATCCTGCTGATATTGCTGTTGCTGGGACGGATCTAGCGGCCGAGATCGTAGGGTGGGCAAAGGCGCAACGCGCCGTGCCCACCTTCCTGCCGCAGTGCACGAAAGATGGTGGGCACGCTTCGCTTTGCCCACCCTACTTCTTCCCCGCGAGCTTCTTCATCGCGGCCTTGATCGACGCGGCAGCATCATCATATCCCTCCCAGGCTTTCGAGCGCGCCAACAAGCCCGGCACCGTCCGCACCGTATATCGCTTCGGATCGAGATCGCTCTTCACCTGCGCCCAGATGACGGGCATCGAGACAGTCGCGCCGTCGCGGGCGCGAGGCGATAGCGGGGCCACGGCCGTCGACAAACGATCGTTGCGCAAATAGTCCAGAAAGATCTTCCCATTGCGCAGCTTCTTCGACATGTTGAGCAGATAGCGCTCGGGATCATCATCGGCCATCCATTGGCAGACGCCTTGCGCAAAAGCCTTGGCTTCCTTCCAGCCCACTCTGTCGCGCGCGCCGTGGAGCAGCGGCACCACCACATGCAAGCCCTTGCCGCCGGTGGTCTTGCAAAAGCTCTCCATGCCGACATCGGTCAGCCGCTGCCGCATCTCCTTCGCCGCCTCGACGACATCGGCAAAATCGACGTCCGGCGCGGGATCGAGATCGAACACCAGCCGGCCCGGCGTATCATAGGCGTCCGGCGCGCAATTCCAGGGATGCAGCTCCAGGCCGCCGATCTGCGCGACCGCGGCAAGGCCCTCGACGCGGTCGATCTGCAAGTAGGGCTTGCGGTCGCCCCCGACCTTGGCGAGCTCGAGCAGGTTCGATGAGCCCTGCATGGCATGACGCTGGAAGAATTTTTCGCCGCCGATGCCATCGGGCGCACGCAGGATCGAGCAGGGACGCCCCTTCAGATGCACGATCATCCAGCTGCCGACCGCCTCGAAATAGCGGGCAAGGTCGAGCTTCGTCACGCCTTCGCCATCGCCGCCGTCCGGCCATAGCTCCTTGTCCGGCTTCGAGATGACGACGCCCATCACCTCGGCAGCGCCGACGCCTTTTCCTTTGCCGGGCTTCGCCGGGGCGCGATTTCTGGCAGCAGGCTTGGCGAGCGCGGTGTCAGCAGGCGTCTCCGCCTCAACCTCCTCCGCCGGCTTGTCCTGCCGCAGCCCCTTGAAGGCGGCCTGGCGGATATTGCCGTCGGCAGTAAAGCCGGCGAACTCGATCTCTGCGACGAGCTCGGGCTTCAGCCAGTGCACATCACGGGCTTTCTTCGGTGCATTCTTGCCGCCGAACGGGCTCTCGCTTGAAGCTGCCTCCTTCAACAGCGGCATGATGCGCTTGACCTTGTCGGCGCCAAAGCCGGTGCCGACGATGCCTACATAGGCGAGATGATCGCCGCGATAGACGCCGGCCATCAGCGAGCGGAATTTTCCCGCTGTCGTCTTCCAGCCGCCGATCACGACCTCATGGCCGGCGCGGCATTTTGCCTTGGTCCAGCTCTCCGTCCGCCCCGAGCGGTAGGGCGCGTCTAGCTTCTTCGACACGATCCCTTCCAGCTCGAGCTTGCAGGCTGATTGCAGCACCGCGTCGCCGCCGCTGACGAAATGTTCGACATACCGGATCTGGCTCGACTTCCGCTTGCGCGCTTCCAGAAGCTCCTTGAGCTGTTCCTTGCGCTCATCCAGCGGCAGCCGGCGATAATCGAGGCCCGCGGCGAACAGTAGGTCGAAGGCAAAGAAGATGAGATTGTCGGTCTTGCCGTCCGACAGCGCAGCCTGAAGCGACGAAAAATTCGGCGCACCGTTGTGGTCGAGCGCGACGATTTCGCCGTCGATCAGCGCCTCCGGCAGCGAACCCGCTTCCTTCGCGATCGACGCAAACTTGTCGGTCCAGTCGAGCCCCTTGCGGGTCTTGAGTATTGCGTTGCCGTCCTCGACGCGAAGCTGGACGCGGTAGCCGTCGAACTTGATCTCGTGGCACCAGCCATCGCCGGACGGCGGGCGCTCGACTGGCGTGCAGAGCTGCGGCGCCACGAAGTCCGGTATCTCCGAGACTTTTTTGGCGGTCGTCGCTTTTTTCTTTGCGGTCTTGCCTGCCTTCAACGCTGTGCGAGGCGCCGCGTTTATCGTGTGCCCTTTCGTCTCCTCGACACGGTTCGACTGCCAGACCGCATCAGCCTTGCTCTTGGCACCCTTCGCCAGCATGAAGGGCTTTGGTGCCCTCCCCTTGCCGTCGGCGATGTCGGCCATGGCGCGACCAGAGGCGACCGATTTGTCCTCGCTGAGGATGTCCTCACCCTCGCGCGCATAGTCGTCGCGATGCTTGATCAGGAGCCAGTTGGTGCGCTTGCCACCGGTGCGATCATTGCGCATGCGCACCAGCACCCAGCTGCCGTGCAGCTTCTCGCCGTGCAGCGTGAACTTGAGGTCACCCTTCTTGAAGCCGCGCTCGGGATCATCGGATTCCCAGGTGCCGCGGTCCCACAGCATCACTGTGCCGCCGCCATACTGGCCTTCCGGAATCGTGCCTTCGAAATCGCCGTAGTCGAGCGGGTGGTCCTCCACCTCGACTGCGAGCCGCTTGTCGTGAGGATCGAGCGAAGGCCCCTTCGTCACCGCCCAGGACTTGAAGACGCCGTCGAATTCGAGCCGGAAATCGTAGTGCAACCGGGTCGCATCATGTTTCTGGATGACAAAGCGTCGTTGCTTCGACGGCGCGACCGCTGACTCACCGGACGGCTCCGGCGTCTGTTCGAAATCGCGTTTCTGTCGATAGGTGGAGAGTTTTCGCAGCACGACCGGACCCGCATCACTTTCGGCGCTTCAGCCTATCACGGCAAAAGTCCCACCCGGAACCAAAACCCCGGAGCCCGGTTGGAGTTCCTGAAAAGCCTTGAAATCACTGGAGAATGAAATGGCTCCCCGCGCCTATTGGAAGGGAACGTTGAAGCTGTCGCTGGTTAGTTGCCCGGTCGTGCTGTACCCGGCGACCACGGCGGCAGAGAAGACGCGGTTTCACATGATCAACCGCGAGACCGGCAACCGGCTTAAGCAGCAGATGGTGGATTCCGAGACCGGCGACGTCGTCGAGAGCAATCAGAAGGGCCGCGGCTACGAGCTGCGCAAGGGCAAATATGTCGAGATCGAGCCGGAGGAGCTCGAGGCGGTCCAGATCGAGAGCAATCATACGATCGACATTGAGAGCTTCGTGCCGAGCGACGAGATCGACCAGCGCTACCTCAACCACCCCTATTATATCGCGCCCGAGGGCAAGGCCGCGGTCGATGCCTTTGCCGTGATCCGCGACGCCATGAAGGACGAGGGGCGCGTGGCGCTCGCCAAGATCGTACTGACGAACCGCGAGCATGTCATCGCGATCGAACCGCTCGGCAAGGGGCTGCTCGGCACGACGCTGCGCTACCCCTACGAGCTGCGCGACGAGGATGAGTTCTTCGACGACATCAAGACCCCGAAGATCACCAAGGACATGGTCGAGCTGGCCGGCCATATCCTGCGCACCAAGGCGGCGCATTTCGATCCCGGCAAATTCAAGGATGAGTATGAGAACGCGCTAAAGGCGTTGGTGAAGCGGAAGGCCAGCGGCAAGACAATCGAGCTGCCCGAGCCTGAGGAGAAGCCCAGCAACGTCGTCAGCCTGATGGATGCTTTGAAGCAGAGCTTGAAGGGGCGCGGTGGAGGGAAGGCGCGGGCCAAGTCCCACGCGCGCCGCGCGACGGGACGACAACGAGCTGCGAAGAAGATGCAAAGGTCCGCGGCGGGGCGCCGGAAGGCGGGTTGAGAGACCCCGTCAATCCCCTGCCTTCAGCCGATACCCGATCCCCGTCTCCGTGAGCACATATTGCGGCCGCTCGGGATCGGCTTCGATCTTCTGGCGGAGCTGGCGGACATAGACCCGGAGATATTGCGCGTCGGTCAGCTCGTCCCAGAGCTCCTTGAGCAGGAAGCGATGGGTGAGCACCTTGCCGGCGTGCTGCACCAGCACGCGCAGGAGATCATACTCCTTCGGCGACAGTTTCACGTCGCGCTCACCGAGCTTGACGATCCGGCGGACGAGATCGACGGAGAGATCGCCAGTGCGAAAAACCGGCCGCTCGCCCTGAACCTGAAGCTGATGCCGTAGCGCGGCGCGCAGTCGGGCCAGCAGCTCGTCCATGCCGAACGGCTTTGTCAGATAGTCGTCGGCGCCTAGATCGAGCGCCTGCACCTTGCCGGCCTCGTCGCCGCGGCTCGACAGCACCACGATCGGCACGGCTTCATTGCGGGCACGGATCGTGCGCAGCAGCTCATGGCCCTGGATGTCGGGCAGGCCAAGATCGAGAATGATCAGCGCGGGATCTTCGGTGAGCTTTTCGAGCGCCATCTTGCCGTTCGACGCCTCCAGGATCTCATAGCCCTGCGTCGTCAATCCCATCCGCAGTAGTTTTCGGATCGGCGGCTCGTCGTCGATGACCAGAACCTTGATCGGGGCAGCACTCATGCGGCGGTATCCAATGCTTTAGTCTGTGCGGGAACCGGCAGACGGATGGTGAGGATGGCGCCGCTCCGGTCGCTGCGGTTGGCGGCCGAGATCGTGCCCTGCATCGCCTCGACGAAGCCGCGGGAGATGGCGAGCCCGAGCCCGGTGCCGGGACGGACATGATCGCCCTTCTGCGCGCGATAGAACTTGTCGAACACGCTCTCAAGCTCGTCGGGCGGGATGCCGTCGCCTTCGTCGGCGATTTGGAGCATCACCTGATCCCGCTCGCGCTGGCTCGTGATCGAGATCGTCGTGTCGGGCGATGAATATTTCGCAGCATTGTCGAGCAGGTTGAACAGCACCTGCTCGAACAATACGGCATCCAACTGGAGCATCGGCAGATCGGCGGCCAGCACCAGCTCCACCTTGTGCGCGGTCAGGATCTTGGCTGCCCGTCGCAGCGCGCTGCCGACGATCTCGCTGAGATCGTGCAGCGCCGTATTGGGTACGATGGCGCCGGACTCGAGTTTTGTCATGTCGAGCAGATTGGCGATGAAGCGGTTGAGCCGCTCAGACTCGTCGATCACGGTCGCCAGCAAATCGCGCTTCTCGGTGTCGGACAGCGCGTTGGCGAGATCGCGCATGGTCGAGGCGGCCCCGAGCACGGAGGCCAGCGGCGTCTTCAGATCATGCGAGATCGAGGTCAGCAACGCCGAGCGCAGCCGCTCGGATTCGACGGTGCGCTTGACGCGGTCCATGTCCTCGACCAGCAGCACGCGCTCGATCGCGAGCGCGCCCTGGTCGACCAGCGCGTCGAGCAACCGGCGCTGGTCCGGGGTCAGCAACGGACCGGTGCGATCGTTGTCGATGCCGATCACGCCGATCGGGCCGCGGCCGGTCCGCATCGGCAGGAACAGCCGCTTTGCACCCGGCAGGGTATCCGCGCCGCGCCCGGCGGAGCGATCGTTGCTCCAGGCCCAGTTGGCGGCGGCAAGGTCGGCCTGGTCGAGCTGGTCCTCGGGCGGATAGCCGGACTTCACCGTCAGGAGGCCGTCCTCCGGCAGCAGCAGCACGACGCGAACCTTCAGCATCAGCGCAATCTGATAGGCGGTCGCCCACAACACGTCGTCGAGCGTGGCGGTGCCGGCGAGCTTGCGGCTGAAGGCATAGAGCTGTTCGGTGGTCCTGATGCGACCGATCGCGGTGTCGGCCTGGGTCCGCACACGCCCGGCTACATTCGACACCACGAAGGCAATCAGCATGAAGAAGAAGAACGCCGCGACATTGGTTGGATCGGTGATGGTGAAAGTGTAGACCGGCGGCAGGAAGAAGAAGTTATACGCCAGCGACGCCGCGACGCTCGCAAGCAGCGACGGCCACAACCCATAGCGAACGGCCACGGCAACCACCGCGGTCAGGAACATCAGGTCGACGTTCTCGACGCCGAAATACGGCTTGATGACCACCGCTGCTGCAAGGCCGAGCGACGTGATCCCGAGCGCCTTCAGATAGGGCCGTGCATCGAACGGCTCGGATCGCGCCGCCGTCTGCACCGAGGTCTTCGGCGCCGGCTCGCTCGTGAGCTCGTCGCCGGGAATGACGTGAACGCTGATATTGCCGGAGCGGCGCACCAGATCAAGTACGACCGAGCCACGCGTCAACTCGAACCACGGCGAGCGCGTCGACTTGCCGATCACGATCTGGGTGACGTTGTTGCCTTGCGCGAAGTTGATGACGTCGTCGGCGATGCGGCGGCCGACGGCTGGAATGGTCAAGGCTTCACCACCCAGCGATTCCGCAAGCCGTAGCGTATCGGCCAGCCGGTCGCGCTCCTCGTCGGAAAGCTGGAGCGACCGCCGCGTCTCGATCGAGACCGCAGTGAATGGCGCATGCAGCCGGTCCGCGAGGCGCTTGGTATAACGCACGAGCCCGGCTGCGCGCGGATCCTCGCTGACGCAAACAAGGATGCGTTCGCCTGCGGCCCAGGGGCCGGCGATGGCATTCGCCTGCATGTGCGTGAGAAGCTGCTCGTCGACCCGCTCGGCCGTGCGCCGCAGCGCGAGCTCGCGCAGCGCCGTCAGATTGCCCGGTGAGAAATAATGATCAAGCGCGCGCTCGGCCTGTTTGGGGACATAGACCTTGCCCTCCCTCAGCCGCTGGATCAGATCGTCGGGGGTGAGGTCGATCAGCTCGATCGCATCGGCGCGATCGAAGACCGAATCCGGGACGGTCTCGCGCACCCGCACATGAGTAATTTGCGCGACGACGTCGTTCAGGCTTTCGATGTGCTGGATGTTGACGGCGGTATAGACGTCGATGCCGTGAGACAGCAACTCCTCGACGTCGAGATATCGCTTCGGATGCCGGCTGCCGGCTGCGTTGGTGTGGGCGAGTTCGTCGACCAGCGCGATCCGAGGCCGCCGCGCGATCACGGCGTCGAGGTCCATCTCCTCGACGATCTGGCCGCGGTAATCGAGCTTCTTGCGCGGGATCACTTCCAGCCCTCGCACCAACGCCTCGGTCTCAACCCGGCCATGGGTCTCGACGAAGCCGACCACGACATCGATACCGGCCTTGCGCTTGGCGTGGGCGCTTTGCAGCATCTCGTAGGTCTTGCCGACGCCGGGAGCGGCGCCAACGAAGATTTTCAGCTTGCCGCTCGCGCTCTCCGCCCGGCGCGCTGCTTCCAGCAGCGCCTCGGGGGACGGACGTTGTTCGGGATCGCGGCGCTCTCGGACCATCAGGTCATTATAATCATCGGAGCGCCGCGAGCCTAGACCGCTACTTTGCGGCAGCGCGATCGAGCGCGAGGTTCAGCGCCAATACGTTAACGCGCGGTTCGCCGAGCAGGCCGAGCAGACGGCCCTGGGTGCTGGAAGCCACGAGCTGCTTGACCTGATCGTCCGACATATTCCGCGCCTTGGCCACGCGCGGCACCTGGAATTGCGCGGCTTCCGGCGAGATGTCCGGATCGAGGCCGCTGGCCGAGGTCGTGACCAGGTCGACCGGGACGGCAGCATTCGGGTTCTCGGCCTTCAGCTTGTCCACATCCTCCTTCAGCCGGTCAGCCAGCGCCTTGCTGGTCGGGCCGAGATTGGAGCCGCCCGAGTTGGCAGCGTTGTAGGGCGCCGAGACGGTCTTGGTCGAATCGTTCGGATCCGGCGCCAGCGTCGCCGAGGGGCGGCCGTGGAAATATCTGTCGTCCTTGAACTCCTGCCCGATCAGGGCGGAACCGACGACCTTGCCATCCCGTTCGATCAGGCTGCCCTGCGCCTGTGCGGGGAAGATCGCACCGGCGATGCCGGTCATGGCGAGCGGATAGGCTAGGCCCGTGATCGCGGTGAGCACCAGCAACAGGACGATGGCGGGGCGGATTTCTCTGAGCATGTATTTCTCCTAATTCTTCGTCTTTGCGCGGGGGCGCGCACTGCGCCCCCGCGACGACGATCAAGCCAGGTGCAAGGCAACAACGACGAGGTCGATCGCCTTGATGCCGATGAAGGGAATGACGATGCCCCCCAAGCCGTAGATCAACAGATTGCGCCGGAGCAGCGCGCCGGCACCGACCGCGCGATAGGCTACGCCTTTCAGTGCGAGCGGAATCAGCGCGATGATGATCAGCGCGTTGAAGATGATCGCCGACAGGATGGCGCTCTGCGGGCTCGACAGGTTCATGACGTTGAGCACGTTGAGCTGCGGGTAGAACGCCAGGAACATCGCGGGGATGATCGCAAAGTATTTTGCGACGTCGTTGGCGATCGAAAAGGTCGTCAGCGCACCGCGCGTCATCAGGAGCTGCTTGCCGATCTCGACCACTTCGATCAGCTTGGTCGGGTTGGAGTCGAGGTCGACCATGTTGCCGGCCTCGCGCGCCGCCTGCGTGCCGGTGTTCATGGCGACGCCGACGTCGGCCTGGGCAAGCGCCGGCGCGTCGTTGGTGCCGTCGCCGCACATCGCCACCAGCTTGCCCTTGGCCTGCTCGTCGCGGATCAGCTTGAGCTTGTCCTCGGGTGTTGCCTGCGCCAGGAAGTCATCGACGCCGGCTTCGGCCGCGATCGCCGCCGCCGTCATCGGGTTGTCGCCGGTGATCATGATGGTGCGGATGCCCATGCGGCGCAGCTCGGCGAAGCGCTCGCGGATGCCACCCTTGACGATGTCTTTGAGCTGGATGACGCCGAGCAGCCTGCCGTCCCTGGCAACCGCAAGCGGCGTGCCGCCGGCCTTCGAGATTTCGTCCGCAATGGCCTGAACCTCACGGCCGATATCCGAAAGCGCCGCAGGCTGGATCGCACGAGCCGCATTGCCGGAGGCAACCGCCATCGGCGCACCGCCACCGACATAGTTGAGCATGGCATCGACGGCACCCTTGCGGACCGACGAGCCGCCGGCATCGACGCCGCTCATGCGGGTCTGCGCCGTGAACGGAATGAAGGTCGCGCCAAGCTCGGCCATGTCGCGGCCGCGAATGCTGTATTTCTCTTTCGCCAACACGACGATGGAGCGGCCTTCCGGCGTCTCGTCGGCAAGCGAGGCGAGCTGGGCTGCATCCGCCAGCTCCTGCTCGGTGACGCCGCGCACGGCCCGGAACGAGGTCGCCTGACGGTTGCCGAGCGTGATCGTGCCCGTCTTGTCGAGCAGCAGCGTGTCGACGTCGCCGGCGGCCTCGACCGCACGGCCGGACATCGCGAGCACGTTGAAGCGGACCAAGCGGTCCATGCCGGCAATGCCGATCGCCGACAGCAGCGCGCCGATGGTGGTCGGGATCAGCGTCACGAACAGCGCGACCAGCACGACCACCGAGATCGAGCCGCCGGCATAGGCCGCGTAGCTCGGGATGGTGACGGTGGCGAACACGAAGATGATGGTGAGGCCGGCGAGCAGGATGTTGAGCGCGATCTCGTTCGGCGTCTTCTGCCGCTCGGCGCCCTCGACCAGCTTAATCATGCGGTCGATGAAGGTCGAGCCCTGGGCTGCCGTGATGCGGACACGGATCCAGTCGGACAGCACCTGCGTGCCGCCGGTCACCGCCGAGCGGTCGCCGCCGGATTCGCGGATCACGGGCGCGGATTCACCGGTGATGGCGGCTTCGTTGACGGACGCGACACCCTCGATCACCTCGCCGTCGGAGGGTATGGTGTCGCCAGCCTCGACCAGCACGATGTCGCCGACCTTGAGGCTTGTGCCCGGCACCAGCTTGAACGCCTGACCGGCACCACTCAGCAGCTTCGCCTGGCTCTCGGTGCGGGTCTTGCGCAGCGAGTCAGCCTGCGCCTTGCCGCGGCCTTCGGCCACGGCCTCAGCGAAGTTGGCGAACAGCACCGTGAACCAGAGCCAGAGGATGATCTGGAAGGTGAAGCCTAGATTCGCACCGCCCGAGACCAGATCGCGCAGGAAGATCACGGTGGTGAGCGCGGCCACGATCTCGACCACGAACATCACGGGGTTCTTGATCATCAGCCGCGGATCGAGCTTGGTGAAGGATGCGCGGATCGCGGGAACGACGATCTTGGGGTCAAGCATCGCCGAGACGGAAGCGCGTTTTTGCAGTTTCATGGTTTCCATGGAGGTCACTCCAAACAATCAGAAGGCTGTCGATCAGAATACTTGGCCGGCGTTCATCGCGAGATGCTCGACGATGGGGCCGAGCGCGAGTGCCGGGAAGAAGGTCAGGCCGCCGATGATCAGGATCACGCCGACGACAAGGCCGACGAACAGCCCGCCGGTGGTCGGGAACGTGCCCGCCGACGGCGGGATCGACTTCTTGGCGGCCAGCGAGCCCGCAATCGCCATCGCCGGGATGATCATGAAGAAGCGACCGACGAACATCGCGCTTGCGAGCGTGAGGTTGTAGAAGAAGGTGTTGCCGGTGAGGCCCGCGAAGGCCGAGCCGTTGTTGCCGGTCGCCGAGGTGAAGGCATAGAGCACCTCGGTGAAGCCGTGCGGACCAGCATTCGCCATCGAGGCGACCGCCGCGGGATAGACCACGCCGACCGCGGTCCAGCCGAGATACATCAGCGGCAGCACCAGGATCGCGAGCATCGCCATCTTGACCTCGCGCGCTTCGATCTTCTTGCCGACATATTCCGGCGTGCGGCCGACCATCAGGCCCGCCACGAAGATCGCGAGCACGACGAACAGCAGCATGCCGTAGAGGCCGGCGCCGACGCCGCCGACGATGATCTCGCCGAGCTGCATGTTGATCAGCGGGATCATGCCGCCGAGCGCGGTGAAGCTGTCATGCATCGCGTTAACCGCGCCGCAGGACGCGGCCGTCGTGATCACGGCAAACAGCGAGGACGCGACAATGCCGAAGCGAACCTCCTTGCCCTCCATGTTGCCGCCGGTCAGGCCGAGCGCATGCAGCGTAGAAGTGCCGTTGGCCTCGGCCCAATAGGTGACGGCGACACCGGCGAGGAACAGCACGCCCATCACCGAAAGGATCGCCCAGCCCTGGCGCTGGTTGCCGACCATCCGGCCGAAAACGTTGGTCAGCGCAGCGCCCAGTGCAAAGATCGAGATCATCTGCACGAAGTTCGACAGCGCAGTCGGGTTCTCGAAGGGGTGCGCCGCGTTAGCATTGAAGAAGCCGCCGCCATTGGTGCCCAGCATCTTGATCGCGACCTGCGAAGCGACCGGACCGACCGCGATGGTCTGCTTGGCGCCTTCGAGCGTCGTGGCCTCGACATAGTCGCCGAGCGTCTGCGGCATGCCCTGCGAGATGAGGAACAGCGTGTAGACGACGCAGAGCGGCAGCAGCACATAGAGCGTACAGCGGGTGACGTCGACCCAGAAATTTCCGACCGTGCGCATCGACGCACGCGAGAAGCCGCGGATCAGGGCCACTGCAAGCGCGATGCCGGTTGCCGCCGACAGGAAATTCTGGTGCGTCAGGCCGATCATCTGCACGAGATAGGAGATCGTGCTCTCGCCGCCGTAGTTCTGCCAATTGGTGTTGGTGATGAAGGAGACCGCGGTGTTGAAGGAGAGATCCTCGGCGACTGCGCCCTGACCTGCCGGATTGAAGGGCAGCACGGCCTGGAGCCGCATCACGCCGTAGATGATGAGGAAGCCTCCGATATGGAACAGCAGCATGGAGACCGTATAGGTCAACCAGTGCTGCTCGCGCCTCTCGTCGACGCCCGAGAACCAGTAGATGCCGGCCTCGATCGGACGCAGCACCGGCGACAGGAACGTCCGCTCGCCGTTGAAGACGCGCGTCATGTACCAGCCGAGCGGCTTGGTCAACGCGATGATAATCGCGCAGAAAAGAATGATCTGGAACCAACCGATCACAGTCATGGCATTAACCCTTCAGGCTTTGTGTCCGGCGCAACAGCGGCAGCAGCACCGTGAGCAGACAGGCGACGAGTGCGGCGTCTGCCAGCAGCAATTCGAGAAGCAGCAGCACGGGTCAGAACCGCTCGGGCCGCAGCAGCGCGTAGGTGAGGTAGAACAGGAGGCCGAACGAGACGGCACCGGCGAGCGCATAATCGAAAATCATGATCCGCTCCTTCACAGCCGTTCGCAGGCGTAGGTGTAGCCGATCGCAAGGGCAAAGAAGGCGAAGCCCAGCGCCAGCATCAGAATGTCCATCATGGGGATACTCCTCGTTGCGTCCTTATGTCGGGAGCAACTGTTTCTCAGGCGTCCGGCGGGCGTGAGTGGAAACGGAAATGGAACGCATCTCCACAGCGCCAGTCGGGACTTTTGACCGTTTTGAAATGCCACCGCGGGCATAGGTTTTCGAGACGAGGGCTATGGCGAAGTTATAGGAATCTCATAAAGGTGCCGTGGGTCGAACGACGCTCGCGAGGCAATACAAGCTGTCGTCCCGGCGAAGGCCGGGACCCATAGCCACGGAGAGTGGTTTGGTGAAGACTCGGAGTTACCAGCTTCGCGCTACAACTTCTCCCTGTGGTTATGGGTCCCGGCCTTCGCCGGGACGACAGCTGTGCGGTTGGCAACACATTGCGTCCCTAACCGCACCATCCCGACACTTATGAAATCCTTATATCTCCCACCCCGCTCTCATCTCGTTTTCAAATGCCCTTCTAGCCATCCTGAAGAGGCCGTCCGACTGACCGACGCCAATTCCGGGAGGCCTGATATGACCGCCGCGCTTCAACACTACGATCCACCTTCGCTCAGCGACCTCTTGCGCAATGCGCATGCAATGACGCGGCCGTTGATGCTCGAGATCATCGACAAGGCCTGCCGGCGCTTCCCCTCGCTCGGGCAGAGCGAACGTACCGCGCGCCTCATGCGCCTGATCGATGCGGAGGCATGGGCCGATGCCGCGCTGGCGCTGATGGAGCTCGAGCTGCCACTATGGCAGGTCCGCCGCATCGCCTATGACGAGGGTGAATGGTACTGCGCGCTTTCGCGCGAACGCGAATTGCCGGACTGGCTCGACGCTGCGGTCGAAGGCCGCCACGCCGATCTTGCGCTTGCGTTGCTGTCGGCTTTCATCGAGGTCCAGGCGTTGGCCATGGACGTATCGCGGCCGAGCGTTCCCACCGTACGTCCGGCGCTGGACCCGCTCTATGAGCCGGTCGCCTGCGACCATTTTGGCTAGAGCAACCCCGACGGGTTCAAGCCTCTGACAGGTTCAAGCTTTGCCGCAATCTCCGGACATGCCGCGAGCGATAGGCCCGACGCGCGTGCTGGCACGCTTTGCCGTCCGCGTCGCGCTGCTCGCAATTTTTGCTGCATTCGGCAGCGTCGGCTTCAACCGAAGCCTCGCCGCCCTGCTCTGGATGTCGATCATCCTGTGCGCTGTCGTCGCTCTCCTCAGGCGCGAGCCGCTGTTCGCCACCACTCTCAACCATTGGGACGAATGCGTCGCGTTCGGCACGCTGTTCGCGCTGGTTCATATCGTTAATGAATTGGCCTGAGCGCCGGCTTTATGACGTTCCTATGAGATCGTCGTGCGGCCGCCCTCGAAATCATATCCACGAGGAAAGATATTGAACGCGCAGGTGCTGGACATGCTCCCGCTGCCTGCGTCAATTGGAAGGACCAAATCCGTGAAACTCGTCGAACCTCCCTCGTGCAGCTCCCCCTCGACCGTCGTCTTCATCGGCCGCAACCACCGGGGACAGTGGATTGCCCAAGAGCAGAACGGCCTCTATGGCGGCCTGTTCGTCAGTCGCGCCCAGGCCATCAAATATGCGCTGTTCGAAAACGGACAGCATCCCGAGACCATCGTCGAGCTGCCGCGCGAGATCGAGCTCGATATGGGCAAAAGCCCCAACCTCTCGCAGCGCGCCGCCTGAGCAGGCCGCACCCGGCAAAAAGCCATGTTCATCCCTCCCTCTGCCTGGTTCACCGGCTTCATTCCGGACCTGCCGACGCCGTTCGATGCGGCTGACGCGATCGATCTCAAGGCGTTCGCCGCACTCTGCGAGCGCCAGGTGACAGCGGGCGTTCCCGCGCTCGTGGTCTGCGAGACCGCCGGCGAAGCGCCGACGCTCTCGCCGGCCGAGCAGGAGCTCGTCATTCGCACCGCGGTCGATGTCGTCCGCGGCCGCGCGCGGATCATCGCGGGCGCCGTGTCGAATTCAACCAGTCACGCCGTCGCGCTCGCGCGTCGCGCAGAAGCGGCCGGCGCCGATGCCATCATGTCGGTGGTGCCCGCCTACAACAAGCCGATGCAGGACGGGATGCTCGCGCACTTCCGCAGTGTTGCCGGGTCGATCGGACTACCGGTGATTCTGCACGACATTCCCTCCCGCACGCTGCGTCCGCTCGCCGACGAGACGCTTCTGCGTCTCGTCGAATCCCGCCAGTTCGTGGGGCTGCGCGATGGGAGTGGTGACATCACCCGCCCAATGCGCCTGAGCCGGCTGCTGCCGGCCGACTTTCGCCTGCTGTCCGGTGACGACGCCACCGCCTTCGGCACCATCGCCTGCGGCGGCGATGGCGCGATCTCGGAGGTCGCCAACATCGCGCCGGATCTGTGCCGGACGATATTCTCCCAGGTCAGGCAGGGCCGCCTGCAATCGGCCCGCTATCTGCACAAGCGCCTCATCCCGCTCATTGCCTGCCTCTCGAGGGAAAGCCCGGCCGCGCTCAAATTTGCACTGAGCACGCTCGGCCTGATGTTGCCAGCTACAAGGCTGCCGATCGTGCCGCTCGATGATGCGACTCAAATCGAGGTCGCAAGGGCATTCGCCGCGATCGCCGACGAGGAACTGATCGACAGCGTCGGAGCGTAGCCGGATGCGCCTATGGCGCTCCTATACGACGGCACGGCCGCTCATCTCGCATTCCTATGCTGCGACGCCCATCATACGAGACAGATGACGGCGCCGGGACAGCCGCTGGAGACGAAGGATACATTCAAAATGTCAATGCTGACACATGGCCTTGAACGGCCTTTTGACTGGGCCAAACGCCCGGCGCGGATCTCGAATGAGCACAAGGCCCAGCTCAAGCGCGTCGCGCTGCGCGCGCTGACCGTGCTGTCGATGGGCGGCCTGCTCGCGGCGGTCATCGCGCTGAAGACCGCAATCTATGTCTGGCACCTCCACGCCTGAGCGCAGCGGTGACCATCATGACCTTGCAGATGTGTGAGGAGGCCGCCATGGCCGCGATTGCTCTCCAAGCCTCCCGTCGCCAGTCTGAGGCGCAGCTGGCGCAGGCGGCGACACTTGGGCCGATCGACCCCGATGTCGTCAGCGCTTCCATTCCGGCGTTCTTCATCGGCCGCAACAAGGCCGGGCTCTGGGTCGCCCGCGAGGCAAACGGCCGCATCGGCGGCCTGTTCCTGTTCAAGAGCTCCGCGGTCGATTTCGCCAACCGTCAGAGCAAGCCTGCACGGTGCGCGTTGGTGTTTCCCACCGACACCTTCGAGCTCGACATCGAGAACCACGGCAATCCGCTGATCGTGCTGGCGGCGCGGTTACTGAGAGGCTAGCGTGCATCTTCTCAAGGGAAATCTGGAGCACGCGGTCACCACGACCGTCCTGACCATGACGCTGAGCCTGGTCTGGGGTGCGATCCTGACGCTCGTGATTACGCTTCTCGCGCGCGGGCTCGGCGTCTAGACTTCACCGCGATCGACCGCGAATTGACCATGGCTGCCTACGAGGCGAGCAACCGGGCGCGAACCGCAGTGGCGCTGCCCGCCTAAGGCCGCCTACCCTGCGGAAAAACCTCGGCCGATCTGGCGCAGTTTCGCGGAACCGTGTAGATCGGTTTCATGAGCAGCAGCAACGTCCATGTCGTCGCCCACCCCCTGGTCCAGCACAAGCTTTCCTTGATGCGGGAGAAGGACCGTTCGACCAAGAGCTTTCGCGAGATCCTGAACGAGATCGGGATGCTGCTCTGCTACGAGGTGACGCGCGACCTGCCGCTGGAGCTGGTCGAGATCGAGACGCCGATCTCGCCGATGCAGGCGCCGAAGATCGCCGGCAAGAAGCTCACGCTGGCGCCGATCCTGCGCGCCGGCGTCGGTTTTCTCGACGGCATGCTGGCGCTGATGCCCTCGGCGCGCATCGCTCATATCGGGCTCTACCGCGACCCCGAGACATTGCAGGCCGTGGAATATTACTTCAAGGCGCCGCAGGACCTGTCCGACCGCACCGTGATCCTGATGGACCCGATGCTGGCGACCGGCAACTCGGCCTGCGCAGGCGCGTCGCTGCTCAAGAACCGCGGCGCCCGCGACATCCGCTTCGTCTGCCTCTTGGCCGCGCCTGAAGGCATCGCCCAGTTCCAGAGCGAACATCCTGACGTACCGATCTGGACCGCCGCGATCGATGAGCGGCTCAACGATCACGGCTACATCGTGCCGGGCCTTGGCGACGCCGGCGACCGGATGTTCGGCACCAAGTAGACAGGTTTGCCCGATCGCGTTACTCCGGTTGCCATGCATGCCGACGATTTTTCACTGCAATCGCTGATCGTATCGGAGACCACCGCCGATCCCGCCTTCGTGTTCGGCGGCACGCCCGTCTCGCGCGCGGAATTTTCCCTAAAGATCGAGCAGACCGCAGCGTGGCTTGCCGCGCAGGGCATCGGCAAGGACGACGTGGTTGCGGTCTGGCTGGTCAATCGGGTCGAATGGATCGTGCTGCTGTTCGCCGCCGCCCGCCTTGGTGCGGTTGTTGCTGCGGTCAATACGCGCTATCGCAGTGCTGAGGTTGCACATCTCCTGAAATTGTCCGGCGCCAAATTGCTCGTGGTCGAGGCCGCGTTTCGCACGATCGATTTCGCCCCCATTCTCGCCGATATCGCCAAGGCCGAGGTGCCCGCGCTGCAAAAGCTCGCAGTGGTCGGCGCGGGTGCAATCCCCGCGCACTGGCCCTGCATCCGGTTCGATGCGTTCGATGAGCGCTATCCGCAAGCCCCCGCCCAAGATGACGTCGATCAGCCCGTGCTGCTCTACACCACATCAGGCACGACCAAGGGGCCAAAGCTCGTCGCGCAGTCGCAGCGGACGCTGGCCACACACGCCACCTCCGTCGCCAAGGCGCTCAAGCTTGATCCGCAACGTCATTCGCTGCTGGCGATGCTGCCGTTCTGCGGCACTTTTGGTATGACGAGCTTGCTCGGCTTCATCGCGGCGGGGGCGACCATCCATGCGCTTGACGCATTCGAGGCGGCACCGGCGTTAAAGATCCTGAGCGAGCGCAAGATTACGCACGCCTTCGGCTCCGACGAGATGTTCCGCCGCATCCTCGCCCTCACCGACGCGTCGCGCCCGTTTCCGCATGTCGAAGTCTGCGGCTTCGCCGCGTTCCAGCCCAGTTGGCGCGAATTGGCCGCGGAGGCCGCGGCGCACGGCATGCCGCTGTACGGCCTCTATGGTTCGAGCGAGGTGCAGGCGCTGTTCTCGATCAGCCGCGCCAGCGACGCCTTCGCCGACCGCATCGAGGGTGGCGGCTGGCCGATGTCGCCTGACGCCAGGGTCCGCGTGCGCGACACCGAGACCGGTGATCTCGCAGCCGACGGCGTCTCCGGCGAGATCGAGATCAGCGCGCCGTCGTGCTTTCTCGGCTATTTCAACAATCCCGAGGCGACGCGCGACGCCATCACCGCGGACGGCTTCTTCCGCACCGGCGACATCGGCCGTCTCCGCGGCGACGGCTCCTTTGTCTATGAGACCCGTGCGGGCGATGCGATGCGGCTCGGCGGCTTCCTGGTCGCGCCCGGCGAGATCGAGGACGAGCTCAAATCCTGCGCCGGCGTTGCCGATGCCCAGGTCGTCGCGGTCGACCTGAAGGGCCATGCGCGCTGTGTCGCGTTCGTAATCCAGGCGGATCAGCCACCGCTACAGGAGGCGCTGGTCGCACACTTGCGCGAGCGGCTGGCGGGTTACAAGATTCCGGCACGGATCTATATCGTCGACGCCTTTCCTGTCACCGACAGCGCCAATGGCGTGAAGATCCAGCGCGCCAGGCTCCGCGCCCTGGCGATGGAGCGGATCGCCGCCGAATAGGCTCCGCCAGTGCGCTCACATATGCCCTCAGGGCTGGAGGTTGGCCAATGCGGTGAGCGCCGCGCGCACCCGTGCAACGACATCGACCCAGCCGCGGTCATCGCTCTGCCGGAACAGGCGCACGGTCGGATACCAGGGGCTGTCGTCACGATCGAGCAGCCAGCGCCAGTCGGGCGCATGCGTCACCAGGATCCAGACCGGCTTGCCGAGCGCCCCCGCCAGATGGGCAACGCCGGTATCGACCGCGACGATGAGATCAAGCTGCGAGATCAGCGCCGCCGTGTCGGTGAAATCCTGCAAATCGCCGCTGACATCACGAATGCCGGCACGCGACAGCACTTCAGCTTCGCCGGCGCCAAGCTGCTTCTGCAGGCTGACGAAGTTCGCATCGACGTCCAGCAGCGGCAGCAGATGATCCAGTTGCATCGACCGTTCGCGATCGCGAACGTGGTTTGGATTGCCGGCCCAGGCCAGGCCGATCTTCAAACCGTGCGTGTCGCGAAGCCGGAGCGACCATTGCGCCATTGCAGAGCCCGGTGCATGCAAATAAGGACTGTTTGCCGGGATGGTCTCCAGCCGGGTCGCGAATGCCGGCGGCAAGCTCGGTAGCGGGCAGTGGAGATCGTACTCCGGCAGGATGTCGCCCTTGACGACAATCTGTGCGATGCCGGGGAGGTCGCGCATCAGGCCGCAGAGCGGCTGCTCGAGCTCCAGGACCACGCGCGCACCGCGCGCCGCAACCATCGGCACGTAACGGCAGAACTGGATGGAATCGCCAAAGCCCTGCTCGCTGTGAAGCAGGATTGTCTTGCCGGCGAGATCGACGTCGCCAAGCCAGAGCGGCCGCTGCCACTCGCGCGACGTCAGTCGTGCCACCGGTGCTCTATGGCGCCACTCATACTCGGCCCAGCCGGACGCCAGGTCGCCGGTGACGAGGCTGGCCAGGCCTTTCAGGAAGTGCGCGTCGGCGTAGTCCGACCGCAGGGCGATCGCGCGCTCATAGCTCGCCAACGCCTCGTCGAAACGCTTGAGATCGTACAGGGTAATGCCTCGATTGGCGAACGCCTCGGCATGGTGCGGCCCGGCCGCAATCGCCAGGTCGTGGCTGGCCAATGCGTCCTCCAACCGCCGCAGCTTGTGAAGCGTGACGGGGCGATTGTCGAGGATTGCAGCATCGTCCAGCCGTACGACGACCGCTTTGTCGTGCGCCGCCAGCGCCTCGCCATCGCGAGCCAGGTCATGCAAGGCAACGCCACGATTGGTCAGCGCTTGGACGTTGTCCGGCTGACTGATCAGCACGCGCTCGAAGCTCTCCAAGGCCTGGTCGAGATGCCCGCGCGCATGCAGCAGGGCGCCACGATTGATATGAGCCTCGGCATGATCGGCTTGCAGCGCCAGCGCGCGATCGTAGCTCGTCAGGGCCTCGTCGAAACGCATCAAGTCATGCAGCGTGATGCCCCGGCCGACCAGAACCTTTGGGTCATCGGGGCTTAGCTTCAGGGCGGCGTCGTGGCTCGCCAGCGATGCCTCCAGTTTTCCGAGTACGCGTAACGTAACGCCGCGATTGTAGAGTGCCTCAGCGTGCCTGGGCTGCAGGACCAGCGCGCGATCGTAGCTTGCCAGCGCATCCGCGTGACGGTGCAGCCGGCCGAGTGCATTGCCACGATTGCTGAACGCATCGGCATAGCTGGGCCGCAGGGCGATGGCACGATCGTAGTCAGCAACAGCATCCTCGAAACGCCCCAGCTCATAACGGGTAATGCCCCGATTGAGGAAGGTCTCGACAAAGTCGGGCCGACACGCAAGCGCGGCTGCATAGCTCGCCAGCGCCTCTTGATGCCGTCCCAGAGCCTGCAGAACGATACCGCGATTGTTCAAGGCCTCCGGATAATTCGGCTGCAACGCCAGCGCCGCATCATAGTCGGTCAGCGCCTCCTGATTACGGCCAAGCTCCTGCAGCAGGGCGGCGCGATTGTTGAGCACGTTGACGTGCTGCGGCTGGAGCGCAAGCGCGTGGCCGAAGCTCTCCAGCGCATCGGCCGGGCGTCCCAAGGATTTGAGGAGGGTGCCACGATTGCTCCACGCTTCCGCGAAGTCCGGCCGCAGCGCCAGCGCCCGGTCAAAATGGACAAGAGCCGCCGTGTTACGACCCCGCGCCATGTGGACGACCGCGAGAAGATTGAGGGTGATCGCCGACGACGGATCGGCGGCCAGGATCTTCTCGCATGTCTTCTCGGCCTGGCCGAGCTTGCCCGCGGAGTAGGCTTTCAGGGCAATCTCGAAAACCTGCGAGACTGTGAGGGAGACGGTCTTCATTCCGATGCGACTGCTCCAAGGCGACGCCAGATCGACGAGCTATATCTGACTCGACCGAATCCTGCCTAGACCATCGCGACGATTCGGCCTCGCCGACGGCGATAGCGGCCCGCTTGACGATGCCGATGAAGTTGGCAGACCGCCTGTCGTAGAACGTCCTGGGAAACCGCCGAAATCAATGACTGCCGAACAGGTCTCGCCTATTTCAAATAGCTCGCGAGATTCATGCTGAGAATCTTGGACATCGCCGAATAGGACGCGGTGAGCTGCGCCTGGTAGGTCGACAGTTGTGCCGTGATGGCGGCGACGTCGACGCCGGTGAGGTCATTCGACAGGGTCTCGGCATAGCTCTTGTAGTCGGTCTGGCGCGCGCTCGCCGTCTCGATCGAGGATGCCGAGCTCGACAGCTTGGCCTGCACGGCCGCGGTGTCGTCGAGCGCCGTGCTGGCCAGATCAAGCGCACTGGTGATGTCCGAGGACGACAGCGAGGTGCTGTTGGCCACGAACTTCAGCACGCGCATCACCTCCTCGAACGCCGAATTGTCGGCCGTCACTCCGTAGGAGACGGTCTGGTCGGAGGCGACGCGCACCGAGGCGATCTCGTCGTCACCTTTATAGTAACTGGTGTCCGCCGTTGTCGTGGACCCCGTACCCGACGAGAAACTCGTGAGATCGACCGGCGCCGTGTCCGTCTTGCCGCCGGCAAAGACATACTGGCCGTCATATTGCGTGTTCATCAGCGAGCCCATCTCATCGAGCATCTGCTGAGCGGACGAGATCACCGAGTTCGTCTCGGTCGAGCTGCCGGTCGAGGCGGCGCTGAGCTGGGAGCGGAGCTGCGTGATGATGTCGGTCATCGAGCCGACGGCCGAATACATCACCTGGACCTTGCTGTCGGCGAGCGTGGCCGCGTCGACATAGGATTGCGCGCGCGTCACCGAGACCTGGAGATTGACGACATGCTGCGCGTTCGAGCCATAACCGCCGTAATCGGTCGAGACCATACCCGACGATTCCTGGACCTGCTCGTTGGCCATGACCGACTCCACGCGCATCGCGTCGGCGATCATCTTGTTCGACTGGGCGAACGTGGCGATCCGCATCGCGACCATGGGCCTGCTCCTGCGCTTTAAGACGACTGCACGGCGGTTATGAGCGCCGCGTACATCGTGTTGATGGCCGAGATCAGCGCGGAGGCCGCCGAATACTGGTTCTGGAGCGTGCTCAGATTGGCCGATTCCTCGTCGAGATTGACACCCGACTGCGACGACAGCGAGCTCGCATAGGTCGACTGCGCGGTCTCCTTGGCCGTGTAATTGGTGGAAGCCGTCGAGGACTTGTTCGCGACGTCGGCCACGATGGTCGAGGCATAGTCGGCGAACGAACCGGTGGTGGCCGCAAGCCCTCCGGCGGACGAAAACGTCCGGGACGCCGTCAATGCGTCGTAGAACGCATTGACCACCGTCGCCGATCCCGATGTCAGCACGCTACTGCCGACCGTGAGGCTCGACGAGGAATCCAGCGTCGCGAGCTGCAACTCGCTGGTGCCGGACAGGATGCTGCTGTTGACCGCGATATCCGACGCGCTCGTTCCCGTCACGAGGTCGTTGAGGCCGAAATAGTCGGAAAATCCCTCGCTGGAGCTTCCCACCGAGCTCGTCATCTCGTTGATGGCAACCCCGTTGCCCGAGCCGGTCGCCGTGATCGAGAGATGGCCGTTCGCATCGACCGACGCCGACATTCCGGAGATGCCGTTGATGGCGGTGACGACATCGCCGACGGTGGCATAGGACGATAGATCGAGATCGCTGTAGGAGACCAGATTGCCGCTCTGGTCGGTGACGGCGAGGCGCACCGTGCCGGTGGCGGACAGCGCCGTACTACTGGTGACGCCGGCGGTGCCCGTCAGGCTGGTCGGCGCCGGCACCGTGGAAGCGCTGTTCGAGACGGTGTTCACCGCGGAGGCAAGCTGCGTTGCGAGCTGGTCGAGCTGGGACTGCGCCGCCGGCAGAGTTTTGTCGCGCAACGTGATCAGCGCGCCGATATCGCCGCCGGTGATCTGGGACGTGATGTCGACACCGTTCACGGAGATTGCGCTAAAACCGCTCGACGACCAACCGGCGGTGTAGGTCGTCGATGATGACACGTTGGCCGCGGCGGTATAGCTGATCTTGTGCGCGGAGCTGTCGACCAGCGCCTGCCCGGTCGTGGTGTAGATCTGGAGATCGCCGTTTGACGCCGTAAAATAGCTGACGTTCATCTTCGAGGCGACGTCCTGGAGCGCGGTGTTGCGCTGGTCCTCCAGGTCGGCCGTCGACTGGCCGGCCGCCGCCGTCTGCTTGATCTCGGCGTTCAGATCCGCGATGTTCTGCAAGTCCGTGTTGACGTCGTCGATCGAGGACGAGATGTCCTGGTCGGCATTGGAGCGCAGTTTCTGGATGCTGCTTGAGGTCTCCCGCAACTGGCTCGTGACGTCATCGAGTGCGCTGACCACGTTGGATTGCAGCGAAGCGCTGCTCGGCGTGCTCGCAAGCGACGACAGTGCCGATTCGAGCGAGGCGATACTGTTGGCGAGCGAGGTCCCGGTCGACGAACTATCGGTGCTGCTGGTCGAGCCGTAGAGCTTTTCGAGCGACGTCAAATAGGTATTCGTCGTGTCGGCCGAGCCGAGATCGGAGGTCGCACTGACCAGCGACTTCAGCAGCAGCTTGTCGACCGTCGAGGTGATGCCCGTCACCGTGACGCCGGTGCCGACGCCGTCGGTGACGCTGCTCGACTGGTTCGCGGTCTTCTTGGTATAGCCCGTCGTGTCGGCGTTCGAAATGTTCGACGACGTCACGCTGATCTGGACCGACGTGGACGACAGGCCGCTGAAGGCGATCGATCGTGCGATGTCGAGCGACACGGCGGGCTCCTCTCGTGGTCAGGCGCTACGGCTGGTGCCGCTGGAGACGGCGCGCGCGGCGACACGGCCGGAGGCGCCATAAGGCGACACCGCGGCAATCTGCTCGCGGATCGCCTGCATGACGGCTTCGATCCGGCGATTGCTGGCCTCGATCGCCGCGCGCAGGCGCACCAGATTCTCGTCCATCGCCGCGCGCAGCTTCAGGATCCGCTCCAGCAGCTGCTCGCGCAGGAGACGGTCCCGCACGTTCAGGGTGGTCGTGCCGGCCGCGCACTCGGCGACGGTCCGCTCGAAGATCTCGGCCAGCCGGTTCTTCTCGTCGACCTGCTTCAAGCGGGAGGCCGGCAGACCCTTGGCCAGCTCCGCATTCTCCTCCGCGACCAGCGCGGTCAGGACGTCGATCAGCGCGATCAGCGACTTGATCTGTGCGTCGCCGGTTGCGGCGTTGGTCTTCGTGGCTTGGCTGTTGGCTTTGGCTACACTCATGGTCATCGCCTTCTTCTAATTATGCCGTTTGCCGCGACCGGCCTGCGAGTTGCGCAAATACGCGCCGATCGCGATCGTCCTGACGGTTGCCTGCCTCATCTCGCCCTCGACCTCCGTGCATTCCTTCAACAGGCCGCGGCGGGTCGTCTCGAAATCGTCGAGCAGCGCGAGCAATTGCTTGCGGTCGCTGCCCTTGACGGTCGCGGCCCGCGCCACCAGCCGCCGCAGCCGGCGCAGCAGCGCCTCTCCGGTAGCCTTGGCTTCCTCACCGCGCATCGCTCACCTCATCGCCGAGATCAGGGTGTCGTACATCTTGTCCACGGTGGAGATGACCTGGGACGCCGCCGAATAGGCCTGCTGTGCCGAGATCATGCTCGAGAACTGGCTGGAGGTGTCGGTGGTTGAGGATTCCAGCTCGCTGCCATAGATCGTGCCCGCACCGTTCTCGCCGGACGCCTGCAAGGCCGCATTCCCCGACGTCACGGTCGCGGAATAGAGTCCGTCGCTGGCGGCGGAAAGCCCGGTTGGATCGGCAAAGGTCGCCACCGCGATCTTGTAGATCGCAATGGTCTGGCCGTTGGAATAGGTGGCGTCGACCACGCCGTTCTTGCCGATCGCGATGCTGGACAGCTTGCCGTAGGACAGGCCGTCCGAGTCGATGCTGGTGACGTTGACGGTGGGCGTCGTCTCGCCGGAGGCGTATTGCGTCAGACCGTCGGTGCCTCCGACCGTGCCGAGATTCATCGTGATCGTGCTGTCGGCGGCGCCATCGGTCCAACCCGTGACCGCGACGGTTGCCGGGCTTGGGCTGGTGCTGGCAAGCGAGCCGTCGCTGTTGAAGGTGATATCGACCGTGCTGCTGGTCGTGCCTGTCGCAGTCGTGGTATCCGAGGTCGAGGTCGGATCGGCGAAGCTCGCGCTCCAGGCGTTGGTCCCGGTCTTGGTCCAAGTGACCTGCATCGAGTTCGCAGCGCCAAGTGAGTCGTAGACGGTCATCGAGCTGGTATAGATGTCGCCGGTTGCGGCATCCGACGGCAAATTGGCCGCAATCGTGGTCTTGGTCGTGGCGCTGCCGCTGGTCGAGGCGACCTGGGTGTTGATGGCCTGCAAGTTGCTCGCCGACTCATTGCCGACGACGTTACCGTCCGAATCGGTACGCCATCCCTCCAGGTAACTGCCGTTGTTCTCGAGATAGCCGGCGTTGTCGGTCGAGAAGGCGCCGTTGCGGGTGTAGGAGACGGTGCCGCCCGACGTGGCACTGGTCACCACGAAGAAGCCCGAGCCCTGGATGGCGACGTCGGTGGCGTTGGAGGTTGCCGCGAGCAGGCCTTGCTGGGTGATGTTGGCGCGACCAGAGACAGTGACACCGCCCGAGGCATAGGAGGTCGTGTTGCTCGACGCGGTGACGAGGTCGTCGAACATCGCCGAGGTCGTCTTGTACCCCGTCGTGCTGGTATTGGCGATGTTGTCGCTGATCATCGACAGGGATTGGCTCTGCGCGCTGAGCGCCGAGATCGCCGAGGACAATGCACCGGTGAGACTCATGATGAAACTCCAGAGAGATCGGGACGTAAGATCAGGACGTGACGCCGATGATGTTTGCGGCGCTGACGGAGACGCCGTTCACGGTCAGCGACGGCGTGGAGGTCGAAGTGTCGATGCCCGTCACGGTGCCGGTGATCGTCGTGTAGTTGAGCACCGAGTTTCCGGCGGAATCCGTCGCGGTCACCGAAATGGTGTATTGGCCACCATCAGTGAGCTGGGTACCGCTGGAATTCTTGCCGTCCCAGGTGAAGGTGTTGGAGCCGGAATTCCCGGTGCCGGTGCCGGTGTAGACCGTGTTACCCGAGGAATCCTTGACGGTGATCGCGACGTCGGAAGCGGCCGAGGACAGCGAGTAACCGAACGTCGCCGAGCCGTTGCTCAAGGTCGACGTGTCGGTCTTCGCCTCGACCGTGTGGCCGATATAGTTGACCGAGTTCAGCGTCACGAGGCTCGAGAACGAGCTGGAGAGCGAAGTCAGGTTGGAGTTGATCGACTGCTGCTGGCTGAAATTGGCGTAAGACGTGAGCTGGTTGATGAAGTCGGTGGTCGAGGTCGCGTTCAGGGGATCCTGGTTCTGAAGCTCGCTGACGAGCAGGCTCAGGAAATCGCTCGAGGTCAGCGTCGAACTGGACGACGTGCTCGACGACGATGACGTCGTCGTGGCTGTCGAGGCAGAACTCGTTGCGGAAACTGTCGTCATCAGAAACTCCGGCTTTCCCGCGCCGCCGGCGACAGGGATGTCGGCCGGCGGCGCTTGAAATCTGTGTGCTGATGAAACGCGTGGGCGTATGAATTCAGGCGCGGATTCACCCGCGCGAAAATCGCTTTCGATTAGGCAAAATCTGCCGTGCGCGGCATTGCTGAAGGCGCGCTTACGAAAAAGCGCAGCCGGTCGCTTGCGACGGCGCGCGCTTAGTCGTGCTGCGGATCAGAATGTCAGCGGTAGAGAAGTTCAGCTCCCCGCCGTCTCGCCTTCCGTGCGCGGCTCGGCGGTGTCGCTCTTCATTTTTGCGGCAGCGGCGACGATGCGGTCGGCGAGGCCTGCGGGCGCCCGCACCGGAGGCGCGGCGAGTGCGCGGCGCAAAGTACGGGCTTCTTCCAGCAGGGCTTGGGCGGCGGAGGATCGCGCAAGCAGCTCTTCGGCAGGCAAGCGCCGGTCGTCGGGCCAGAGCGAGAGATCCTCGCCCAGCCGGTCGATCAGTTCCTCAAACTCAGTGACGTCCATCGCCCGCCGATCCCACCTCGGTCAGGCTCGTCATAAAGCATTGCAGGCGCGGCGAAAACCGGGATTTGCGCGGTGTCCCACGCCAAAACCGCGCAAAACCTTGCGAAAAGCGGCCGAAACCGCGCCCGGGCAATCGCCGGCCCGTCAGGGTCGGGGGACGCTAAGGGCTTCCGTGGCCCTTGCGAGACGAATCACCGGGTGCGGGCTTGGCACCCCGCACCGTCGTGTCGACGGACTCCCAGGCCTCCCGAAGCTCGGTCAGCCCCGCGATGATCCGCCGAAAGCTTTCGCGCGCGTGCGGACGACCATAGGCCTTCAGGCTCGCCAGGATGAGGGCGTTGTAGGTTTGGAACAGCCGTTCGGCCACCGCGCCGCCCTTGGCGAAGTCGAGATTGTGGCTGAGGCCGCGCAGGATCGCGGTCGCCTTCATCAGGTGCTCGTGCCCCTCCTCGAAGCGCCGCGCTTCCTGCGCGGTCAGCGCCTTCTGGAGGAAGGTGATCGCGCCGCCGAGCAGCATGGAGATCGCCTTCAGCGGCGGCACGCTGGTTGCCACGCCCCGATAGGCCTGATTGGCCATGTACGCCATCGGATTATGCATCATCAACTACTCGAGCTGGAGTTAAGCAAGGCCTTGAGATAGGTCAGCGTGTTGTTGGCGCTCTCGATCGCGGCCTGGTAATTCGCGTATTGGACCTGGAGCTGCGCCTGGTAGGCGGACGCAGCGCTGTCGATGTCATCGACCTTCTGCTGGAGATCGCTGTCGCGGTCCGTCAGGTTGGTGATCAGCGTCTGCAACGCGCCCGAGCTCGACGAGTAATTCTTGGCGATCTGATAGACCTGCGTGGCGAGACCGGAGGTCGAGGTCACCGTGATCGACTGCGACGTCGAGCCCGAATAGGTGAAGGCCATGCCGGCATAGGCCGTGCCGGAATTGCCGATGATCGAGGTGCCGTTGACGGTGAACAGCGACGAATCGCCGCCGATCGAGGCCGAGGACAGGTTACCGGAGGAATCGACCGAGATATCCACGGTGAAGGATTGCGGCGACGTTCCGGTGTTGACGACGGTGAGCTGGCTCGACGAGGTCTTGGTCTGCGCCGACAAGAGCGTGGTGACCCCGCTCAGATTCGTGCTGAGGATGTCCGACAACGTCGAGGTGTCGAGCTCGAGCTCGTTGTTCTCGTTGAAGGACAGGCCGAGGTCGGCCATGGTGAGGCCGCCGACGGTGCTGTTCATGGCATTCTGGAGCGTATCCATGATGTCGCGCATGGTGCCGTCGCCGAACAAGACTGCACTCGAATCCGCCGTACCGTCCGAACCGGTCGCCTGCTGGGCGATCACCGCATCGCGAAACGTGTTGTAGTTGGTGACGAACGTCTGGACCGCCGTTTCGATCTGACTGCTGTCGGGCTCGATGCTGATGTTGAGCGATGTTCCGCTCGGTGTCGCCTGAAGCAGATTGAAGGTCACGCCCGTGAGCACGTCGGTGATGTCGTTGGTATCGCGGGTCATCGAGATGCCGTCGAGGGTGAACTCGGCCGCCTGAGATGTCTGCAACACGTCAGAAAATGCGCCCGAGCTGTCGGTCACCCCGAGCTTGTTCAGGATGTCGTCGCCGGACGTGCTGGAATAGCTGATGTCGGCGGCATCCTCGGTCCCCGTCAACACCATCTCGTAGGACCCGCTCGACACCTGGACGATCGAGGCCTGGACATTGGTGGTCGAGGTCTGGGCGTTGATGGTGTCGACGATGTCCTGAAGCGACATCGTGCTGTCGACGGTAATATCGGCCGTGCTGCCGCCCGCAAGGCCGAGGGAGAACGTACCGGAATAGCCGAGCTCGCTGGTCTCGCTCGACTGCGAGGAGCCAAGCACCTTCTGTGCTGTCGCGATCTGGCTGATCGTCAGCGTATGATCGCCGGTCGCCGCGCCGTTGCTGACCGACATGGAGAGCGCCGAGGATGCGCTCACGTCGCCGGTCGAGCTGATGGTCGCCGCGCGCGTGGCAAAAACGTTGGTTGCGAGCGAATTGACGACCGCGGTCGCGAGCGAGGACAGCCCGCTCGACAGCGTCGAGAGGCCGGTCTGGAGCGCCTGGTAGGCGGTGACCTTGGCCTCGTTGTTGGTGATCGTGGTCGAGATCGTGGTCGCCTGGGTGAGCTTGGCGTCCACCGCCGCCGTGATCAGCGCGCTCCAGTCGAGACTGGTCGACGTGGTGGTGCCGGTCGTGGTCACCGAGGAGGCGCTCGACGTGCTCGAGCTGGTCGCCGCCGTGCTGCTGGTGCTCGAACTGACGCTGGTCACTTTGCTGCCCGATCCATCGCGAAGAGTGCCGGGCCGGCATCAAGCCGGCCCGGTAGGACGTTCGTCAGGCCCCGCGCCTTAGCCGAGCAGCTTGAGCAGGTACTGCGGCATCTGGTTCGCCGCGGATTCGGCCGACACCGCGGCCTGGGTCTTCACTTCGGCCGAGGACAACGTGGCCTGCTCGGACGCAATATCCACGTCCTTGATCGCCGAGTTCGCGGACTGCAGGTTCTCGGTCTGGGTCGAGATCGAGTCGGACGAGAAGTTGAACCGCGATTCCTGCGCGCCGATGCTGGCGCGGGCGGCCGAGACAGTGTCGATCGCGGAGTCCAGCGTGTCCAGCGCCGAGGCCGCGTCCGACAGTGTGGTGACGTCGAGCGAGGACACGTTGAGCGTCGACGCCGTCAGGCTTGACAGCGTGATCGTGATGGTGTCGGAGCCGGAGGAGCCGACCAGGACCGAGACGCCCGAGGAGAACACGCTGGTGCCGTCGAGCAGGCTCTGGCTGGAATAGCGCGTGCCCGTCGCGATGGAATCGATTTCGCTCGTGAGCTGCGAGAATTCCGATTGGATGTAGGTGCGGCTGGAGTCGGTGGTGGTGCCCGACGCCGACTCGGAGGCCAGCGACTTCATGCGCGCCAGGATGTCCGAGATGTTCGAGGCGCCGCCATCGGCGGTCTGGAGGATCGCGGTCGCCTGCGAAGCGTTGGTCGCGGCCTGCTGGAGGGTGGTAACGTCCGACGAGATGCGGGTGGAAATCGCGAGACCGGCGGCGTCGTCGGAGGCCGAGGTGATGCGCGAGCCGCTCGACAATTTGGCGAGCGCGCTGCTCTCCTGCGCGGAGTTGATGTTGAGGTAGCGGACCGCGGAGTTCGCCGCGGTGTTGGTGGAAATTGCGGGCATTGGAGGCTCCTGTGCTGATGGGCATCACGTGCCGCATCGTTGAAGACGATTGACGACGCGGACCGCAGCCCCGTCCGTTCGCTCAAACGATGGAGCGCAAGGAGATCAGGCGCGAAAATTTTCGCAGGGCCAATTTTATGGTTAGCAATCGGTAAACGCGGTGCGGATGTCGCGCTCGTGCTTGCGCAGGAGTTGACGAAGCTGCTGGCGCCCGCGCTTGAGCAGCGACTCCACGGCGGCCACCGTGGTGTCCATCACCTGGGCGATCTCGCCGTTGCTCATGCTCTCGTGGTACGAGAAGATCACCGCGATGCGCTGCTGCTCGGGCAGGCGCTGCATCGCGAGCTCCAGCATGCTGTTCAATTCGTTGCGCTCGATGATATCAGCGGCGTCCGGCTGGCCGTCGGCGACTTCCGGCACGGTGTCGACATTCTCGGTGCGCGGCTTGCGGCGCAGATCGATGCAGCGATTGGAGATGACGCGGTAGAGCCAGGTCGAGAATTTGGCGCGGCCGTGCTGCCAGCGTCCGCGATGGCTCCAGATCTTGAGCATGGTGTCCTGCACCACGTCCTCGGCATCCGCCGCGTTGCCGACGATGCGCAGCGCGATTGCGTAGGCGCGATCGATGTGGCGCTCGACCAGCATGCGGAACGCCGCCTCATCGCCGGTGGCAAGCCTGTCCAGGAGTTCGCTGTCTTCGTCGAAGACAATTTCGGCGGCGACCGGCGTGCAATCCGGCGCGAGCGGCACCGACGGCATCACCGGCACGATCTCTTCAGCCGGCACCGTCGTCGTGATCTCGGCCTCGGCGGGAGCCCAGACATCAGCAGCGTAACTCATCCCGCAACCTCCAACCCGCAATGCCAGCGGCGCACATGCCACACGGCTTCCAGGCGTTGAACGCGGGGCCAAAACAATCCAGGCGGAGAATTTTTGTTATTTTTCAAGATGTTAGCCGGTATCTTTTGCCGAGCATCGGGCAATAATTGCCGACTGCGCGCTTCTCTCGCGCATCACACCTGCAATCATCACATCGTCTCGCGCCATGGCGGATCATCCATCCTGAACAGATGTACGTGAGAGAAAACGCTGACATTACGCGGCACTAGGTGACCAAACGCGACACGCGCGCAGCGCATCAAGAAGCGATTGTTTCCGAATGTGAATGAACGCGAGACGACTTCCGCACTCGGCAATTTTTTCCGAATCACCTTTTTCGAACCTAGCGATTTTTTTGAATCTGTCAGTCGTAACGAATACGTTTTTGAATCGCGCGTGAACTTTTTTCGTCGTTGTGGCGCCTGACATGGCGAATACGAACGTTAATCGCTCTGATGGGCGGGGAATCTTGGCATGACGATCGCAACGACCGGCCTCGAGCGCCGCGCGCAAATTGTTTCTGCTTGGTCGTTCGATGTTTTCGATACATTTCTGTTGCGCGCCTGCACGACACCAGATGGCGTATTTGAAAGGACTTACGAGCTTTCTGGCATTTCAAGAACTTGTCCAAATGTTTCTGCGAGTTTCGTTCAGCATCGCATCCAGGCCGAAGCACGCGCGCGCGGGACCGCAAAGGACAAGCGCGGCGCGAGCGAAGTCCACATCGATGAAATCTATTCCTATTTTCCGTTCAGGCTGTTCGGCCTTAAGCGCCGCGATCTGAACGATCTGGCCGAATCAGAGTTTTCGGCCGAGCTCGAGCTCTGCCGCGCCAACCCGGACATGCTTCGGCAATATCTAGACATTAAGCGCGCCGGCCACCGCGTCGGATTCATCTCCGACACCTATTGGGATTCCGATCGACTTGCGCGGCTGTTGCGGGCCTGCCGCCCCGGGCTGACGTGGGACTTCCTGTATGCATCCTGCGACCACGGCAGCGGCAAAGGCGAGGCGCTGTTCGCCAAATACCTGTCCGAGCAGGACATCGACGCGAGCGCGTCCTTTCACGTCGGTGACAACGACAAGGCCGACATCAGGGGCGCGAAGCGCCACGGCATCCGGCCGCGCTATTATCCGCAGGCCACGCCGCAGCTCGCGTCGAAATTCCAGCGCGAGACTGCGGTGTTCGAGCTCCTATGCGAGGGCGCTCCGTCGCGGCTCGATCACGGCGCGCGCACCTTGCGGCGCATGGTCGCCGCGGGCAACGCCGAGAAGTCGCCTGCCTTTCACCTTGGCATGACCGTGATCGGCCCGGTGATGACGACATTCGACGCCTTCATCGCCCGGCGCTGCGATGAGGTTGCGGGCCCCGGCCGAAAGGTCGCCCTCGCCTTCCTCGGCCGCGACGGATTTCTGTCGCACCGGATCTGGCAGGAGTTGCACGGAACGACATCGGCCTATCTCGAGATCAACCGGCGCGTCAGCCTGATCGCCTCGGCCGATACTATGCAGCCGCTCGTCGATCTCCTCGCCAAGATCCTGAAGATCGATGCGCCGACGTTCCGCGACATGATCAAGATCCTGCCGCCGGAGGTCGCCGCGTTCTTCGCGACATCGCCCGACGGCATCGTGACTGGTCCGGAGATCGCCGAGGCGCTGCCCGAGCTGATGGACGCAAGCCAGATTGTCGAGCTTGCCGCGGCTCTGCGCGCGCGGTTGCTTGCCTATCTGCGCCACACGATCCCCGGTTTCGACGAGTGTACCGACCTCGTACTTGCCGATCTCGGTTATTCCGGCAGCGTGCAGAAGGCGTTGCGCCGCGTCTTCGACCTGGCGGGCCTCGAGATCCGCCTCCACGGCGCCTATCTAATTTCGCTCGACGACGCGTTCGACGATGTCGCCGACGACGACACCGCGGCAGGCTTCATCTCGGACTTCGTGGTGACGCCACACATCAAGCGCATGCTGATCCGCAACATCGCGCTCCTGGAACAGATCTGCTGCTCCGCCGATGGCTCGGTCCGGGACTATGACGGCGACCAGGTGTTGCGTGAGATCAATCCGCGCCCGGCAAGCCAGATCGTGCTTGCCGCGGAGATCCAGGCCGGCGCCGTCGCCTTTGCAGACAGCGCCGAGGATGTCGCGCTCGACTTCTGTCTCAGCCCTTATGAGGCGCGCGAAATCGCCGCACGCTGGTGCACGGCAACGCTGGCGCGGCTGTTGCTGTTGCCTGACGAGGACGAGCTGGCGCTGCTCGGCGAGTTGAAGCATGACGTCAATCTCGGGACGCATGCGCTGGCGCCGATGCTCGACGTCGACTTCGTCCGCAATCAGATCACCGCCCGCGGCCTTTCTGCCGCCTGCGCGTCGGCTGCACCGCCAATGTGGCTCGCGGGCAGCTTTGCCCGCCTGTCGCCGTCCTATGCCTATCTTTATACGCTGTTTGGCGCCAACCGCCTGCCGGCGAATGTCTTTGAAGAAAGCCCCTGCGGCGCGGTTCAGATCGGTCTGTTCCGCGCAAATGGCGAAGCGGCACTCGAGAGTGTGTCCGTCCACCACACCGGCCTCGGCGAATTACGCCTGCGCATTCCCCTCTTGCGCACCATGGGCATCGCCACGATCGCGCTCCCGCTGCCGAAATTCGCCCCGGAAGGCCTGCTTCATGGCGTGACCATCCAATCTGGCGACGACGTCCGCGACGCCACCGAGAGCCAGGATGTGACCAGCATCGCCGCCGAGAGCCTGGTCCATGCCGGTGTACAGCGGAACGGCGCGCATTATCGCAGCGAGAACGAGGACGCCTGCCTGCTGATCCCGGTCGCCCCGATGACGCAGGACTTCGCCGTCTATTCGGTCGCGATTACCCCGCTCGGGTCCAGCCTCAAATAGTGCGCCTGATCGCGCCGCCCCGGCCGTTGAAGTCCAAGGCTGGAATCCAAGGTTTGGAATCCGAGCGCTGGCGACGCGAGGGGGCACAGAATTGACGGACGGGACGCACGCAAACCTTGATCGTCTGCTGCAAGCCGGCGGCATCCGGCTCGGCCGGGCCCAGCACGATCGCCTGGGCTGGCTGATCGGCCAGTACGGCGCGCCGACGCTGGACGAGAACACCGACGGACGGCGAAGCGGCATCATCATCCTCAAGGAGCCGCCAAGCGGCGCGGCGGCCGAGCTGTTCTACCGCTCGCTCAATCCCGGCTGTGCCGTCGTCATTCCCTTCAGCGAGAATCCCGGCTTCGATTTCCTCAAGTCCAAGCTGACCGAGTTCGGCACCGTCGGCCCCTGCGGCGCCGACGGCCCGCATGAGATGTGGTGGGGCGGCATCGGCTGGTCGAAGTTCCTCGCTGCGGCCGATAAGTCGGCTGTTCGCCCGCGGATCGTCTCCTGCTACCCGCGCGGCGGCGACACGACTGCGGCCTTCGCACTCCGGCACTCGCTCGAGCGGTTCGATCTCGCCTGTCATATCGAGCCGATCGATACCCAGCTCGGCGACCGCATCCTCTGCTTCGAGAAAGCCGAGTTCATGCTGCGGATGTGGAACAAGTACCGCGAGCCGCTGCTGTTCGTGGAGGCCGGCGCCGTGCTGCGCGAGCCGCCACTGCTGCCGTCGTTCCTCGGCTGCGATGTCGCGCTCCACAAATGGAACCGCTGGGAGATGTCGGCACGCACGCTCTATCTCGGCCGCTCCAATGGCGCCGAGATGCTGCTGCGCACTTGGCAGCAGCTCGCCGCATCTTACCCTGCGATCTGGGAAGGCTATCTGCTCGACCAGGCCTGGAGCCTGACCTCGTCGCAGGTGCCGCTCGACACCGTATGGCTGCCGCGATCCTATCACGCGCTGAAGGGCGATCTCGGCGCAATGCGTGCCACGATCTTGCATGACCAGCAGACGACGACGCTGGAGCTCGGGCCTGATCCGGCCTTCGCAGGCCTCGTTCGCGCGCCCCGCCGCGCCGGCCGCACCGGCGCCCGCGATGCCTTTATGGTGATGACGTCGAAAGCCGAGACCCGCAACGGCATCTCCGTGATTCTGCGCGATATCTCGGCCAGCGACGCGGGCGCTGTCGCCGCCACCGTGGAGGCCGTGACCGGCGCCTACGCCACCGATTGCGGTGGCTACGGTCGGCTGGAGCTGTCGCTCTGCGCCTGGCAGGACGACGTCGGCGCCGCGCGCGACGCCGCGGCGCTGGCGCGTTACCGCATCCTGGAGATCGCACCGGGACAGCGTATCGCCAACGACTTCTTCGCCGCCCACGCATCCGACGATGCGGTCATGACTGCTCGCCACCTCTTCCCCTGAGGGACATCACAGATGCTCAAGACCATCATCCTGCTCACCGACACCGTGCAACAGCAGCAGCCGTTGGCCAATTTGCTCAGAGAACACCATCGCGAGCTCGCCTTCTGCTCCGCGCTACGCGCGTCCGACCTCAGCGCGATCGACCCCGACGTGCTGAGCGAGGCGCGGCTGGTATCCTTTGCCAACGATGTCGCCGTCTCCGAAAAATTCCTGCTCCAGCTCGGCTATGGCGCCTACAAATTCTACGCGGCGCCGGTGCAATATCCGGGCCTGCCACCGGCACCCGACGAGAGCGATGAGGATCCGCGCTGCTACTCCGTCATCGCGCAGTCGATGACGATCTGGCCGGACTTCAAGAAGGTGGTCGGTCTGGAAACCGTGACGATCCCCGACGGCACCGTTCCTGCCGAGCGCGAACGGCTGGTGTTCTCCCGCCTGGCTCACCTGTTCTGGCAGATGTCAGGCATGATCGCCGGCGAAGCGACGGATCTCCCCGCCATCATCGGCTCCAGCGAGAGCCAGCGTCCGACGCTCGCGATGATGAACTGAGCTAGCGCGGAGAGCCGCGGAGCTGCGCCGACAACACGTCACGGTGCTCGGGCGCCGCGATCGCGATCATGCGGCGTGCGCGTTCGGCAAGGCCGCAGCCGCGCAGCTCGGCGATGCCCCATTCGGTCACGATGGCGTCACGGTCTCGACATCAGCGACGATCCGGCTGGTGCCGTCCGAGGCCGTCGCCGGCAGCGCGATGATCGCCCTTCCCCCCGGAGATGCATTGGCGCCGCGCACAAAATCGAGCTGCCCGCCGATGGCGCCGATTGCAATCCCATTCAGCGTCTCGGAATTCACGCTGCCATCGAGCCCGACCTGAAGCGCCGAGTTGATCGCGACCAGCCGGTTGATCCGCGCCATCACGCCTTGGCCGTGCGTATAGGACGTCGGTCGCACCGCAACCGCCTTGTTCTCATGCACGAAGCGGTAGAGCCGCTGCGTGCCAATCACCTGGTTGGTGACCGTGATCCCGGCATCGATCCCCTTCTCCGCATTCGTCACCGCGCCGCGCTCGATCAGATCGACGACGGCGTCGTTGATCAGGCCGGAATGGATGCCGAGATTGCGTACATGCGAGAGCGACGACAGGATCGCGTCCGGAATCCGGCCGACGCCGAACTGGAGCGTGCTTCCGTCGGAGATCAGGCTGGCCGCATGCGCGGCGATGCGCCGGGAGATGTCATCGAGCGGCGGCGACGCCAATTCAACCGGCGGGCGGCTAGCGGCTATGCGCACATGGATCGGTGCGTCCGTGGGCCATTCCGCCCCGAACGTCCAGGGCGCATCCGGATTGATCTCGGCAATCACCATGCGCGCACCGCGTGCGGCATCGATGACATAGTCGTTGGAAAGACTCGCGCTCAGCCGGCCGTCGCCGGACTCCGCGAGTTGCACCAGAACGACATCCGCCTTGTGGCGTCCCAAGGCGAAGTCGGCGCAGAAGGCGCTGTAGTTGCTCGGGATCACGTCGAGCCGCCCGGCCTTGGCGAGCCGCCGGGCATTGCCGATCACGCCATAGCTCTGAAACGAGATGTTAAGCGCGCAGGCCGCGGAGAACGTCTGCGAGAAGATCGGCCCGACCGTCACCCGAAACGCAGGCAGATGCTCAGCCTGGGCAACCAGCGCTTCGGTCAGCGTCAGCGGCTCCGCCGTCGCCTGCCCGCACACGACGCGGTCGCCCTCCCGGATCAGGCCGGAAAAATCGATCGGCGTGGTGTCTCCAAGCATCGTCGATCCTGCCGAACGGTCTGCGCGAAGACTAATAAGACTTCGCCAGTCCGAGCACCTTTTCCGCGATGAAGCTCAGCGCAAGCTGCGGACTGACCGGGGCGATGCGCGGGATCAGGCTCTCGCGCATGTAACGCTCGACGTGGAACTCCTTGGCATAGCCGAAGCCGCCATGGGTCATCACCGACTGCTCGCAGGCGTGGTATCCGGCCTCGCCCGCCAGATATTTTGCGGCGTTCGCGGCAGCGCCGCAGGGCATGCCTTTGTCGTACTGCCAGGCGGCCGACATCACCATCAGCCAGGCGGCCTCGAGCTCCACCCAGTTCACCGCGAGCGGATGCTGGATGCCCTGGTTCTTGCCGATCGGGCGGTTGAACACAACACGTGTCTTGGCATATTCGCTGGCGCGCGACAGCGCGACCTTACCGAGGCCCACCGCTTCGGCCGCGATCAGGATGCGCTCGGGGTTCATGCCTTCGAGGATGTACTGAAATCCCTTACCCTCTTCGCCGATGCGATCCTCCATCGGGATTTCAAAGTCCTCGAAGAACAGCTCGTTGGAATCGACGACCTTGCGGCCCATCTTCTCGATCTCGTGGACCTTGATCTTCTTGCGGTCGAAATCCGTATAGAACAGGCTCAAACCATGCGTCGGCGAGCGCACCTCTTCCAGCGGCGTGGTGCGCGCCAGCAGCAGGATCTTGTGCGCAACCTGCGCGGTGGAGATCCAGACCTTCTGGCCGTTGACAATGTAGCGGTCGTTCTTGGCGACGGCACGGGTCTTGAGCTGGGTGGTGTTGAGGCCGGTGTTGGGCTCGGTGACGGCGAAGCACGCCTTCTCGCGGCCCTCGACCATCGGCGGCAGCATGCGCTTTCGCTGCTCCTCGGTGCCGAACACGACGACGGGGTTGAGCCCGAACACGTTGATATGCACCGCGGAGGCGCCGGACATGCCCGCGCCGGATTCAGCGATGGTGCGCATCATGATCGCCGCTTCGGTGATCCCGAGACCGGAGCCGCCATAGGCTTCCGGCACACAAATGCCAAGCCAGCCGGCATCTGCCAGCGCCTTGTGGAAATCGTGCGGGAAGCCGCCGTCGTGGTCCTTCTTCAGCCAATAGGCGTCGGGAAAGCCTTCGCAGATTTTTGCGATGGCGTCGCGAATGGCTTCCTGCTGATCGGTGAGCGCGAAATCCATGTTGTTGATCTCCTTATTGGGAGCCCCGAGGGCTCCGACCTTAGCGCCCCATCTGCGAGGGCAGCCAGAGAATGATCGAGGGAAACGCCACCAGAATCGCAATCACGAACAGGTGCGCAATGAAGTGCGGGAAAGTGCCGTGAAAGACTTCAGCGACCGGTCGCTTGGCATAGCGGGCGACGATGAAGCAGTTCAGCCCCACTGGCGGCGTGATCATGCCGACCTCGGCGGTGACGATCTTGATGACGCCGAACCAGATGGGGTCGAAGCCGAGCGTCTTGATCAGCGGCAGCACGATCGGCACGGTCAGCACCAGGATCGCGATCTGGTCCATGAAGGAGCCGAGCACGATATAGCCGCACAGAATCAGCGTGATGATCACCCAGCGCGAGGCCGGAAGCGAGCCGACCCAGGCGACGAGGTCCTGCGTCACATGGGTGAGCGTGAAGAAGTAGCCGAAGATCGAGGCACCGACCAGGATCATGATGATCATGCAGGTGCCGTGGCTGGCGCGCAGCAGCGTCTTGTAGAGCGAGGACGGCGTGATCTTGCCCTTGACGATCGCGAGCAGGAAGGCACCGAACGCACCGAAGGCGGAAGCCTCCGTCGGTGTCGCCACACCGAGATAGATCGTGCCGGTCACGATCGAGAACAGCACCACCATCGGCGAGACCTGCCACAGCAGCGCGAACTTTTCCCGCCACGGCACCGATTTCGCGGTCGGCGCGCGCGAGGGATCCTGCCAGACCAGGAAATAGATCGTGGCCATGATGGTGAAGGTGACCAGGATCGCCGGGATGATTCCGCTGATCAGCAGCTTGCCGATATTTACCTCGGCGAGCAGGCCGAAGATGACGAGCGCCACACTCGTGGGCAGTAGCATCGCCAGCGTGCCGGAGATCGCAACGACGCCTGCGGCCATCTTCGGCTCGTAACCCTGGCGGATCATCGCCGGCAGGCTGGTCGAGGACAGCGTCGCGGCTGATGCCGTCGAGGTGCCGCAGATCGCACCAAAACCGGCGCCGGCCAGCGCCGTCGCCATGCCGAGCCCGCCGGGAACGCGGCCGACCCAGGCCGAGGCCGTCTTGAACAAATCGTCTGCGACGCCCGACAGCAGCACGAGATCCGCCATCAGCAGGAACATCGGGATGGTGATCAGCTCATAGGACGAGACGGTGGAGAGCGGAGCTGTTTCCAGGATGCCGAACAGTGTCGGGAAGCCGCCGACCATGACGAGGCCAACCGAGCCGGAAAAGGCCATGGCGAAGCCCACGGGCGTGCCGAGCGCGAGCAGGCCAAACAGCAAAGCGAGAACGATGAGAGGTGTCATGGATATCCGCCGTTACTCAAAGCCGCGCGCTTCGCCGACGCCGGTGACCGGCGGCAGCGGATAGAGATCGCGACCGCTCAGAAGGCTCAGCACATTGCCGATGAGCTGGAGCAACAGCCGCAGCACCAGCACGCCGCAGCCGAGCGGCACCAGCGCCGCGGAGATCCAGGTCGGCCAGGGAATGGCGCCGGAGAGCACATCATGCTGCTCGTAATTCTCCAGCGCGCGCTCGAATCCAACTTTGCAGATTAGGACGAACACGAACAGGCCGGCCAGCGCCGTGATGATCTCGGAGAGCCGTCGTCCCGCCGGCGAGAAGCGCGACAGCAGAATGTCGACACCGACATGGACATGCTCGCGCAAGGCATCCGACAGCGTGAAGAAGAACACGCCGGCGAGGAGATAGAGCCCGATCAGATCATAGGTGAAGGAAAACGGACGGTTCAGCGCATAGCGCATGAACACGTCGGTCACGACCAGCATCATGATCACGAACATGAACACGACCGCGATCACTGTCAGCGCGCGTTCCAGCGTGCCGAGCACATCCCCTGCCCGTTTGATCACCTCGCGCGCCTCCCCTGTTCCGATCCCGAATTACTTGCTGCCGGCGGCGAGCAAGCCTTCGAACTCCTTGAGCGCGGCGGACGCCTGCTTGCCGCGGCTGTCGAGACCGCTGGCCCATTCCTGGCCGACGCCCTTGAGCTTGTCCTTCATCTCGGCGCGCGTGGCTTCCGGCAGCGGATCGAAGCTGACGCCTTCGTCCTGCATCTGCTTCTTGGTGACTTCGCCTTCTTTTTCAACGCCGGCGCAGGCTTGCGGCGTAATCGCTTCGGAGGCCTCATTCATCGCGGTCTTCACGTCGTCGGGCAGCTTGTCCCAGACCGACTGGTTGATGGAATAGGCCACGATGAAGCTGCCGAAGCTGACGCCTTCGGTGGCGTGCTTGACCAGCTTGTCGAGGCCATAGGCCACGACGCTGTCGAGCGGGAACAAGAGACCGTCCATCGTGCCGCGCGACAGCGATTCATAGGCGTCCGGCGCGGCCATGCGCACCGGCACGGCATTGAGCGCGCGCAGTGTGAGATCCTGCGCGCCGCCGGTGGTGCGCAGCTTCAGGCCCTGCATGTCCTTGGTGGTCTCGACCTTCGACTTGACGGTCCACACCTGATAGGGCGGCAGCACCACCGCCATCAGCAGCTTGATCTTGTTGGATGCATATTCCTGCTTGGCCAGCACGCCCTCGCGCGCGGTCTTCCAATAAGCGAGCGTGCCCTGGCAGCTGGTCTGGAATGCGCCCGGCAATTGCGCGACTTCAGACAGCGGCATCTTGTCGGAGACATAGGACGGGCCGATGTAGCCGATATCGACCACGCCGGATTGTGTCAGCCGCAGCATGTCGGCTGCCTTGCCGATCTGCTGGTTCGGATAATAGGTGAAGGTCACCGCGCCATTGGTGCGCTTGGTGACGTCGTCCATCCAGGGCTTCAGCATCAGGCGGACGAGATAGTGGCCAGCGGGGAAGCTGTCGGCGACCTTCAGCTCCAGCGCCTGCGCCGACAGTGTCGAGACCGGCAGCGAAAACGCGAGCAGTGCGGCAACCCGGACCAGATTCGTCTTCATTGGCTTCTCCTTGACGCATCCCCACGCCGAAGGCGGCAGCCTGCTGCTGCCTGCCGTCCGGCCCTCACTCCAATTCTTGCTTGAGATAAAAGTACATATATGTGAATTTATCTGTCAAGTATATGAACTATGCATGGGGCTATGCGTCGCAAAGCGCGATCCCGAATTGACACGCACGATTTATGAATTCTAACTCCACATATGTGAATTCACTCCACGAGGCCCCATGGGACCGCTCGCCGGCTTCACCATTCTCGACCTGACCTCCGTGCTGATGGGCCCCTACGGCACCCAGGTGCTGGCGGACATGGGCGCGGAGGTCATCAAGGTCGAGAGCCCCGAGGGCGATATCGTTCGCCAGATCGGCCCCGGGCGCACGCCCGGCATGGGCGGGATGTTTCTCAATGCCAATCGCGGCAAGCGCAGCATCGTGCTCGATCTCAAAAAGCCGGAGGGCCGCGACACGCTGCTGCGGCTGGCCAAGCGCGCCAACGCACTTGTCTACAATGTGCGCCCGCAGGCGATGGCGCGGCTCGGCCTCGACTACGAGACGCTGGCCGCGATCAACCCCGCCCTCGTCTATGTCGGCGCGTTCGGCTACGGCCAGTCCGGCCCCTATGCCGCGAAGCCCGCTTACGACGATCTGATCCAGGGCGCGGCGACCATTCCCACGTTGCTCGCGGCCGCCGGTGACGGCACGCCGCGCTACGTTCCCGTCACCATCGCCGACCGCATTGTCGGCCTGATGATGGTCAACGCCATCATGGGCGGGCTGATGCATCAGAGCCGCACAGGCATCGGCCAGCGCATCGACGTGCCGATGTTCGAATCGATGACGGAGTTCGTGCTGGTCGATCATCTCGGTGGGCTCACCTACGATCCGCCGCTCGACTATGGCGGCTATGCCCGCCTGCTCTCGCGCTATCGAAAACCCTACAAGACCAGCGACGGCTATCTCTGCGTCCTCGTCTACAACGACAAGCATTGGCGCAGCTTCTTCGAGGCGATCGGCCGGGCGGAATTTTTGCAGCAGCCCCGCTTTGCCAACCATGCCGCGCGCACAAAACATATCGACGAGATCTACGAGGAAATCGGCCACATCTTCCTCACCCGCACCACCGCGGAGTGGCGCGAACTGCTGGAACGCGCCGACATTCCGGTGATGCCGATGCATACGCTGGAAACGATCCTTGAGGATCCGCATCTCCAGGCAATCGACTTCTTCAGGACGGTGGATCACCCCGTGGAAGGCCGCATCCGCCAGATGCGCGTGCCCTCGACCTGGAGCGTGACCCAACCGGAACCGGCCGGCCCCGCGCCGACGCTCGGCCAGCACGGCCGCGACATTTTGGCCGAGGCCGGCTTCTCGACTGAGGAGATCGAAAAGCTCGCAGAGCAGAAGGCAGTTCACCTGGCGGCGCCGCCCTAAGCGCAGCGCCAGCCAAATCGCAGGACACAGGGAGGAAACCGCGATGGCCGGACTTTATTTCGAGGAATTTTCCGTAGGCCAGGAGTTCAGGCATCCGCTGACCCGGACCGTCACGGAGATGGACAACACCATGTTCAGCCTGCTGACGCTCAATCCGCAGCCACTGCACATCGATGCGCATTTCTCGGCCCAGACCGAGTTTGGCCAGCGCATTTTCAACAGCCTTTACACCCTCGGCATCATGATCGGCATGACGGTCTATGATACGACCATGGGCACCACCGTCGCCAATCTCGGCATGACCGACGTCACTTTCCCAAAACCGGTCTTCCATGGCGACACGTTGCGGGCGACGACGAAGGTGCTTTCGTTACGGGAATCCAAATCACGCCCCAAGGCGGGCATCGTCGAGTTCGAACACCACGCCTTGAACCAGAACGACGACATCGTCGGCAAATGCCGCCGTATGGCGATGATGCACAAGAGGCCGGTCTGATGCGTTCGATGCTGTTCGTGCCGGGCGACTCCCCGCGTAAATTCGAGAAGGCGAGCGAAGGCAAGGCCGACGCGCTGATCATCGATCTCGAGGATTCCGTCGTCACCGAGAAGAAGGCGGAGGCGCGCGGGCTGACACTGACGATGCTGAAGGGCTCTCGCGGCCCCCACCAGCTCTATGTCCGCGTCAACGCGCTCGACACCGGCATGACGCTCGCCGACCTCGCCGCGGTGATGCCGGGCAAACCCGACGGTATCGTGCTGCCGAAATCGCAAGGCGGCGACGATGTGCGGCAGGTCGCGACCTGGCTGGAAGCTTTGGAAGCTGCGTCTGACATCACGGTCGGTGCGACGCGTATCGTCTGCGTCGCGACGGAGACCGCCAGCTCAATCTTCGGACTCGGCAGCTATAAAGGTTGCTCCCCTCGCCTCGCCGGCCTGATGTGGGGCGCGGAAGATCTCTCCGCGTCGCTCGGCGCCACCGAGAAGGCTTCGGGCGGCGTATTCCACAGTCCCTATCGCCTCGCGCGCGATCTCTGCCTGATGGCGGCGGCTGCTGCCGAAGTTGCTCCGATCGACACCGTCTATACCGACATCGACAATCTGACAGGTCTTGAGCAGGAAACACGCGCCGCGCGGCGCGACGGATTCTCGGCGAAGGCGCTGATTCACCCCAAACATGTTGACGTGGTCAATGCGGCATTCGAGCCGACGGAAGCCGAGCGCAGCTGGGCGGAGAAGGTGATCGCGGCGTTCGCGAACAATCCAAACTCCGGCACGCTGCGGCTCGACGGCCAGATGATCGACAAGCCACATCTTCGCGCCGCGAAGAAAATCCTCGGCCAACCGTAGAGAGATCGCGCGTCGCGCCAGACGGGACCCATCATGATCGTTCGCCAAGCTGCAAACGTCCTGGAGATCATGGAATTCTTCGCGCAAACGAGGAAGCCGGCGACGCTTGCGGAAATCGCCGATCATTTCGGCTGGCCGCGCTCGTCGACCTTCAACCTGCTCGCGACGCTGTCGGAGAAGGGCTATCTCTATGAGCCGCGGCCGCGCGCCGGATTCTATCCGACTCCGCGATTGCTGGCGATGGCGCAGATGATCTCGGAGGTCGAGCCGCTGCCGCCCTGGACGCACACGCTGGTCGCTGATCTCTCGGCGGAAACCGGCGAGACCGCCTCGATCGTGGCGCCGGCCGGCGTGATGGCGGTGTTCATCGACGTCGTCGAATCCCAGGCCGCGATCCGCTATTTCGCGACCATCGGCCACCGCGTGCCGATCCACGCCACCGCCAGCGGCCGCGCGCTGCTGCTGCAATATTCGCAGGAAGAGCGCGACTCCGTCTACCGCAAGATCGAGTTCAAGCAATACGGCCCGTCGACGCCGATCAGCATCGATGCGGTCGAAGCGGAGCTGCGCAATTCGATCGATCGCGGCTTCTGCCAAAGCTTTGGCGACTACAGCCGCGACCTCGCGGGCGCGGCGATCCCGTTGCCGATCGGCGGACGCAGGCTCTCGGTTGTCGTGGCCGGTCCGGAATTTCGCATCGGCCCGAGGGTTCAGGAGGTCGCTGCGCTGATCGCGCGGACAGTCGATCGGCTGCGGCCAAAGGCAGCGGCGTAAGGCGCGAAACCCTACGGCGCGACCTTGTCGCCGGTAAATCCGCCGCCATCGAGCGCGCGACGGACCGTGCCATCAGCCTTGGCTTCATCGAGGAAATGCGCGGCCCAGGCCTTCGCCACGGCTTTGCCCTTGGGAACGACCACCACCACGCCGGTCGACTGGATCACTTCGTCCAGCACCTTGGTTCCCGGCAACTTTCGCGAAATATCCTCCAACGCGCCCATGCCCATCGCAAGCGCATCGAGCTCGCCCTTGCCGATCAGTTCGGCCGCCTCTTCCGGCTTCACGAACTTTGTCAGCTTGGCCTGCTTCAGCGACTTCTCGACCGTACGTGAGGTTGACGTCCCCTCGATGCAGCCGACCCGCATCCCGGCGCGGTCGACATCGGCAACGGAGCGGATGTCCGAGCCCGCGCGCACGAGATAGCCGCTTAGATACGCGACATAAGCGGGTCCCTGGTCGACGAACGGCTCGCGTTTGGCGTCCGCCGGCATGAAGGAGAGGTCCCAGACGTCCTTGCCGCTCGCTGCGGCAATCTCGTCGGAGCTCTGGTATTCGACGAGTTGCAGCGGAACGTGCAGCTTGTCCGCGGCGGCCTTGGCGAGCTCGACGGTGACGCCGCGTGGCTTGCCCGTCACCGGATCGCGCGTGCTCCAGAACGCCGACGTCGCGGGCCCAACGGCCACCGCCACGCGAAGCGATCCCGTGGGTGCAATGTCGCTCGCACCTTCGGCCTTTGCGCCGGCGACGGCAAAGGCGAGGCTCAACGTGGCTATCACAACATACCGCAACATCTGCACCTCGGGGCTCGAAGAGCTGCCTAGACGATCTTGATCGACATGTCCGGCAAGCCCTCGAGCTTGCACAAGAGCACGTCACCCTTCACCACAGGCCCGACATTTTCCGGCGTACCGGAATAGATGATGTCGCCGGCCTTCAGCTCGAACGCTTCCGACAACTTTGCGATCTGCTCGGCGACGCTCCAGATCATCTTGCTGAGATCCGAGCTCTGCTTGACGGTCCCATTGATCGCCAGTGAAATCGCGCCCTTGTCGAAATGGCCGGTCTTGCTCGCGGGGTGGATCGGGCCGATCACCGCGGCATGGTCAAAGCTCTTGCCGATCTCCCACGGCTTCTTCTCCGCGGCCATGCCGTTCTGAAGGTCGCGCCGCGTCATGTCGAGACCGAGCGCATAGCCATAGACGTGGTCAAGCGCCTTCTCCGCCGGAATGTTGCTGCCGCCGGATTTCAGCGCGGCGACCAGCTCGACCTCGTGATGATAATTCTTGGTCAGCGATGGATAGGGATGATCGGCGACCTCGCCGACCGCGACGTTCTGGATCGCGTCGGTCGGCTTCTGGAAGAAGAACGGCGGCTCGCGGTTCGGGTCGGAGCCGCGCTCGATCGCGTGCGCCGCATAGTTGCGCCCAATGCAGTAGATACGGCGGACCTGGAACACGCTGGTTTCGCCGACGATCGGGATCGAGATCATCGGCACCGCGAACATCGGCTTCGGCCCGGCCTGCGCGGCGGCTGGAGCGCTATCTGCGATACCCGCAGCGGTCATCGCGGCGGCGGCGGTGAGCACGTTACGTCGAGTTGTTTTTGTCATGTTCTTGTTCCCTGGCTTGGGCAGGCGTTTCCTAGGCTATTCTTAGAGCCAGACGCCGCGCAGGCCAATGGCCGTCTGCTACGTCTTAAGTCGCGACCCGATCGAAGAACTTCCGCACCTTCCGCGCGCAGACATCGGGGTCAGTTGCGGCAACGTGGTAGGAATCGCCGGGCAGCACTTCGAGCTTCGAGCCCGGAATCGTCTCCTGCCACGCCTTCACCGAGTCGACACTGCCAAGTCCGGAGCCCGTCGTGGTGATGACCAGCGTCGGGCGTTTGATAGCAGGCAATTCGCCGGTCACGTCGACCGTCGGCACCATCTGGAGGAACGCCTCGAGCGTCGAGGCCTTGGTCTTCGACATCAGCTTGATCCACCAATCGAGCGCTGCCGGCGGCAGCGACGAGCCGAGGCGGCCGGCGGTGGTCTCCCGCACCCAGGCTTCCACACCCTGCTCGCGGATCTGCTTGCGCCAGGTTGGCGCCCGCTCATTAAAAGAGGTCAGAGAGGCCGGCGCACCGACCGCTGCGGTCGCGATCACGCGATCCGGGTGCTTCGCCGTAAGATGCATCGCCAGCGTGCCGCCGATCTTGCCGCCGACCAGGAACACGCGATCGAGCTTCAGCGCGTCCAGCATCCGGATGATATCATCGCCGAGCCCCGCGAAACGATAGACGTAATCGCCCTGCATCGGCGTCGAATCGCCGTAGCCGCGCAGATCGGGACGCACCACGAGATGATGCGTGGCGAAATACGGCACCCAGCGCCGGAATGCCTCACCGCTCTCGGCAAGCCCATGCAGCATCACGACCGGCGGCCTGATGTCCCATGGCAGCAGATAATCGTCGATGCGAACCGCGAGCTCGCAATCGTCGCTGACACCGATTTTCCGCAGTTCGCTCACCATCAGATACACCTCGTTCCACCGCCATCGACATTGATGCAGGTGCCCGTAATGAAGGATGCGCGATCGGAGCAGAGGAAGGCAACAAGACCGGACACCTCGTGCGGCTGCCCGACGCGGCCGAGCGGCACCGAGGCGATTGCCGCGGCATTGGCCGCTCCGCGATCCTGCCCCGCGATCGCCGCGCCCTGCGAGACCAGGCTGTCCCAGCGGTCGGTCTGCACCGGTCCGGGATTGACGCCGGTGACCAGCACATTGTCCGGCGCGCATTCCTCGGCAAGCGCCAGCGTGAAATTCAGCAGCGCCGCGTTGACCGCTCCGCCCGCAAGATAGGCCGCGCGCGGCTGATGGCCGCTACGGCCGATGATGTTGATGACACGGCCCCAGCGGCGGTCACGCATTTCGGGCAGCACGTTGCGCGCGCAGCGCACATAGCCGAGCAGTTTCAGCTCGATCGACTTGGCCCAAATCGCGTCCGGGGTCTCCGCGATCCGGCCCATCGGCGAAGCCCCGGCATTGTTGACGAGAATGTCGATACGGCCGAAGGCATCGCGCGCGGTCTCCATTGCACGGGCGATATCGTCGGGCTTGGTCATGTCGCCAGCACAGGCAATCACGCGCCAGCCGGTCTCGCGCGACATCTCCAGCGCCGCCGTTGACAGCCGCTCGGCGTTGCGCGCGACGATCACGACATGCGCCTGCTCACGCGCGAGCTCGGCGGCAATCGCCCGGCCGATGCCGATGCTGCCGCCGGTGACTACGGCAACCTTGCCGCCCAAGTTCAAATCCATGACGCTGCCATCCCGCCTAATCTGCCGTAGCGCCCGAGGCCTGAATGATCTTGCCCCATTTCGTGGTCTCGTCCGTCATGAATTGCCCGAATGCAGGACCGAAGACAGTCCCAGGCTCGGCGCCGAGCTCGGCAAGCCGCTTCTTGACGTCCGGCATCTTCAAGATGATTTCGAGCTCGCTGCTCAGCTTGGCAAGCACCAGCGCGGGCGACTTTGCTGGAGCCACAAGTCCGAACCAGGACGACGCCTCGAAGCCGGGCACGGTTTCGGCAACCGTCGGCACGCCGGGCAGCGCGTCCGCGCGCTTTGCGCCGGCGACCGCGATTGCATTGATGGCCTTGCCCTGGACCTGCGGCAGCACCGCCGGCATGTTGTCGAACATGAACGGGATTTGCCCGGCGAGCAGGTCATTCATCGCCGGCGCCGCACCCCGATAGGGCACGTGCACGATATCAATTCCCGCCATAGTCTTGAGCAACTCCCCCGCGAGATGATTGGTCGACCCGATGCCGGACGAGCCAAAATTCAGCGTACCCGGCTTGGCCTTGGCGAGCGCGATCAGCTCGCCGACGTTCTTCGCGGCCACTGACGGATTGACCACCAGCACGATCGGAACGGAAGCGACCAAGGCCACCGGTGCAAAGGCCTTGGCCGGATCAAACGGCAGCTTCTTGTAGAGCGAGGCGTTGATTGTCAGCGGTGGCGGCGCAGTCAACAACAGCGTGTAGCCATCCGCCTCCGCGCTCGCGACCGCCTCGGCGCCGATATTGCCGCCGGCGCCGCCGCGATTTTCGACGATGAAGGTCTGTCCCGATCGCTCGGCCAGCTTCTGCGCGACGATGCGGGCGATGATGTCGTTGGAGCCGCCGGCCGGGAACGGCACGATGATCTTGACCGGACGGACGGGGTAATCCTGAGCTACCGCGGCGCCGCAGAACAGAATGGCCGCGCAGGCGGCAAGAAAGCAGCGACGGAGAACTCCGCGCATGGGCATTGCCTCGATGTTTGTCTTGTTGTTTGTTGTTGCATCACGCGATCAGCAATGGCCTCAACTTTGCGACGTCGTCAAGCCGTTCGAGATCGCTGATCTGCGCGATCAGCTTCTCGGCCTTGTCGGCGCCAAGCACCGGCGCGATCAGGTCCCGCGTCTTGGCCGCCACGGCTTTCGTGCTCAGCGGGTTTTCCTTGGTGCCCGGCGGATATTTGGTGAAGTGCTCCACCTTCTTGCCATCGCTCAATGTCACCTCGACGACAGCACCGCGCGGCGCCGCCGGATCCATCAGCGCCTTGTCGCCGGCCAGCGTCACCTTGTCGCGCTGCGCAAGAATCTTGGGATCATGCATCAGAGCGACGTCGTGGCTGTCGTTGAAGGAGACGGCGCCCTTGACCAGCGCGACCGCCACGAGGTGCTGGCAATTGACGTCGGGCATCGCGCTTTCGCCGACGATCCCCATTGCGTCGGTCGGCAGCTTGACCAGGATGCTGCGCACATTGTCCGGCGTGAGGCCGTGCTGCTTGCGCAGCGTCAGCATCGCATCCAGCGGTGACTGGATGGGATAGCCGACCGAAAACGTCTTGATCGCTGTCTCGGTGACGTAGAAGCGTCTGCCGAGATCCTTCACCATCTCCTCCGGCTTCGGATCGGTCGAGAGCGCAATGAAGAGATTGTGGGTGCCGTCGAGCACGTCGTCGACGCCGGTCAGGCCGTTGCTCACCATGTCGACGGCCATTACGCCGTTGCGCGCACCCATGCCGGCAAAGTCGAACGCCTTCTCGATGTGGTCGTGATCCTTGACCCAGCTCCACAAGCCCGCAACCTGCTGCGACGAATAGGAGATCGCGTAGCGCATCCCTTTCTCATCGAGCCGCGCCAGCGAGGCGGCAGCCCCCAGCGCACCGAAGGTCGACGACGTCCCTTCGGCGCTCCGATGCGAACCGCGCACAAGATCCGGACCCAGCGCCATCAGCAGACGGCAGGTCAAATCGTAGCCGAGCGCGACGGCGCGAATGACATCCTGCCCGCTGCGATGTTCCCGCTCACCGAAGGCGAGCGCGGCGGGCACCACCGAGCATCCCGGATGCGCCTTGGTGACCGGCTCGAAATCATCCGTTTCGTCGGCATGAGCGCACATCGCATTGGCCAGCGCCGCGTTCACCGCGGTGGTCCGGAAGTCGGAGCCGACGACGGAGGCCTGCGCGTCGCCGCCAAGCGCGCGCACGTATTTCAGCGCCATCTCGCCCGGCTTCATCCGCGAGCCCGACACCATCGCGCCGAGCGTGTCGAGAATCCGGTGTTTGCATTCGCGCAGCACCTGTTCGGGCAGCTCCTGATCGCGTGCGGCGACCATGTAGCGGGCGAGACGCTCAGTCACGCCGGGCCCTGCCGCCAAGGTCGTACGGCCGCCGGTTGCAGCCAGAGCGGCAATCGAGCCGGCGGATTGAAGGAGACGGCGGCGTGACGGCATTCCAAGTGACTCCAGAATCAGGATGAGACCGACATCTTGGCGATTTCGGCTGCGCTGGCCAGACCTTCGACGTTCCAGCATGCATCCATGACACGCCTGATCATCGCTGTGGGAATGATGCCTTCTGCAAGGTCGGAGAACTTGGTTTCGAGCTGCTTGTCCGTCATCGGCACCTCGACGCTGCCGATGGCGTGCTCGATGTAGCGGTTAAGCTTGCGGCCGTCCTTGAGCACGATGGTGAGATCGACCTGCTCCGGCTTGATGCCGGGCGTGATAACCGGGACGATCTTGCCACGCAGCGCGACGATGGTCGGATCGGTTACGGCGCGGTCGCTGAACTGTTTTTCGCCGCCGGCGCCCTCGACGATTGCGACCGCAACCGCATGATAGATGCTGAACTTGCCTTCGAGACCCTGGCGCGGCGTCTTCTTGCCGGTAAGCTCCAGCACCAGCGGATGAACCTTGAGGTCGACACGCTCGATCTGGTCCGCGGTCACCTTGTTCTCGTTGCGGAGCTGGATCGCGGCATCGATCGCCGGATGCATGACGATGCCGCAGGCGAATGGCTTGTAGGTGTTGAGCGCGGCCTCGTAACGCTTGCCGAGATCGCCCAGGATCTCGTTGTAGTCCTGCTTGGTGCTGATCGTGTTGGCCCAACCGCGCTTGGCCTCGATCATCGCGTCGGACGAGGTGAAATTCTTCGAGGCCAGAATGGCCGCGAAGATGCCGCTTGAGGCGGCGCGACCCGGATTAAAGCTCTTGTTCATCGAGCCGAAGGATTCGCGCAGGCCCACAGGCTGGGACGCGGCCAGGCCGAGCGCCCAGGTCATCTGCTGCTCGTTCAGCTTCAACAGCTTGCCTACGGCGGCCGCCGAGCCGAACACACCGGCCGTGCCGGTGATGTGCCAGCCGACATCGTAATGGTTCGGATAGACCGCGTTTCCGATCCTGCACTCGGTCTCGACGCCGAGCACCAGTGCGTTCAGGAATTCCTTGCCAGAGACCGGCTGCATTTCCGACAGCGCGATGATCGCCGAGGCGACCGGGCCTGCGGGATGGATGATCGTCTTCAGATGGGTGTCGTCATAGTCGAAGATGTGGCTCGACACGCCGTTGATGAAAGCGGCGTTCATGATGTCGAACCGCTCGCGACGCCCGAACAGCGAAGCTTGCTGCGGGCCCGAGAACGGACCGAGCGCGGACACCGCGATATCGACCGTCTCGTGATGCGAGCCGCCGATGGCGACGCCGACCCAGTTGAGCAGCGTGCGGACGCCCTCTTTCCGGACATTGGCGGGGAGGTCGTCATAGCTCGCAGTCACCAGATAATGGGCGAGCGCGCGCGTGACGTCCTTGGGTGGCGCGGCCGCGGGGGCCGCGGCCGGGGTCTCCGCGAAGGCAGCACCGGTGCCGACGGTGGCAAGCGGAAGCGCGGCCGCCGCCTGGAGCAGGGTCCTGCGATCAGTTTGCATAGGCGGCCTCCTTGACCTTGATCGATACGAGTTGCGCGGCAAGGCGGACTGCGCTCTCAAGCGCGCCGGTCTTGGCCACGCCTTGGCCTACGATATCGAACGCCGTGCCGTGCGAGGGCGTGGTGAAGACGGTCTCAAGGCCCGCGGTGACGGTAACGCCGCGGTTGAAGCCGCGCAGCTTGGTCGCGATCTGGCCCTGGTCGTGATACATCGCGACCACGCTGTCGAACTCACCGGCAAACGCCCGGATATAGACGGTATCGGCGGGATACGGCCCGGTGCAGGCGATCCCGGTCTTGGCGGCCGCTTCGACGGTGGGCCGGATCATCTCGATCTCGTCGCGGCCGAACAGGCCGCCCTCACCGGCGTGCGGGTTGAGGGCTGCGACCGCGATGCGCGGCTTGGCGACACCGGCCTTCCGCATCATGCGGTCGACCAGCTCGATCGCATCGGTGATGCTCTCCGGATGGATGCCGTCGAGCGCTTCGCGCAGCGACTGGTGCCCGGTGACGCGCGACATCCATTGGCCGTCGAGTACGTTCATCTCGGAGAAGTAGGTCTTGTGCCCGAGCAGGCTCGCGAACATTTTGTGCTCGTCGGGAAACTTCCAGCCGCCGTCGAACATCGCACGCTTGTTCAGCGGCGCAAACGTGATCGCGTCGACCTCGCCATCCCTGGAGAAATCGATCGCGCGCGACAGCGTCTCACCGGTGAGCCGGCCGGACTCGGCGCTGGCCTTGCCGAGCGGGAATTTCAACGGGTCGGTGTTGCCGAGATCGACGAGCTGCACCGCGCCGCGGCCCCATTTGGCTGCCTTGGGCGAGGCAATCCGCTCGACCTTCAGCTTCACGCCGGCATGTTCCATGCCCATGTCGAGCACGCGGGCATCGCCGACCACGACAAGGCGAGCGACGTCGGCAAGCCGGTCATCGGAAAGGATGCGCGCAATCTGTTCCGGGCCGATGCCGGTGCAATCGCCGGGGGTCAGCGCGATGACGGGGAGTTCATTGGTGTTGATAGCCATATTGGAAACCTTGGATCCTTACTTCATTGCCTGGATTTGAGCGGCGGACTGGGCCCAGTCCTCCCGGTTGAATTCGCCGTCCCATTTGGCGACCACGATCGAGGCGACCGCGTTGCCGATGGTGTTGGTGATGGCGCGCGCCATCGACATGAAGCGATCGATGCCGAGCAGCAGCGCCAGGCCCTCCGCCGGCAGCCCGGCGGCGATCACGGTCGCGGCGAGCGCGGCAAACGCGCCGCCGGTGACGCCGGCCGCGCCCTTGCTGGTGAACAGCATCACCACGAACAGGCTCAACTGCTGCATAGCAGTGAGCTCGATGCCGTAGACCTGGGCGACAAAGATGGTCGAGAGCGGCAGCGTCAGCGCGACGCCGTCGAGATTGAAGGAATACCCGGACGGAATGACGAGGCCGGCGACCGCGCGTCCTACGCCGGCCTTCGGCAGCTTCTCCATCATGCCGGGGATCGCGGTCTCGGACGAAGAGGTGCCGAGCACGACCAGCAGCTCGGTCCGCAACAGACGCAACAGGTCCATCAGGCGGATGCCGACCAAGCGGCAGATCGTGCCGAGAATGACGAAGATGAAGAACGCCATCATCGCCCAGGCGGTGCCGACCAAAAGCGCCAATGCGTAGAGCGTGGCCGCACCGAATTTCGCGACCGTGAAGGCCATGGCACCGAAGGCACCGATCGGCGCCAGCGCCACCACGACATGGACGACGCTGAACACAAGCTCGGTGACCCGCTCCATCCCCGTCCGCAACGGCGCGGCTTTTTCGCCGAGCAGCAACAGGCCGATGCCGCACAGCAGCGCCAGCACGAGGACCTGGAGCACGTCGCCGCTCGCAAACGCGCCGACGAAGCTTTCGGGGACCATGTGCTGGATGTAGGCCGACGGCGATCCCACATGGGCCTGCGAATAGCGCGCGACAGCCTCGGCCTGCTGTGCGGTGGCATGGGCAACGCCCGCGCCGGGCTGGACCCAGCGCACCACGACGAAGCTGATCAGCAGGCAGATCGTGGTCACCACCTCGAAATAGGCGAAGGCCTTGAGCCCGATGCGGCCGACCGCCTTCATGTCGCCGACCTGCGCGATGCCGGTGACCACGACCAGGAAAATCAGCGGCGCGATCGTCATCTTGATCAGCGAGATGAAGACATCGCCGAGCGGCTTGAACTCGACCGCAACGGTCGGAAGCAGGAATCCAAACAGCGCACCGAGCGCGGCACCGGCGACCACCAGGACATACTGCTCGCGCCAGAGCGGCTTGCGGCGGCGTTCGGACATGGGGCTCGGGAGTGGCTGAGACAGCGGCGGTGCGGCGACCTGCAATTTGCTTTCCTCCAACGGCATCGTCGCGCCATGGATGGCGCTTTGTTCTTGTCTTGCGATATCATTTACATTGGACCAGCGGCGTCCCGGGCGCTAATGCCGTATCGGTATGATTTGAGGACAAAACGTTATTATGGACCTGGTCTGGCTGGAGGATTTCATTGCCATCGCCGAGGAGGGCGGGTTCTCCCGCGCCGCCGAGCGACGGCACGTGACCCAGCCGGCGCTGAGCCGCCGCATCAGGTCGCTCGAGGAGTGGCTGGGAACGCCGCTGTTTGAACGTTCGACCCATACGATCACACTCACGGCCGCCGGCGAAAGTTTTCGCCCCGTCGCGGAGGACGTGCTGCGCCGGATCCTGGTCGGACGGGAGGAAGCTCTCGAAGTGGCGCGGCTGAAGGCCGAGACTATCACCTTCGCGGCCACGCATTCGCTGTCGCAGACTTTCTTTGCGGAATGGATCCGTAACTCGGACGGCGCACGCGCCGGCGCGGCCGTTCAGCTCGTCGCCTCGAATTTCGCCGGTTGTGAGAAGCTGCTTCTCGACGCGCAGGCGCATTTCATGCTGGCGCATTATCATCCGTCACTGGTGAGCCGGCTCGACATGGACCGCTTTCAGCGCGTCGATCTCGCAACCGACGTGCTGATCCCGATCAGCGCACCGTCGACGCGTCCCACGCGCGGCCGGCGCAGCAAGAAGGTACAGCCTCGCTACGCCCTCCCCGGCGCATCAGGTGCGCCGCTGCCCTATCTCGCCTACCACCCGGGCTCGGGCGTGGGGCGACTTGTCACGTCATTCCTGGCGGTCAAGGATCCGGCGGCCTGGCTCGTTCCGGGCTTCGCCGCACCGGTCATGTTGCTGATCGATATGGCGCGCGAAGGGCGCGGCGTGACATGGGCGCCGATGAGCCTCGTCCGCGCCGATCTCGACAGCGGCCGTCTGCTGCGTGCGGGTGGCGGGGAATGGGATATCCCGATCAGCGTCTCGCTGTTCCGCACGCGCGCCCGCATGACCCGCGCGGCCGAGACTTTCTGGAATGCGGCGCGCAAGGGCCGGCCGGGAGGAAAGTCCGCCGGCGCGACGCCACGGGCGAGGTGACGTCTGCGCCGGCCGGCGTTAGCACGGAACTTGCATAAATTCTGGGCGACATGGACGCCGCATGAATCTCATCAGTCTCGACATCCGCATGCTCCGATCGCTGATCTCGGTGGTCGAGACCGGCAGCATCACCGAGACCGCGCGGCGGCTGGGCCGCACCCAGCCGGCCATCACCCTGCAATTGCAGCGGCTGGAGGAGCTCACCGGCAAGCAATTGTTCGAGCATGCTGGCCGAAGGCTGATGCTGACCGATGACGGCACCACGGTTCTCACCTACGCCAAATCCATCCTGCGGTTGCATGACGAGCTGATTTCGCAATTAGCCTCGCAGGAGATCGAAGGCCAGGTGGTGCTCGGCACGCCCGACCTCTACGCTGCCTTCATGCTGCCCTCGATCCTCAGCGTGTTCCGAAAATCCTTTCCGCGTGTGCAGGTCGAGCTCAACTGCGCGCTGTCGACGCCGCTGGTCGGTCTCGTCAAACGCGGCGACGTCGACATCGCGCTCGTCACCCGCATGAATGATTTCACCGGCGGCCAAGTGGTGCGGCGCGAGCAACTGGTCTGGATGACCGGCGAGCAGTCCTCGGCGCATCAGGAACGTCCGATCCCGCTGGCGTTGCTGCCGCCGGGCAACATCTATCGCGACTATGCGATCGATACGCTGGAGCGCGCGAGCCTGCGCTGGCGCATCGCCTGCGTCAGCGAAAGTGTCGGCGGCCTCCAGGCCGCAGCCTTTGCCGGCATGGCCGTCACCGTACTCGGCCGCAGCGCATTGGTACCGGCGATGCGCGAGATCGGCCCCAACGAGGGCCTGCCACCACTGCCGAAGATCGAGCTCCTGCTCTACAAGTCGAGCAGCGCAACGTCGAAGGCGGCCACCGCGCTGCACGACTACCTCGCGCACTATCTGCGCTTGGACGAAGAGCTCAGCGGCAGGGGCATTCCGATCGAGCTGTCCTGAGCTTCACACCTTCGCGCGGACGGTGTTTTCGCGCAGCGCCAGCGACGGCCAGAATTTTGCCCAGGGCTGCGCCGCTTCGAACGCAGCGGCGATACGGAAGATCGTGGGCTCGTCGAGCCAGGGCGCGACGATCTGAAGGCCGATCGGCATGCCGTCACGGTCGAAGCCGCAGGGCAGCGTCGCCGCCGGAAGACCGGCGAGATTGATCGGCCAGGTGAAGGGCGACCAGCCGAGATGCGGATCAACCTTGCTGCCGTCGATCTTGTCGACGCCGATCTGGCCGGCCTCGAACGCGGTGACCGCAACCGTCGGCGTCACCAGCGCATCGACCCGCTCGAACAATTTCACGAAGGCGTTGCGCGCCTGGCCGCGCCGGTAGCCGGCTTCGATATAGTCTGTACCGCTGTAGCGGCGGCCAGCGCTGACGACATCGCGATAATCAGACTCAGAGCTTGCAAGATCAGCCGTAGTCTTGCTTGCGACCGCCGCCGCCTGCTCGGCGAAGGCGATCGGCTTCAGCGTGTGCTCCAAAATGCCGGGATCGAGGCCCGGGCCGTCCAAGGTGACCTGCGCGCCGCAGGAATCGAGAATGGCCAGCGCCTTGTTGAACGCAGCACGCACGTCGGGGCTGATTGCGGCGTAGCCGAGATCAGCGCTGGCGCCGATGCGAATGCCGTTCAACGGGGCGGCGTTGGTGTCGAAGCGTCGCGGCGACACCGGCAGGCTCGCGGGATCGCGCAGATCGTAAGCAGCGATGATCTCCAGCGTCAGCGCCGCGTCCGCAACCGTGCGCGTGATCGGGCCGGTATGCGCGAGCGAGGCCCAGGATGGTGGTGAGAAGCCAGGCGAGCGCGGCACCAGGCCGAAGGTCGGCTTCAGGCCAAACACGCCGCAGAACGACGAGGGCACGCGGATCGAGCCGACGCCGTCGGTGCCGATCGCGATCGGTCCGCAGCCGGCGGCAACGCCCGCCGCCGCGCCGCCGCTCGACCCGCCGCTGGTGCGACCGGGATTCCATGGGTTTCGCGTGGTGCCGGTGACGGGGCTATCGGCCGTAAGCTTATAGCCGGACTCGCAGGTCGTGGTCTTGCAGGTGATGATCGCGCCGGAGGCCTTCAGCGCCGACACCACCGCAGCGTCGACCTCTGGAACGAACGCCCTGTTCATCGGCGAACCGGCATAGGCCGGCACGCCCGCGACGAAGACGAGATCCTTGATCGTGACCGGTACGCCGGCGAGAGGTCCCCTGGCTTCGCCCGCGTGCATCTCTTTGGTGAGACGGTCGGCATCCGCCCTCGCCTGCTCGTACATCGGCGTCACCACCGCGTTGCAGGCCTCATGCGTCGCCTCGAGCGCGGCGATGGTGTCGTCGACGACATCGCGCGGAGTGAACGCCTTGCGCCGGTAGCCGGCCATGATCTCGGTAGCAGAGAGCGCGCCAAGGCCAGTCGGCGCCGGCGGGAAGGCCGTTCGGCCGGAACCATCAGTCATCATCAACCCTAAAGAGCTAGCTGAGCGCCGCGTCGACGGCGCGCTTGGCCATGACCGTGACGAGATGCGCACGGTAATCGGCTTCGGCGTGGATATCGGAGGTGAGGCCGTCGGTGTCGATCTTGATCGCAGCGATCGCGGACGGATCGAAATTTTGCCACAGCGCCGCCTCCATCGGCGGCACCCGGAACACGCCGGAGCCTGCTCCGGTCACCGCCACGCGAACACCATCGGCAAACTGCGCGACGAACACACCGACCAGCGCATAGCGCGACGCCGGCGCCTTGAATTTTGCGTAGCCGGCCTTGATCGGCACGGGAAAGCGGATCGCGGTGATGATCTCTCCCGGTTCAAGCGCGGTTTCGAACAGGCCGAGGAAGAACTTGTCGGCCACGATCTCGCGCGTGCTGGTGACGATGGTCGCGCCCAGGCCAAGCACGCCGGCGGGATAATCGGCCGCCGGATCGTTGTTCGCGACCGAGCCGCCGATCGTACCACGGTTACGCACGGCCGGATCGCCGATCATCGACGCCAGCGCGGCGAGCCCGGGGATTTTTGCCTGCACCAACTTTGAAGCGGCCACCACCGCATGCGGCGTCATTGCACCGATGGTGATGGTCGCACCGTCATCGGTGATACCCTTCAGGTTTCCGAGCTTGGAAAGATCGACCAGCGCGACTGGACTGGCCAGCCGCTGCTTCAGCGTCGGGATCAGCGTCATGCCGCCGGCGACCAACTTGCTGTCCTCGATCGAGACCAGGAGCTTTGCCGCGTCAGGAATCTGGTTCGGCTGATGATAGGCAAACGGTTTCATTGTTGTCCTCCCTATTCTGCGGCGACCGGCAGCGACGCATTCTGAAGCAACCGCCAGATCCGGTTCGGCGTCGCCGGCATGTCGACATGGGTGACACCGAGATGCGACAGCGCGTCGACCACCGCATTGATGACGGCGGCCGGCGAGCCGATGGTGCCGACTTCGCCGCAGCCCTTCACGCCCATCGGCGTGTGCGTGCACAGCGTCGAATGGGTCGAGACCTTCATCATCGGCATGTGATCGGCGCGCGGCATGCAGTAGTCCATCAGCGAGCCCGACAGCAGCTGGCCGGAGCCCTCGTCATAGACCGCGTTCTCGAACAGCGCCTGGCCCACGCCCTGCACGATGCCACCATGCAACTGTCCCTCGACGATCATCGGGTTGATGACCGTGCCGACGTCGTCGACCGCGGTGTAGTTCATCAGCGTCACCGTGCCGGTCTCCGGATCGACTTCGACCTCCGCGATGTGGCAACCGCCGGGATAAGTGAAGTTGATCGGATCGTAATAGGCCTGCTCCTCCAACCCCGGCTCCAGCACTTCGAGCGGATAATTATGCGGCACGTAGGCGGCGCCCGCGATCTCCTCGAACGTCTTCATGCGATCCGTGCCCGCGACGGAGAATTGGCCCGCCTCGAATTGGATGTCGACTTCGGCAGCCTCGAGCAGATGGGCCGCGATCTTCTTGCCCTTTGCGACCACCTTGTCCGTCGCCTTCGACAGCGCGGCGCCGCCAACGACCAGCGAACGCGAACCATAGGTACCCATGCCGAACTGCACGCGGTCGGTGTCGCCGAACACGATGTCGACATCCTCAAAGGACACGCCGAGCTTTTCCGACACGATCTGTGCGAACGTTGTCTCGTGGCCCTGGCCGTGATTGTGCGTACCGATCATGACCGTCACCTGGCCGGTCGGATGCACGCGCACCGTGGCGCTCTCGTAGAGGCCGCCGCGCGCGCCCAGCCTCCCTGCGAAGCGCGACGGCGCGAGGCCGCAAGCCTCGACATAGGTCGAGTAACCGAGCCCGCGGAATTTTCCCTTGCTGGCCGAAGCCGCCTTGCGGATGCCGAAGCTCTTGACGTCCGCCGCCACCAATGCGCCGTCGAGGCATCCCATCGGATCGCCGGAATCGTACTGCACCAGCACCGGCGTCTGATACGGATAGGCCTCCTTCGGGATCATATTGCGCCGGCGGATCTCGACACGATCGATACCCATCTCACTGGCGGCGACATCGACCATGCGCTCCAGCACGAAGGTCGCCTCGGGCCGGCCCGCGCCGCGGTAGGCATCGACCGGAACGGTGTTGGTGAAGACCACTTTCACATTGCAATAGATCGCGGGCGTCATGTAGACGCCGCCGAGCAGCGGGCCATAGAGGTTGGTCGGGATGTTCGGCCCGAAGGTCGAGAGATAGCCGCCCATATTCGCGAGCGTGTTGACGCGGAACGCGAGAAATTTTCCGGTCTCGTCGAGCGCGAGTTCGGCTTCAGTGACATGATCGCGGCCGTGGCGATCGGAGACGTAGCCTTCCGAGCGGCTCGCCACCCATTTGATCGGCCGCATCACCCGCTTGGCGGCCCAGGTGATCACGGCCTCTTCGCCGTAGTGGAACTGCTTCACGCCAAAACCGCCGCCGACATCGGGCGCGACCACGCGCAACTTGTGCTGCGGGATGTTCAGCACCAGCGCGCCCATCAGAAAGCGCACGACGTGCGGAAATTGGCTGGTGGTCCACAACGTGAAGCGATCGGTTCCCGGCTCATATTCCGCGATCGCCGCGCGCGGCTCCATCGGGTTGCCGATCAGGCGGTTGTTGACGAGGCTCAGCTTTGCGACATGCGCCGCCTTGCGGAACGCGGTTTCGACCGCAGCCTTGTCGCCGAGCTCCCAGTCGCAGCAGATGTTGTTCGGCACGTCGTCGAACAATTGCGGCGCACCCGGCCGCACCGCTTCGAGCACGCCGACCACCGAGGGCAACACCTCGTAATCGACCGTCAGCAGCTCGGCTGCTGCGTTGGCCTGCTCCGGCGTCTCCGCGATCACGAAGGCAACCATGTCGCCGACGAAGCGGACCTTGCCTTGCGCCAGCATCGGGAATGGCGGCTCCTTCATCGGCACGCCCTTGGCGTCCGAGATGCCCCAGCCGCAGGGCAGAGAGCCCAGCTTGTCGGCCGCGACATCCTCGCCCGTCAGCACAGCGATCACGCCGGGCGCAGCCAGTGCCGCAGCCTTGTCGACGCCGCGCAACACCGCATGCCCATGGGGCGAGCGCACGAACACGCCCGCCGTCATGCCCGGCCGCTTGATGTCGGAGACGTAATTGCCGCGGCCGGTGAGGAAGCGCTGGTCCTCTTTCCGCTTAGGTGACGCGCCGATCCCGATCACATTGCCCATGGTCACTCTCCTTTGGCGGCGTTCATGGCGGCGGCGCCGGCCATCACTGAGACGACGATGTTCTGATAACCGGTGCAGCGGCAGATATTGCCTTCAAGGCCGTGACGGACGTCGGCCTCCGTCAGGTTCGGCTTCTCCGCTGCAAGCGCCACCGCGGTCATCAACATGCCGGGCGTACAGAAGCCGCACTGCAGGCCGTGATGTTCGCGGAAGGCTTCCTGCATCGGATGCATCTGGTTCGAGCCGGGCGCGCCTTGCAGGCCCTCGATGGTCAGCAGCGTCGCGCCGTCGAGCGCGGGTGCCAGCAGCGTGCAGCTTTTCACCGGAAGCCCATTAAGGTGCACCACGCAAGCGCCGCACTGGCTGGTGTCGCAGCCGATATGGGTGCCGGTGAGGTTGAGCTGTTCGCGCAGGAGCTCGGCGACGAGCGTCGCCGGTTCGACGTCCACGGTGGTTGGCCGGCCGTTGAGTGTGAAGGATATCTGCACGGTCATACTCCTGTGCGCGACGGGTCTTTAGGCGAGTGGCAACGCGCTGCCGGTGGCCCATGTGGCCATGACGACATCGCCGACAGTGAAGGGATCTGCGAAGAAGGTCTTTTCCGGCACGTAGGCGACGAACTCGTCGTCCGGCACGGTGTCGAGCATGACCTTGACGAAATAGCCCTGATATTCGATCGCGAGCACCCGGCTCGGCAGCGACGTGGTGTAGCCCGGCGGCAGCTCCCTGCCCGGCCGGACCAGCGCGACATCGTCGCGGCGCACTGCGATATCGACCTTGTCGCCGACGCTGACGGTCGGGCGCGCCTGGAGCGATACCTCGATTCCGGAGGGCGCCGCCTGCGCGAGCGTAAAGCTCGCACCGTTGACCTTTTCGACGCGCCCCGACAGCACGTTCTGACCGCCCATGAATTCGGCGACATAACGGTCGTGCGGATGGGCGTAGACGTCGCGGGCAGCGCCCGCCTGCTTGATCTTGCCCTGCTCCATCACCACCACGAGGTCCGCAAGCGCGATCGCCTCGAGCTGGGTGTGGGTGACGTGGATGAAGGTGATGCCGAGCTCCCGCTGCATCCGCCGCAGCTCCTGGCGCATCTGCACGCGGAGCTGCTCGTCGAGCGCGGATAGCGGCTCATCGAGCAGCAGCACGCGCGGCTCGGTGATCGCTGCGCGTGCCAGCGCCACGCGCTGCTGTTGGCCGCCGGAAAGCTGGGCCGGCAGGCGATCGGCGAATTGCGTCAACCGCACCTTCTCGATCATGGCGTCTGCGGCGCGCAGCCGATCGGCCTTGGACATGCCGCGCACGCGCAGTGCAAAGGCGATGTTGTCGCGCACGGTGAGATGCGGGAATAGCGCATAGGATTGGAACATCATGGCGGTACGGCGCTGCACCGGCGCCAGTCCGACGACATTCTGCCCTCCGATCACGATCTCGCCCGCGGTGGGGTCCTCATGGCCCGCGATCATGCGCAAAATCGTGGTCTTGCCGCAGCCGGAAGGACCGATGAAGCAGCAATAGGCGCCGTCGGCAATCCTGAGATTGACGCCGTCGACCACGTAGGTCGCGCCGTCAAAACTCTTGCAGACGCCCGCCAGTTCGATATCGCCGCGATCGCTCTTCATTCCCAACTCAACCCTTCGCCCCGCTGCCGCGCTTTTTCTGGATCAGCACGATGCTGCCCAGGCTCGCCCCGATGACGATGAAGGAGACGATGGTCGTTACCGTGCCGAGCGCGTAGAGTGAGGGCGAGGTAACGTTCAGCGTCATGCTCCAGATTTCCAGCGGCAGCGTATTGAGCGAACCGGCGGTCTGGAGGCTGCGCGCGAATTCGTCATAGGATAGCGTGAAGCCGAACAGCGCGACCGCGACGAGGCCGGGCGCCAGTACCGGGATCATCACCAGCCAGATCGACTGCCAGCGGCTGGCGCCTAGATCATAGGCCGCCTCCTCCCAGACATGGTTGAAGCGCGACATCACCGCGAACATCACCAGCACGCCGAACGGCAGCGTCCACGACAGCTGCGCACCGAGCGCCGAGGTGTACCAGCTCGCATTCAGCCCCAGCGCCTGAAACAGAAGTCCCGTACCGAGACCAAGCACGAGGCCGGGTGCAACCAGGCTGCCGATCATCATGTAGAACACCACGGTGTCGCCGCGAAACCGTTTGCGGAAGCCGAGGCCTGCGAGGAACGAGACCACCACCGTGATGATGGTGACGATGACAGCAAGCTTGATCGAGCGGTCGAACGAGCCCTTGACGTCCCCGGTCCGCACCTGGGTGAAGAGATCGACGAACCAGTGCAGCGATTGGCCCTTCATCGGAAATACGAGGCCGCCGCGGATGTCCTGGAACGACAGGATGTAGATGCAGAACATCGGGCCATAGAGTGCGATCACGTAGAGCGCAAACAGCGTCGCCAGCACGTAGAACGTCCAGGGCCGTCCGCCCTTGCTCGGTGCGATCGCCTTGGTCGTCGCGGGCGCAACCGTCTCGCGCATATCGGCCAAGACCGCGCTCATCGCGTGATCTCCTGCCGGATGTCGACGGTGCGCAGGATCAGCGAGACGATTGCGACCAGCACCAGGGTCAGCAGCACGGCACTGGCCGCGGCGGTCGGATATTGCAACACGCCGACGTCCTCGTAGAAGGCACTGACCACCGAGGCCGAGCCGCCGCCGGACATTACTTTGACTACAAAGAAGTCGCCCATCACGATCGAGACCACGAAAATGGTGCCGAGCGCGATGCCGCTCTTGGACATCGGCACCACGATCAGACGCATGATGTCGAAACGGCTGGCGCCGGCGTCGATCGCGGCCTCGATCAGCTTCTTGTCGATCCGCGCCATGGAGTTGAAGATCGGCACGATCATGAAGATCGTGAGCTGGTGGACATAGGCGATGACCACCGCGAGATCGGAGAACAGCAACACCTCCAGCGGCTGGCGGATCACGCCCATCGCCAGCAGCGCCTGGTTGATCAGGCCTTCCTTGCCGAGCAGCGGAATCCACGAAATCATCCGGATGATGTTCGAGGTCCAGAACGGCACCGTGCACAGCAGGAACAGGCCGATCGCCAAAAGCTGGTTGCGGACGTGGAACACCAGGAAATATGCCACGAAGAAACCGATGATGAGCGTGAAGATCCAGGTCAGAACGGTGAACTTGATGGTCGCCAGATACAGCTTCAACGTCAGCGCCGAATGAAGCACGTCGATGTAGCTCGCCAGCGCGAAGTCGGGCGTCAGCCCACCAAAGCTGTCGGTCGCAAAGAAGCTCGCGGCCAGCACGACCAGGATCGGCGCTACGAAGAACGGCACGAGCACCAGCACCAGCGGCGAGACATAGAGCCAGCCGGCGAGATTGGCGCGTGGCGGAGTTTGACTGGGTTGCATGTCGGCAAACGCCTCGAAGTCGGTCTCTTTCGCCGGCGCGTCACCGCGCCGGCTCGTCGCTACGTCAGGCAAAGCAGGTTTCACGCCACCTTGAAGTCGTTCCAGCGCTTGTTCATGTAGGCAGCCTCGTCCATCAGCGTGTTCCAGCACGAGATGTTCTTGACGCGATCGAGGAACGAGCCGCCGTCGCGCTTGGTGCCGGCCTTCTCCATCGCCACGCCGTAGGGATCGTTGATGACTTCCGGCGCCGGCTTGCCGTCGTACCAGAAGTCCCATTCAGCAGCGGTCAGGAACTTCTTCGCCGTCGACGGCGCCGGACTGTAATAGCCGTAGCGACCGACGAAGCCGCCCTGCCAGCCCGAGAGATACCAGTTGAGATATTCGTAGGCGGCGTCGAGCTTCTTGCCGGAAAGGTGCTTCATCAGGCCCATGCCGTTGCACCAGCCACGATAGCCTTCCTTGCCGTTCTTGACATTGACCGGCGCGTAGACGCAGGGGATTTCCTTCACGCGCACCGCCGCGACCGCAGGCGACCACATCGACTGGATGACAACCTCACCCGCCGCCATCAGCTGAACCGACTGGTCGAAGGTGGTCCAAGTCGCGCGGAACTGGCCCTCCTTTTTCAGCTCGATCAGCTTGTTGCAGGTGAAGTCGATCTCCTCCTTGGTCATGTTGCCCTTGTTGCCGTACTTGATCAGGCCGGCGCTTTCGAAGCAGAGCGCGGCGTCCATGATGCCGATCGCGGGCACATCGAGGATCGCGGCCTTGCCCTTAAACTTGGGATCGATCAGATCCTTCCATTCGGTGACTTCATGACCGACGAGGTCGGGCCGATAGCCGATGGAGTCGGCGTTGTAGACTTGCGGCAGGAATGTTGCCCATTCGGTGACGCCGTCGTGCAGATCGGTCGAGTCGGGCTTGGAGATGTACATGGCCTCATAGGGCGAGATGCCCTGGCGCGGGATCTTGTGGCCGTCGATCTCACCCTTGGTGAAGATCGGCAGGATGTTGTCGAATTCCTTGATCTTCTTGACCTCGATGCCCTGGATCACGCTGCGCTTGGCAGCGAGCTTAGCCTGCCAGCCCTCGAGATCGGCGATATCGACCGTATTAGGCTGGCTTATGAAGCGGTTGATGGCGGCGGAGGTGTCGAGGTTCTGCATCGTCACCTTGAAGCCGAGATCCTTGGCCGCCTGGTCGCCGATTGCCTTCACCACCGAATAGGAGACGCCGACATGGCGCAGCTCGATGTCCTTGATCTCCTGCGCCCAGATGGTCGGGAATCCACGGATCGCGTCCGACCCTGCGGCCGCGCCGGCAACTGCCGCAGCCCCCTTCAACAGCATGCGCCGGCTCAGCTTTTTCGCAGACTTGTCGCTCGTCCCCGCCGGATTGGCAGTGGATTTCCTCTTGTCCTTGTCAAGCATGGCAACCCTCGTTGGTTACAATAAGCGCTCGTTCCGATCGCCATTGATCGGCTGCGGATGTGATCAGTTGCGTGTGAGGCTATGGGCGGGATTTCGCGAAGTAAAATTGGAAGTAAAAATCTGCCGTATAAACGCGGCTAATGGATCGGACCGCTGCATTTGCTTTTGGCAGCGCGCATAAGAAGGCGCCAGGACGTGCATACAAGGCGATGGCTTCGATCGCGCGGGCTCGTTCGCGCAGCAGGCGCGACGACAATCGCACTGCTCGCTGCCGCAAGCTTGTGCGCGGTACACGCCGGCGATGTGTCCATCGCGCCAACGGAGCTGAAGGCGATCGGCACGATCGATGCGCGCTTTCAATCCTACAACATCGAGATGGTGGAGGTGACCGGCGGGCGGTTCTGGAAACCGTATCCGCGAACGATGCGCGCGCTCGATGAGCGGGATCGTTACAGCGCGAGACTGCCGATCGATCTAGCCAATGCGCGCCTGCGCAGGCTCGCCGCCGCCTTGTCGCCGGCGTATGTACGCGTGAGCGGCACCTGGGCCAATGCGACGTTCGTTGCCGACACGGACAGTGCGCCGGGCAAGCCACCGCCGGGCTTCGACTCCGTGCTCAGTCGCGATCAATGGCGTGGCGTCATCGATTTTGCGCGCGCGGTCGATGCAGAAATCGTCACCTCCTTCGCGATCAGTCCCGGCAGCCGTGATGCGGACGGCGTGTGGAGGCCGGATCAGGCGCAGAACTTGGTCGACACGACGCGTTCGCTGGGTGGCCGCATCACGGCGGTGGAATTCATGAACGAGCCAACACTCGCCGCGACGAACGGTGCACCGCCTGGATATGATGCGAAAGCTTATAGCCGCGACTTCAGGATTTTTCGCGAATGGATGCGGCGCGCAACGCCCGAGACGCTGATCGTCGGTCCGGGTTCAATCGGCGACGCGCCGTCGCCATCCGGGTCGGGCATCACCACGCGCGATCTGCTCGCCGCATCCGGCCCCGGGACCGATCGCTTCTCCTATCATCACTACAACACGCTCTCGCCGCGCTGCGGCGGCCGCGATGATCCGGCGCTGGCGCTCTCCGAACAATGGCTTGCCCGCACCGATGCGACGCTCGCGACCTATCGCGCCCTGCGTGACGCATTCGAGCCAGGCAAGCCGATCTGGCTGACGGAAACGGCGGACGCCGCCTGCGGTGGCAACCGTTGGGACAAGACCTTTCTCGACACGTTCCGCTATCTCGATCAGCTCGGGCGGCTGGCGAGGGCCGGCGTGCAGGTGGTGATGCACAACACGCTCGCGGCAAGCGACTACGGACTGCTCGACGAGGGGGCGTTCCGGCCACGGCCGAACTACTGGGCTGCGCTGCTCTGGCATCGGCTGATGGGAACGATCGTGCTCGACGCGAACATGGTCGCCGCACCCTATCTCCATCTCTACGCGCATTGCCATCCGGGCATGCGGGGCGCGGTGTCCGTGCTCGCGATCAACGCGTCGCGGCGCGCGTCATCGACCCTGACGCTGCCACACTCCGCCGAACGGTACACGCTGCACGCAGCGCGGCTGCAAGGCGCGACCGTGCAGTTGAACGGCAAGACGCTCGCGCTGAGTATCGATGACGAGCTGCCTCGGCTCGAGCTCCGCACAGCATCCGCGGGAGCGATCCGGCTTGCGCCTGAGACCATCACCTTCCTGGTGTTTCCAGACGCTGCGAATCCCGCCTGCAAATAGCGACTCTCAGGATCTCAGCGTGTCGCGCGCCGTCTCCGGCGCCATCAGCGTCGCGATGATCGTTATGATCGAGAGCCCGATGATGTAGAGCGACACCGGCCAGTAAGAGCCGGCCCAGGCGAGCAGCGCAGTTGCGATCAGCGGCGAGAAGCCGCCGCTGAGCGCGGCCGCAACATTGGCCCCCAACGACGCACCGCTGTAGCGTACCTGGGTGCGGAACAGCTCCGGCATGAAGGCGGCCTTCGGCCCGAACAGCAGCGCATGCGTCAGCGTCATCGTGACGACGAGCGCGAGCGTGATCAGCGCCGGCTCCCTGGTGTCGAGGAACCAGAACAGCGGAAACGCCAACGCCACTGAAAACACGCCACCGGCGAGATACAGCGCCTTACGGCCAAAAATGTCCGACAGCCAGCCGGCGAGCGGCAGCGTCGCGAACTCAACGATCGCGGCATAGACCACCGCATCGAGGATCACCTGGCGCGGCAGGCCGAGCTTTGTCGTGGCATAGACCACGGTGAAGACGGTGAGGAGATAGGCAAGGCCGACTTCCGACACCGTGATGCCGATCGCCAGCAGAAAACTGCGCCAGTCGCGGCGGATCACTTCCCATACCGGCTGCGCCAGCACCTCCTTGCGCTCCACGACTTCCTTGAAGTGCGGCGTCTCGGCGAGCTTGAGCCGCACGATGAAGCCGACACCAACGAGCAGGATGCTGATCAGGAACGGCACGCGCCAGCCCCAGCTCAGGAAATCGGCTTCAGGCAGCTGCGTCATCAAGCCGAAGATTCCAGTGGACGCGGCAACGCCGACGGGAAAGCCGATCTGCACCAGGCTGCCGTAAAAGCCTCGGCGGTTGCCCGCATGTTCGGCCACCATGACCACAGCGCCGCTCCATTCGCCGCCGAGCCCGATGCCCTGGATGAAGCGCAGGACGATAAGGAAGATCGGCGCCCAGACACCGATCTGGCTGTAGGTCGGCAGGCAGCCGATCAGGAAAGTGCCGAGCCCCATCGCGATCATGGTCGCGACCAGCATTGTCTTGCGCCCGAGCCGGTCGCCATAATGCCCGATGATGGCGCCGCCGATCGGGCGCGCCACGAAGCCGACCGCGTAGGTCGAGAACGCCGCGAGCGTGCCGACAAAGGGATCGAAGCTCGGGAAGAACAGCTTGTTGAGCACGAGCGCCGCCGCCGTGCCGTAGATCAGAAAATCGTACCATTCGATCGCGGTGCCGAGCGCGGCTGCCCACACCACATGCGCCGTCGTCGATCGCTCCGTCGCGCCGGAGACCCCCGTTGCTGCCGTCATTCCATGCCCCAAACTTTCCGGCCGTCATCATGGATAATCGGGGGAATGGTTGCAACCTGTCACGGTGCCGACGTCTAGTCGTCCTGGCGAAAGCGGCGCGACGGCGAGCTTAATTTCGCCATTGACAAATTCATTCGCCAATATCTAACTTGCCGCCAACTCATAACCGGCCGCGCCAAGCGGCCCATAAAAGCGAGGGAACGACGATGAGAGGGTTTTTGGCCTGCGCCATGCTCGCGGCCATGACATCGGCTGCCATGACCACAGTTGCGAGCGCGCAAGTCTCAGACGACGTGGTGAGAATCGGCGTGCTGACGGATCTGTCGAGCTGGGGGCGTGACAACAGCGGCCCCGGCTCCGTCGAGGCGGCCAAGATGGCGGTGGAGGAATTCGGCCCGACCGTGCTCGGCAAGCCGATCGAGATCATCAGCGCCGACCACCAGATGAAGACCGACGTCGGCGTGCAGATCGTGCGCGGCTGGTTCGACAATGGCAAGGTCGACGCCGTCGCCGACATCCCCAATTCCGGCATCGCGATCGCCGTGCACAACATGGTGCGCGAGCGCAACAAGATCGCGCTGCTCTCTGGTCCCGGCGCGAGTTCGCTGACCGACGAGCTGTGCAGCCCCAACACCGTGCACTTCACCTACGACTCCTACGCGCTGTCGAAGGTGACAGCGTCGGCCGTGATCAAGGAAGGCGGCAAATCCTGGTACTTCATCACCGCCGACTACGCCTTCGGCCAGCAGCTCGAGAAGGACGCGACGCGCTTCATCAACGAGATGGGCGGCAAGGTCCTGGGCAGTGTGAAGCACCCGACCAACACCGCGGACTTCTCGTCCTTTGCGCTCCAGGCACAGAGCTCGAAAGCCGACGTGGTCGCCTTCGCCAATGCCGGCCAGGACACCGACAACGCGATCAAGCAGTCCGGCGAGTTCGGCCTGGTGCAGGGCGGCCAGAAGCTCGTCGGCCTGTTGATGTTCGACACCGACGTGCATGCGGTCGGCCTGAAGGCCGCACAGGGCACCTACATGACCACGGCCTCGTACTGGAACATGGACGAGGCCACCCGCGCCTGGTCGAAGAAATTCTACGAACGCACCAAGGTGATGCCGACCATGATCCAGACCGGCGTCTACGGCTCGGTGCTGCATTATCTCAAGGCGATCAAGGCGGCAGGCACCGACGATCCGGCGCAAGTGATGGCCAAGATGCGCGAGCTGCCGATCGAGGATGTCTTCGTGCACGGCGGCAAGTTGCGCGAGGACGGCCGCGTCATCCGCGACATGTATCTCGCCAAGGTGAAGTCACCCGAGCAGTCCAAGGAGCCCTGGGACTATCTGGAGATCATCAAGACCGTGAAGGGCGAGGACGCCTTCCGTCCGGTCTCCGAGTCCAAATGTCCGCTGCTGAAGAAGTGAGGCCAGCATGACCGGCAACGAGCGCAACGCAATTGAGACTTACGAGTGCGATGTGCTCGTGGCCGGATCGGGCTGCTCCGGTATGTCCGCGGCGATCACTGCACGTTATCGCGGCCTCGACGTGCTGATCGTCGAGAAGGAGCCGCGCTTCGGCGGCACTACCGCTCGCTCCGGCGGCTGGCTCTGGATCCCCGGGACATCGCTGGCGCAGGCCTACGGCATCGCGGAGACGCCTGAACAGGCCCGCACTTATCTGCGGCACGAAGCCGGCAACAATTTTGATGCCGCGCGCGTCGACGCTTTCTTAAGCGCCGGCCCTGAGGCGGTGGACTTTTTTACCACCAAGACAGCGCTGCGTTTCGACATGCCGCTGGTGTTTCCCGACTATCACGCCGAGGCACCGGGCGGCGCGCAGGGCGGCCGCTCCATGGTGACGCGCCCGTTCGACGGACGCGAGCTCGGCGATCTCATCAAGACGCTCGGCATGCCCCTTCCCGAGCTCACCGTATTCGGCATGATGTTAGGCTCCGGCAAGGAGATCATCCATTTCATGCGCGTGACGAAGTCGCTGACGTCGGCGGCCTATGTCGCCAAGCGCCTGTCGCGGCATTTGATGGACGTGCTGCGCCACGGCCGCGGCATGACCTTGACCAACGGCAATGCGCTGGCGGGGCGCCTCGCCAAATCCGCGCTCGATCTCAAGATTCCGATGTGGCTGTCCTCGCCCGTGCGCGAGCTGACTGTCGAGAACGGCGCAGTGACCGGTGCCATCATCACCCGCGAGGGACGCGATGTGCGCGTCCGCGCGCGGCAAGGCGTCGTGCTCGCCTGCGGCGGCTTTCCGCACGACGTCGCGCGGCGCCAAAAAATGTTTCCGCACGCGCCGACCGGCAATGAACACTATTCGCCCGGCCCCACCGGCAATACCGGCGACGGCCTCCGCCTCGCCGAATCCGCCGGCGGCCATGTCGAGGGCCGCCTGCCGAATGCGGCCGCCTGGGTGCCGGTGTCGCTGACCACGCGCAAGGATGGCTCAAAGGGCGTGATGCCGCATTTCATCGACCGCGCCAAACCCGGCGTGATCGCGGTGATGCGCGACGGCAAGCGCTTTGCCAATGAAGGCAATTCCTATCACGACTTCGTCCAGGCCATGATCAAGGCCGCAAAGCCCGGCGAGGAGATCGCAGCCTATCTCGTCTGCGATCACCCAACACTGCGCAAATACGGCCTCGGCTGCGTGCCGCCCTTCCCGATGCCGCTCGGGCATCATCTCGATACTGGCTATCTCCTGCGCGGCGACACGCTGGAGGCGCTGGCGGCGAAGGCCGGCATCGATACCAATGCGTTCACTGAGACCGTCAAGCAGTTCAATGCGACCGCCCCTCTGGGCCACGACGCCGCTTTCGGCAAAGGTTCAAAAGCCTATAATCGCTACCAGGGCGACGCCATGCATGGCCCCAATCCCTGCATCGCGCCGCTCGAAAACGGCCCGTTCTACGCGATCAAGATGGTGATCGGCGATCTCGGGACCTATGCCGGCATCGTCACCGACGAGAACGCGCGGGCGCTCGATGCCGAGCGCCGCGTCATTTCCGGACTCTATGCCGCCGGCAACGACATGGCGAGCATCATGGGCGGCAATTATCCCGGTGCCGGCATCACGCTTGGGCCGGCGCTGACCTTCGGCTACATTGCCGGCCGCCATCTTGCCGACAACGCCGCCAAGCGCGACGCGGCGTAAGCAGGCGCATCGGAGGCGCATGAAGAGAGAAAGCCGCGGCATCCAGTCGATCGAAGTCGGCGGAGAATTGCTCCGCGCGCTCGCGAGATCCGGCGAGCCGATGATGCTGCGCGATCTCGCGCGCGAGGCCGGCATGACGCCGGCCAAGGCGCATCCTTATCTCGCCAGCTTCTCGCGCATCGGATTGATCGAGCAGGACGAGGTCACCGGTCACTATGAGATTGGCGCGCTGGCGCTCGAGCTCGGCCTGATCAGCCTGCGCCGCCTCTCGGGCGTGCGCATCGCGCGGCCGAAGATCGCCGCGCTCGCAGTGCAGATTGGTCATGCGGTCTCGCTCGCGGTCTGGGGCACGCACGGTCCGACCGTGGTGCAGCTGGAGGAGCCGGGCCAGCCTGTGCATATCGTGATGCGCGCCGGCTCGGTGATGGCGCTGCTGGAGACCGCAACTGGCCGTGCGTTTGCGGCGTTCCTGCCGGAGAAGACGATCAACGCCGCGCTCGAAAGCGGCCTCGACCGTCACGGCGTCGGCTACAATCCGAAGCGGCCGGTGAAGGGCGCAAAGGTCGCCGAGATGCTCGTCGAGGTCCGCAAGCACGGGCTGGCGCGCGCGCTCGGCGATCCCCTCCCCGGCGTCAACGCATTCTCCGCCCCCGTGTTCGATCATTCCGGCCATGTGGCGCTGGTGATCACCGGGATGGGGCCGGAGGGCACGTTCGATGCCCGCTGGGACAGCCCGATCGCGCATGCCCTGCGCGACTGCGCCGCCGGCATCTCGAAGCGGCTGGGATACGGGATGACGATCGCCGCGGAGTGAGGCGCGCCTAGAGCGGCGACACCCTCACCTCTTCCGCGGAGATCGATCCGCTGTCGACGACGAGCGCGACCGCGCCGCCCGTCAGCGGCAGCCCACCCGTATCCTGAACGCTGAACAGCCTTTTGCCATCGACATGCGCTTCGATGTCGCTTCCAGCCACGCGCAGCTCAATCCGATATTTCCGGTCGAGCTGCCAATCAAAAGGCTCGCTGGCGAGAACGACCTCGTCATGCAGGCGCTTCACCAGGCGGACGCGGCCGCCCTCTGTGTGATCGAACATCAGCGCGTAGTAGCGCTCGCGTCCCTGCACGCGGGCGGCGAGTCCCCAGGCATTCGCCAGCAGCGGCATGATCTCCGTCGTCACGCGATAGTCTTTCCAGTCGCGCGAGCCCTGCGCGATGAAGCCGAGCCCGTCGCCATTGGTGACGCGCAGGCCTTCCCATCGCGTCTGGAACTGGCTGACATTGTTGACCCAGGCGTGCTTCCACATCGTGCTCAGATTGGCGTCCGGCCGCTTCAGCACGGTGTCCGGCGCGCCGCCCCAGGTCAGGTAATCGAGATAAAGCGTGCCATCGGCGCCGAGAGGATCGCGCGTCTCGATCTCGACGCCGATCTCGAAGACCGGATAGGCATTCGTCTCCGGCACCCGCCAGCTCAGCACGGCCTGGCAGCCTCCGGTGAGCTCCTGCGCATCGCCATAGATCTGAACCAGCTCATCGTGCTCGTCATAGACGCTGGCGAACAACCGCACCGCCACCGCGCCGCTGTCCGTGTCCGACTCCAGCCGGCACTCGACCCGCTGCCCCGAATACAGGGTCGGGCAGGACACAAGCTGATAAGTCGGCATCGAGAACACCTCCTTGTCAAAGAAGGTGGGGCTCGCAACACGCGCCACGCGTCCGGGCGCGAGGCGGCGGAAGTCGATCGCGAGGCTGCGTTCGCCGGTACGACTGTGGCCGGCGACGTTGCTGAGCTCGACCTCGTGCAGCCGCGCCGGAGATCCGCCCTTCGCATGGAAGCCCTGCAAGCTGCCGGGAAAGTTGAAATTGAAACGCGCACCGTCCTTGGCAACCGCGAGCGCCGGAGCGCCCGCAAGCGCAAGGCCCGCAGCGACCAGCGACTGCGTTTCGATCACGGCATCGGTAATCGCAGCACCGCCGTCGGCGGTCGAGATGTACATGCGATCGGCAATCGGCTTGCGGAAATCCGGTCCGGCATCGAGGCCCGCAAGGCCAGTGCGGATGCCGAACAGGCAACCGACATTGCCGGCGTTGCAATCAGTGTCCCAGCCGGCCGTGTTGGCGATCCGCATCGCTTCCTGGAAACTCTTCTCGCCATAGAGCGTCGCCAGGATAATCAGCGCGTGGTTGGGCACGACATGGCAATTGCCGGGAAATTTGTCGTAGCCGTAGCGCTCGGCGATCAGCGCACGGGTGCGTTCCCAGTCATTGCCGTTGTCGCCGGCGTGCCACTCGCGGACGTCATTGACGACGCGCCGGATCAGCGCGTCCTTCGGCACAAAGCCGAGGCCGACATCGATCAGCTTCTGGACGTCGCGCTCGACGAAGGCCTGCGCCTCCATCGCCGCGAGCAGCTTTGCGGCATGCACGGATTCGCCGTCATGGCTGACCCGCCCGGCCTGCTCGGCGAGATAGGCGGCCTGCTCGGGATTGCCCGGGCTCACCATCGCCCAGCCGTCGATGAAGATCTGTGCGCCGATCTGCTCGGCCACGGTCGTGCCGTTCAGCGCGATCGAGCCGCTCTGCGGCGCCGGAATGCCGGCCTTCAGCCGGAGATAGGCGGTATGCTCGGTGGAATTGCCAATGCCGCCCCACCACAGGATGGCGCGCTCCTCGATGATGTAGTTCAGCCAGGCCTGCCCGACCTGCTTCGAGGTCAGTCGCTTTGGATAACCATTGTCGGCAAGCGCGCGGGGAAAGGCAAAGGTGCCGGAGACGTCGTCATCGGTGACGACGAGATGATGCGAGCGCAGCGCGACGTCGCGGCGCTCGTTGACGTAATAGTTGATCGGACCGAGCTCCTTCATGATGCGCTCATAGGTCCAGCCCTCGAAGGGCCGGCCGAGATAGACGCCGATGAGCTTGCCGAGCACGCCGGCATAGACGCGCTCGGCGTAGTCATGAGGAATAGCCGTCACCTGTTCACTCCCATATCCACTTCTTTGGCCCACCGGTCAGACCGACGAGCGTGTCATGATCTCGAATTTCAGCTCATGGCTCCTGCCTGGCGTCGCAAGCCCGCCGGGCTGCAACCGCCTGACCAGCGTCTCGGCCGCAAGCGCACCGAGGTCGAACTCCGGCTGCCGCACGGTGGTGAGCCCGAGCAACTTTGCGACCGGAATGTCGTCGAAGCCGGCGATTGCAATGTCGTTCGGGATCGAGAGCCCGGCATTACGGGCCGCCTCCATCGCGCCGAGCGCCAGCACGTCGCTGGCGCCGAACACGGCGGTCGGGCGATCGCCCTTGCGTTCGAGCAGCCGCGTCATGGCGCGCGCGCCGGATTCCTCGGAATAGGCACTGTCTGTGATGAAATCAGGCGTAAGGCCGGCCTCCCGCATCACGGCGCCGTAACCCTGCGCGCGGCGCTGGCTCGGGCCGAATTCGGCCTGGATCATCGCAATACGCCGGTGCCCGCGTGCAATCAGAAGTCGCGTCATCTCGGCAGCCGCCTCAGCGTTATCGATATAGACGCTGTCGATCGCGAGCGGCCCGTCCGGCTTGTGCTGGCTTTCCAGCCGCACCAGCGGAATGCCTTTTCGCGCGAGCACCGCCAACTGGGGCACGCGCAGATGGAAGAAAGTCGCGACGACGCCGTCGGCGCGCCCCTGGAGCAGCCAGTCGATCGCGCGCGCCTCGCGTTCCGGCCGACCGTCGGTGTCGAAGATGAGCACGTCATAACCGGCGGGAGCTGCGATCGTCTGCAATCCGCGCACGAGCCCCGGGTAGAACGGGTTGGTGATGTCAGGGATGACGCAAGCCAAGGTCATGGTCCGCGCGCTACGCAGCATGCGCGCCGGATGGTTCGGCCGGTAGCCGAGCCCCTCGGCGACCTCGAGGATCCGCGTGCGCGTCGCCGGCGGAACGGACGGCGTCTCCGTCTTGTTCAGGACGAGCGACACCGCGGCCTGCGAAACGCCGGCCGCAAGCGCAATATCCTTCTGCGTGGGACGGGCCGGCGCCGCTTTATCGCGCCCCTTCACCCGCTCTGTCCTCGTTGTTGACGTCGCCATTTCGCTTAGTTATACGTATTACTAAAGCAAAATCAACAATAGACGTGATCTGAGGAAACCGAGGTTCATCGCCATGACCATGACCCGACGCCAGCTTGTTGCTGCCATTCCCGCTGCCGCGCTTGCAGCTAACCTGCCGCGAGGCGCCCGCGCCGAGGAACGCAAGGTCGTGACCTTCTGGTTCGGCCAGGCGAATTCGGACGGCCAGGCCGCACTACGCAACGATCTGGTCGAGGCCTTCAACGCCTCACAGGACAAATATCTGCTCCAGATGGAAGTGAAGGGCGCCGCCGTCAACAATCTCCTGAAGGTCGCGCTGGTCGCAGGGAATGGTCCGGACATCGTCCAGACCGCCGGCCCCGCCTATCTCACCGCGATCGCCAATGCGGGCCAGGTGCTGGCGCTCGACGATTTCGCTGAGAAGTACAAATGGAAGGATCGCTTCCTCGCGCCGCTGCTCAACACCAGCGTCTACGGCGGCAAGCTCTATGCGCTGCCGCGCGACTACGAGTCCATGCACCTGTTCTACAACAAGGAGCTGTTCAAGCAGAACGGCTGGAAGCAGCCGACCAATCGGCAGGAGATGGAGGAGATCGCCGACGCCGCGCTCGCCAAGGGCATCATCCCCTTCGGCGCCGGCAATGCCGACTGGAAGGGCGTCAACGAGTGGCTGATGACGGTGTTCCTCAACAACGTCGCCGGCCCCGACAACGTGCGCAAGGCGCTTTCGGGCGAACTGCCTTGGACCGCGCCGCCCTTCGTCGAGGCCGTCGAGCTGTCAAAGGCCTGGTTCAACAAGGGCTATTTCGGCAAGAACTACTTCTCGCTCACGATCGAGCAGAGTTTTCTTCAGGTCGTGAACGGCAAGGCGGCGATGGCGCTGAACGGCACCTGGTCGTTCGGCACCAAATCCTACGGCATGTCGAAGCCCGACACGGTCATGGACGTGATGCCGACGCCGAGCCTCGGCTCGGCCTTCACGGGCTCGTTGGTGCATCTGGCCTGCGGCGCGACGCTGTCGATCGCGAAGACCTCGCAGAATGCGGAAGGCGCCGCCGCCGTGTTCGAGTTCATGCTGACGCGCAAATTCTACGAGACCATGAACCGCGACTGGCCGGGAAAATGGGCGCTGCCGGTCAAGGACCTGCCGCCGGACATGCTCCAGGGCATCGGCTATCCCCTGTTCGAGAAGACCATCGCGAATCTGCACGAGGCCTTCAGCAAAGGCCAATACGGCTTCACCACCTGGACATTCTGGCCCGGCGCCACCAACTCCTATTTGATCGAGGGCATCGAGCAGGTCTGGCTCAACAAGATCACGCCGGACGCTTATCTCACCCGGATGCAGACGCTGTTCAGCCAGGAAGCCAAGGAAGGCAAGGTGCCGCCGCTGCCGCCGCGGACGGCCTGATCCCAAGATGTGGCTGTTCGCGCTTCCGGCGCTGCTGATCAATATCTGCATCATCCTGGTGCCCGCCGTGCTGACATTCACGGCGGCGTTCTTCATGTGGGATGGTGTCGGCAAGCCGGCTTGGGCGGGCCTCGCCAATTTCCAGAACATGGCCGCCGATCCCGTGTTCTGGTCGGCGCTGACCAATAATTTCATCTGGACCGCGATCTTCCTCACCGTACCGGTCTGTATCGCGCTGGTGATGGCCGCGGCGCTCTTGATGGCACCGAATGCGCGCATCGTCGTGCAGTCCATCATCTTCCTGCCGCGCATCATCGCGGTCGCGGTTACGGGGCGCATCTTCCAGGGCATGATCTTCAGCCCTGCGACCGGCATCGTCGCATGGCTGAACGAGCGCGGCTTTTCGATCTCCGATCCCCTCGCCGATCCCGACCGCTCGCTCTATGCGGTCGCGGCCGTCGATATCTGGCACTGGTGGGGCTTTCTTGCGGTCGTATTCCTGTCAGCGATGCGGCAGATCAGCGTCGACCAGATCGAGGCGGCGCGGCTCGACGGCGCCGGCTTCCTCGCGCTGTTCCGCTACGTGCTGATTCCGGGCATCCGCCCGACGCTGACCTTGATGCTGATCCTGACCGTGATCTGGTCGTTCCAGGTGTTCGAGTTCATCTTCATCGTCACCCGCGGCGGCCCCGCCTATGGCAGCGAGGTTCTGGCGACGTTTGCCTATCGCCACGCCTTCTTCGAAGGCGACGTCGGCCAGGCTGCGGCAGCCGCCTGCGTCATGAGTCTGTTTGGCTTGTGTGCCACCGCCGTCTATCTCTGGCTCCAGATCACCGACGACGCGCAATCGACATGATCGGGGACCGCTGGAGCAGGACATTCAGCCTCGCGCTGATCGGCGTCGCATCGTTCAGCTCGCTGCTGCCGATCGTGCTTGCCGTGATGAACGCGCTGAAGACGACGGTCGAGATCGGCAGCAATCCGCTGGCGCTGCCGACGCAATTGCACTGGGAGAACTTCTCGTCGGCCTGGCGCAATGCCCAGCTCGGCCCCAGCCTGCTGCACAGCGCCGAGGTCGCGAGCCTGACCATCCTGATGGTGTGCGTCACCGCGACGCCCTGCGCCTATGTGCTGGCGCGGCAGAAGGGCAAATTCTGGCGCTTCATCACCTTCTATTTCATGGCCACGATCACCGTGCCCGTGCAGCTCTACCTCTACCCGCTCTATTTCATGTTCGCGAAGCTGGGCCTGATCAATTCGATCCCCGCCGTGGCGCTGATCTACACGGCGATGTTCTCGCCCTTCGCGATCTTCCTGCTGCGCACCTACGCGCTCGCAATTCCCGTCGCGCTGGAGGAAGCAGCGCAGGTCGATGGCGCAAAGCCGTGGCAGACGTTCTGGTACGTGATCCTGCCGATGATGCGGCCGGGGCTGCTGACCGTCGCGATCATCGTCGGCCTGAACGCCTGGAACGAGTTCGTCATCGCCGTGACGTTTCTCCAGAACGACAGCAACGTCACGGCGATCGTGCGCTTCTACAATCTGACCGGCCAGTACTCGACCGACTGGGGCGAGATGCTGGCGGCCGCCGTCACGATCGTGCTGCCGATCGTCGTGATCTTCGTGCTGCTGCAACGCCAGTTCATCGACGGCATGACGTCTGGCGCGGTGAAGTCGTAAGAGCTACTTGTCCTTCACTGGCACCGTGTAGTTCAGGATCAATCGCCCGCCATCCGGATAAATTGTCTGCCCGGTAATGTAGGACGCATCGTCGCTGGCGAGGAACGCGACGACTGAGGCGACCTCGCTCGGCTCGCCGCCGCGGCCCGCCGGCGTGCGTGACATCACGGTCTTGCGGGCATCCTCTGATGTGTAGATCGACGACGCCACCATGTCGGTTAAAATCGTCCCCGGTCCGACCGCAACGACGCGGATGTTGTGCGGGGCGAGCGCGACAGCGGCGACCGAAGTCAGCTGCTTCATGCCACCCTTGGACATCGCGTAGGTCGCAAGCGCCGGGATCGCCAGCAGCGCATTCACCGAGGACATGTTGATGATGACCCCGCCGCCGCCCTGCGCGATCATCTGCTTCGCGGCGGCCTGAACGCCGAAAAACGCGCCTTTCAGGTTGATGCCGATGATTTCGTCGAACTCCTCTTCGGAGATCTCCAGGATATCCCGGTTGCGGGCGACGCCAGCATTGTTCACCATGATGTCGAGCCGGCCGAACTCTTTGACAGCGGTCACGACGAGGCGATCGACGTCGGCACGCTTGGCAACATTGCCGGGGACGGCGCGCAAGGCATCCGGCCGCCCGAGCTCGGCGGCCGTGGCGGCAAGGCCATCGGCATCGACATCCGAGATGACGACCTTGACGCCGTCATCGAGAAATCTCTTTGCACAGGCTTTGCCGATGCCACGCGCCGCGCCGGTGATGGCGGCGACCTTGCCGGATAGTTTCATGAGTCTCACTCCAGAATAGCTGCTTGCGGCGAACCTATTCCGGGCAAGAATCCCAGTTCAAGCCGCCGCAAATCCGAGATGAGCACGGAACCGGTTCTTGATAAAGACGGCATCGCGCGACGGTAGCGAGCGTGGTGGATTTTCGGCCAGGACCTTGATGACAAAAAGCCGCGGCCCATCGGCAGGCTGGGCGATTTGCGTTGCAAGGCGCTCCACCTCCTCGAGCGTCCGCACGGTTCCGGTCGCAGCGAAGCCGCAGGCCGCCGCGATCGCCGTGAGATCGACGCCGCGGCCGGTATGGCTCGCCTGCATCCCGGTCTCGCCAAAATGCTGGTTATCGATCACGACGATGTCGAGATTGCGCGGACGCGCGACGCCGATGGTGGCGAGACCGCCAATCCCCATCAACTGCTCGCCGTCGCCGGTCAAGGCGAGAACCCGCTTCGACGGTTGAGCCTGCGCGAGCCCGAGCCCGATCAGCGCAGCACCGCCCATCGCACCCCAGAGATAGAAATTGCCGTCGTGGTCGCCGACGGAATGAAGATCGTAGGTGGGCGAGCCGAGGCCGGAGACGACCAGTGTATCCTTGCGATCCCTGAGCAGGACCGCGACGGCAGCGCGACGATCGAGTTGAGCTTGCATTGACATCACCACTTCTTCTTGCCGATCAGGCGTTGTCCGATCAGCACGGCGACCTGCTGATCAGCTTCGTAGGCGAACGCTGCGGCGGATTCGACAGTCTCGACCAGATCCTCAGCCGTCTCCGCGCGCATCACCTTCAGGCCGATCGCTTCCAGCGATGGCTGCGTCGCCCGGCTCATCGGCACCTGCCAGGGATTGAACTCGGCCCATTCGCCGCGCATCGTCACCAGCATCAGCAGCGGAAAGCGTCCGATCGCCGACAGCGACAGCATGTTGATGCAATTGCCGACCCCGCTCGACTGCATCAGCACCACGCTGCGCTGGCCGCCGAGCCAAGCGCCCGCGGCAATCGCGATGCCCTCCTCTTCCGTGGTCAGCACGTTGGTGGTGACGTCACGGTCGGCGGAGAACAGACGGATCAACTGGCTGTGGCCGGCATCCGGGACATAGGACATCTGCCGCACGTCGACGGCCTTGAGGATGCGATAGAGTTCGGACGGCCAGTCGTCACTTGCGCGCGAGTCGAGATTGGGTTGAGGGCTGTGCACCGCTTGTCTCCGTGAGTTTCGAGCGGACGCTAGCGATGTTCAGGCACGAAAGCTCTGACCGTCTGGCATGACCAGATATCGAGGGATTGTATAGCTGCGTCTTCGTCGGTGCGCATTACTGCGCCCTCTCCCCTTGCGGGAGAGGGCATCACCGCAGGTCGACACAAGCTCACTGGGGTGAGGGGTTGCCTCCGCGCATTCATGCACATTTGTATTCGCGGAGAGACACCCCTCATCCGGCGCTTCGCTGTCCAGACCGGATAGATAGGTAACACAGTAGACCGGATGGATAGGTGACAGTTCTCTGTCGGCTGGGAGGATCAGCCGATGCCTTGGCGAGAGAGCTGCGCAATGGACCAGCGGGTTAACTTCATCGCGGATCAGCGAAGCGGATTGTGGACGATGACGGAGCTGTGCGACCGCTACGAGATTAGTCGCAAGACCGGTTACAAATGGTTGGACCGCTACCGGTTGGAAGGGGCTGGAGGGCTTGCGGATCGCTCGCACGCCGTGCGGGTGCATGGGCGAGCGACGCCGCAGCACATCGTGGATGCGATTGTGGGACTCCGGCTTGAGCGGCCGAGCTGGGGACCGCGCAAGATCGTAAGCAAGCTTGAGGCTCACCAAGGGGATATCGATTGGCCGTCGGCCTCGACGGCAGGCCAGATTCTCAAACGAGCGGGACTGGTTAGTAGCCGTCGGGCTCGGCGACGTGCGCCACCGCGTGTGGGTCAACTGACGGTGCCTCAGCATGCCAACCATGTATGGGCCCTCGATCACAAGGGCTGGATTCGTCTGGGCGACGGCTCTCGCGTTGAACCCTTCACGGTGACCGATGGCTTCAGCCGTTATTTGATTAGTTTGGCAGCGACGGGCAGCACGCAATATGCCGAGTGCCAACCGCCGCTGGAGCGGGCGTTTCGCGAGTACGGCTTGCCGCAGATCATCCGCTCCGACAACGGCTCGCCGTTCGCCTCGACTGGGACCACGGGTCTGACGGCGCTGTCGGTATGGTGGATCAAGCTTGGCATCCGCCATGAACGGATTGATCCTGGCTATCCGCAGCAGAACGGCCGACACGAGCGTTTTCACCTCACGCTTCTGGAAGCCATGCGGCCACCGCCGCCAACCCAGGCCGCGCAGGCCCGTCGCTTCGCGGCATTTGTGCGCGATTACAACGAAGAACGGCCGCACGAGTCGCTTGGCCAGCACCCACCTGCGAGCGTCTATCAGCCTTCGGCTCGTGCGATGCCAAGGCGGCTTCCCGAGCCGGATTATCCAGCCGAAGCCGCGGTGCGCCAGGTCCGCTCCAACGGCGAGATCAAATGGCGTGGTGACCTCATCCACATCTGCAGCGCTCTCGACGGTGAAGCGGTTGCCGTCGAGGAAACCGAGGACGGATCCTGGCAAGTGCGCTTCTTCGACGTGCCGATCGGCATCATCGACCAGAAAACACGCAAGCTGCGGCGCTGCGCTAGCGCAGCGCCGCAGCCGACCAAATCATGAACCAGTGTCACCCATCCATCCGGTCTGTTCTGTTACCCATCCATCCGCTGGACA